>JBDHWW010000149.1:0-2500 GCA_039810425.1 Pseudobdellovibrionaceae bacterium | reverse complement strand
GGGTTGGTTTATGCACCAACAAGGTTATGCCGCTATGTTTCTTTTGTCAGCCGTCCACAACTTTCCAAAATTTCTCGCCAATCGTCACGACGTCACACAAATTATAAAACTTGTCGATGGCATTCCTGAAATAAAGGGCAAAGTTGGACGGCCCCTGCATAAGCCGAAAGTTGTCCAAGGTGATCGTGGATATGATTCAGAGTCAAAAAGAAAAGCTTTAAAAAAAAGGGAGATACGGCCAGAACTCGCAAAACGAAGAACTCCGCACGGCTCAGGGCTCGGAAAAACCAGGTGGGTGGTCGAGCGATCCATCGCTTGGCTCCATGACTTTAGAAGATTGCAGATACGTTACGAAAGAACTGTCCCGATCCACCGAGCATTTGTATTTTTAGGCTGTGCAATGATCGCATTTAGGAGGCTGGGAATTTGATTCTGAAACAGCCTCTTAGAAAAACAGATTCCAGAATCGACGGGGGTTCCAAATTTCCTAGGAGAAATTTGGCGGGGTGGACGGGATCAAAAGTGACAGATTATAACCCACTGGTAACATTCGGTTTTCAGTGATTTCAACAACTTGCCACGTTTCAATTGCGGCCACCGACGGCTCCCGACGGACAAAACGACCCTACTCGTCTCACGGTGGAACGAGTTTTTTCCTATCTAGCTAATCTGTGACCAGTTAATACTTACACTAATGGAAGGATGGCGGGTCCAAGTAATTACATGATGTTGATACTCAAAGTGCACGGTCAATTCACTCTTCACAACTTTGCTAAAGCAAGATAGCTCATACATCGCTGCACACATGCCGCGCTTGGGCTCTCGGCACGATGGATAAATGATTCCAGTATAACTATTCGCACTTTGAGCAACTTTATGAGAAGCCGCGTAAGATTGACGATCCATAATTTGAGCAATATCAGCACTTCCTCTTGCATCTAACGCTTTCGACAAATCGCAATCAACTACGAATAAAGTTCTTAATCCAGTCTCGTTGTGGTCAGGTAAATGAATCCGCTGTTTCAGCAAATGATAGGAAGCTTCGTAAAACGCAGTATCAGCAAGCTCAGACCCGTACCAAACATTTCGATGAAAATGCGGGGGTTTAAATCTTGCTTCATACTGTGGGTCTGTGGGAAGTGGGTAACGAAAAGGCGTTGCAATTAAAAGATCCCATTGCTCATGTCCGCTAGGTATCTGCGGCTTCGAATCCTCTAATAGTTGATCCAAAGCATCTGCTGACTCCTTGCTTGAAGTCGCTTGCTGTGAGTACCTACTCGCCATTTGAGACTGAACAACTCGATGGAGTTCGACCATTAAGCTCCTCTACCCCTAACATAATCCAGGTATTGCCGAACCCCGATGAGCCCTTCCATAGACTTCTTCATCTTTTCTTTGGGCAAAACACCCATATCCGGATGACGAGTGTTTAGCCATTTTAACTGGTCACCCGCTTGCTCAAACATCGCATTTAAACTCTTATGGATCGCTACTAAAGTAATAATAGCCTGAGCATCTAATGAAAGCGGTTTCGACACAGGAATGTACACCTGCTTAAGCCATGAATTAATCGTACTCACCGGAATATGAAGGATGGAGCTCAAATCTTTACCACTCCAGCCCCATTCTTTCTGAAGAAACTTTAGCGCCTCAGCGAGTGCCTTTCCAGCAATTGAATCGGATGAATCAGGAGTAGACCTTTGCGCTCTTGGATTTATTTGAACATTAGGCATAATTAACCTCCTCAGATAATCTTATCGGAGTTCCATAGAAAAAACAAACAGAATAGGTTAGCTATAATAAAATATTCGTAAAAATGCATTATCATATTGTTTTTATTACGTATTTATAACGACTAGTTTTGGTCGTATACTATATTTAATTTCTCAAATCGAATATAATCCACACACGTTTCAATTGCGACTACTGGCGGCCCCTGAGTTCACCAGTAAAAAAGTAAAAAAACTTCGTGAGGAGCTTGGTGTCACCCAAGGTGAGTTCGCCACCATCATGAACGTGAAAGTGGCGACCGTCAGGTCTTGGGAACAAGGACAACGTAAGCCAGCCGACGCAAGCAATAGACTGCTGGAGATTCTTGAAAAACAAGGCCCAGAAACTTTAAGGGCACTTATTATTTTCTGCGAACAAAACAAGATCACAGAGTACGAAATCTTTGCCGATGAAAATCAATCTGGCACAAAAGCCTCACGCCCTAGCCTTGATCGTATGATGAAGGCCGTTGAAAATGGCGAGATTGAGACCGTGGTTGTCTTCGCTTTTTCCAGATACGCGCGTTCCGTGTCCCACATGCTTAAAGGCCTTGAAGTTTTCCGCAAATGCCAGACTAATTTTGTGTCATTAACGGAAAAACTAGATCTCAATACAAGTCTTGGCCATGTTGTATTCGTGATTATCTCGGCGATCGCACATTATGCAAAGCTGGGAATTATGCGGAGTAAACTCCATTGTCGCCGTCACCATGCTGTAAATACTCGTCTTT
>JBDHWW010000148.1:0-2514 GCA_039810425.1 Pseudobdellovibrionaceae bacterium | reverse complement strand
TTCACCGCTGCCCAGGCGGGTACCTGCGGGTACAGTCCCGCACTCCTGGCGCACCACGCCCGCAGCGGGCGTTTCCTCCGGGTGCGGCGCGGTCTCTACCGCTTCCGCGAGTACCCGTCGTCGCTGCACGAGGAGGTCATGGCGGCCTGGCTCGCCGCCGGGTCAGGCCAGGCGGTTGTCTCGCACGAGAGCGCGCTCGATCTCCTTGAGCTCTCCGATATCATCCCCAATGCGATCCACATCACCGTGCCCCGCACGCGGCGCGGCCTGGTGGCACCGTCGGGTGTGACACTGCACACGACGACACGACCACCGGGCCGGGAGGAGACGACCGAGCGGGAGGGCATCCGCCTGACTGACCCGCTCCGCACCATCCTCGATGCCGCGGAGTGGGGCACCGCGCCCGAACAGATTGTGCTGGCCGTCAGGCAGGCGCTGGCGCGTGGCTGGTTCACTGCAGGCGAGCTCCGCCATGCAGCAGGTGAGCGCAACGGGCGGGTAGCGCAGCTCGTGGAGACGGCGCTCGCGGAAGCAGGGCTGGCGGAGGTAGGCCGATGAAGGCTGTGACTCGGTAGTGGTGCGTGAGGAAAGCATAGATCCGAAGACATCCGCCAACTGACAGGCCATGCATGAATCACGCGGAATCACGCGGAATCACGCGGAATCACGCGGCGATACTACGCCTTGGTGCCGACGATCTGCCAGCGCGCAGCGCGACCCCGGCCAACCAGTTCGACCAGCCCAGCCTGACGCAGGCGCTGCAAATTCTCTTGCAGGGTACGGATGGCCGGTGTTGGGGTCATCGTTGCTGCGATGGTTGCTACGGCCAGCGAACCGGTTTGCTCCAAGAGCGTCAGGAGTTCCTGCTGGAATAGGCTGAGTTCGTGCGGGGGGCGCACACTGGCCGTTGTTTCTGGCACGAAGCGCACGGTGACCTCACCTGCCCCGGCGATAAACTCGGGTGCCTGCAGTCCCGCAGCCTGATTCAGTTCCACCATTTTCAGGGTGCCACTGCCCCAGGCCTCAATAATGCCGCGTCGATAGAAGACCCCGGCAATCAGTGGATTCCACAGGCGGGAGGTATGTGGTCGGAGCAGGTCGGCCACGGTCAGGCCAAACGGTAAGCCGCCAACACTGGTGATCTCCAGTCGGTCACTGTAGATCGCCAGATAGACACCACCGCCACCAAGACCATAATCCCGATGGCAGAGGGCATTCGCCAGTGCTTCGCGCAGCGCAGCGATTGGATAGAGCGGATCGTCCTGCCGTTCAAAGACGTGTGGCACGACCCGTCCGGCGATCGGCAAGTGGTCACGCAGGAAGGTCTGCGCCTGCAAGAGTAGGTCAAACGCATTCCCATAGACCTGCCGATTGTCGCTAAAGTCGCCCTTATCCGGCCCACGGAACCGGGCCATTCGTAAGACACACTGCGGATACTCGGGGAGCAGTGCATCACGGCGGCCAAAGAGAACCACCGCCGCATTTAACGGTACACCATCGCGGATGAGCTGCAGACCCTGCAGCAACTCGGTGGTATCACGGGTGCCAGGATCATCCAGCCGTCCACGACGGATCGCTTCGTCAACCGTGCGGCGGATTTCAGCAGCATCAAGGTCCGCAACCGTCATCCTCGACGCTGGCTGATTTTCCCAGCGGTGGCTGCCATGCAGTCGTTCCAGCACCAGCAGATCATAGCGTGCCTTCGGCATGACCCGGGTCGTTGGTCCAACGCGCAGATACGGTCGGCCATCATAGCTGAACGGTCCACCGCCGCCAGGTACCGTCAGGACAATGACCGAGCGGTCACCAGCAATGGCGATCTGCTCGAAGGTTGGGAGCGCAGCAGGCTCAATCCGGCTGATCTCGGCGGCAAGATCAAGCTGAGTACTGTCATTGACCTGTTGCCCGATGATTCGTCCACCATCGTGGACACCGATAAGGATCGTGCCACCACCGCCATTCAGCATGGCGCACAGCGTCTTGGCGACTTCCTTCCGTTCCCCGGTCGTGCGCTTGAATTCGCGCTGTTCGGACTCACCAAAGGCAGCAATGCGTTGCAGGTCTTCCAGATTCATTCGCTCTACCAGCTTACGAAGGATGTACACCATCGGCAGGACAGCACGATTGTACGATCTTCGTGCCGCCATCACCAGCACCGACTCTGCGTATCACCGCCCGCCCGCGTTGGCGAGCGCCAGCGAGCAAATAGGTGACCTCCACCACCTGCTCCATGCACCCCAGAGATACAGCCAGCAGGCATCATCATCAGTGCCTGCACCTGAATAAGCAGCTACTCGTGATAACCGAAACCTGAGAAACTGAATATCTCGCTACCAGAAGAACCGAGCCAGCATGAACGGAACTGCCCCGGTTGGGGTCAAACGCCAAAATCACACAAATCGCCCGACCAGCGTTCTGGTGCTGGTCGGGCGATTTTTGGCGGTATCGCTGGGAAAACCGGGTGGTGAGGGAGGGATTCGAACCCCCGAAGGCGTACGCCAGCTGATTTACAGT
>JBDHWW010000147.1:0-2515 GCA_039810425.1 Pseudobdellovibrionaceae bacterium | reverse complement strand
CGTAAGCGCGGCGACGAGGCCGTTGTTCCGTCGCGAGGGGTGAATGTGCTGGGTCAGCTTGGAGCGGGAGGCTTCGGGCTGACGTTATGGATAGCGTTAACGAGGACGCGAAGGGCGTCGGGTATCGTCGGATAGAGGTTCTGACGGGGCCTGGCCGCCGGCGGAGATGGTCGGACGACGACAAGGCGCGGATCATCGCCGAGACGGCGCAGCCTGGCGCGGTGGTGACCGAGGTGGCGCGGCGCTGGCAGGTCAGCCCGCAGCAGATGTTCGACTGGCGCCGGCAGGCCCGCAGGGCGCTGGCGGCTGCCACGGCTCCGGCTGAGCCAGCCTTCGTGCCGATCGTGGCGGAGACACCGCCCCCGTCGTCGCCCGAGCCGGTGGCGGCACCCGCCCGCGCCACGCTTCTGATCGAGATCAAGCTGGCCGGCGCGGTGCTGCGCGTCGCGCCCGGCACGGACAGCGAGTTGCTGACGACGGTGCTGCGCGCGATCCGGGCCTCGGCGACATGATCGCGCCTCTGGCGGGCGCGCGGATCCTGCTGGCCACGAAGCCGGTCGACTTCCGCAAGGGCGCGCACAGCCTGGCTGCACTTGCGGCCGAGGTGCTGGGCGCGGATCCCTTCTCGGGTGCGGTGCTGGTGTTCCGCTCGCGCCGCGCCGACCGGATCAAGATCCTGCTCCGGGATGGCAGCGGCCTGGTGCTGATCTGGAAGCAGTTGGAGGGCGGGGCGTTTCGCTGGCCGACGGTGGTGGACGGCGTGCTGCGCCTGACGCCGGTGGAGTTCGCCGCGCTGTTCGATGGGATCGATTGGCGTCGCGTCCAGGCGGTGCGGGAGATTCCCACGCCGACCGCGCCTGCATAGAATCCGCGTCACGATGCGCGCCGCGGGGGACGACACGCCGAGCTTGCCGGAGGATGCCGCGGCGCTGCGCGCGCTGCTGCTCGAGACGCTGACGAGGTGCGACACGCTCAGCGCCGAGCTTGGGACCATCGCCGCCGAGCGCGATGCGCTGGCCTCGCAGAACGAGCGGCTCCGTCACCTGCTGCTGAAGCTCAAGCGCCGGCAGTTCGGGCAGAAGTCGGAGCGGCTCCCCGAGGAGCAGTTTCTGTTCGCGTTCGAGGAGACCGAGGCGACGCTGGCCGAGAACGCGGCCGAGGCCGGCAAGGCGTCTCCTGTCCTGCGGGACAGCCAAGCCAAGCGTCGCCGTGCCGGCCGCGGCCGGCTGCCGGCGCACCTGCCGCGCGTCGAGGTGGTGCTGGCGCCCGAGGCGACGGTCTGCCCCTGCTGCCAGGGCCCGCTGGTCGAGATCGGCGTCGATGCGGCCGAGCGGCTCGACGTGGTCCCGGCGCAGTTCCGCGTGCTCGTGGCGAAGCGGCCGAAGCTGGCGTGCCGCGCCTGCACCGGCGTGGTCGTGCAGGCGCCGGCGCCGGCCCGCCTGATCGAGGGCGGCGTGCCGACCGAGGCGACGGTCGCGCATGTGCTGGCCTCCCGCTACGCCGACCACCTGCCGCTGTATCGCCAGGCGCAGATCCTGGCGCGCCAGGGCATCGAGATCGGCCGCGAGGTGCTGGCCGACTGGACCGGCACGGCGGCGAGCGAGGTCATGCCGGTCGTGCGCCGCATGCGGGAGATCCTGCTGGGTTCCGCGCGGCTGTTCGCCGATGAGACCACCATGCCGGTGCTGGATCCCGGCCGCGGCCGGACGAAGAAGGGCTACGCCTGGGCGATCGCGCGCGACGACCGTCCCTGGGGCGGCACGGATCCTCCGGCGGTGGTGTTCCACTACGCCCCTGGCCGCGGCGCCGGGCACGCGAAGGATCTGCTGGGCGGCTACCGCGGCATCCTGCAGTGCGACGGCTACGGCGCCTACAAGACGCTGGCCGCGGCGGACGACAGTCTGACATCCGCCGTGCCGGCCGCCAGGAGAAGAGCCGGCCGCTGGTCGAGGACCTGTTCGCCTGGCTCTCGGCGCAGATCGCACGCCTGCCCGGCGGCAGCCCGACCGCGCAGGCCATC
Organism: Pseudobdellovibrionaceae bacterium; assembly: GCA_039810425.1. Taxonomy (GTDB): domain Bacteria; phylum Bdellovibrionota; class Bdellovibrionia; order Bdellovibrionales; family Bdellovibrionaceae; genus JACMRP01. Next base: position 495 of record JBDHWW010000147.1, on the reverse strand, counting down.
CGCTACGCGCTGAACCATCGCGAGGGCCTGGCACGGTTCCTCGACGACGGCAGGATCGAGCTCGACACCAACACCGTCGAGCGCGCCATCCGCCCGATCTGCCTCAGCCGCAAGAATGCGCTGTTCGCCTCCGGCGATGACGGTGGCGCACGATGGGCGGCCATCGCATCGCTGGTCGAGACATGCAAGCTCAACGGCGCCGACCCGCAGCGCCACTTCACCGAACTCCTGACCCGCCTCGTCAACGGCTGGCCCAACAGCCGCATCGACGAGCTCATGCCCTGGCGATGCGCGACCAGCGACGAAGGCTGATCGGCAAGCGCAAGCACAAAGGGCCTCGTCGCCGCGCTTACCCTCGAGCTGCGCCTCGCGCGGTTGAGCAGCGCCGTCACACGGCGATAGCCGTAGGTCGGCCGAGCGACGGTGTTGGCGCGGATCTCGGCCAGCGCGGCCTCGTCCCCGGCGCGGCGACAGGGGCCACGCCGCGGCCGCTCG
>JBDHWW010000146.1:0-2518 GCA_039810425.1 Pseudobdellovibrionaceae bacterium | reverse complement strand
GACTGGCCCGTGAGCGGGTCGTAGCGCCGCATCACGTAGGGGCCACCGTCGTCGCTGGTGTAGTAGGCGAGCTTGCCGTGCAGGTTGATGCCGGGGCGATCGGAAATGATCATCGTCGCGTCGGGATCGGCGCTCGTCGATTCATGCACCGAGACGAAGCTGCCGCTGCCATGGCCGCCAAGCCAGATGCCCGCACCGGTGCGCGCGAGGTCGCCGCCGATCGGCACCACGCCCGCGGTGAAGGTCACCTGGCCCGCATCGTTGAGGTTGGCCGAGATGCTGTTGAACGAGGTGCCCGGCGGCACGTTCCAGCCGTTGTCGTTGACGATGAGGTTGCTGCGGGCCTCGAGTTCGACCTGGTCCCACGCCGGCAGCGCGGCCATGAGCGGCAGCGCATGCAGCGACAAGGCGGCGAGCGTGGCGAAGGTCCAGCGTGATACCGGCATGGCGCGCTCCAGTGCGTCATGAACAGGGGATGCCGCGAGCATAACGCCAATGCCCGTGGCGGACTCGGACGTGCTAGGCGTATCAGCGCAGCGGATTGGCGTTGCGGCGTCCCATCACCAGCGTCGCGGCGACGATGAGGCTGGTGACGACGAGCACGATGAGCGTGGCCAGCGCGTTGATCTCGGGCGTGACGCCGAACTTGACCTTGGAGTAGATCAGCATCGGCAGCGTGGTGGAGCTGGGTCCCGACACGAAGCTCGCCACCACGAGGTCGTCGAGCGACAGCGTGAAGGCGAGCAGCCAGCCCGCGGCCAGCGCGGGAAAGATCACCGGCAGCGTGACGAGGAAGAACACCTTCCACGGCCGCGCGCCGAGGTCGAGCGCGGCTTCCTCGAGGCTCTCGTCCATCTGCGCGAGGCGCGACTGCACGATCACGGTGACGTAGGCGCAGCAGAAGGTGGTGTGGGCGATCGTGATCGTCATGAGCCCGCGACCGGCAGGCCAGCCGATCCATTGCTGCAGGCCGACGAAGAGCAGCAGCGCCGACAGGCCGAGCATGACCTCGGGCATGACCAGCGGCGCGCTGGTCATCAGCGACAGGAGCGGGCGCGCGCGCAGGCGCTGGAAGCGCGTGAACGCGACCGCGGCCAGCGTCCCGATCGCGACCGCGAGGGTGGCCGCCATTGCCGCGACGAGCAGGCTGCGGCCGGTCGCCTGGAGGATCGTCTCGTTGTGGAACAGCGCGCCGTACCAGCGCGTCGAGAAGCCGCCCCACACCGTCACGAGGCGCGAGGCGTTGAACGAGTACAGGACGACCGAGAAGATCGGCAGGTACAGGAAGGCATAGCCGAACGCCATCATCGTGAACACGAAGGTCGAGCGCTGCCTCATCGCCGCGCCTCCTGCGCGCCGCGCCGCGCCTGCAGGTGTTCGAACAGCAGTGTCGGGATCACGATGAGCAGCAGGATCGCCATCGCCACCGCCGAGGCCAGCGGCCAGTCGCGGCTCTGGAAGAACTCGGTCCACAGCACGCGGCCGATCATCAGCGAATCGGGTCCGCCGAGCAGGTCGGGGATCACGAACTCGCCGACCGCGGGGATGAACACCAGCAGGCTGCCGGCGATCACGCCCGGCAGCGCGAGCGGGAAGGTGACGCGCCAGAAGGCGCGCATCGGCTTGCAGCCGAGGTCGAACGCGGCTTCGAGCAGGCTGCGGTCGTGCTTGAGCAGCGTCGCGGTGAGCGGCAGCACCATGAACGGCAGGTAGGAATAGACGATGCCGATGTAGACCGCGGTGTTGGTGTAGAGGATGTGCAGCGGCTCGTCGATGACGCCGAGCCACAGCAGCAGGTTGTTGAGCGGCCCCTGGTCCTTGAGCAGGCCGATCCACGCGTAGATGCGGATGAGGAAGCTGGTCCAGAACGGCACGATGACCATCGTGAGCAGCGGCAGGCGCCAGCGCGTGCTCGCGCGCGCGATGCCCAGCGCCATCGGAAAGCCGATCATGAGGCACAGCAGCGTCGAGATCGCCGCGGTCTTGAGCGAGTTGAGGTAGGCGCTCAGGTACAGGCCGTCCTGCCACAGCCGCCGGTAGTTGTCGAGGTTGAAATGCAGCTCAAGCTGCCAGCCCTGGGTGAAGGTGACGATGCTCGAGTACGGCGGCTGCGCGTTCGGGTCGATCGTGGTGAGGCTGATCCTGGCGACGATGAGGAAAGGCAGCAGGAAGAACAGGCCGAGCCACAGCATCGGGATGCCCGCGACCACGAGGCGGCCGCGCCGCTGGCGCAGCTCGCGGCCGAGCACGCCGATGCGCTGCACCAGCGCGCTGAACACGAGGTTCCAGAAGCCGAGCCAGTTGAAGCCGCTGCCGTTCACGCGGTGAGCACCACGCCATCGTCGGGATCCCACGACAGCCACAGCTCGTCGTCCCAACTGTAGTGCGGGCGCGAATAGCGCGCCTCGTGGGTGATCTGGATGCGTACCACCTGGCCGTGGTCGGTGGCGACGTGGTAGATCGACACGTCGCCGAGGTAGGCGATCTCGACCACCTTGCCGTGCACGGCGTTGCGGCG
>JBDHWW010000145.1:0-2533 GCA_039810425.1 Pseudobdellovibrionaceae bacterium | reverse complement strand
GCGGAGCCGGCGGGCAGGGGCTATCGGGAGCGCCACGGGCGCGTAGCTCAGCGGGAGAGCACCACCTTGACACGGTGGGGGTCAGAGGTTCGATCCCTCTCGCGCCCACCAGCCACCCGGGAAACCCTTGAGTTCCCGGCACCTCCCGTTCCCCTCAGCCGCTATCAGCAGGCGCGGATCGGGGAATTGCGGCGGACAACCAACGCTTAACCCTGCATGGGCAAAGTGTTCCCACCGAGCCACGTGGACACACGATGCCCGACACGCCTGAAGACGACCTCTCGGCCGCCTGGGACGCCGCTCTTGGCGCGGGTGCTGCCGATCGCGCCCTGAACCAGGACGAGATCAACTCCCTGCTCGGCGATGTCGGCGGGGCAGGGGGCAGTGAGGGCTTCAGCGGCGTGGAGCGGCTGATCCACTCGGGCCTCGTGTCGTATGAGCGCCTGCCGATGCTGGAGGTGGTGCTGGACCGGCTGGTCCGCATCCTGTCCACCAGCCTGCGCCGGCTGACCGGCGAGAATGTCGAGGCCAGCCTCGAGCAGATCCGCTCGCTGCGCTTCGGCGAGTACATGAATGCGCTGCCCCTGCCATCCATGCTGGCCGTGTTCAAGGCGCAGGAGTGGGACAATCTCGGCCTGCTCACCGTGGATGGCGCGGCGATCTACACGCTGGTGGACGTGCTGCTCGGCGGCCGCGCGGCCGAGCCGGCGCGGATCGAGGGCAGGGCGTACACCAGCATCGAGCGCATGCTGGTCGAGCGCGTTGCCCGCATCGTGCTGGCCGATGTCTCCACCGCCTTCGATCCGGTCGCGCAGGTGACCTTCGCGCTGGAGCGCCTGGAAACCAACCCGAACTTCGCTGGTATCTCGCGCAAATCCAACGCCTGCATCGCCGCCCGCGTGCGAATCGATATCAACGGCCGCGGCGGCATGATCGAGCTGCTTTTCACCTACGCCATGCTGGAACCGGTTCGCGAGGTGCTGCTCCAGCACTTCATGGGCGAGCGCTTCGGCCGGGACAGTATCTGGGAGAACCACCTCGCCGGGGAGCTGATGCAGACCGAGATCGAAATCGAGGCCGTGCTGCACGAGCAGACCATGCGCCTCTCCGAGTTGCTCGATCTGCAACCTGGCCAGACGCTGATGCTGACAGGCGCCTCCGCGGCCGCGGTCGATCTGCGCTGCGGGGGGCGGTCGCTGTTCGTCGCACAGGTAGGCCGGCGCGCAACCGCACTCGCCGCGCGCATCGATACATCCCTGATCACCGCGCCACAGGACGCATGAACATCATGGCAATCGACAAGAACATGCAGATTCTGGTCGTGGACGATCAGCGCACCATGACGCGGATCATCCGCAATTTGCTGAAACAGAATGATTTCAACAACTCCGACGAAGCCTCCAACGGCGAGGAGGCGCTGGGCAAGCTCCGCGCCGGCAGCTTCGGTCTGGTCATCAGCGACTGGAACATGGAGCCGATGACGGGGCTCGAGTTGCTGCAGAAGCTGCGGGCGGATGAGCAGCTCAAGGCCACGCCGTTCATCATGGTGACGGCGGAAAGCAAGCCGGAGAACGTGCTCGCCGCGAAGGCGGCGGGCGTCTCGAACTACATCGTCAAGCCGTTCAACGCCCAGACCCTGATGGAGAAGATCCAGCGGGTATTCGTATGATGGCCGATGCGGATCATCCCGACAGCATCCTCGCCCTGCGCCGCGCGCTCAATGAGATCCTGTCGCTGATCATGGAGGCGCGCCAGCAGCTCGTGACGACGGCCCGACGGGCCGGACCTGACGCGGCTACGTTCCGGTCGGCGGAGGATGAGCTCGGCGCGGTGGTGGAGCAATCCGCCTGGGCGGCCGAGACCATCCTGTCGGCCTGCGAGGAACTCGACGTACTGATCGGTCCCGTTCCCGATCCGGACGGCGCATTGCGTGCCTGCACGATGCGCATCTTCGAGGCCTGTGCGTTTCAGGATCTCGTGGCCCAGCGGGTCAAGAGGGTGGCAACCCTGATCCGCGAGGTCGAGGCGCGACTCCAGGGGGTGGCGGAGCCGGTCATCGCAAAGGTCGAGGCCAGTCTGACGAACGGGCCGGCGTTGCCGCAAGAAGCGCCCGGGCAGGACGATATCGATCGGCTTTTCGGGGCTGCGGGCTGAGTTCCGACAAAGACCATGATCCAGCCGGTCGGCCGTCGGCGAAGCCGCATAATGGATATTATGGAAATTTCTTACTGACCAATCTCCAACCGCATCCCGTCATGCGCCGCCTCGATCCCGCGCGGCAGGTTGCCAGCCAGCCAGGCCCAGTCCAGATCGGCCCCTAGATGGGTCAGCACCGTGCGCCGCGCGCCAATCCGCTGCGCCCAGGCGATCGCCAGCGCAACATGCGCGTGGGTGTGATGCGGCTTGCGCTGAAACGCGCCGACAACCCAGGTGTCCACGCCGGCGAGCATCGCGAACGCGTCCTCGCCGAGCCTGACAACATCGGTCGAGTAGCCGAAACGGCCTGCGCGGACGCCCAGCGTGGGCCCGAAGC
>JBDHWW010000144.1:0-2551 GCA_039810425.1 Pseudobdellovibrionaceae bacterium | reverse complement strand
AATAAGACAACTTGAAATTGAAAGAGAGGCTATAAAGCGCGAGAATGATACTAAAAAATTGGAAGAGCTTAATAAAGAAATAGCTGAGCTAGCTGATGAAAGAGCCGATTTAAGAGCAAAATGGCAAAGTGAAAAAGAGGTTGTAGAAAATATTCAGAAAGAGAAAAGTAATATTGAAGACCTTAAGTTTCAAGCTGAGCAAGCCGAAAGAGCAGGAGATTACGGAAAAGTAGCCGAAATACGTTACGGAAAAATTCAGGAAGCTCAAACTAGGTTGAATGCTTTAGAAAACCAACTTGTAGAAATGCAGTCGAGCGGCCTACAACTTATAAAGGAAGAAGTTGATAGTGAAGATATAGCCAGTGTTGTAGCAGGTTGGACAGGTATTCCGGTGGCACGTATGTTGCAAAGCGAGCGCGAAAAACTATTGCATTTGGAAACTGAATTACATAAACGTGTTGTTGGTCAAGATGAAGCAATTGAAGCCATTAGTGATGCCGTTAGAAGAAGTCGTGCCGGATTGCAGGATAATAAAAGACCAATTGGTTCATTCATATTTTTGGGTACTACAGGAGTGGGTAAAACTGAGTTGGCCAAGGCTTTGGCCGAGTTTTTATTCAATAACGAGAACAGCATGACCCGTATTGATATGAGTGAGTATCAGGAAAGACACTCGGTAAGTCGCTTGGTTGGTGCACCTCCCGGATATGTTGGATATGATGAAGGTGGACAGTTAACCGAAGCTGTAAGAAGAAAACCATATAGTGTAGTGTTGCTTGATGAAATTGAGAAAGCTCATCCCGATGTATTTAACATACTGTTGCAAGTGCTTGACGATGGCCGTTTAACAGACAATAAAGGACGTGTAGTAAATTTTAAAAACACTATTATAATAATGACCTCCAATTTAGGTTCACACCTTATTCAGGAAAATTTTGACAAATTAGATCAGAAAGGTGATTATAATAACTTTGAAAAGGTATATACACAAACCAAGATAGAAGTTTTTGAATTATTGAAGAAAACCATCAGGCCTGAATTTTTAAATCGTATTGATGAAACAATAATGTTTACTCCTTTGAATAGAGAGAATGTACATAAGATTGTTGAAATACAGATAAAAGGAATTATCAATACTTTAAAAGAAAATGATATTAATTTATCTGTAACTCCTGAGGCTATTGATTGGTTATCACAATTAGGTTACGACCCTCAGTTTGGTGCACGTCCGGTAAAAAGAGTTATGCAGAAGAAAGTGCTAAACGAGTTATCTAAACAAATACTTGCAGGGAAGGTGTCAAAAGATAGTGAGATTGTGTTAGATGTTTTTGATAACGAATTTGTTTTCAGAAAGCCTATAAAAGAAGATCAGAAAAAGTTAATGGTAAAATAGCTTCTGACTATTCATTCAAAGTTTTGAGTTATAATTCCGGCTTATGTTATTCTATACCTATAGCCGGAATTATTTTTTTTCAACCCTTTTAAGGCCTTTTAATGCTAAATCATATTCGGGTGCTATCTTTAACGATTCAACATAATCTCTTATACTTTTCCCGTATTCGCCTAATTCTTCAAAGCTCAAACCACGCATATAAAATGCCTCGGCATAGGCCGGATTAAACTTAATAGCTTTACTAAAGAATACAGTTGCTTCACGATAATCTTTATCAATATTAAAAGCTATATAGCCTAGGTTATAGTATGAAAAATAATGCGTTGAATCAATTTGTAATAGCATATTATACCCGGCTTTAGCCGACTTATAATCACCATGATCTTGAAAGAACAATGATTTGGCATATAAAGCCTCGGTACTGCGTGGGTTTAAGTTTAATGCGTTGTTGTAATAGTCAACAGCAATGGGATTATGTTTGGTGGCAAATAAAATACCTAATTGCATATAGCTATGATAGTATTCCTGATCAAGCTCTACTGCCCGCTGAAAGTTAGCAATAGCGTTAGCGGTGTCTCCTATAACTTTTAGATTCATTCCTTTAAGGAAGTAGGCTTTGGCATTTAGATTATCAATATTGGTGGCTTTTTTTAATAAATCTAACGATTGGTTGTATTCCTTTACATATAAATACAACTCGGCCAACTTGAGCATAGCCTGAACATCATCAGGTTTTAATTGTAAACACTTTTCAAGAGATATTTTTGTTTGTCTTGACTTTCCTGCTATAAAAGATATTTCAGATAATTTGAATTGGTAGTTGTAATTGTTAGAATCTAATTGTACAGCTTTTAGCACATCTTCGTATGCCAGTTGACTTTTTCCTTGATTTAATAATAAGTCGGCCCTTTGAATATATAATTCAGGATTATTTTTGTTGCCGTTTATTCTGTTATTCAATAACTCTAATGTAGTATCCTTGGGTAATTCTATTTTCTTTTTTTCTTCTTTTTTGGGGTTGCAAGAAAAAAGGATTACTAACAGAGGCAATAACAAGAAAGATTGTTTAATCATAAGTTATAATCAGGATTAATAAAAACAAAAATGTATCCTTGAGGAGGTCAAAGATACATTTTTGAGAACAATAATATGGATTAG
>JBDHWW010000143.1:0-2589 GCA_039810425.1 Pseudobdellovibrionaceae bacterium | reverse complement strand
ACCCCCTTTCGGACGCCCTCGGTCCGCCCCCTCCTGAACCCCGCTTCCGGGCCATCGCGCGCCTGCGATAGGCCGCCTAAATTCCCGCGGCATGAAGCTGCCGCCGTCCCACGCCGCGCCCCTCATCCCGGAGGCCTCGGCCCGCGCCGATTCTGCGCCTGCCGCTTGCGCCGTCAACGTCGTTTCCCCTGATCCAGGGGCCGGCGCAGGGGCCGCCGCCCCGCGCCTGCTCGAGCGCGTGCGCGAGGAGATCCGCCTGCGCCATTACGCCATCCGTACCGAGAGCGCCTATGTCGACTGGGTCCGCCGCTTCGTGCGCTTTCACGGGCGGCGGCATCCGCGCGAGCTGGGAGCGCGGGAGGTGACGGCTTTCCTGACTTCGCTGGCCGTCGAGCGCGGGGTTTCGGCGTCGACGCAGTCGCAGGCGAAGTCGGCGCTGCTCTTTCTCTATCGGCAGGTGCTGGGCGTGGAGTTGCCCTGGCTGGACGAGCTGGTCGTGGCCAAGGAGCGGCGGCGGCTGCCGGTGGTGCTGACGCCGGCCGAGGTGCGCGCGCTGCTGCACGAGTTGAACGGCACGATGCAGCTCGTGGCCTCGCTGCTCTACGGCACCGGGCTGCGCCTGCTCGAGGGCTTGCGCCTGCGCGTCAAGGACCTGGAGTTCGCGCGCCGCGAGTTGCTGGTGCGCGAAGGCAAGGGCGGCAAGGACCGCGTCACCGTGCTGCCCGAGAACCTGATCGCGCCGCTGCAGCAGCAGCTCGCGCGCGCCAAGGCGCTGCACGACCGCGACCTGGCCGAAGGCTTCGGCGCCGTCTGGCTGCCCGATGCGCTGGCGCTGAAGTACCGCGGCGCGCCGCGCGCCTGGGGCTGGCAGTGGGTGTTTCCCGGCGCGCAGCGCAGCGCCGACCCGCGCAGCGGCGAGATCCGACGCCACCACCTGCACGAGGCCGGCGTGCAGCGCGCCGTGGCGCTGGCGGCGCGCCGCGCCGGCATTGCCAAGCCTTGCTCGCCGCACGTGCTGCGCCACTCGTTCGCGACGCACCTGCTGCAGGCCGGCTACGACATCCGCACCGTGCAGGAACTGCTCGGCCACGCCGACGTCTCGACGACGATGATCTACACGCATGTGCTCAACCGCGGCGGGCGCGGCGTGCGCAGCCCGCTCGACGCGATCTGAGCGTGCGCGCGCGGCTGCTGCGCGCTCAGCCGGCTTCGTCGTCGTCGCGCCGCTGCGCGCTGCGGCGCACGGCGCGCAGCAGCCACAGGCCGCCGGCCACGGCGCCGAGGAAGCCGAGCAGGCCGAGGGCGGGCAGGCCGAGCAGCTGCGGCCCGCCGCCCACCGTCATCACGATCGACGAGCCGACGATGAGCGCGGCGATCACGAGCGCGATCGCCAGGCGGCTGGCGGCGCGGTCGATGCGCTCGGCGCTGCGCCTGAGCTCGGCGATCTCGATGCCCACGTGCACGCGGCCGTGCCGGGCGCGGCGCACGAGCTGCACCAGGTCGCCCGGCAGCTGGCCCAGCGCGCCCAGGCCGCCGGCCAGCGTCTGCCAGCCGCGCCGGCCCATGGCCTGCGGCGTGTAGCGCGCGCGCAGCACCTTGCGCAGCAGCGGCAGTGCCTCGCCGGCCATGTGGAAGCCGGGGTCGAGCGCGCGGCCCATGCCCTCGAGCGAAATGAAGGCCTTGATCAGCAGCGCCAGGTCGGGCGGCAGGGCGAGGCCGTGCTCGCGCAGCACGGCCGTCACCTCGAGCAGCATGTCGCCCAGGTTCAGCTCGGCCAGCGGCGTGCCGTGGTAGCGCTCGACGAAGGCCTCGATCTCGTCTTCGAGCGTCGCCAGCTCCACGCCGCGCGCGTGGCCGGTCCACTCGATCAGCACGTCGGCCAGCGCCTGCGGGCGCTGCTCGACGAGGCCGAGCAGCAGCGCCAGCAGCTCGTCGCGCCGGCGCGGCGCGATGCGCCCGACCATGCCGAAGTCGATGAGCGCGATGCGGTTGCCCGGCAGGTAGAACACGTTGCCGGGGTGCGGGTCGGCGTGGAAGAAGCCGTCCTCGACGATCATCTTGATCACCAGGCGTGCGCCGCGGCGCGCCAGCAGCACGCGGTCGAAGCCCTCGCGCGTGATGCGCTCGAGGTCCTCGCCGGGCACGCCGTCGATCCAGTCCTGCACGTTCAGGCGCGCGCTGGTGTACGCCCAGTGCACGCGCGGGACCACCACCTCGGGCAGCGTGGCCAGGTTGGCGGCGATGCGCTCGGCGTTGCGCCCTTCGGCCGCCAGGTCGAGCTCGCGGCGCAGGCTGCGGCCGAACTCGCGCACCAGCAGACGGGGCCGGTAGGGCACGAGCGCCGGCCAGTCCTGCTCGGCGGCGGCGGCCACGCGCTCGAGCAGGCGCAAATCGGCCTCGATGACCTCGACGATGTCGGGCCGGCGTACCTTGACCACGACCTCGGTGCCGTCGTCGAGCGCGGCGCGGTGCGCCTGCGCGATCGAGGCCGCCGCCAGCGGCTCGGGGTCGAAGCGCGCGAACACCGTCTCGGGCGCGGCGCCCAGGTCCTCGGTCATCTGCGCACGCAGCTGCTCGAGCGGCACCGGC
>JBDHWW010000142.1:0-2602 GCA_039810425.1 Pseudobdellovibrionaceae bacterium | reverse complement strand
CGGCTCACGATTGAGCAATACCCAAACAGTAAGCTGATCAGCATTACAGGTATATGTGCTGTATCAGACACAGAGTCACGGAAAACCGAAGGATCTGCGGTTCTACTTTGTTACACTGCGATAACAAGGAGGAACACCGTTGATGCGTAAGCCAGAGTCACGTCTAGAACGCCTGGAGCAAATGGAGCGATTACTCGCCTCACGGCCTACAGGCTGGCGCACCAGCGAGTTAGCCGCTGCCCTCGGTGTTGATCCCGACACTATCCGTCGCGATTATGGGGCGTTGGAGGGGTTGGGCACTGGACTCATCAAGGAAGGCCATCGCTATCGGCTTGATCATCGGCGGGCGCTGCACACCGTGCGTCTGACACTCGATCAACTCTTGGCGCTCTACCTCGCCGCTCGCTTGCTCTCACGCTACAGCGACGAGTATAACCCGCACAGTGCCCAAGCCCTCGACCGGCTGGCAGATGCGCTGCACCTGCGTGCCCCGCTCCTGGCACATCATATTCAGGCCGCGGCGTACGAGGTCCGCCTCCGGCCAGTCAAGCCAGGTTACATGGCGGTGCTGGAAACGTTGACCAGAGCGTGGGTAGAGCGCCGCAAAGTGCGCCTGACCTATCAGGCGATCACCAGTGATCAGATCACCACGCGCACCTTTGCCCCGTACTATCTGGAGCCATCGGCAATCGGCTATGCCTGCTATGTCATTGGTTATGATGAGCTACGGCAGGCGTTACGCACGCTGAAGGTAGAACGGATCATCGGGGCAACGCTGACCAGTGACACGTTCACGCCACCAGCAAACTTCGATCCGCAGCGACTTCTGGCGAATGCCTGGGGCGTCATGTGGGGTGATGAAGCTGGGGAACAGACCGTTGTGCTACGCTTCGCGCCCATTGTTGTCAGGCGAGTGAAGGAGAGCACCTGGCACCAGCGCCAGGAAATTACTGATCAGCCTGATGGTTCCTGTCTGTTTACTGTCCAGGTCGGCCACACACTGGAACTGAAGCCGTGGGTGCGTCAGTGGGGCCCAAATGTTGAAGTCCTCGCCCCACCAGCGTTCCGTGCGGAGATCGCGGCGGAGGCAGCGGCGATGGCGCAGTTATATAGCCAGACAACACCTTAACAGAGTTGGTGGTAGCGAAAGCTAATCAGTGTTTCAGAGCAGGCGCTGTCCTTGAGATTAAGCTAAGTATCCAACCATGGATCGAAAGCGCCCCTAGAAAAACACCCAAAACTTTCAGTACACCATATGTGTCGCAGCTATAAGGATAAATGACTGCGTGTGGAAAAACTACTACAGCCAACAGAAAGCAATTCTGTACTCTGCAAAATTCTAGAATAACACACAAAAGGGTTTGATTATTTAGTATGATATGATACGATGTGTCTGAAGTAAACGTAAACCATAGAAATAGGGGAAATCCATGAAAGCCGTGATTATCTTTCTGTAGATGGTTTGATAATGGTGCTTGGCTCTCAAGTAGGAGGCTTATGCAATGATTCTACGTTACACTGGGCATCCTTTGAGTGATGTTGGTGTCGCCGCCATCACAGCGTTTGCGGGGAAAGAAGATCCTTCCGAACTAACTACTGATGATCTTGCCAAGGTTGCCGACTACCTCGAGCGACAGTATGGCAAGAATCCCATGAAAGCCTTTCTGACTGTCATCTTTACTAATTCGGATTTCACGCAACCTGCGTTTGATAAGCAGCCAGAACGACGTGCAGCCTATGCTAACCAAGTACTCCGCGCATGGCAGCGAAAGGGCGATGAGGCTTTACCACAACCGTGCGTGTTTTTCGGTAATCAAGCGGTCGTGCTTGCTGATTCCAAGATGCTGACACTGAGTATCGGTATTTGTTATCCAGATGGGATTGAGGCAATGCCACTGAGCGGGGAAGCGTTGCTTGCAATGCACGCCTTCCCACTCGGTTCACAGAAATGTGAAGGGCGTATCTTGCTACTCCATGCTGAGAATCCTGAGTTGACCCAACAGTTCGTCTACAAGACCCTGGCCGAGAACCGCAGGATGCTCGATCTTGCTGGACAAGATGAGAAAGGTGGTGGCAGTAAATACCCACGAACGCAAATCGTCCAGCAATTAATTGAGGCTGAAACTGCTCGGCAGGATAACGATAACTGCTCAGTAACAGCCTATCATTTCACAAACTATCGCACCAGCCCCAAGATGGACATTTACTACCTCCCACTGCAGGTCACGCGCTTTCTTTCCTTTGCTACTGACGCGGCCTATAAGCAAGCCTGGCAACGAATTGCATGGCGTGGCTGGGAAGGGGTAAAAGATGGAGAGTCAACCGACTTTGAACGGGACGATAGCGGTCGCCCTGCTAGACGAAATACCTTCTATGAGGATCTCTTCGCCCTACCAACAGCCGCGCATCGTTTCCTCCGAACATACTTCTTAAGAAGACCAGAGGTAGGTGTGTCCAAGGACGATCAACGCCGAACCTATAGTCTGCTGAATGAACTTGACTTGGTTTCCTGGCCACTAACCGAACTCTTTCTGAAGGAGGTACTCAACGTGGATCAAGACCGCATCTTGGCAATTCGCACAATGGCTGACCGGTTGGCAAT
>JBDHWW010000141.1:0-2611 GCA_039810425.1 Pseudobdellovibrionaceae bacterium | reverse complement strand
GGTTGGTTTATGCACCAACAAGGTTATGCCGCTATGTTTCTTTTGTCAGCCGTCCACAACTTTCCAAAATTTCTCGAAAGCGCAGTCATTTCCATTTACAAACAATGAGACGACGCAGCTTTAAAACCAACCTTGTAAGGATCTGCTATTTTTGTTTTTTGGCGTCAATTGTGGGCGCCCTGATCGCACCGCCATTTTTAACAAAGATATTTTTTACCGTTGCCGTGCTTTCATGGATTCTTATGGAGGGTTTATGAGACCGCCAAAGCGCAGGAAAAAATCAAAACTAGAAAAAACTCTTGAAGAGGGCGACCTACTTTTTAACTTGGTGCTTTCGATCTGGTTTTTCCTGCTTGCCATTGTCTTCGGTGGTGCTTTTAAAATTTTTCTTTCCTACAAAAACGCAATGCTTGCATTTTATTCTTTGCTTTCAGTTCTTTCGATCAACTTGATTTTTAAGATTGTCGATATTTACATGGTCTACACAAAAGAATCTTTAAGCGACAAAGTTCACCGTGAGCTTGCCAAAAAAAGAAAAATCAAGCGGACGCTTTAGTGGGCGCGTCCGAATCAAAATCAGCGGTGGCTTGTTTTTCAAGAGCAGCAAAATAATCTTTTTTCTCAACAAACTGCTTTGGTAGAATTTTTTGCCAAAAAATTTCCATTTCTGGCGTCCATTTACCATGCTCTTTAAATTGCCAGCGATAGATCGCCATTTCTTGAAAAATCATAAACGCAAGACGCTTTGAATCGTCGGGAAAATAATTTTTAGACCTGTCGATTTTATCACTTCCCCAACGCCATGGAATATCCTCGTATCCTTTGAAAAGAGTTGCGCGATCTTCTTCAATAAATCCAATGTTCCACCAGCCCGTGTATTGGTATTTGCGGTGGATTTCTAGAGCCTCTTGGTGTTTCTTTTCTTTGAGGAGTTTTTCTTCAATCTTTTGCTGCTTCACCAATTCAATTCGTTTTTCACTGCGTTTCTGGATCACCGAGTTTGGAGTAAGTTTAAAAACAAGAGTCTTTAAAAAATTGGAAGTCGCCACGGTTTTGACGGCACCGAAGATCCATTTAAAAACTTGGCAGTTGGCGTAAATGGCAAACGCCACATAAATCAATTGCCAGCAGTTAAAATGAGAAGACAAATTTACGTTCATTATTTTGCAATGCCGCCATGACTTGCGCAGATTTGTCCTGCGAGATAGGCGTCGTCGCAAAAGCTACTGATCCAGATTTCTGCACCTGCCGAGCGCTCAAACCCGCCACAAAGTCGTCGCCATAGAGCTTCGAGGGCATTGTTGGCTGCTTCGGGGTTCTTAAATTGATAAACTGATATAATTGTCATAATCGCCTCCTAAAAAAGTGATTTACACCTTTATTCTCGCGCTCTTTCGCCGACGCGCCCAGAAGAATCGAGGATCGCGCACCAATGTAGAGCGCGATAATAGATTTTTACGAAATTTCAGGCTCGGATTTCGCATAAGTCATAGTCGTGTTGTTCATTTGTGGTTTATTTCTCGCTGGCTGGCAGTGAGAGCCATTTTTGAGCCTAAATTTACAAAAGTGTCTAAAAACTATACAAAGGAGAAACAGAGTATGAAAACGATTTTTTTTGCTTTAGCAATGACATTACTGGCTTCAAGTGCTTTTGCAACTGTTGACGGTCATGACAAAGTTTATTTGGTTGTTAAAAATATCCAATCGGAAGAATTTTTTGTTGAGCGTGCGCCAATTATTGGTTGCTATGGTTTAGCAAGAGGACCTCAACTGGTTCAGTTTACAGCAGAATACAAAGTAAATTCTAACGTTGGTTGTGGTGGTGAAACTTTTCAAGATAATATCAATTATCTGACTTGTGCCAAAATAACTGATTCAAAAGAATTAGCAGATTATATGAGCTTCTCTGAAATCACGCTTGATATTTCAAAATGTGAAGACAAAAATAATCCGAAGCTTATTACAATGATCAGGACTGCCGCAAAGCTCAACTTTCCTTTGAAAAAAGGCGAAGTTAAGCTGAATATCGTTAAGTAAGAATTTTCTAAAGTTCGGCAAATAAAGGCGATAGAAATATCGCCTTTATTTTTGCCCAATCACTTTCTTAACAAGATCAACTTCATTATCCGAAACAACGAAGCCCGTATAGTATTCCTCGGTCGTTTTGATAGAGTCGCCGATCAGCTTTGCAACCTTATCCAAAGACACGCCAAGGTCAATCAAGTGAATGCAATACGAATGGCGTAAGGAATGCGGAGAAATTTGCTTAATTGGATCTGTGAATGACTTTCGAGAGGCGTTAATCAAAGGGTGCTGACAGCACTTGCGCCATTCTTCTTTATTTTCAACTTTCGCCCAATCTTCAAAACCTTTTTTGCAAATATCCAAAAGGATCGTGTGGTGAGCCTTACTGTTTTTAATGCCCCTTGTTTTTAAATTTTTGGTAAGCTGTTTATCAACGTAAATCGTCCCATTTTTCTTGAGGGATCGAGCATTGATCATAAACGCTTCGCCCAAGCGCATTCCTGTCCCGAACAAATTCCACCCGCGCGGAGCGCGGGCCGTTTCAACACCTAAGTCTTGTATCAATTTGAGAAATTTAGCCTTGTTC
>JBDHWW010000140.1:0-2645 GCA_039810425.1 Pseudobdellovibrionaceae bacterium | reverse complement strand
CCGCGCCATGTCGATCGCGCCCTGGTGGTGCGGGATCATGCCGGCGGCAAAGTCGCGATCGGCGTTGCCGCTGTATTGGATCGCCATCTCGCCGTGCATCCGGTTCATGGCGGCAGCGAACGCCTGCGAGGCGGGCGCGGACGCACCAGGCCCGGTCGGCTGCGTGCCCTGCTGCATCGGCATCTGGCCCTGCATCATCGGCATCTGGCCGTGCGGCATGCCGGGCATCATCTGGCCACCGGGCATCTGCTGGCCTGGCGGCATGCCCTGGGCCAGCACATAGGCGCCGCCGCCAACGGCAGCGGCAAGAACAGCGGCGATGATGAGGGGGCGACGCATGGCGATCTCCTTCGTGTTTTGCGCAGGCGGAAGGTGGCGTGGCCGCGTGTCCCGAGCATCAGCACATTACGACAAAGCGTGTCCGCTGTTCCCGGGCAGCGCCACGATTCGTCGCAATCGCGAAAAGCCGGGGACAAGATGCGCTGCGAGCGTGCACCAGGATTGCTCAACCACAACGCGAAATCGAAGGACATCTGATCATGGTGATGCTTGATCGGCGCGGAATTGGCAGGCTGCTGGTCGGCGCCACGGCGTTCGCGGCGGGACCGGCGCTCGCCGAGGCAACCGGCTGCGGCGGCTACGTGTTCACGGCCGATGAAGCTGGCCGCAGCATCAGCGCGATCGATCTCGCGACGGGCCGCGTGGCATCCACAAGGATACCGATCGCACCCCACAATGTGGATGCGATACAAAGCCGCGGCCTGCTGCTGGCGGCCGGGGCAGCCGGGGACGAGCACGGCGGGGGGCAGCATGGCCAGGCTGCCCGACCAACAGGGCGCCTGATCATTCTTGCGCACGTTGCCGGGGCGGGTCCCCGCGCCATTGCAGAGATCCAGGCCGGCGCCCATCCCGCGCATGTGGTGCCCGACCCGGCGGGGAAGCATGCTTTCATGTCGGATTCCGGAACCGACATGGTCGTGGTGATCGACCTCGATGCGCACCGGGTCGCGACCAGCGTTGCCGTCGACAAGGGGCCGCACGGCATGCGCCTCAGCCCGGACGGTACCGAACTCTGGGTCGCGAACACGACGGCAGGCAGCGTGTCGGTGATCGACATCACGCGCATGCGCGAGGTGGCACGGATCGCGGTCGGCCCGGGGCCGGTGCAGGTGGGCTTCCTGCCCGACGGGTCGCGCCTCTATGTCACGCTCTCCGGCGCAAACCAGGTGGCGGAGATCGATCGCGCGACGCGCCAGGTCACGCGGCGATTGCCCGTCGGACCCGCGCCGGCGCAACTGTTCGCGACACCAGACGGCCGGCATGTGCTTGTGGCAGACCAGGGCACGCGCGCACGGCCCGGGACCACCGTTTCGGTGATCGACGTGGCACAGGGCGCCGTCGTGCGCAGCCTGACCACCGGGCCAGGCGCGCATGGGATCAGCGTCTGCGCCGGAGGCAGCCGTGCCTTCGTGACGAACATGTACGATAACTCGCTGAGCGAAATCGATGCGGAGCGCCTTGTGGTACTGCGTCGGTTCGCTGTCGGCGGCTCTCCCAACGGCGTCACCTGGCTGCCGGGGTGAGGTGAAACGGAACGACGCGCCCGAACGCCGGCAGGCGCCGCGGACGCTACGGTGCCGCCCCCGATGTCGGGGCGACAGGGGCGCGTGGAAGGTCGACCAGCACGCTCAGCCCACCAGCTGCGCGATTCTGCAGGGTAATGGTTCCACCGTGGCGCCCGATCACCTGCCGGGCGATCGTGAGTCCGAGGCCCGAGCCGCCGGTTGCGCGATTGCGCGATGCATCAAGCCGCGTGAAGGGTTCGAACACGGTGCGGAAATCGGCCTCGGGAATGCCCGGCCCATCATCCTCGATGCGCACGATCACGTTGCCGGGACCATCCTCGAGTTGGACGCGCGCCGCATCGCCGTACTTCAGCGCATTGTCGATCAGGTTCGCCAACGCACGCTTGATCGCGATCGGCCGGCATGACAGGCGCGCCTGGCGCGGGCCGCTGTAGGTCACCGCGCCGCCCGCATCAGCCGCATCGTCGCACAGCGTTTCCAGGATCGCCGCAAGATCGGTCACGCGCGGCTTTTCGTGCTCCTCGTCGCCGCGCAGATACGCAAGGGTGGCGCCGATCATCGCGTCCATCTCGTCCAGGTCGGCGTCGATCTGCTTCTGCAGATCCGCATCGTCCACGAAACCGGCCCGCAGGCGCAACCTGGAGATCGGCGTGCGCAGATCGTGGCTGACCGCGGCCAGGGCGTGGGTCCGGTCGCGGATGAGCCTGTCGATCCGTGCCTGCATGCGGTTGAAGGCCTGCGCGGCACGCCGCACTTCCCGTGGTCCGCTTTCAGGCATCGCGGTCGCCGGCTGCGGGCCGCCGATCCGGTCCGCGGCGTCGGAAAGGGCGCGCAGCGGCCGCCCGATCAGGCGCATGACGACATATCCAAGCAGCAATACGCCCGCGGCCATTGCGCTCGTGGACAGCAGCGTCGCGTGCCCGGCCGCGGCGGGCCGGAACAGGGCTGCGGAAAAGTTCAGCCAGCTGCCGTCCGGCAGCAGCAGCGCGCCGACCAGGGCGTGCGGGAAGCGCTCGCCACCCGGCATCGGCGCATTGGCATCGTCCGCATAGGCCAGCC
>JBDHWW010000139.1:0-2659 GCA_039810425.1 Pseudobdellovibrionaceae bacterium | reverse complement strand
TCGGCGTTGCGGCGCCGGTCGGCCAGGTCTATCGCGTCCATCTGCTGCTGATAGCTGAGGGCGGCGGCGCGCTTGCCAGCCGTCGCCGGGTCTAGCTCCCTGAGCAGGACGGCGAAGCCCACCGGGGCGACGGCCAGGGCGAAGAGGAACAGACTCAGCAGCAGGCAGCCGCGCCCCCTCATGCGGCCCCCTCGGCCCGCTCGGCGACGGGTGCATACCTCGCCCCTTCGAGGGCGGCTAGCGACGCCTCAGCCGCGTACACGGCGGCCAGGGGCACGCCACAATATGCGACGGCGGGCGCGTCAGCAGCTGCCAGGCTCGCCCCGCAGAACAGGAACGACTCGCACGTCACGACGTGGGCCAGCTGGAGTCGCCGGTGGCGTGGCTCGGCGGCGAGCAACCAGTAGGCCAGCGGTCGCGGCGCGACGGCCAGCACCTGCACGGCCACCTGCCCCCGGCGAACGTGACTTCCGCCCGCCTGGGCCTGCCCTGTCTCTACCAGCTCGGCCAGGCAACCGGCGCGGTCGGTCAGGTCAACGCGCGGGTCAGTGAGAAACGCCGCGGCCTCGCGGCCGACGGTGACGACGAAAGAGATTCCCTTGTGCACGGCTCGCGCTCCTCTCTTGGTGGGGCGCGGGCCGGTCTCGTAGCGTTGTGCTATGATAAGACCAGCCCGGCCCTAGCTTACTCTAGGTCCGGGTCAGCCCCTGGGCGAGTGCCTTCAACACTCCCCAGGGGCGCATCTATGCGGTTGTCAGGTCGTGGCCGCGTAGGCGGTGTTGATCGCCTCAACCTCGTCGGCCGTCATCCCCCGTGCGCGGGCGGCGGTCGCAGCCAGGTACTCAGCCAGGCCGGCCGTGTCGGGGTCACGCTCTACCCGGTCGGCCAGACCATATTGACCATAGTCGTCACGCAACGCGGCGGCGTAGGGCGCGCGGTCGGTGTCTGGTGTCGCTCGCAGCGTCACGGCCAGGTCCAGCAGGAAGGGGTGAAGGTCCATTGTCTCAGCTCCTCACAGCGCGGCCGGCTCGCTTGCCCTCGTTGACGTGCTTCTGGCGGTTGTGGCGCGCGTCGAATAGTCGCCCCCGGCACCGGGGGCCGCACGTGCGCGTCTGTGCGCGGCGGGCGGAGATGTCAGCGCCGCATACAGCGCAGCGGCGGGGCGGCGCAGGGGTAGCGTAGCATGTCGGGGCGGGTTTACGCTCGTAGAAACTGTTGCCAGGGGCGCGGCGGGCGCTTCTGGCGGGTCGGGCGGGGTCGGTGGTATAGTTTCCCATGTCGGCGGCCCTCCCGTGGCCGCTGGCCGTGCCCCCGGCCTGTTAGCGCAGGCGCGGGGGCGACTCGTTACTCCTCTACTACCGGGCCGCCCATCTTGCGCACCCAGGCCAGCAGCGAGTCGCGGCGTATCCAGCGGCCCCGCTTGGTGGGCCGATAGATCGCCACGCCCTCAGCTTCCCAACGGCCGCCGGGCTTGCTCAGGTCGTAGGCGGTAGATCGAGACACACCGGCCAGGCGGGCCGCCTCATCCACGTCGATATAGCCCGCAGGGGGCGGCGTCATGCGCTTGGGCACTGTCTGGACATCCTGCATTTGGTGGATTTGAGGCGATACTAGCACGGTCTTTTTCTCCTGTCCAGGCCCAGGGCGGGCGCGGGTGTCATTACTCAGATAGCGAGATAGCGAGCCGACGACTCGCCGGGGCGTAGGTGACTGTAACCGGTAGTCGTGGCGAGCGACGCATGACCGACCGTGGCTTGCACCAGGTGGGCAGGCGCGCCCCGGTCCAGCGCGTGCGAGACGTGGGCGTGCCTGAACCAGTGGGGCGAGGGCGACGCGGTGATACCGGCGCGCTTGGCGGCCACCTTGACCACGCGCCACGCCTGGGCGCGGGATAGCGGCCGGCCTGGGCGTCCCTCGAATACCGGGGCGTCCGGCTCACCGACCAGGGGGCGCAACGCTCGCAGCCCCGTCACGGCGCGACTCTTGGCGTCCAGGGTGACGACGCGCGTCTTGTCGCCCTTCCCGTACAGCGTCAGGAACAGGCGGCCGTCGGCGCCGGTCGCCACGTCACGCCAGCGCAGCCCACACACCTCGGAGACGCGGCCGCCCGTCGCGTAGAGGGTGTACAGCAGCGCGGCGTTGCGCGGTTCGGTCTCCAGCGCCAGGATGCGGAGCACGTCCGGCTCGCTCAGGATGCGCTCGGCGGTCGTGTCCCGGCCCCGTCGCAGGTGGATCACCTGCCCCGCGTCGAAGGCGAGATAGCCCAAGCGCACCGCGTAGGCGAGTAGTGACTTGACGGCTGACAGGGCGCGGCGTTGCGTCGCCGGTGCCAGGTTCGCCAGGCTCGCGGCGTAGGCGTGCAAGTCGCCGACGGTCACGGCCGCCAGGGGGCGGGCGACGAATGCCCGGAAGCGGGCCACCTCGAAGCGGTACGCGGCGGCGGTGGACGCAGGCCGACCGGCCAGCCATAGCTCAACCAGGCGGTCGTCATCGTTGGCTTGGGCAGGGACAAGGGCGCTCATATCAGCCTCTCAGGATGCAACGTAACTCGCATTTAGTTTCATGGCGTCAGTTGCGGCAGGTTCTCCAGCAGATCGCCCAGGTCGGCGCGGCTCGGCACGGCCTCTAGCCGGTGCCCGTCGGCGCTCCATACCCAGGC
>JBDHWW010000138.1:0-2671 GCA_039810425.1 Pseudobdellovibrionaceae bacterium | reverse complement strand
CGGTGCCGGCGCCGTAGGCCGCGTGACGAGACGCGCGGGCAAGGGGCCGGGCCGTGCCGGCCTACTCGGCTGCCACCACCGAGACGTTGCGCCCGCAGAGCACGAGCGCGAGCGCGTCGCCGGGCCGCCAGCGCCGCTCGACATCGGGCGAGACGACGAAGATTTCGCCCAGCTCGGTGGCCACCGTCAGTTCGAGGAAGCTGCCGAGACAGGCCATCTTCACGAGCGTGCCGGCAAGCGTGCCGGCACCGGGCGTGGCCACGTGCAAGGCCTCGGGGCGCACGGCCAGCTTCACCTTGCCCCGTCGTGCCGGCCGGCGCACCGGCACCGTGAGCGGGCCCAGGCGCACACGCCCGTCGGCCGGCGCCTCGACGCCACGGAATCGTTGGCGCCCACGCGCAAGCCGGTCGGCTTCATGAACAGGATCGACTCCTTGGGCACCGGCAGGCCGGACTCGGCAGCGTGGTCGGTGTGGTTCAGCCCGATGCACTGGAACTTGCCGCAGCCGCTCCGTGGCGGCGCGACGCGCGCGGGCTCGGCCACCAGCGGCAGCGTGGCCGGATCCAGCGCGCCCAACGCGGCCTTGCTCGCGCCGCAGACGAAGCGGTTGGGCACGCCCAGCACGCTGCCGGCCACCGACGCGATGTTGCCGATCGAGCCGCCGCCGGCCGGCATGCCGGGCAGAAGGGCGTGGATCGTGCGCACCATCGCGCGGGCGTTCAGGTCGAACGCGAGCTCCCAGTGGGCCTCCGACGCCTCGAGCACGGTGCCCGCGTGGACGATGCCCGCGGCGTTGAAGAGCACCTGAACGGATCGGCATCGAGCGCCGCCCGCGCGATCGCGTCGGCATCGAGCACATCGAGCCGTGACGTCGTGCAGCCGCACTCGCGGGCCAGCGCGTCCAGCCCCAGCGGATCGATGTCGGTGGCGATCACGCGGGCGCTGATGCCCGGCCAACGTCCGCTCGATCATGAAGTCGCCCGGCGCCGGGAAGTTGTCCTCCTTGAAGCCGCCCTGCCCGAGCATGTGCTTCGGGTCGCGCTGCAGCGCCGGGCTGCCGGCAGCGCACCCTGATCGGACACTTGCGGTCCTTCAATCCGATCGGGCAGTATCGACTGTCCAATCGATGTCCAGGGGAGGGACTCACAGTGCAGCACGGGAGATTGGCTCGGATCGCGGTGGTGGCCGGCTGCGCGCTGCTTTCGCAGGCGGCTGGCGCGGCCGGCAGTGCAGCGGTCGCGGCGCCGGCTGCATCGCGCCCGGCGATGGAGCGGGTGGCGTCCGCGGATGGGTCGGTGGTGCTGATCCGGCCGCGCGGCTGGCGCGAGCGGGTCGTCGCAGCCGGGCCGCGCCTGCAGGTGAGCGTCTCCAGCGCCGACGGTTCGAGCATCGTCGAACTGGAACACATCGACAACCGCAGCCGCCGCCTCGACACCAGGCGATGGATGGGCGAGCGGCTCGCCGAGCTGCGCAGCCGCCATGCAGACCTGACGGTGACGCGCGGCTCGACGTGCCGCGACGAGCCGCCGTCGTGCGCCGAGGTGTCGATCGCATACACCCGCAACGGGCAGGCGCAGCGGGCGCGGCTGTTCCTCCACGCCGACGCGCAGGTCGCCACGCTGCGCGGCTATCACGCGCCGGCGGCTACCCTCGACGTGCAGCGGCCGCTGCTGCTGGACATCCTGACCAATATCCGCGTGCGGATGCCGCCTCCGGTGGCGGCGCGCCTGGTGCGGCGACAGGCGCCAGACAACTCGCTGTCGCTGGCGCTGCCTGCGGACTGGGGCTTCGTCGCAGGCAATGGCGCGGTGCTGGCGGCAGCCCCGCAGGGCCGCGCCGGCTTCGTCTTCACGGTGTTCCAGGTCATGCCGCAGAGCTTCGGCGTTCAGCCGCCACCGGGGGTGATCGTGTCGGGCTGGCGATCGCCGCAGGACTTCGTCGAGCCCGTGTTCGCGCAATTGGGCAACCGGCAGATCCGCGTGCTGTCCTGGCAGCCCGACCACACAACCGCCGGCGGCTGCCCGTCGCAGATCGGTCGCCAATGCGAGGCCGCCGATGTCCTGGTGAGCTGGCTGTCGCCGGAGGGAAGTGCGTGCACCGGCGCCTTCAAGCTGCTGAACGCGCGGCCGAACCTGGCCGGGCAGTGGTTCAGCATCGTCACCGGCATCTGGGGGCCGTCTGCCGATCTGGCGCGCCATCTGCCGATGCTCGGTGAGATCGCCGCATCCTTGCGCGAGCAGGAGCGCCGCACCCGCCAGGCGGTGCAGGAGCTCTACGGCGCGATCGCGCAGAACCAGCGCGATTACGAGGACCGGGCGGCCCGCAAGGACGCGTCCGAAGCGAAATGGGATGACTACCGGCGCGGCAACAGCTACTGGATCTCCGACCTCGAGGGCGGCAAGGTCTACCAGGCCGATCCCTGGGGCATCCGCGACACCCGCAGCGGCGACCGGATCGACGGCCCCCCGTACGACTACGTGCACTTCGAGGGCCGCAATCCCGCTCATCCGTCCGAGCAGATGCGCGAGATCAGCAGCTTCGAGATGCAGCGGCTCAACCGCTGAGCCGTCCGTGCCGGATGCGGCAGGCCGTCGTGGGCATAGTAGTTTCAAACGCCCTCGGGGTCGACATGTGACGGTCCTGCGGAGGTCTGAGGCGCTTGGGCTTGGCG
>JBDHWW010000137.1:0-2700 GCA_039810425.1 Pseudobdellovibrionaceae bacterium | reverse complement strand
GCCCGGTCAGGATCGGCCCCACGACCGAGGTAACGACCACGAGGACGAGCGTCGTGTTCAGCATTGCCTCGTCGAGCAGGCGCTCGCCCGCCGCATTCACCGCCTGGTAGCCGACCAGTGCCGCAGCCAGGGTCGCGGCGACCTGCGGCATGGTCAGTGATGCCATCAGCAGCCGGTCGGCGGACCCGAAGCGCCAGGCGCGCCCCGCGATCTCGGCGGCGAGCCACTTCGAGGCGATCAGCCCGCCGACGATCGCGATCACCAGTGGCAGGCCCGTGAGCAGGGTGCGGCCGAGTACGGTGAGGTCCACCAGGAAGCCGGTGACGACGAAGAAGGCGGGGATGAACAGGGCGCGGCCAATGAATTCCAGCCGGTGCCGTGCTGCGGTGCCCTGCACTGCGCGATTCACCGCGAGGCCCGCGAGGAAGGCACCGATGATGCCTTCGAGGTCGATCGCTTCGGCCAGCGTCGCGGCGAGGCAGACCACCACCAGCAGGACGATGAAACGCGCTTCCTCATTGTCGCCGAGGCGCCGGGCGATGGCCCGTGCGGGCGTGGAAAGCCCGAATACCACGATCCACGCGAAGGCGACGAGCTCGACGATCTGCACGGCGAGCGAGGTAACGCTGAAGCCGCTGCGATGCGCCCCGAGGCAGGCGGCGAGCACGAGCAGCGCGAGCATGTCGGTCAGCACCGTCGCGCCGACCGTGATCGCGACCGCGGGCCTGCTCCCGAGCTTCGCGGCGGCGACGGCGGGGAAGGCAATCAGCGTATGGGAGGCGAGCAGCGAGCCGATCAGCGCCGCCGATACCGTGGGATAACCGAAGGCCAGGCCCGCCGCCATGCCGGCGGCCATGGGCAGGGCAAAGGTCAGCAGGCCGAAACCGATGGCACGGCTGCGCTGCAGGGCGAACTCGTGCAGGTCGATCTCGAGCCCGACGAAGAACATCAGAAGCAGCTTGCCGAGATCGGCGAGGAAGTCCGCGACCTCGTTGTCGCGCTGGACGACGCCGAGCAGATGGGGCCCGACGATGACGCCGAGCAGGATGTAGCCGACGCAATCCGGCAGGCGCAGCTTGCGTGCCACGAAAGGGACCGCGGCGAGCAGCGCCAGAACGAGGGCGAAGGCCCCAAGTGGCGGGATGGAGTCGGACAGTCTGGCGAGCCCTGTCACGTTCCGCGCCCGGTCTGGACTTGCCGGGGTTTCTGCAACGCCATGCGCACCGCCTCGGAATCGATCTGGTGGGTTAGCCTATGGCGCAGGCTGCGCGGCGCACAATATCGCGCGGCACGCCGGCCGACCGGTTCTGGTCCGCCGGGGACGTCCCGCCATCATGTCGCCTGCGCGGGGCGCCGCCAGTAGCGCCGGACGACGCCCGCCGTGCGGGATGGCCTCACCGGGTTGCCGGGGGTAAGCCCGGAATGGCGCGTGCAGCGGTGCTGCGTGGAACCGCAGGGTGGTCATGACGCAGCAGGTACTTGTCTACGGTGACAGCGTCTCGTGGGGCATGATCCCCGGAACGCGGGAGCGCTTTCCGTTCGACCGGCGCTGGCCGGGGCGCCTTGAAGGGGAACTGCGCGCGAAGGGGCTGTCCGTCCGGGTGATCGAAAACTGCCCGGCCGGCCGTCGCACGGTTTGGGACGATCCGTTCAGGCCCGGCCGGAACGGCGCGGCCGGTCTTCAGGAGGCGGTGGAGATGAACGCACCGCTCGCCCTCGTCATCATCGCGCTCGGCCTGAACGATTTCTACAACACGGATTGCGTAAGTGTCCATCCGGGATCATAGGGTTTTCTGGCAGAGCTTTCTGACCATGAGCCTGATGGAGGCCCAGTGCAGGAAGGCGAGGCCGTTCTGGTTGAGGCATTCCCAGTCCTTGGCCAAGCGGCGGCAGCGGTTGAGCCAACCGATAGTGCGCTCGACGATCCACCGCTTGGGCAGCACGACGAACCTGTGCAACTCGGATCGCTTGACGATCTCGACGTTGATCTGCCGGCAGGCGCGTTGCAGCCCCCGCTGGAAGATCGGCCCCTGGTAGCCGCTGTCGGCATAGAGCTTCAGCAGGAAGGGGAACAACCCGAACAGCGAGCTCATCAGCAGCACGCCGCCGTCGCGGTCCTGCACGTCCGCGGCATGGATGATGGCGTGCCGCAGGAGGCCCTGGGTATCTACGAGAAGGTGGCGCTTCTTGCCCTTGATCTTCTTGCCGGCATCGTAGCCCGCCGGGTCGATCGAGAGCCCCCCTTTTCCGCGCTCTTGACGCTCTGGCTGTCGATGATCGCGGCCGTCGGGCTGGCCTCCCGCTCGGCCAACTCGCGGCACCTCACGTAGAGCGCATGATGGATGCGCCCGAGCGTTCCGTCCCAGTCCCAGCGGCGGAAATAGTCGTTCACCGTGCTGCGCGGCGGCAGGTCCTTCGGCAGCGATGCCCATTGGCAGCCCGTGCTGAGGATGAACATTACCCCGTTGACGACATCGCGCTCGACCACCGTCCGCTTGTTCCCACCACGCTTTGCGGGCGGGATCAGCGGCGCGATCAGCGACCATTCCTCGTCGGTCAGATCACTCGGATACCGCAGCTTGCTTCGGTCATAGCGAGCGCGGTTCTCGTCGGTCCACATCAGGCGGCTCCCGCGAATCGGACTGCCGCCATCGAATCACAAGCGATTCCAAGGATTCAAGATGTTGCCGGATGGACACT
>JBDHWW010000136.1:0-2768 GCA_039810425.1 Pseudobdellovibrionaceae bacterium | reverse complement strand
AAAAACCCTCCAATTGTGCCGCGCCTGCCACGGGCCGGCGCAAATCCGGTGCCGCGCAGGCACCCGGAATTTATCAAAGCTTAACCAAAACGCGATGAAACGATATAGTCGAGCCATACATCCGCCAAGTGCGGTGGCGAGATCGTGAAGCCGGCGCAACGGGAATCCGGCATGATGCCGGAGAGGGTGGTTCATGAAGGCTTTGTGGAAAAGAAGCGCCGTGCTTTCGGCAACCGCGCTGGCCGCCGCGCTGACGGCGGGAGCGACCCCGGCCGGCGCGCAGGGCCTGTTCGACATGCTGTTCGGCGGGCCGGCGCGGCAGCAGCCGAGGCTTCAGGGCGAGTTCCCGCCGCCGCCGAAGAAAAGGGCGCCGGTCGTGCCCGCCGCGCGCATCGCGGCGCCCACCTACAACACCTACAAGCCCGACCGCCTGGTGCGGGTCGACTTCGCCGCGCTCGCCACGCCCCAGACCACCGGCTCCACGGCGCAGAAGGTGGCTTTCGACCCGGCGACCGCCGCCGGCGCGGCGTTCCGGCAGGCGCTCGCAGGGCTGGACGGCTACGAGCTGTTCGCCGAGCCCGAGATCGCCAAGGCGCTGGTCGCCTATTATTCCGCCAATCCCGATTTCATCTGGGTGAGCAACTCGGTTCCCGACGCCCGCGCCGAGGAGGCGATCCGCGTGCTGGGCGAGGCCGCGGGCTACGGCCTCTCGCCAGCCGACTACGCGGTCGAGGTGCCGTCGCGGCCGGCCGCGGACGCCGCGGCTGCGATCCGATTCGAGATGGCGCTGTCGGCGCGCGTGCTGCGCTACGTGCACGATGCCGGCAACGGCCGCATCGACCCCAACCGAATCTCCACCGGCTATTACGACTTCCCGGCCAAGCCCCTCGACATGGCGGCGGTGCTGGGCACGCTGGCGCATACGGACGGGGTGCGCGCCTATCTCGAATCGCGCCATCCGCAGAATCCCGAATACAAGGCGCTCAGGGTCGAGCTCGAGACGCTGAGGGCGAGCGAAGAGAACGAGATCGTCGTCGACCCGAAGCTGCTGCTCAAGCCCGGCCAGTCGAGCCCCGAACTGCCGAAGCTGCTGACGCTGATCGCGCGCAACCTGGACGACGACATGGGCGGCGCCTATGGCGAGACCCTGTCGCGCCTCGTCGGCAGCGAGACCTACGTTCCCGAACTGGTGCCGGTCATCGAGGCGGCACAGAAGAAGGCCGGCCAGAAGGGCGACGGCGTGATCGGGCCGCGCACGGTGGCGGCGCTTGCAGGCGCCTCCAAGGCCGACCGGATCGACAAGGTGCGCTACGCGCTGGAGGAACTGCGCTGGCTGCCTTCCGACCTCGGCAATCCGCGCGTCTTTATCAACGAGCCGGCCTTCACCGCCAGCTATGTCGAGGACGGCGAGGAAAAGCTCAAGATGCGCGCGGTGGTCGGCAAGGTCACCAACCAGACCGCCTTCTTCTACGACACCATCAAGACGGTGGACTACCATCCCTATTGGGGCGTGCCGCAGTCCATCATCGTCAACGAGATGCTGCCCAAGCTGCGCAGCGACCCCGGCTATCTCGACCGCGCCGGCTATGAGGTGACGGATGCCAGGGGCAAGCGCATCCCCTCGTCTTCCATAAACTGGGGCGCCTACGGCGCCAAGGTCCCCTACAGCGTGCGCCAGCAGCCGAGCGAGGCCAACGCGCTCGGCGAATTGAAGATCCTGTTCCCCAACCGCTTCGCCATCTACATGCACGACACGCCGCAGAAGTCCTTCTTCAAGCGCGACGTCCGCGCCTTCAGCCATGGCTGCGTGCGGCTGGAGAACCCGCGCGGCATGGCCGCCGCCGTGCTCGGCAAGAGCGTCGACTACGTCGCGGAGAAGCTCAAGGGCGGCCATTCCGAGGAGAAGGTGACGCGCACGGTGCCCGTCTACGTCGCCTATTTCACCGCCTGGCCGGATGCGACGGGCAAGGTGAGCTATTTCGACGACATCTACGGCCGTGACGAGCGCCTGAGGCAGGCCTTCGACGCCACCGGCGACGTGCGCGCGCCGTCGACCTGAGGGCAGGGCGCGAAGCGCGCCCACGCCGCGAACAAGCCGGTTGACTTCGGCCACGGCGCTCCCTTATATCGCGGCGCGCTTCGGCCTTCGGGCCGCGGGCGGGCGATTAGCTCAGCGGGAGAGCACACCCTTCACACGGGTGGGGTCGTAGGTTCAATCCCTACATCGCCCACCATTTTTCCTTTGAGTACTCAAGCGCCCGTCGCGATGTCGGTTTTCGTCTATCCGACAGTGAATATAGCTGCGCCGTTGCCTAGTGTGTCTGCGTCTCCTTAGGAGAGAAAAGATACAGGGGTGTGGTCAAGATGTTCTCTTGCAAGGAGCAGGCATACAACCATTGACAGGCTATAGCGCCTTCTTTTCGAAGCGCCTTCTGCAAGAAGACCATCAATCGTCTTTTTCAGATCGGCGTTTGTGGGCTTCATAGGCAGGCCCCAAATGCCGGACACGTAGCGAAGATCCGATTTGGGCGGGCGCAACTGTTCGAGACGTGCGGTTGTTTGGGATATTCCAAAAAACTCCGGCTTTCCTCCCCGAGCCAAATAGCGAGAAAAACCGGTTATTGTGGTATTCCTGCCGTTGGGATTGAATGTAGCAGAAAGCTCTTCTGCCGCTTCCCGTTCCATCGCGAAACGGACTAAACTCTGAAGGCTTGCATCGTTTTTTTCCGCGGCGGTGATGTCGGAAAAATCAATCGAACCCGAAGCAC
>JBDHWW010000135.1:0-2846 GCA_039810425.1 Pseudobdellovibrionaceae bacterium | reverse complement strand
CCGAGGAGGTCGGCGTCGTCAATTGGCACTACCCACAGGTCTCCGACCCGGGTCGGTGCGGCCAGACCGGTGGCGCTGTCGGGTTGATCTGGGGGTGGAGGGACAGCGAGGCGCAAGTCGTTGAAGGAGACGTCGGAGTGCCGGGAGTAGGCAATGTCCCAGACGGTCTGATCGTCGAGGCCGAGGCCGTCGAGGAGCCGTTTGGTGTTCGAGGGTCCGGTGCCGCCGTAGCCGACGTTGACGTCGTTGACGGCCACCCAGTCCCCATCCCGGGCCTGGATCATCAGGTGCGGCAGCCGCAGGTGGCCGCCGTCGAGGAACCGGTCGGGGTGCTGGCGGCTGCCGTGGAAAACCGCGGCGGGTGCGAACGAGGCGATGATCCGGTTGAGTCCGCCGTGGACGTCGAGGAAGTCGGCCACGGCGTGGCTGTCGAGCCAGGCGATGCGCTGCAGGGGGTCCTCGATTCGGGTTCCTGTCTCGGTGGCGCGTGCCATGAGTTCGGTCATGTGACTGGCCGAGATGCCGGCAACTTCGGCTGAGGCAGCCTTGCTCTGCCCGAGTTCACGGCGAAGGTAGTCCGTGGTCGCCCCGATCCGCAGGTTGCACTCCTCCACCTGCTGCAGCAACCGCTGGCGCTCGTGAGACAACCTCTCCAGGTCACGGTTGAGGCTGTAGCGCGCGAGTTGGGCATCCATGGAAGGAAGCGTAACCCAGGATCGACGGTACAGCGACGGGTTATTGTCGGTTCTCCGACGGTTTCTCGTCTGGCTTCCGTCGATGCCTGCTTGGTGGGAAACGTGGGAACTGGGTCATCGGCGCAGGTCACGGCGGGTATGGCTCGGGTGGCGTGTCGCATCACGGAGGGAGTGGTGGCCGTTCGTAGCGAGTTGCAGAACGGTTCACCGGCAGCGGGGCCTTGTCGGTGCCGCCTGCCATCCTGTGTGCATCAGAGCTTGTGGCGCCCACGCGCGCCAGGGCTGCACGGACGAGGAGAGGCCAACCTGGTGCCGCGGTTCGACAAGACGTGTGTGACGCAGTTTGCGGGGACCAAGTGCGAGAAGCAGTTGAGGTTCTCGTTGCATCCGACCGCGGCCGCGTTCCGGGACGAGCGGGATGTGCTGGGTCTGCCGCATCCCCAGGTGCGACCGAATCTCGCGGCGATTCAGCGGGCTGGCGATGAGTGGGGTCAGGCCAAGGTCCGTGATCTGGAGCTGTGCTTCGGCGAGGGGTTGGTGCGGGGCGGGTCCCGCACGTTGGTGCAGTCCGCGACGGGGGATTCGGTCCGGTTTGGGGTCAGTGAGCTGGCCATGCACTTGGCGGGCCCGGTACCGGCCGGAGCATTCCTGGTGGAGTGCGAGTTCGATGCGGATACGGCGGTACTGCGTCGGGCCTATGCCTTAGAGGGCGCTACCGCTGTGGACGTTCCGGGCCCATTGGTGTTCGCGCGGGTCCGCCCGGACATCATCGAGGTGATCACCCATGACCTACCGGGGGCGCAGGTGGCCACGCAACGGGTCACGGTCGAGGGCACGCTGGAGGATCTGCCCGTCGGGGACGCCCGGGTCCAGTTGCGGATCGTGGACGTGAAGCTGACGAGCGAGCCGGGCCCGCACTACTTCGCCGAGCTGGCCTACTACGCGGTGGCGCTGGCGGCGTGGCTGGCCGAGCAGGGCCTGGAGGACCGGTTCGTGGTGCACCCGGCGGCCTGCGTGTGGCCAGGCAGTGAGACGGCGGGGCCGTTGGCGCTGGCGCGGGGCGCTGGCGCCTCCGCGTCGGCGTTGCGGGCGGCCCTGGCTCAGGAGCTGGAGACAGTGCCGTTGTCGATCTTCCTGACGGAGGTGCGCCGACTGCTGGCTGAGGTGCTGCCTCGGGTGTTGGCCACCCCGTACCCGGAGTTGGAGTGGGCGGTCACGCCGCGGTGCCAAGGATGCGAGAACCTGGGGCAGCGGTTCTTCCCGAGCCCGGGCACCCGCGCCTCTGACTGGGACGAACGGCATTGTCTACCGCTGGCCGAGGCCACGGGTGACCTGTCGAGGATCCCGTACGTGTCGAAGGGGTCGACCCGGGTGCTTCGGGCGCGGGGCCTGCCCGACGTCGCCTCGGTCGCACAGGCCGCCGTCACCGACAGCGCCTTCGATGCCCACCACCGGCTGCGCGGGCAGCGCGGGGCGGTGTCGGCACGCGCCAACGCCCTGGTCCATCACGAGGGGTCGCGGGTGGCGAACCCGGACGCCTCATCCATCGCCCTGCCGCGGTGGGCGAAGCTGCGCGTGTTCCTCACCGCAGACTTCGACCCCGGTAGCGCGATCACGGTCGCCTTCGGGCTTCGGTGGGAGTGGCTGGACCGCGATGGACAGCTGGAGAGCGTGGAGCGACAAGCTGTTCACCTGGTGCGGGCCCGCAGCGCTGAGGCCGAGTGGGAGACGTTCGCGGCGGTCCTGGAGGATCTGGCGCGGCTGCTGGCCGAGGCAGAGTCGCGCGACCGAGACGCAGCCTTCCAGGTGTACGTCTGGGACAGCGTGACGCTGGAGCATCTCAAGCGAGTCGTAGGCCGACATCTGGGCCGGATTATCGGACATGGACACTTGGCCGCGCTGGCGTGGCTGTTCCCGCCGGAGTCAATCATCCCCTCGCCGACGTTGACGTTCCACCCAGCGGTCAGTGTGGTCGGGGACGCGGTGCGGGCTCTGGTGGCGATGGATGTCGCGCACGTCTACACGCTGTTGGAGACAGCACGCCGGTACCACCGCGAGGACACGGTCCATCCGGAGTTCTGGGTGCCCCCGTTCTGGGCGGATCCCTTCACCAACCAAATTCCGCCGGAGCGGGCGCACGAGTTGTGGCGC
>JBDHWW010000134.1:0-2893 GCA_039810425.1 Pseudobdellovibrionaceae bacterium | reverse complement strand
ATGCCGAGCGTCGGACTCATGGTCCCGCTGCGCACCTCACCGATGGCCACACCGCCATAGATCACGGGATACCCGTGTCGCGGAATGGCGCGCTCCTCGAACGTGAATCCCACGAGCTTGCGATCGGTGCCGTCCTGATGCTGTCGGAGCAACACGTCCTTGCCCAGGAACGGTTCGGCCTTGCCAAGCTTCACGAGCCAATTGAGACCGGCTTCGAGGGGCGTCACCTGATCGTCGAGTTCGTTGCCATAGAGGCACAGACCCGCTTCGAGACGCAGCGTATCCCGCGCGCCGAGTCCGCAGGGCGTGACCTGTCCCGCGGCCATCACGGCGTTCCACATGACACCGGCGTGCGCGGCGTCGAAATACAGTTCGAATCCCAGCTCGCCCGTGTACCCGGTACGCGAGATGATGCAAGGGATACCTGCCACGTTGCCTTCGGTGAACCAGTAGTACTTCACGCCGTCAAGCGGCACATCGGCCAGCGAGGCCACGATGGCCGGCGCCTGGGGTCCCTGTATGGCCAGCAGGGCGGTCGCGTCGGACACATCTTCCATGGTGCACTCGAAACCACCGATGTGCGCCTCGAGATGTGCAATATCCTTGTCACGATTGCTGGCGTTGATGACCAGCATGAGATGATCGGCGAAGCGATAGACGAGCAGATCGTCGACGATCGTGCCGTCGCTCCGCAGCAGCGTGCTGTACTGTACCTGCCCCACGGCCAGTGCGGCGACGTCGTTGCTGGTCACCGACGACACGAAGCGGATGGCATCGGGTCCGCGCACGATGACCTCGCCCATGTGCGACACATCGAACATGCCGCACGCTTCGCGCACGGCCTTGTGCTCGACGGTGATGCCGGCGGGGTACTGCACGGGCATCTCGTAACCGGCGAACGGAACGATCTTGGCGCCGAGGGCGACGTGGATGTCGTGCAGCGGTGTACGCTTGAGCGCCGAAGCCTGCGCGCTGGTCTCGTGTGCGGTCATGGCAAGTTGGAAGCGGGACGCGGTCTCCATGACCACGTTCGGCTAAAGATGCCCGAAGATACGGGGTGGTGCCAGCCGCGACGCCTTCAGCGGCTCGCGATGGTGGCCACGATGGTGGCCGCGACGGCGATCGTTACAGCGGCTCGTTGCCCATGAGCGCCGCCATGATGGCCTTCTGAATGTGCAACCGGTTCTCGGCTTCATCCCAGACGACACTCTGCGGTCCGTCTATCACCTCGGCCGTGACCTCTTCCCCCCGATGCGCCGGCAGACAATGCAGGAAAATGGCGTGGCGCGCGGCGCGCTGCATGAGCTCCGCGTCCACCTGATACAGGGCGAAGGCCATCGCCCGCTGCGCCTGCTCCTCTTCCTGCCCCATCGAGGCCCAGACATCGGTGGTCACCACGTCGGCGCCCACGACGGCCTCCCGCGGATCGCGGAGCAGTTGCACATCGCCGCCGCTGGCCCGCGCCTGCTCGAGGAACCGGGCGTCGGGGTCGTACCCCTCGGGGCAGGCCAGCCGGAGTGCGAATCCCAGATGCGCCGCGGCTTCCATCCAGGAGTTGGCCATGTTGTTGCCATCGCCGATCCAGGCCACGGTCTTACCGCGCACGTCGCCGAGGTGCTGCTGGATGGTGAGCACGTCGGCGAGCACCTGACACGGGTGCGACAGATCCGTGAGCCCGTTGATGACGGGGATGCTCGCATACTCCGCGAGATCGACCACATCCTGGTGGGCAAAGGTGCGGATCATGATGCCCTGCACGTAACGCGAGAGCACACGCGCCGTGTCGGGGATGGGCTCGCCCCGTCCGAGCTGCACGTCACGCGACGACAGGAAGTGCGCGGTGCCGCCGAGCTGACTGGCGCCCACCTCGAACGAAACCCGCGTCCGCGTGGACGACTTCATGAAGATCATCGCCAGCGCTTTGCCGGCGAGTGGTTTCCCCTCGTACGCGCCGGTGCGCATACGTTCGGCGAGATCGAGCAGGGCAAAGGTCTCGGCCGGGGAGAAATCGGAGATATTCAGGAAATCGCGATGCGTGGACGGCATGGGTTCCTGCATGTTCGGGCCACGGTGGGGCTGGAATGCAGACGGCGCGGCTGGAGGGCCGCGCCGAGCGATGGATCATCCTCGAATATATCCCAAGGACATGGGAATGGCAGGACCTCCGCCGGGAAGACTTACCCGGATTGGGATGTTTTCTGGCGGATTCCCTCACGACGGCCCAGGATGAGCCCGGCGACAATCCCGCTGGCGAATACCATCCCCAGATTGTGCAGAAAGACCATCTGCAACGGGCGAATGAAATACACCACCTCCAGAGTCATGAGCAACAGGATTGCTTGCATGGGGCGTCCCTTCTGGACCCACCTATGCGCCGCCGCGACGATGACTGCGAACCCGATACCAAGCAGGATTCCACCGATCGCCAGCAGGAACGAGATCTGGACTGACATTATGGGAAACCTATCGTAGAAGTTTGGGCGCAATGGTCATCGCATTGCCTGCTCCATCGCCGCTCCAGCAACGAGAGCACCGAGGCGGCCGCACTGCACAGAAGAAGAGGGATGCCCGCTCTTGATCGCCATCAAGACTCACCTGTGCGGAGGGAATAAATGCGGAACTGAAATGTGGAGAGCGAGCGTCAGCGAGATGTCATCTCGCCTTCGCCCAGGAGTCGTCGGGAGGCAGCCAGGCATGGATAGGGGAACGCCGATGGCGCAGCGAGGTGCCGGCGGCTCGCACGTCCGCCGTCGGCGCAATCCGCGTTTCCCCCGCTACAAAATGTACTTCCGCAGATCCTCATCCTCACTCACCGCCCGCAGGCGTTCGCGCACCATGTCGGCGTCCACGACGATGGCACCCTGGCCACGATCGGGGAGATCGTAGAGCACCT
>JBDHWW010000133.1:0-2911 GCA_039810425.1 Pseudobdellovibrionaceae bacterium | reverse complement strand
TGGTCCTCCGCCAGGTTGTAGACCAGGACGCCGAGCGTCCGGCCGGCCGCGATCAGCGGGACCGCCGCCGAGGCGCGAATGCCCATCCGATACGCCAGGTCGAGGCTGAAGACGATGCCAGCCGGGGCCGCCGCCCGCGAGCCGATCGCCACGACCTCGCCACTCTCGATCGCCAGGCCCGACATCGACGGG
Organism: Pseudobdellovibrionaceae bacterium; assembly: GCA_039810425.1. Classification (GTDB taxonomy): domain Bacteria; phylum Bdellovibrionota; class Bdellovibrionia; order Bdellovibrionales; family Bdellovibrionaceae; genus JACMRP01. The sequence continues at coordinate 2,719 of JBDHWW010000133.1, read as the reverse complement.
ATGTCGAGCGGGATGGCCCGCACGCGATCGAGGACGTCGGGCGGGTAGTTCACCGTGTACGCCGAGCGCGCGATCCCCTGGTCGCGGTCGACGAAGTAGACCGCCGCGCTCATCGCGCCGACCTCCGACACCAGCGCGTCGAGCGCGGCCCGCACGACGATCTCCGGCCGCGGCTCGAAGACGAGTGCCTGGCTGAGCCGGTCGAGCAGGTGCTCCGCGCCGCGTCCGATGGCATCCGTCGGGGAATCGTCGCGCTCGTCAACCATTGGCGGGGGAGCCGATCGCGGGGGGCGCGGCGACCGGCTCGTCGTCGACGACCCACGGGTACCAGATGAAGCGATCGCGGTAGCGGTCCAGCAGCCGGATCAGCGGCCGGCCCAGCGCGACGACCAGCGCGACGTTCGCCCCCGCGCGGAAGGCGTCGTAGACCAGCGAGGTCGTCAGGTAGAACCGGCCATAGGCGGCCAGCGCCTCGCCCACCCCCATACCGGGGACCCAGTACAGGCCCGCCCGCGTATCCAGCCCCGGCGCGGCCCACGGCCACTCGGTCAGGTTCAGGATCGCGCCGTAGAGCAACCCCCAGGCAGCGCCGAAGAGCGCCAGCCGGACGATCTCACCCCGGCCACCCGGCTCGCGCCCACGCGGCAGCCAGGCGGCCGTCAGCCCGACCCAGCCCGCGCCAAGCATCTGATACGGCAACCACGGCCCCAGCCCGCCAGTGATCAGCGCCGAGACCAGCATCGTCAGCGCGCCCATCAGGAAGCCCAGCTCTGCCCCGTAGGTGAAGCCGACCAGGATGATCAGCAGGAAGATCGGCGAGGCGCCCAGCAGCGTCGGAACCAGCCGCAGCGTCGCGTCAATCGCCACCAGTGTCCCCAGCAGCGCCACCAGCCGCGACGCCCCGCGCGCCCCGGCGGCAGACTCCTGAACCACCAGCAGCAGCACCAGCAGGCAGCCGACGCCCAGCAGCGTGAACACCAACTGGGTTTCCACGCCGCCCCGGCGCGCCTGCGCTTCGACCCCTGCCAGCGCCGGCAGGAAGAACGGGTAGAGGAACGACGCCACCCCCAGCAGGCTGATCAGCGCAACCGGGATGCGGGACGCGGAGCGCCCGCTGGAGCGAGCCTCGTGCGCGCCCCTGGCAGCCGCGCCCGCCCTACCGCGCCACGCCCCGTGTCCCACGTCCCGCGTCCCACATCTCGATAACCTCGGCAACCTCACGATGCCCACCGTCCGCGGCGGTCCTTGCCGGCGTCCGGCCGTCGGCGTTCGCGATCGTCGGATCAGCCCCGCGAGCCAGCAGGAGCCGGGCGATGGCGACGTCGCCGTCGTTGGCGGCCAGGTTGAGCGGCGTGAACCCCTCGCCATCGCGGGCGTTCACGTCCGCCCCGGCGTCGAGCAGCAGCTCGACGAGCGTCGGCCGCCGGCCGGCCACCGCCGCGTGCAGCGCCGTGTTGTCCAGCGCATTCCGCGACCGCGCGTTCAGATCAGCGCCGACGGCCAGCAGCAGCCGCGCACTGTGCAGTGCCCCGAAGTGCGCCGCCAGCGCCAGCGCCGTGTAACCGTCCGCGCTCCAGCCGTTCGCCCCGTCCCGCGACTCGCGCAGGAGGATCGCCAGCCGGTCCGCCTTGTTCATCGCCGCGGCGGTGAATACGTCCAGCCGCGCGCCCAGGTCGGCCAGTGCCTGGGCCACCCGCGGGTGGCCGTGGTAGATCGCCAGCCGCACGACCGGCGCACCGTCCACCTCGGTGTCGATCAGATCCGGCGCGAGCGACGCGATCGCTCGCACCCGGTCCTCGTCGCCGGCGCGCACCGCGTCGATCAGCTGCTGCTCGGTATATCGATCCTGCATCGTCCCCTCGCCGGTTCTCCATCGACAGCCACGTCAAGGAGATGATACCGACCCGCGACAATTGAGGGAAAAGTCAGGGTTGACAAGAAGGCACCGTCACAGTAGAATGTTGTCCCTCCCACGGAGCTGGCGGCCGAATCGCCCGCTTATCTGATCGAACTCTGTCTTTGTCAACCCTTCTGCCAAAGTGGCTCTCAATGTGAAAGGGGCGGCCGATGCTGTAATCCCAGCAGACGAAACCGTCGCCAGTGTGAGGATCGATCGACCGGAAGGCAGGTGTCATGGTAGACGAACCGATCAGATGTGGCGCGACGTACCGAGGTCATCAGAAGCGGCACCGCTGGATCGTTCGGGTAGTGCAGATAACGCAATCTAGAGTCTCGTTTACATGTTTGCAAGGGCCGTCAGGTCGCAAAGGCGGCACATTATGGATGAGCATTAACGCGTTTCGTCAGAACTATTCGCCTTATCATTCGTAACCCAGCCCGTTGACCAGTACACCGATGACCCGGCCGGCTTCCGGCCGGGTCATCGACTTCCAGGCTCATTCATCACCGTATCCCACTCCGCCACCAGCCGCTTCGGCGCGACCACACGCCAGGCGTCCCCCACCAGGTCGGCGATCTCGTCCCAATCGGCCGGCCCATCGAGGCGGACGCCGAGCCAGCCGCGATGCCCGACGTAGGGCGGGATGAAGAACCGCGCCGGGTCGGCCTCGACCAGTAGCGCCTGCGCCCCCGCTGGCGCGGCACACCAGAACGCCAGCCGGTCGTCGTGGTGGTGATCGGCAAACATGACGAACAGCCGCTTCCCACCCACGAACCAGGCCGGCTCGCCGTGGCTCATCCGCTCGCTCGCCTGCGGCAA
>JBDHWW010000132.1:0-2917 GCA_039810425.1 Pseudobdellovibrionaceae bacterium | reverse complement strand
GGCTCGCCGACACGCGCCCCGAGGCGGTGGCCGCTTCCGTCGCGGCGCTGTCGGAACGGCTTGGCCTGCCGGCGACGCTCGCGCAGATGGGCGTCCGGCGGGAGATCCTGCCGGCGATCGCCGCCGCCGCGATGAATGACCACTGCCATCCGACCAACCCGCGCGAGGCGAGCGAGGCCGATTACCTCGCATTGCTGCTCGCGGCACACGGCGGATGAGACGTACGGATTTCACAAACGCAGACGGGACGACCGGAACGAAACCCGGCTGCAGATCGGAGGGGACAGGAATGATCGGAAGAATGACGCGCCGCGGCGCGCTCGCCATCGGGCTCGCGGCACCGCTCGCAACCGCCGCAGTGGCGCAGGTCCAGCAGCCTGCAAGCCAGATCACGGCGGTGATGCATGCCGACGTGAAGATCATGGATCCGCACGTCTCCACCGCCTACATCACGCGCAACTTCGCCTACATGGTCTACGACACGCTGTTCGCGATGGACAGCAAGGGCGAGATCCGCCCGCAGATGGTGGAGAAATATACCGTCTCGGATGACCGGCGCACCTGGACCTTCACGCTGCGCGAGGGGCTGAAGTTCCATGACGGCCAGCCCGTCACCAGCGCCGACGTGGTGGCGAGCCTGCGGCGCTGGGGACCGGGGGACGGGCTCGGCCGGCGGTTGCTTGAGGCGACCGGAACGCTCGAGGCGATGGACGCGCGCAGCTTCCGTCTCATGCTCAGCCAGCCCTTCGGCCTCGTGCTGGATGCGCTCGGCAAACCGTCCTCGCTGGTGCCGGCGATCATGCCCGAGCGCCTCGCGCGGACGCCGCGTTCGGAGCAGAACAGCCAACTCATCGGCTCCGGCCCCTTCGTGTTCCGCCAGGATCTGTCGATCTCGGGCGCGACACAGGTGTTCGACCGCTTCACGGATTACCGCCCGCGCGAGGAGCCGGCCGATTTCCTCGCCGGTGGCAAGCGTGTGTACGTGGATCGCGTGACGTGGAAGGTCGTGCCCGACGCGTCCACCGCCGCGAACGCGCTGATGACCGGCGAGGTCGATTTCATCGAGTATCCGTCCTACGACATGCTGCCGCTGCTGCGGCGAAATCGTGACGTGCGCATCGTGCCGGTCGAGGGACCGGGCATGTTCCAGGGCTTCCTGCGCCTGAACTCGGCCGCCGGCCCGCTCGCCGACCCGGCGGTGCGCCGCGTGCTGATGATGGCGATCGACAAGTCCGAGGCCCCGCAGGCGATGGGGGCGACGGATGACCTGTACCTGAAGCAGTGCCTGTCGCTATGGATGTGCGGCGCCCCGCTCGCAACCGATGCGGGCAGCGAGATCGCCGCGCACCCGAGCGTGGCGCGCGCGCGCGAGGCCCTGAAGAAGACGAACTACAAGGGCGAGCCCGTGGTGATCCTGCAGGCCACCGACATCGACGCGCTGCGGATCGGCGCCGAGGTCGCGGCGGCGAAGCTGCGCGAGGTCGGCTTCAACGTGGACCTCCAGGCGATGGATTGGGGAACCGTCATCGCGCGGCGGATGCGCAAGGACGACTCCTGGTCGATGTTCAGCGTGGACGTGCAGGGCTTCGACCTCACCTCTCCGCTGACGCATTTCTACATCGGCTCGTGGAATTGCCAGGATTTCACCGGCTGGCACTGCGACGCGCGGATGACGCCGCTTCTCGAACGCTTCGCCCAGGTTTCCACGCTCGAGGAGCGCCGGGCGATCGCCGCCGATATCCAGCGCATCGCCTATGAGATCGTGCCGATGGTGGTGTGGGGCCAGTACACCCGGCCGGTCGCCTACCGCACCAGTCTCCAGGGCGTTACCGCCACGGGCATCCCGGTGTTCTGGAACATCCGCCGCAGCGGCGGGTAAGCCCGAAGGGCGGAAGGCAGGGCAGCGTGGGGCAGCGAGACGTCAACCCGGTGACGCGAGGATCCGATGGCCGGGGAGGCTACGCAGCACGCCGCGCAGCCGGCCGGGGCAGGGGGCGATTTCCGGCGCGCCGTGGCGGCAATGGCTGTCCGGATGCTGATGCAAACTGATGCGGAAGGCGTGATCGGTGCCAGGCGCCGCTGAGGGCCGGCTATGTATCGCCACGGGTATTGGGTCGGAACCCGGAGATGTGTCGGAAACTGTCGCGGGTCCGTATCTCCGGGCTCTGTCAGGGTAGCTGCTTCAGGCCTTTCCTTGCGACCGGGACGCCCCCAGGAAGCGTTGGTGGCGCCAGTCAGGAAAGCCTGGATCGGCGGCTGAGCCGTCTCTGGTGGGGATCCACGGGCTTATGGGAGGGGGGCCCATGAACTGGCCTGGCCGCCCGCCCTGCAGGACCGGAGCACAGGTGGCCGGCAGCCCGGCGCGCTTTGCGGCCTGATCGTGTTGCAGTGTCACTACCAGCGCCCGATCAGTACCGCCGCTTCCCGGAGCGGACAGAAGATCTTCCCGCCCGGGAACCCGTCGCGCAATTTCCCATCGAACGATTGATTGTAGTCATTCTCCCGTGGGTTGCCGGGCTCGATGGACAACGTCTTGACCCTGACCCTGCTCAGCCGGCCTTGCGCAACCGTCGTCACGAAATCCGGCCCGTTATCCGGGCGGGCGTGCTCCCGCGGGTCACGCCGAACGAACAGGCCGGCCACCGCGAGCGATACCTGCCGGTGTGACGCGAAAGTTCTCTCCGGTGCATCGGACGGCGCCCTCCGCCAGTCATCCTGCTTCGGCCGGGCCGAATGCTTGCGGCATTCCATCCGTGCGCATGCCACCGCCATGGATGCCGCAAGCGCCAGCAGCCGTCCGGCCTGCGGCGAACGGCGGTCGCGCCGAAAGCGGAGCGCAGGAAAATGGCACGCGCCTGCGCGAGCCTCCTGTGCTCACCAACTCGAATCACGTCGCCGCCGCGTCGGGGATTCCCAC
>JBDHWW010000131.1:0-3006 GCA_039810425.1 Pseudobdellovibrionaceae bacterium | reverse complement strand
TTTATTTTACAGTTTCCACTCCCTCTTTCAACTCCCCAAACTTCAGCTATTTTATCTTTTATTTTTTGCTCAAAAATTTCAATAAGCCGCTTATTGGCATTTACTAATTGCATTTCTTCTTCTATGGCTTGAACGATGGCTTGTTGTTCTTCAATTGGTGGTAATGGAATTTTGACTTCATAAATTGAGCCTTGAGATACTGACGGCTGTCCACCAACTTTTGCATACTGATTTAAATTGGCGTGAATTAAAGCATACCTTAAATATGTTTGATTTACATCGATTAAATAATTCGTAACGTATAAGCAATTATCTGTTGCCCAAGATTTCTCAGTTGTAATATGGACTGCACCGCAATATTCACCAACTCTACCAATTACTAAAGTTGGTGTTTCTAAAAAATACTCATTATGTGTACCGTTAATTCCATTTCCTCCATACACATTAAAACTACCTTTGATTTTACTTTTGGTTGGAAGAAATCTACCACTGGATAATTTGAATACCTCTCCCAACTCCACCATTTCCCAATTAGGGTTTATTTTGATGCTGGGTTTGTAGTTATTTACAATTTGTTTGGCTCCGTCTATTATTTTTTGGTAGCCTTCTATTTCGGCTACTATTTGTTGTTGGATTTCAAGTGGCGGGAGGGGGATTTCAAAGTTTTCAAAGTGCTTTGGATAAATATGTGGTTGTCCACCACCTTCTTGAAAAGAATAAATTTCTTCTTGCCTGCCTTTAAGCAACGAAAACAAAAATTTTACATCAAGTGCATTTTCATCTTTTGGCGAGACAGTAAAACAATCAGAAGCAAAAATTGGCTGACTGTGAAAATTAACAAATCCAGCGTAAGCACCAGATGAACTTATCGTTATTGTGTTTGCAGGTCTATTTGAAACATTGTGATAATAGGCAGCCTGTTGCCCTCCTGCAATTACAGGAACGTTTCCTTCTAAAACATTTTTTTTGGTTATTGATGTTCCTCTTTTGAAATCGCAACATTCGTTTATGTTTACTAAATCAAATTCAGAAATAATAGTATTGCCATTTTCAAAATATCTTTCCGCACTTAAAACAACATCTTTGTTCGCTAAAACAATTTCTTTTTCAACCAAGCTTGCCATTTTTTCAATTACAAATGATGAATTACCAATGATGAGGTCTTTTGTGTTTACGGGTTCTCCATTCGTAATTTTTAATTTGTAATTTGTAATTGCCTCCAAAGCGGCAGGCAAATCGTTTTTGTCAATCTCTCTGCGTTGTGCTCCTAAATCAAAACCATCGTTTTCAATTTTCAAAAACAAAATGTGTTGGCTTTTCTTCGCTAACTTTTTATCTAAAATCAATACACTTGTTTTTACTCCGCTATACGGCTGAAACACGCCTGCGGGTAAACTAATTACGGCTATTAAACTATCTTGCACTAGCATTTTCCGCAATTGCTTGTAAGCGGTTTGGCTGGTGGCTACTATGCCGTTGGGTACTACAATTCCAGCCCTTCCGTTGCTGTTCAAATGTTCAGCAATGTAATCGGTAAACAATACTTCGGCTTTGTTGGCTTGTACGCCAAATTTCTTGTGTGGTCTTATTCCACCTTTCGGTGTCATAAATGGCGGGTTTGCCAGTATTACATCAAAGGTTTCTTGCCAACGGTCTTCACTGCTTAATGTATCGTATTCGTGTATTTGCGGAGTGGCAAAGCCGTGTAAATACATATTGGCTAAACTCAATCGCACCATATCGGGGCTAATGTCGTACCCAACTATGTTTTGCCCAAGTTTTCTGCGTTCGTCTGGTGTTAAGCCAATCACGAATTTAGAATTACGAATTACGGGTTTGTTTTTGTCGCTATTCGTAATTGGTAATTCGTCATTTTTAATTGAATTATTTAAGATATGTTTGTATGCACTCAACAAGAAACCAGCTGTTCCGCAAGCCGGGTCAAGCACGGTTTCGTTTTTCTGTGGGTTTACACAAGCGGTTACAAAATCAATAATGTGTCGTGGCGTTCTGAACTGTCCGGCATCGCCTTGGCTTCCCATTACACTTAACAGATACTCAAATGCATCGCCTAATTTTTCGCTGTGGCTGTATTCAAACTCATTGATGTATTTTAAAAACAGTTTCAGTGTGGCAGGGTCACGGTAGGGCAGGTACGCATTTTTAAAAATGTTGCGGAACAGTTCGGGAATATTGGGATTGGTGTTTAGTTTTTCCAAAGCTTCGCTATAAAGCGAAAGCATTGCTTGTCCGCTTAATGATGGGTCGAACAATTTACGCCAACCGTATTTGGCATAATTGCCTGTAAAGAACTTGGCTTTGCCTTTGAATTTCTCAACGGCTTCCTTATCCATATCGTCCATAAACTTATAGATAAGAGCTAATGTAATTTGCTCAATTTGGCTTTTGGGGTCGGGCACTTTGCCTACCAGCACATCGCGGCAATCATCAATATTTTTTTTGGTTGTGTTGTCGAGCATAGTCTGTTATAATCATTTCACCCCTTCGGGGTTTTATAATAATGTCAGCCCTTCGGGCTTTTTTGTTTATTCCATTACGTTTTTTTATAATCATTTCATTCTATAATCATTTCATTCTATAATCATTTCACCCCTTCGGGGTTATTGTTTATTCCTATATCATAATCCATAATTATATCAGCCCTTCGGGCTTTTTTGTTTCATTATCTAATCCCGAAGGGATGATAATATTGTAACAAAAAATTCCCATACTGTTACCCAACCCCGAAGGGGTGACAGGCTAATAAACCTGTGAATGCGATTGGAAACGAACCCTGAAGGGGTGACAGGCTAATGACGTTGAATGTATGCTGCTCAATGCGCCGCGGCGCATGGTGCTGGGAATGTCGTTTGCCATTACAATCTCGGAATGTTTGGCTCCGCTGGAGCATTAATTGCGTTGATTTTGCATGCGGTGGTCCGGCCAACCACACACAGACCCGACGCAGGCCATGACCAGCCCGCGGAATTGTGTGCCGCGCGCAAT
>JBDHWW010000130.1:0-3008 GCA_039810425.1 Pseudobdellovibrionaceae bacterium | reverse complement strand
GCCGCTGATCCAGTCCCCGCCCGCCGCGCGCGCGAGACGCAGGCCGCAGGCCCCGAAGCCGAGCGAGTCGAGCACCGCATCCTGCGCCACCCACGCCGCGGCCTCGTCCGCGGGCCGGTCGTCCGGGTTGAGGGTCGAAAGCGGCTCGCCCTGCGCGAAGGCTTCGGCAAGGCGGTCAGCGAAGCGCATCATTCGAGCGAGGGCAGTTCGACGGCGGGCGATTCGTGGAAGCCACCCTCCGGCGGGCTGTCGAGCCGCAGCGCCGGTTCCGCGCTGTCGATGCTGCCGTAGAACTGGTCCGGCAGCCAGGTGGCGACCCCGGGGAAGGCGTAAACGACCGCCATGCACAGCACCACGATGAAGATGAACGGCATCACGCCGGCGAACAGGTCTTCCAGCCGTACCCACCGGGGTGCGACACCCTTCAGGTAGAACGGCGCCATCGCCACCGGCGGCGACAGGAAGCTGGTTTGCAGGTTGAGTGCGATCAGGATGCCGAAAAAAATCGGATCCACGGCGAAATCGTCCAGCAGCGGCAGGAAGATCGGCACGAAGATGACGATGATCTCCGTCCATTCCAGCGGCCAGCCGAGCACGAAGATGATCGCCTGGGCGAGCAGCATGAAGGTGATGGTGTTGAGCCCGAGTCCCTTGACGAACTCCTCCACCACGCTCTGGCCGCCGAGATAGCCGAACACGGCGGAGAAGATGTAGCTGCCGATGAACAGCCAGCACACCATCGCCGAGGTGCGCGCGGTCAGGAACACGCTCTCGCGCAGCTTGCCGATGGTGAAGGCGCGATAGGCGATGGCGAGGATGATCGACCCGAGACTGCCCATCGCCGCCGCCTCGGAAGGCGTGGCCAGCCCGAGGATGATGGCGCCGAGCACGGCGGCGACCAGCAGCGCGAGCGGCAGGAAGCCGGTGATGACCGACCAGATCACCTGAAGCGGAGGAACGTTGCGCTCCTCCCGCGGCAGCGGCGGTGCCCAGCCCGGCTTCATCATCGCCACGCCGACCGCATACGCGATGTAGAGCCCGGCCAGCATCAGGCCGGGGATGAAGGCGGCTGCGTACAGCTTCACCACCGACACGCCGGCGGTCGCGCCGTAGAGGATGAGCATGATGCTCGGCGGGATCAGGATGCCAAGGCAGCCGCCCGCGCAGATCACACCGCCGGCGAGGCGCACGTGGTAGCCGGCGCGCAGCATCGCCGGGAAGGCGAGCAGGCCCATCAGCGTGACGACCGCGCCAACGATGCCGGTCGCGGTGGCGAACAGCGCGCAGGTCGCGAGCGTGGCGACCGCAAGCGAGCCCGGCAATGGTCCGGCCGCGAGTTGCAGGCTGCGGAACAGCCGGTCGAGGATATTCGCCCGCTCGATCAGGTAGCCCATGAACACGAACAGCGGGACGGAGATCAGCACGTCGCTGCTCATCACCGCGTAGGTGCGCTGGACGAACAGATCGAAGATCCGCGCCTCCATGCCGAGATAGCCGAAGAACAACCCCAGCGCCATCAGCGTGAAGGCGATGGGAAAGCCGAGGCACAGCAGGGCGATGAACATGCCCAGCATGGTCAGGCCGAGCTGCGGGTCGGTCATGCGCGGCCATCCTCCCGCGTGCGCTGCTCCTCGGCCTCGCGCAGGATGAGCTGGTCCATCTCCTCCACGTCGGACAGCCGGGGTGGCCAGGCGCCGGTGCGGATGCAGCGGATACAGCGCACCACCTCGGCGAAACCCTGGATCAGCAGCAGCCCCCCGACGACGGGTATGAGGAACTTGAACGGCCAGATCACCGGCCCGACCGGGCTGAACGGGCTGCGTTCGTTCTGCATCCAGGACTGGTGGAAGAAATACCAGCCCGAATAGACGAACGCCGCCATCGCCGGGAAGAAGAACAGGAAATACAGGACCAGATCGATCCATGCCTGCAGGCGCGGGCGGAAGCCGCGGTACAGGAAGTCGCCGCGCACGTGCCCGCCGCGTGACAGCGCGTAGCCGCCGGCCATCATGAACAGCGTGCCGTACAGGATGTACGACATGTCGTAGCCCCAGGTGGTCGGGGCGCGGAACAGGTAGCGGGCGAACACCTCGTAGCTGACGACGAAGGTCAGCACGAGGATCGTCCAGGCGAACAGCTTGCCCACCGCGGCGGACAGCCTGTCGATACCCAGCAGAACGGACTGCATGCGGACTTCCGGGAGCGATGGGAAATCCGCCGGCAGCGGAGGCCGCCGGCGGGTCGATCCGGGCGGGCTTCAGCCCTGCCGGCGCTGGCCGAAGAAATGGTTGTAGGACAGTACGGGGCTCGCCTCGAAGCGCAGGTAGAAGGCGCTCACGCGCCGGCACCACTCGCGCTGGCTGTCGCAGACCTTCTTGAAGAACGGATCGGTGGAGAGGTTGTCCACCACCTTGTCCCACGCGGCGAGCTGCGCCTCGAGTACCGGCCGCGGTGTGGTGACCACCCGCACCCCCTGCTGCTGCGCCATCGCAAGCAGGTCCTTCGAGTAGCGGTCCTGCTGCTTCCAGGACATGTCCGCCGACGCTGCCTCGGAGGCATGTTCCAGGATCGCCTGCTGCTCCTGGGCAAGCGTCCCGAACTTCGCCTTGTTGAACAGGATCTCGAACGTCTCGGTCCGCTGGTGGAAGGACTGGATCATGTAGACCTTGGCGACATCGGGGAAACCGAGCACCCGGTCCGAGGACGGGTTGTTGAACTCCGCCCCGTCGACCACGCCACGCTCCAGCGCCGGCACGATCTCGCCCCCCGGCAGCGCAACGACGGCCGCGCCCAACTCGTTGAACAGATCGGTCGCGAGGCCCACGGTGCGGAACTTCAGCCCGCGCAACTGCTCGACCCGCTCGACCGGCTGCTTGAACCAGCCGAGCGGCTGGGTCGGCATCGGGCCGGTCTGGAAGCCGACGACGTTGACCTTCAGCACGTCCCCGATCAGCTCGTTATAAAGCTGCCGGCCGCCGCCGTAATGGAACCAGCCGAGATACTGGTTG
>JBDHWW010000129.1:0-3033 GCA_039810425.1 Pseudobdellovibrionaceae bacterium | reverse complement strand
CCGGCGCTGGAGGCGGCCCGCGTCGCGCTCGAGGACGAGCTCAACCGCGCATTGATCCCGACCGATCCGCGCGACGAAGGCAACCTGTTCCTCGAGATCCGCGCCGGCACCGGCGGCGACGAGGCGGCGATCTTCGCCGGTGATCTCTTGCGCATGTACCTGCGCTACGCCGAACGGCGGCGCTGGCAGGTCGAGATCCTCTCCGCCAGCGAAGGTGAACACGGCGGTTACAAGGAAGTGATCGCGCGCGTCGAAGGCAGCGGCGCCTATTCGCGGCTCAAGTACGAATCGGGCACGCATCGCGTGCAGCGCGTGCCGGCGACCGAAGCGCAGGGCCGCATCCACACCTCGGCGGCGACGGTCGCGATCCTGCCCGAACTCGACGAAATCAACGAGGTGCCGATCAGCGACGGCGACCTGCGCGTCGACACCTTCCGTTCCTCGGGCGCGGGCGGCCAGCACGTCAACAAGACCGACTCGGCGATCCGCATCACCCACCTGCCCAGCGGCATCGTCGTCGAATGCCAGGACGAGCGCAGCCAGCACAAGAACCGCGCCCGGGCGATGGCGCTGCTGCGCGCGCGCCTGCTCGACGAGGCGCAGTCGAAACAGTCGGCGGCGCAGGCGCAGGAACGCCGGCTGCAGGTCGGCTCGGGCGACCGCAGCCAGCGCATCCGCACCTACAATTTCCCGCAGGGCCGGATCACCGACCACCGCATCAACCTCACGCTCTACCGCCTGCCCGAAATCATCGGCGGCGATCTCGACGAACTCATCGATGCGCTCGCCCGCGAGGATCAGGCCGACCAGCTCACACTTCTCACCAGTCAGCCTTGACAGCCCCCCCCCCCGCCGCTATAGCTAGCGAACCGTGGTACACGCTCGGGTCCACGGCCCCTGACTGACCAACAACGACATAAGGATTGTCCCCATGAAAATCCGCACTCTCACCATCGCCAGCGCCGCGATGCTCCTCGCTTGTACCAATGCGCTCGCGATCGACTATAACTGCGAAGGTTGTACTCTGGGTCAAATGAAATCCACCGCCGTCAGCCTCGGCAAAGGAGACCACCGCATTTATAGTTTTTCAAATGGATTGGCAAAGCGTTTTTCCGTAACTTGCCAAGGCGATTCCCCGCTTGGGATTCCGCAACCTCTCACGCAAAGTGATGGCAGTGACAACACAAAGAATTACACCGGGTCAACCTCACATAGCAACTCACAACCTCTCAACGCTGCCGCGTCGACTACCGCGGCAGGCTGTCCTTTCAATCGGCCGCTGGTTGCGAGCATCGCGCCTCTTGCAGCCGATGAACAATACGCTTTCGACTTGGCAAAGCAGTGGCGGCTTGACTATCCCAGCAACGATCAGGGAGCTGATCTCAGCTATAACACAGGCACGCACCCTGGAAACTCGCCCTACGGAGAAAGCGTATACAACGTCCTTCATGACTATCCGGGACGCTCCATGCTTTTTCGTGATATACAACTCGACACGCCGGCAATAACCCAGTTTCTCAGCGTGATTGCCGCGGCGACAGTATCTCATTTCAATGTCTTGTCAAATCGCATAATCATCTCAGTCACGTTTCGTGACGGCTCATCGATTCGCATCGTCTACGATGGCAATTTGCAAACCTTCACACTAATACCGAACACGGCGAGAAACGAACTCAACCGGCCAATCATCGAGCAAAACGCACTGGAGTACGAAGGATCCTACGACATGGTCGGCGTTGATCAAAACCGCTATCTGCAATATCTCCAATCAATGGGAGTGCAAGTAATAGGCGGCTCCGGCTCTTCTGCGGGCATGAAATACGTTTGCAGCTGGGACAGGAGCGCACTTCGACTCACATGCCGGGTATTCTAGGCGCAACATTGGCAACCTGAGGCTGTTGAGAAAGAGCCTGCTGGCACGATTCACGGATGGATCGCTCGCGGATCGACGACGCAAGTCGTCGTTGATCCGCGGGGAGCAGGTGATGCGGCGCCGCCACGACCGCGCGAATTGGGAAAGCGCAGGAGAGCACTTTCTCAACATCCTGTTAGTCATAGCTCAGACCAATTGCTCGATGCATCGCGATAGCTTGTCTCGTGCGGTGACGTGGTTCGATTCTTGAGCGATTTCTCTCGGGCCACTCAAGGAACAAATGGCGCAAGCCATTGTTTGCTTGAGCTCTCGGATTCGAAGCGCCGGACGTGCCTTCCCTCAAGTCGGCGATAGGTCCCGTCACTGGCTCATGCCGCCAATCCGGATCAGATTGCAGGCGGATAGCGTGACTGGCTTCGCGTTCAGGCGCCTGCGGCGAGATAGCGCTCGATGATCGCCCGGTACAGGCCCGGCAAGCGCTTAATCTCCTCGATGTCGGCGTGTTCGTCGACCTGGTGGATCGTCGCGTTGCCGACGCCGACCTCGACGACCTCGGCGCCCAGCGGCGCGATGAAGCGGCCGTCGGAAGTGCCGCCGCCGGTGCTCTGTTCGGCTTCGATCCCGCACTGTTCGCGAATCGCCGCGAGCGTGGCCCGGCGCAGCGCGCCATCGGCGGTGAGGAAGGGCTCGCCCGAGAGCCGCCAGTCGAGTTCGAAGTCGACGCCGTGGCGGCGCAGGATCGCCTCGCAGCGTTCGCGCAAGGCCACCGCGGTGCTCGCGGTGCCGAAGCGGAAGTTGAAGACCACCTCCAGTTCGCCCGGAATCACGTTGTCGGCGCCGGTGCCGGCAGCGATGTTGGAGACTTGGAATGAGGTCGGCGGGAACGCCGCATTGCCCTCGTCCCAGCGCGTGGCGACGAGTTCGGCCAGCGCCGGCGCGAAACGGTGGATCGGGTTGTCGGCCTTGTCGGGATAGGCGACGTGGCCCTGCACGCCGCGCACGCGCAGGCGCCCTCCGAGCGAGCCGCGACGACCGATGCGGATGAGATCGCCGAGCCGCGCTTTCGATGACGGCTCGCCGACGACGCAGGCGTCGATGCGCTGGCCGCGCTCGCGAAACAGATCGGCGACGCGACGCACGCCGTCGATGGCCATGCCTTC
>JBDHWW010000128.1:0-3050 GCA_039810425.1 Pseudobdellovibrionaceae bacterium | reverse complement strand
TTCGCTCCCGCTGAGGGTGAGTACGTGCACGCCTATCGCACACGGCCGATCTGGTCCTTCGCCATCGATCTGGGCCGCGCCCGCGTCACTGAGGCGGTTGCGTAGTGGCCCGCTCGCGTAACAAGCTGGAACACCAGCGGCGCATGCTCTCGCTCTGGGAGCCACCTGCACGCGCCGGCGCACCGGTCGGCGTCCTCGCCACCACCTTCACGCTGGACACGGCCCTGTTCGAGGAGGAATGCTTGGCGCGCTTCGCCGGTGTCCAGAGCGATCCGGGTCGTGATGGCGCTCTGTATCGGATTGAGCGTGAGGAGAAGCTGGCGTCGCTTCTCTGCGCAGCCGTGGTCGCCGATGTTCACCACTGCGGCGGGCGACGCAGCCTGCGCTGGGATCTGCTCGCATCAAGACCCGCCTCTGGGGTCATGCACGCCAAGATCAGCCTCCTGGTCTGGAATGACCTTGTGCGGGTCATCGTGGCTTCGGCAAATCTCACCAGCGAGGGTTATCGACGAAGCCAGGAGTGCGCGGCAGTGCTGGAGTTCGACCGAGGCTCTGCCGATCGAGGACTACTCGATCCGCTGATCGCCTTTCTGCGCGAGATCCTTGCCACCACTTCAGGCACCGCCCGGGTGCGCGCGGAGCGCCTGCTGGACTGGGTCGACGAGACCCTGCCGAGCAGCCCAACGCCGTCGCGTGGGCTGCAACGTCGGTTAGTGCTGACAGGCCCCGGCCGGGATAGCCTTTTCGACCAGTTGAACAAGCTACTTCCGGCGAGCAGGCCGGAAATTGCGCACGTCGTGTCGCCGTTCTTCGACGACGAACTTCGTCCGGGCGGGCCGGAGTTCCAGCTATGGGCGATGCTGCGACAGCGCGGCGATGCCGAACTGCATCTGCACGTTGCGGGAGAGTACGTGCCAGAAAACGGTCAGTGGCGCCTGCAGGTGCCTGAGCACGTGTTGCAATCGGCCCCGAGTTCTCGCAGCGGCGCGGTGCTCAGCCTTCATCCGGTGGACATCGGGTCGGCTCCTACCGATACCGGCCCGGAGCGGCGGCCCTTGCACGCCAAGATGCTCACGCTTCGGCATCCCGGTTGGATTGGCTGGCTGGTAGGGTCGAGCAACTTCACGTCGGCGGGCACCGGGCTCAGCAAGCACCGGCGCAACTTCGAAGCCAATATCCTCTACTTTGTGCGAGCCGATTCGTCCGATGCCGTGTACAAGGCCATCGAGGCGGGTGGCCTGCGGGGCGGGACAGCGGTAGACCTGCGCGCCAACACCCAGTTCGCGCCGGCATTCAATGACGAGGATGCGGACGGCGCGGGCTCGTCGCCGCTGCCGGCGTTCTTCCTCGAAGCCGACCTGCTGGACAGCACCGACGATCAGCACCAGTTGACGCTGCGTCTGGAGCCGCGATGCGCGCCCTTGGACTGGTTCGTGTCTCGCGATGCGCGGCAGGTTTTCGGGCGCGATTCCTGGATCGCAACCGGGCAACCGGACATCGTGCAGCTCGAACTGCCGGTTTCAGGCCCGCCACCTTCGCTACTGGTGGTTGAGTGGATCGATGCCGCCGGGACGCGGCATGTGGCCGACTGGCCGGTGAACGTACGCAACGCCAGCGCACTACCTCCGCCGGAAGAGCTGCGAGGGTTGACGCTGGCCGCTCTACTCGAGTTGCTCAGTTCTGCCAGACCCCTGCATGAGGCCATGCGAGGCTGGCTGCGTCGACAACCGGACGACGATGACCCGGATGGCCTGCAAGGCCCGGAGTTGGTCGACCCGCATCAGAAGGTGGATACCAGCGGCTTTCTCATCAAGCGCGTCCAACGAGCGTGCGGCGCACTTCAACATCTTCGGGAGCGACTCGCACAACCAGTGCTGTCAGAGTCCGCGCTAGCGTGGCGCCTCGATGGGCCGGTTGGCGCACGCGCGGTCGTCAATGCCATCGAACGGCAATGCGATCCTGCGATGCCGGACGAGTGGGCCTTCTTGCTCTGCGAATTGACTCAGGAGCTGAAGGGCCTGCAACTGAAGGACGCGGCGGGGCGCGAGGTCGACCCAGCGCTGCAAGCCCGACTGGATGCCTTCGTCAAGGAGCTGCGCGAGCGTCTGCATCACGCACTCGACGGCGCATCCGGGTCCCTACGGAGCTACGTCTCGCTGGCGGAGGGGCAAGATGATCCTGCCTGATTCCTTGAATCTGCATGTGGAAGGACGGCTTTCGGAGGCTGATGCCAAGCGACAGGCGCGCTCGGCCCAAGTCATCCTCGAACGCTTCAGGACCCAGCCCGGTGTGATCCTAGGCGACGAAGTAGGCATGGGAAAGACCTTCGTGGCGCTCGCGGTAGCGGCGTCGTTCGTGGTCCGCGACCCGAGCCGGCCCGTCGTGATCATGGTGCCGCGCGGCGTGGTGAGGAAATGGGAGCGCGACAGCGGCACGTTCCGCAGCGAATGCTTGCGCGAGGATGAGGAGCGCGCCCGATTCCGGGTGAAGGTTGCGGAAACCGGAATCGAGTTTCTGAAGCTGCTCGATGATCCGGAGGAACGAGAGCCCGCCACCGTCATCGTACTGGCACACGGCGCACTGCAGGGTCGCCTCGCAGACAACTGGGCCAAGCTGGCCTTGCTTCAAGCTGCCATCAAGGGCCGGCACGGTGCCGACCAGCTGCGGGAACGATTGGCGCGCTATGCCTCCAAGGTGCTCCGCATGGGGCATCGAGTCACCGAGGAGCTTGTGCTCAGGCTGCTGAAGTCGCCGACCGCCGATTGGAAGCGGCTCATCGTCAAGCAGGGCCTGTTGAGCGAGTCTGACGATGACCCGGTGCCACAACTGTTCGTCGAGACCGTCGAGAAGCTCGACTTGAGCGACGTGTACACACGTGTACTCGAAGTCATTCCAGCGCGAGGTTCGAAATACCTGAATGATCGCCTGCGTGCTGCCCGCAATGCGCTGAACAGCGCGAGCGACGGCGTGCTGCCCCCGATCTGGCGCCAGGTGCTTCGGAGGATGAGCTTGGCGCTTCCGCTGCTCGTACTGGACGAGGCACATCGCGC
>JBDHWW010000127.1:0-3055 GCA_039810425.1 Pseudobdellovibrionaceae bacterium | reverse complement strand
TCCACGACGACGTAGCGGTTGGGCAGGTGCGCATCGACACGGCCCACTTCCTGGGTACGATATTGGCTCGCCGCGTCGTCGTTGCAACGGACAACGTAGCCGCGCGGCGCGGGTTCCGCGGGGACCTGGTCGTAGGTCAGCCAGACCTCCAGAATGTCGCTGCCCAGTTGATCGAATTTTCTGACGTCAATGGGCTGGCCCTGGGAGAGAACCAACTCGCGGCCATAGCCGTCGATGGCGAAACCGGGCTGAACAATGGGGCGGTTGTCCGTCACAACGACGTCCAGCCCGGTCACGATCCCCCAGAGGTGGGCGGCGATATTGTGGCGGCGGCGCATCCCGACGTGGTAGGCCTGTTCCGCCACGAAATCCTGGGTGCGCAGGAACTGACGGTCGAAGTAGTGGACGCGGGCCAGGCTGGTGTCAGTCATGAGAACGTTGCTCCTTGCGCCTACAGAATGGGTGCTGACTGGCCGACGGAGCCATACGCGCCCGAGGGCGGCGCGACAGCGAGCGCCGTCACCGCAACAGAGAGCGTGCTACCCGCTGACCCTGGCGGCAGGGCAGCGTGAGATACCTGGATGGTCTGCGAGGTAGCGTTGGGGCCAAGTTGAGGCACCAGACCCACCAGGGGCGTCGGCACGGGCAAGGGCTGAGCAGCCACCGCCACCGCCTCGTAGAGGCCAATCGGTCCCAGCGCCTGAGCGTTCGGGTTGGTGATTCGCACACTGTAGCTCCACGGCTGCCCGGCCGTTGCCGTAAGAGACTGAATGTCGATGGTGAGAGTCAGCTCAGGGTTGAAGCCGCCGCTCGCACCCTGGCCGAGGGGCGGGGCCGTCTGTCCCGCGCCGGGCGACGTGTCGGCGTCGGCAGCGCTGGGGCCTTGAATCACCGCGCCCTCGACGATCAGGTCGCCGCAGACCGTGACCGTGCACGCCGCGTCCACGGCCAGGCACGGGCGAAAGTGGCCCGCGCCATTGGGTGCGGTGGGATTGTCCGGCTGCCAGCGGCCGAGGGCGAGGCGGCTGCGGGCTGGGTCGCCTTTACCGCTGGGGTCCGCAATCTCAAGGCGCATCTCCGCGAGCGGAGCGCCGTTTTCCACGCCGTCGACTCGATACGCGCGCCAGGGGAGCGCCGCGCGAGGAAAGGCGGCCAGCGGCCGAAACGCCAGCCCCCACGCGCCGGGTAGGTTCGCGCTGGGGCGCAGCTCGTCGGGAAACAGGTCTTCCAGCAGCAGGCGGTTGTAGAGGAGCGCCCGCTCCCCCGCCAGGACGTCCACCGCTACCGCCGCCGCCTGCTGCGAGCCGTTCGCTGTCCCGCTTATGGCGGCGCGCTGCGCCTCCAGCAGCCGAAGCTCGCGGCCGAGGCGCTGCGTGGCTGGGCGCAAGACGAGCCCCGAGACCTCGACCTGGTGAGGCAAGAAAAGCGGTCGGATGCCGGGAATGGGGGAGGGTTGCGAGGCGACGACTCCAGCGGAAGGGTCGGGCGCGGCAGGCCTGATGAGCGTGCTGAGCGCGGCAAGCACCAGCGGCATCAGGGCAGACACAGCCGGGCGTGTTGGCGACGCAAGAGTGTTAGTCAGCTCATCCCTCGTCTCGCTTGTCAGCTGGTTGCGCAACTCTTTCAGCATCGGGTCGTCGCTGTGCATCAGTTGCAGGGCGAGACACCACGGGTCGAGGATGTCGCCTGCCTGGAAGCCGTAGTCGGCGATGATGAGGTCGCTGACCCGGTCGTGCAGCGGGCGACGGTCCAGGGGCGACCCGCCGCCTGGCGGGTTGGGCGAGGGCAGGAGCGCGGCGGGCACGGGCGGCTCCTCACCAGGCGGCGGGAAATCGCCGACAGGGAACGTCCCCGGCCGAAGCTCGCTGACCAGGGTTGTCGTGCCGTGCACGGTCGTCTGGCCGGGACTGTCGATGGTCAGGCGAGCGTCCGTCAGCGCCCTGTGGGTGTCGGGCAGGGCGACCGCGAAGCGCGTCTCGCCGCTTCCGACCCGCTCGCCCAGCGTCATCTGCGAGCGGCCGGAGGCGGCCCGTACCGTCTCGCCGACCAGGGCCACGTAGGGTCGGACTGTCGAGTCTACCTCAGGCGTCCCGTTCGTCCACGTCAGCAGGCCGAGAGGGACGGGCCACAGGCGCGCCAGGTCGTCGGGAAGATCGCCTGTTGGGTCTGGCTCACCGTCGGCGAGGGGAGCGCCGGGCGGGTGGCGCGAATCAGGCAGGTAATCCTTCTTCACCTGGGTCAGGCATGGCCGGGCCTCCTCGCACCAGCGGTCATGCTCGCCTGGCCCGCAGGGGCGACGGCCGCCGTCGCCGACGGTGAGCGGCTTGCGGGCATAGCGCAGCGAAACGAGTAGATCGCCGCCCTCTCGGACCCGCTCGAGGGCGTCCGCCGCCAGGATCACAGGGGCGGGCACGAACAGCTGGCGGCCATAGCCGTCCACCGCCATGCCCGTCGCGATACGCGCATCGCCCCCCTCCTCGACCGTCAGGTCCAACCCGAAGACGATGCCCCAGTGATGGGGACCCAGGTTGTGGCGGCGACCCAGGGCCAGCAGGTAGGCCTGCTCGTCGCTCAGGTCGCGAGCGGTCAGGGTCTGGCGCTCGGCGAAGCGGACGCGCGGGGCGGTCATGCGGACTCCCCCTGGCCCGCTCCACGTGGGCACACGGCAATCACTCGATGGCTGTCCGTGAGGGGATCGGTGAACCAGACCAGATCAACCTCTTCAGTGTCTGACCTGCAGACGGAGGATGAGTAGCAGCCCGCCAACGTCCGCAAATCATCCAGCGTGTTGGCCGTGAACTGCACGCGGTTGGCGACCGTAATGCCCTGCGCCGCCAGCCGCGCCTCCGCAGCGTCGGGAGTCTGCCAGATCACGTCGCGCAACTCGACGCATCCTGGCCGGTTCGTCGGCGCGCAGTCGCGCTGTAGGGCGCGACGGTACGGGGCAACCGCGCTGATAGCGACGACGTGGCATTCCCGGCGCCGCTCCACCTCCACCGAGCGGAGCCACACGCGTCCCAGGGGGACGCCCGCCTCGGCCTCGCAGCTGCCACAC
>JBDHWW010000126.1:0-3059 GCA_039810425.1 Pseudobdellovibrionaceae bacterium | reverse complement strand
CAGGGCTACGCCCTCAGCGCCGCGCTGCCCCGCGAGCGGCTGCATGCGCTGGCCGAGGTGGTTTATCGGCAGTTGGAGTGAGGGCCCGGACGCGGGGCGATGCGAAGCATCTGGTTGCCCGCCAGCGCACCTGTAGCTCGCAAGCTACAATCGCGCCATGCGCGTTGAAAAGACCGACGGGTATCGCGACTGGATCGACCACCTCAAGGACACTGCGGGTCGGGCCCGCATCCTGATGCGCGTGGATCGCCTGATCCACGGCAACCCTGGCTTGCACCGCAGCCTGACGCATGGCGTGTCCGAGTTGAAAATCGACGTCGGTCCCGGCTATCGCGTGTATTACGTCCAGCACGGCGAGCGCCTGCTCCTGCTGCTCGCCGGCGGCGACAAATCGACCCAGCGTCAAGACATTGCCCGAGCCATCGCACTCGCACAGACCTACGGAGAATGACCATGGCCACGACCGCCCGCAAGAAGTCCACCCCAGTCAAAACATCTGCCTACGACGTGGCCGAGCATCTGCGCACCCCCGAAGAGATGGCCGCCTATCTGGACGCCTGGCTCGAAGAGGCGCCCGACGATGTATCGGGCATCGCGCGTGCGCTGGGCGACATCGCCCGCGCAAAGGGCATGAGCCAGGTCGCCAAGGAGGCCGGCCTCAGCCGAGAGAGCCTGTATCGGGCCCTGAGCGAAGGGGGCAACCCAAGCTTCGCCACGGTGCTCAAGGTGGCGCGCGCGCTGGGCGTGCGCCTGCATGCGCAGCCCGCTTGAGCCATCTGTCTGTCCGGTGTCGTGATCAGTGCTGGCCGCAAGAGCTACTATTGCTTGATCCTCAATCACCGGCATCGCACTTGAAGGTTGACTTCCCTCTCACTTTGTCATGAACGAAACGGTCATAGATTCCCTCCGGCATCAGGCAAATGCCAAACTGGACCCGAAAAAGAAAGGCGCCCTGGGGCAGTTCATGACGCCCTTCAAGATCGCTGAGTTCATGGCGGGTCTTTTCACCCGCAAGACCGGCGCCGTGCTCTTGGATGCGGGTGCGGGCATTGGATCCTTGACACTCGCTGCAAGCAACGCATTGGAACTCGAACGCGCGGAAGCTTGGGAGATCGACTCCGTAATGGTGAGTTACCTCGCGAAAAACCTCGAAGGCCTCGGTATCCCATACGAGCTGCATCAACGCGACTTCATCCTGGATTCGATCGACCGCATTCAATTCGATGAAGGCTCGCGGTTCACCCACGCCATCCTCAATCCGCCCTACAAGAAGATCAGCACCGACTCGATCCACAGGCTTGCATGCCGCCAAGTGGGACTGGAGACGGTCAACCTCTACACGGCGTTCCTTGCACTCGCAATCTTGCAGATGAAGCAGGACGGCGAAATCGTCATCATCATCCCCAGATCCTTTTGCAACGGCCCGTACTACAAACCGTTTCGAAACATGATGCTGGCGACGTGCTCAGTGGACGTGATCCATGTGTTTGAGTCACGCAGCCAAGCCTTCAAGGACGACGAGGTTCTGCAAGAAAACATCATCCTGAAACTCACGGTCGGCGGCACGCAGGGCGATGTGTTCCTCTCGTTTTCTCATGACGCGAGCTTCGGTGACTTGCACCACCGCACGGCGCCGTTCGAAGAAATCGTGCAACCTCGCGACGAGGAACAATTCATCCGCATCCCCAAAGAACAGGAAGGGGCCGACCATCCCGAATTCTTTGCTCACACCTTGGGCGATCTGGGTCTGGAGGTGTGCACGGGACCGGTGGTGGACTTTCGCCTGAAGCAGTGGTGGAGCCAGGATCCGCAACCAGGAACCGTCCCATGCATCTATCCGCACCACCTGACAGAAAACGGCCTTGAATGGCCCAAGGTACACAAGAAGCCGAATGCAATCTTCCGAAGCCCCGAGGTGGACAAATGGTTGATGAGGGAAGGTGTCTACGTCCTTGTGCGGCGCTTCTCTGCCAAGGAGGAACGCCGCCGCGTCGTCGCCCACCTCATCACGCCTGAAGATACGAAAACCACACTGGTGGGCTTTGAAAACCACTGGAACGTGTTCCATGTCAAAAAAGGCGGACTGCCGTTGGATGTGGCCAGAGGACTGACCGTATTTTTGAACTCGACGCTCCTGGATGACTATTTCCGCGTGTTCTCGGGACACACCCAGGTCAATGCCACGGATCTTCGAAACATGAGATACCCGAGCCTTGAGTTGCTGCGCACGATGGGCTGCGGATACCGGCCAGGGCTGAACCAACAACAAATCGATGCACTGTTGACCGCATGAGCAAACAAAGGAAGCTGCGGGAGGCTCTGGCCATCCTTGAAGACCTTGGCATGCCCAGGCACCAGATCAACGAACGCACCGCGCTCTGCCTGCTGGCCTTGGTCAACATGACGCCGACCAGGAAATGGAAGGCCTGCGAATGCCCTCTGATCGGCATCACCCCGATCATGAACTGGGCCAAGGAGCACTATGACACTGCTTACGCGCCAAACACTCGGGAAACGTTCCGTCGGCACTCGATGCACCAGTTCATCGAGGCGGGCGTCTGTCTTTACAACCCCGACAAGCCGGATCGAGCAGTCAACAGCCCCCATGCCGTTTACCAGATTGAACCAGCCCTGCGGACCGTCCTGATCACCTACGGGACCGATGACTACACCAAGGCTCTGGCCACGTGGCAAGGACAGCGAAAGAGCCTGGTCGAGCAGTACGCCAAGGTGCGTGAAATGCAGCGGGTTTCCGTGAACGTCAAGGCAGAGCTTCAGATCGCCCTGTCACCCGGTGAGCACTCTGAATTGATCCGGGACATCGTGGAGAACTTCGGGCCGCGCTATGCCCCGGGTGGCGAGCTCGTATATGTCGGGGACACGGGCGACAAGCATGGGTTTTTTGACAAGGGCCTGCTGGTCAGCCTGGGCGTGGTGCTTGACAACCACGGCAAGCTACCCGACGTGATGATCTACATGCGCGACAAGAACTGGCTGCTGCTGATCGAGTCGGTGACGAGCCATGGGCCGATCGAGTCCAAGCGTCAGATGGAACTGGC
>JBDHWW010000125.1:0-3075 GCA_039810425.1 Pseudobdellovibrionaceae bacterium | reverse complement strand
AATGCCAAACTCGGTATCAACTATCGCTGCTATCGGTTCCGGCGTTGGATAGATGAATTGCACGTTGCTATCGGTCGCCGGCGCGATGGGCGTCATGATTGGATCGGTGGGAGATGGTGTCGTAGTTACGAGTTCCGGCGATGCGCTTGCAGTTGCGGTGATGGCTATCTGCACCGTCGGCGTGTTTGGGGTTGCTTCCCAATCGTCGAACGTGCGTTTGGGGCCAACAGGCAACGCGGCACAACCCATCAGCACGATGCATGTGATCAGCAGAGTGAGTTGCAATCGCTTCATGTCAATCTCCGCTGATAGGCAACAAGCCCAGTTGGTCTGCACGCAGAAGCTCGTCCAAAACATTCAGACGCTTCGGTGTGATGGGTTGCACCATATGCGCTGCGAGACCACCGAAGGCATAGCCCCACGCCTCATCGTCGTTTGCCACATCGCGCCACACCTTCGCCAGCAGGCCGCGCTGTTGCACCGCGGCACTGCCGGCAACCCACACGCTCGGCAGCGTGCGCATGTTCCGCGCATGCGCCGACTCCACCAATGCGTCATAGATGTGTGTCACGTTCCGCAGGTCGGTGGTTACGATCAACAGGCGCGGCAGTTTAGGGTAGCGCAATTGCCAGCGACCGGATTGCACGTAATCGCACAGCCGGCCCAGCTTGCCGGCCCACACCGCCGGGTCGAAGCGCGACGGTGCATTGGCTGTGCCATCCAACTCCAGCCAGAAGTGCGTCACAGACTTGCCGGCGCGCACTGCGCCATACCCATCTGGTCGCCAGAAATGCGTTTGACCGCGCAGCCTGTAAACATCGGAGGCCGTGAATTCCGACTCAAACGCCTTCAGCGCAAACATCGGCACATGCCCGTCGTTCAGGTCATCCGGCCGCGAATCGAGCTTGCGCGTCGCACGGCTGCGGCGCTCGCAGTGCTGGTGAAGCGATTCGAGGAAGCGATACACGCCGAGCGTGTGCGTAAGCCGGCGCTCGTGGTCGGCGCGGAAGAAGCGATAGCGGCGCAGGTGGTTCGTCGGCTGCATCTCGCACTCGAAGCGCACCGTTGCGCCATCGTCACTCGCCGACCAGATTGACTCGTCGAACTTGGATGGGGTGCGCTGGGCAAAGCCGGCTGCTTCAAGCGCAAGCAGATCGCGTTGAATCTCCGCCGGCGACCTCTTAAGAAAAGTGGCGATGGCCGATTCAGGCACCACCGGATTCCGCGCGAGAAAGGCTAATAGTTGATGTTCATGCTCGTTAAGCGAGTTGAACTTCTCTAGGCGTTCATTGGCTACGGGTTGTGCCTGCTTGCTCGCTACTTTGTCAGCCAGACGTTGCAGTCTGTCGATGGCAAAGCTGCTCTTGTCGTAAACCTCGCGCGGCATCGATGGCCACGCGAACGGATCGATCGTTGCAAGACGGCCATTGGGCAGCATGATGCGCCAGCCTTTGGGTTGCTGCGCCACCACAATCAAGCCTTCTGTGAGCGCAATATCGCGCCGACCTGTCGCTACGACCGTCAATGATTTGCAGGTTGTGCGCGCCAGCCTGAGTATGGCGCCAGCGCGGAAATGGTTGGGGCAAATGACGAGCAATGGCGGGAAGTCGCCGACGGTGCGCTTCGCCCATGCCTCAAGATAACGCATTTGCGGCGACCACATGCTGACGCTGCCCTCGGCGCGGTCGACCAACAAAAAATACGTGTTGATGTGCTGAGAAGCAATTAACGCAAGAATGGCGTGAATACAGACAAACGATGAATGGTATTTACGTGCGACGAATGCTATTGATGCAAATTCAATGCTTGGCTCCCCGATAGATATTGAGCGTGAAGTCGCTGCAAGAATAACCGACAGATCACTTTGAAAATCCGGAAACAATATTAAACTTTGGAGAATCTGATCTGACACACTGTAGCTTTATCAGGTAGGCAGACGTTTTCATATTCTCAACATGAATATTTCTGTGGAAATCTTGTGTCGTTTTATTAACGCGTACAGCTCAAGTGACATTTGTATCTAGCGGCAAGGATATCGCCCGCTGCAGCCATTCATCCACCCTAGCCGCATCACGTCCGTGTGACAGCCGTGACGACGCGCAAATCCGCTCGAACGCAGCAGGGTCACCCTCCTCCACCCTCCTCGTGTCGATTCGAAACGGCAGCGGCACGCCACGCAGGCGAGCGAAACACGAGAACTCCGGCAGGCCGACGATATCCGCCGGTGAGATTGTCAACGCATCCTCATCGCTCAGGCTGAGTTCGCGTGCCAGATCGCGCGCATCGTCAGCACCGGCGCGAAACACAAACAGCGCGCTCGTGTTGTCCAGCCACGCGCGGCGTGTTTTGCGGCTCATCTCTTCCAGCAACCCCAGACTCTGCGTGCCCATGCACAACTGCACGCCATATTTGCCAAGCTCGCTCAACATGAAGGCATAGTCTGCACCGAGGATGGACTGAAACTCGTCGATGACGAGAAAGATGCGGCGCGGCTTTGCGCCGGCCTGCTCCTGCTGGGCGAAAATGATCGACGCGATCCAGTTCAAGATGGCCGAGCCGATCAGCGCAGCGGTCTCCTGGCCGATCACGCCGGATGCAAGGTCGATGATGAGAATGCCGCCCTTGTCGATGAGCGCCGGCAGATCAATGGTCGATTCCGACTGGCCAAAGATGCGCCGCGCAATGTCCGACGCGCGAAAGCGGTTCATCTTTGTGCGCACCGGCGTCATCATGTCCATCAGCAGCCGCGGATTGACCTTCTTGTAAATGTCAAAGGAATCCTCCCACCAAGCCTTGATGTGGCTGTCGCGCACCGGATCCAGACCGCCCAACACGGCTAGGCGCATCTCGTCATTTGCCAGAATCGGATTGACGTCGAGCAGCGTGAATTGCAGCGGCCGCCAACGGCCTTGCTCGTCCTGATACAGGCGCGAGGCAAGGCCCGTGCCGCGCGCAGGCCGGCTGGTGGGTGCTGGGATGCTGCGCAGTTCCTCATCAATCTGCTTCACCACTTGCGCAAGGATGCTCTCGGCGTTGGCACTCTGCCGCGCAACAGATTGCAGCGCGCCATCGAAC
>JBDHWW010000124.1:0-3079 GCA_039810425.1 Pseudobdellovibrionaceae bacterium | reverse complement strand
CGTGCTCAGCGCAGTGCGGCCTAACAATTCATTCAAGCCGACGCCGCTTCGCGGCGCGGCTTAATTCAAGCGTTAGGGCTCACATGAAGAAGTCTCGCAAGCCTTATAATGACAGAACAGACCTCGAGAAATTACAGTCCCAATGGTGGAAGCTCTCTGGTCTAAACTCGCGAGAGGAATGGTCTGCTGCGGTCGTGCGCGCAGCTACCGCAGCAGAGATTGCGGCTAATATCGCAATAAGATCAGAGTTCCAAAGCATTGGCTCGTTTCCGTCAGGCTTCGTCGACTCCCTTCTTGTTTGGGCCAATGGATTGAAAGGTAAGCTAGAAAAGCTTCTCGTGCCTATCACTAAAGACACTGAGCGCGCGGCTGCCATTTCTGGGCTCAATTCTTTAGGGCTACAGGTTAACAACATCCGTAATGGTATAGCTCACCGAGGCGAGTTTTGCAGTCGTGCCAAGGCGCAAGATGCTATCGCTAAGGCAAAGGAATTCATTGAGGGTATCGTGCGGCTCTATGAACCAGGGTTTCAGCTCAAGGAGCGTGAGCCCTAACAATTCATTCAAGCCGACGCCGCTTCGCGGCGCGGCTTAATTCAGGCGTTAGGCGTCATGGAAATGTCTCGACAAGAAATCGATGCTTGGGCAAGCGCGTACATTCAAGGTCAACAAGACCCTACGCTTTTGCAGGACGGCAATTCTCTTTGGTGGACCGTCGAAAAATTTATGCCTCAACAATGTTGTGGGGCATCACCAGAAGACTGTTGGGCGGCTATCCTTTCGGTTCTAACTCAAGATCCTCCAGCCAAAGTATTGGGTGTTCTTGCCGCCGGCCCCTTGGAAGATCTAATCCACTATTTCGGTCCTGAGTTCATAGAACGCATCGAGACCGAGTCGAGGCGTAATGCTTCATTTCGTCATCTGCTTGGCGGCGTTTGGCAGAGCAGCACCCCGGAAATCTGGGCGCGCGTGCAAAAAGCTCAAGGCCAGCGTTGGTAGAGCCGCCTAACTATGCGCTTAAGCGGACCTGCGCGGATGAAGTTGCTCGCCAAAATCACACATCGCGGCCGCGCAGGCCGCTTAGCTTAGGCGTTAGGCGCACATGGCCGATCCTCTTCACCCCGTAGAAAAGGTACCTGGCTTAGTAGGTCAGCTCTACGCACTTGTTGCGCAGCTAGAGGCGCTTTTCCCTGGTCGGCGGTTTACCCCGGACGGCCACTTGGTCGGAAGCATTGGCGAGGTTATTGCTGCGCACCGCTACGGCTTGGCACTGCTTCCACATTCGGCTCGGGGCCATGATGCGCGCGCGCCTTCTGGCGCGCTGGTGGAGATCAAAGCCACGCAGGGTAGCTCCGTAGCGCTTCGCGAACAGCCAAACCACCTGATCGTTCTGCACCTCTCCAAGCAGGGCGAGGCCTCGGAGGTCTATAACGGTCCCGGCGCTCTGGTCTGGTCTGCTGCTGGCGCGATGCAGCGCAATGGGCAGCGGCCGGTGTCGCTGTCAAAGCTCCGTATGCTCATGGCGCAGGTCCCCGAGGCCTTGCGCCTACCGCAGTGTGTGCCTAACAATTCGTCCAAGCGGACGCGCGAAAAGCCGCGCGCCGCTTAACTCAAGCGTTAGACGCCGCGTGAGATTGGCGGCCCCGCAAGCACGCGAAGAGGGGCTGGACGTTGCGCCCAGCCCCGTGCTAGCGTATGAAAGCTAGCTAGCTGCTCATATTGTCATTTGCCGCTTGCCAAGCATGCACACGTACCTCCCTCCAAAGTCATCCGCTTTGGTCGGTGCCCCTACTCTGGAGCGTGTTGCAACCCGAAGGCCCCGGTTGCTCAAGCCGGGGCCTTCGCACTTTTACTCAACGCCAACGGCCCTTTTGCCGAGCTCGCTCAGTCCATACCGGCCCGGTTGCGGGTTGGTGACCCAGCCTTGCTTCTTGCGCCAGTTCATTAACGCCGTTCTAAGCGCATCACGGCTTCTTGGTAGTCCGACACGCTCTAGCTCGCCAACGATCTCGTCCAAGCTCCGCTCGCCACTAGCAAGAAAAGCCAAGACCTTGGGAGCTACCGAGTCCTTGCGGAGCCCTATGATCTTCGGCTCCCCAGTTTCGGCTGGAGCCACTTGGCTGGCCTCCGCGGGAGGAGCTGAGTCAGATGCCCGCCCCACCACCATGCTGGTGATCGCGGCATCAATGTCGTCGGCCTCCCCCAAGCTACGGAGGGCAGCGATACGCTGCTCGCAAGCTTTAACCTTCTGTTTCAGAAGGGCCAGCTTCGCTTCTTCTTGCTCGATAAGGGCTTTGTAGGCGTCCATGTGGCGCATCCTGCCCCAAAGATCACGGCGTGTCAATAGTCCTCACGCATATCTTTCCCTCCCGGAGGCGGCGTCTAACAATTCGTTCAAGCGGAGACCGTTTCGTGGCCGCGACGGTGTGCGGCACAGTGCCACACCGTCGCGGCCACAAAACGGCCCGGCTTAACTCAGGCGTTAGACCTTAAAGACAGTTCAATGACAAACGAACAGAACAACGCCTCGTTTCGAGACATCTTGGCTATCGCCAGTCCAAAGCTCCGCCCCGTGTGTGAGGCATTTCGCCAATTGATCGTTTCGGAAGATCCCACCTTCTACGAGACCGCTTGGCCAAAGCTTAAGATCGCAAGCTATGGCGTCGGCCAAAAGAAGATGACACAGCATTACGCCTACATCGCAGTGCAGGCATCCCATATCAACCTCGGCTTCTATCACGGCACATTGCTTCACGACCCTACTGGACTTCTTGAAGGCGCAGGAAAGGAACTACGTCATATCAAGGTTCAAAACATTGCGCACGCTGAGAGCCCAGACATTCGTGCACTTCTTCGCCAAGCCATTGATGAGCGCAGACCGTACAGGTAAGGTCTAACAAATCGTTCAAGCCGACTCCGCTTCGTGGCCGCGCTTGCGGTGTTACGCTACGCTACACCGCCGCTTGCCACTGCGCGTAGCGGCTTAACTCAGGTGTTAGGCCCCTGAACCTCGCGCGGGTTGCCCCACAGCCAGCCGCCGCCGCTGCCGGACGGCTGGCGCGACGCGTGCCTGCGGCTAC
>JBDHWW010000123.1:0-3092 GCA_039810425.1 Pseudobdellovibrionaceae bacterium | reverse complement strand
GTTCTTCTGGAAAGTGCGCGCCAGCCCGAGCCGCGCGCGCCCCTCCGGCCCGAGCTTGCCGACGTCCGCGCCGTCGATGAGGATGCGGCCCGAGTCCGGCTGGAGCTGGCCGCCGATCTGGTGGATCAGGCTCGTCTTGCCGGCGCCATTCGGGCCGATGATGACATGCTTGCGGCCAGACGGGACGCTCAGGCTGACGTTCCTCGTCACCATCAGGCTGCCGAACGCCTTGTTGAGATCTTCGATCTCGAGCAGACCCATCACGACCCCCGGCGGCCCAGCCGCAGCAGCAGCCCGTAAATGCCGCTGCGGAAAAACATCACGCAGGCCACGAAGATGATGCCGACGATCGACAGCCAGTGCTCCGTGTAGGAGCTGGCGATCTGCTTGACCAGCAGGAACACAGCGGCGCCGATGGCCGGCCCCACGAGCGAGCCAGCGCCGCCGAGCACGACCATGAGCAGGATCGTGCCCGAAAGGCCGAACGCCATCGCGTCGGGCGAGACGAAGCCGTTGAAGATGGCGTAGAGCCCGCCCGAGAAGCCGGCGAACAGCCCGGAGACGGTGAACGCGATCAGCTTGACGGCGTTCGCCCGGTAGCCGAGCGCCCGCATGCGCACCTCGTTGTCGCGAATGCCGACGAGCGCGCGGCCGTACTGCGATCCCACCACGAGGCGCAGCAGCACGAGCGACAGCAGGAAGGCGCCGAGGGCGACGAAGTACATCGTCGCGGGATCGTCGAGGCGGAAGCCGGCAAGCGCGGGCCGCTGCATGCCGCCGATCCCGTCGGACCCGCCGGTGAGGCTGCGCCACTTCAGCGCGGCCGAGAACAGCAGTTGCGCGAAGGCCAGCGTCAGCATGATGAATCCGACGCCCTTGAGGCGGATGCACAGGAAGCCGACGACCGCCGCTGCGGCGGCCGAGACGACGACGCCGGCGGCCCAGCCCGTCCACGGCGACATGCCGAGGCTGACGGACAGGATGACGGTCGTGTAGGCGCCGAGGCCGAAGAAGGCTGCCTGGCCGAACGACACCAGCCCGCCATAGCCCATGAGCAGGTCGAGGCTCATGGCCGTGATGGCGAATATGAGGATCTCGGTCAGCAGCCCGGTGTTATAGGTGGAGAAGAGGAACGGCCAGGCCAGCAGCACGGCCAGCGCGGGATACTGGAGATAGGCGACGGGATCCGCGCTGCGGGCACGTCCGGCCAATGTGGTCGGGGAGGAAGCGCTCATTGCGGCTGGGCGATCCCGAAGAGGCCCGCGGGCCTGAAGAGAAGGACGGCGATCAGCATCAGATAGGTCAGGAACATCGCCATGTCCGGCAGGTAGGCGCGGCCCAGCGTATCGGTCATGCCGATCAGCAGGGAGCCGAAGAAGGCGCCCTTGAGGCTGCCGAGGCCGCCGACCACCACCACGATGAAGGCGGGGATCAGCACCTCGATGTCGAGGCCGGAATAGACGCCGAGGATCGGGCCGGCCACGACGCCGGCCAGCCCCGCCAGCGCTCCGCCCAGCGCGAAGGTGGAGGTCAGGAGCAGCGGTACGTTGAGGCCGATGCCCATGGCGCTCGCCGGATCGTCGACGCCCGCCCTCACCATCGCCCCGGCCCTCGTGTGCTCGACGATCCGCCACAGAACGAACGCGACGAGGAGCCCGAAGCCCAGGAGGGCGAGCCGGTAGCTCGGGTAGAAGCCGCCGAGGAACTCGATCGAGTTCTGCAGCGACGGCGGCTCGTCGATGGCGAGCACGTCGCGGCCCCACACCGTCTCGACGAGATCGGTGAAGATGAAGGAGAAGCCGAAGGTCAGCAGGACCTGATCGAGCCGGTCGCGCCTGTAGAGCCTTCGCAGGAAGAACATCTCGATTGCCGCGGCGACGAGCCCGACGGGGATCGGCGCCAGCAGCATGGCCAGCCAGAAGCTGCCGGTAATCTGCATCACCGACAGGCCGATGAACGCGCCGAGCATGAAGAACGAGCCGTGCGCGAGGTTCACGACGCCGAGCAGCCCGAAGATCATCGAGAGCCCGGCGGCGAGCAGGAACAGCAGGATCCCGTAGACCAGACCGTTCAGCGCCTGGCTGAGGAAGAGGTCCATCGCAGCCCGTTCAGGCCCGGTTCGCCGGGTTGTCGCCGACCTTCTCGAAGGTGGCGACGACCTTGTTGACCAGCCGGCCGTCCTGCTCCGCGACCTCGCGGACATAGACGTTGTGGATGGCCTGGTGGGTCACCGGGTCGAAGCTGAGCGGCCCGCGCGGCGCGACGATGTCGA
Source organism: Pseudobdellovibrionaceae bacterium (assembly GCA_039810425.1). Taxonomy (GTDB): domain Bacteria; phylum Bdellovibrionota; class Bdellovibrionia; order Bdellovibrionales; family Bdellovibrionaceae; genus JACMRP01. The sequence continues at coordinate 820 of JBDHWW010000123.1, read as the reverse complement.
CCTTGCCGACGGCTTCGAGGAAGCCTGCGACGTTCTCGATCTCGCCGCCGACGGCCTTGGCGGCATCGTCGACGATGCGCAGGCTGGTATAGCCCGATTCCGTCATGATGCCCGGATAGTCCTTCGATTTCGCGGAATGCAGCTCGACGAAATGCCTGTTCTCGGGCGTATCGAGCGTCTCGCAGTAGATGCTCGACGACAGCCCGCCCACGGCGGCCCTGCCCTGCAGGGGGAAGGTGTCGGAATCGAGCAGCGGCTGGAAGCCGGTCAGCCTGACCTTGCCCTTGAGGCCGAACTGCTCGAACTGCTTGACGAAGCGGCCCGCCTCGCTGCCGATCAGGAACGCATAGACGGCCGCGGCCCCGGAGGAGCGGATGTCCGCCAGATAGGCGCTGAAGTCGTTGGTGCCGAGCGGCGTGTAGATTTCCTTCGCGACCTTGGCGCCGCCAGCCAGCAGCGAAGCCTTGTAGGCGTCCGCGACCTCGTGGCCGGCGATGAAGTCGGAGGTGATGATGGCGACGTCGGTGATGCCGTTCCTGGCCGACCATTCGCCCATCGGGCTGGCGACCTGCCAGTTGCTCATCGTGGTGCGGTACATGTTGGGCAGGCGCAGCCTTGTCAGCGCCGTGGCGCCGGCTCCGGTGTTCAGCCAGGGCGTTCTGGCCTGCTTCATGTAGTCGGTCATCGCGATCGCTATGTGGCTGCCGATCGGCCCCATCACGACGTGCACCTTGTCGCTCTCGACCAGCTTGCGCAGCTTCTGGAGGCCGACCTGCGGGTTGAACTCGTCGTCCTCGCGGATGATCTCGACCTGGCGGCC
>JBDHWW010000122.1:0-3098 GCA_039810425.1 Pseudobdellovibrionaceae bacterium | reverse complement strand
CTCGGGCCGCAGGGCAAGGACGCGGCGCAGCCGCAGGTGCCGATCGTCGAGCACGCCGACGTCAAGCGCATGCTGCTGGCGCAGAAGGCCTATGCCGAGGGCGCGCTCGCGCTCGAGCTGTACTGCGCGCGCCTGGTCGACGACAGGCGCAGCGGCGACGCCGCCGCGGCGCGCGAGGCGGCGCTGCTGCTCGAAGTGCTCACGCCCATCGCCAAGAGCTGGCCGAGCGAATGGTGCCTGGAGGGCAACTCGCTCGCCATCCAGGTGCTGGGCGGCTACGGCTACACGCGCGACTTCCCGGTCGAGCAGTACTGGCGCGACCAGCGCCTGAACATGATCCACGAGGGCACGCACGGCATCCAGGCGCAGGACCTGCTCGGGCGCAAGGTGGTGATGGACGGCGGCGCCGGCCTCGCGCTGCTCGCGGCGCGCGTCGAAGCCACGGCGCGCCGCGCCGCGCAGCGGTCCGGCCTCGCCGGGCACGCGCAGGCGCTGAGCGCCGCGCTGCAGCGCCTGGGCGCGGCGACGCAGGGCGCCTGGGCCGGCGGCAACGCCGAGGAGGCACTGGCCAACGCCACGCCCTACCTGCAGGCCTTCGGCCATGTCGTGCTGGCCTGGATCTGGCTCGACCTGGGGCTGGCGCTCGAGGCCGGCGCCGCGCCCGAACTGGCGCCCGGCAAGCGCGCCGCGCTGCGCTACTTCTACGCCTACGAGCTGCCCCGCATCGACGCCTGGCTGGGTGTCGTCGCGCGCCGCGAAGGCCTGCTGCGCGAAGTGCAGCCGGCCTGGCTGTGAGCGGCGGCGTCGATCGGCCGCCATCTGCCGCTTGCCGCCTGCCGCCTGCCGCCCGCCGCTTGCCCGAAGGATCCGAGATGAGCACGCATGTGCGCGATCTGTTCGACCTCGGCGGCCGCGTCGCCCTCGTCACCGGCGGCTCGCGCGGGCTCGGCCTGCAGATCGCCGAGGCGCTGGGCGAGGCCGGCGCGAAAGTGATGCTGACCTCGCGCAAGGCGGCCGATCTCGAGGCGGCGGCGGCCGCGCTCGCCGCAGGCGGCATCGACGCGCGCTGGATCGCCGCCGACGCCGGCCTGCCGGCCGAGGTGCAGCGCGTGGTCGACGAGACGATGCAGCGCCTGGGCCGCATCGACATCCTCGTCAACAACGCCGGCGCCACCTGGGGCGCGCCGATGGAGGACCACCCGCTCGAGGCCTGGGACAAGGTGATGAACCTCAACGTGCGCTGCGCCTTCCTGTTCTCGCAGGCCGTCGGCCGCGCCAGCATGCTGCCGCGACGCAGCGGGCGCATCGTCAACGTGGCCTCGGTCGCCGGGCTGGGCGGCAGTCCGCTCGTCAAGTACATCGCCTACCAGACGAGCAAGGGCGCGCTCGTCAACTTCACGCGCGGGCTGGCCGGCGAGTGGGGGCCGCAGGGGATCACCGTGAATGCGTTGGCGCCCGGCTACTTCGTGACCAGGATGACCCACGGCCTGCTGGCCGAGCTCGGCGTCGACACCTTCGTCGAGGCCACGCCGCTGCGCCGCCTGGGCGACGACGACGACCTCAAGGGTGCCGCGCTCCTGCTCGCGAGCGCGGCGGGCAAGCACATCACCGGGCAGATCCTGGCGGTGGACGGCGGCGTGACCGCGGTGCACCGCGGAGGCTGAGAGCCATGGCGATGCCGGAGCGGCTGGCCTTCCCGCGGCGCATTCCGTTCGCCGACGCGCTCGGCTTCGAGCTCTGGCGCTTCGACGGCGGCCACGCCGAACTGCAGCTCGCGCTCGAGCCGGGCCTGCACAACAGCTTCGGCGTCGCCCACGGCGGCGTGCTGATGACGCTGCTCGACGTGGCGATGGCGCATGCGGCGCGCTCGGTGCACGCGCGCACGCCGCAGGCCGACCACGGCGTCGTCACGATCGAGATGAAGACCAGCTTCGTGCAGCCGGCCGAGGGACGCCTGCGCTGCGAGGCCCGGCTGCTGCACCGCACGCCGACGCTCGCCTTCTGCGAGGGCAGCGTGTTCGACGCCGCCGCCGGCCTGCGCGCGCACGCCACCGGCACCTTCAAGGTCCTGCGCGCGCTGCCGGCGGGCCGCGAGCTCCGGTCGCCGCGCCACGCCGCGGGCGACGATGCGCCGCCGGGCACGGATGCCCCGGCGGCAGGAGCGGCGCACCGCGGTGGGCTCTGAACTCGCCTGGACCTGGCGGCGCTTCGCCGAGCTCGGCGTCGACGACCTGTACGACGCGCTCGTGCTGCGTTGCCGTGGTTTCGTGCTCGAGCAAGGGGCCTTTCTCGACCCCGACGGCCTGGACCGCGCGAGCTGGCACCTGCTCGGGCGCGACGCCGCCGGCGCCCTGTTGGCCTACCTGCGCGTGGTCGACCCCGGGCTGCGTTATGCCGAGCCTTCGATCGGCCGCGTCGTCACCGCGCCCGAGGCGCGCCGGTGCGGCCTCGGGCGTGCGCTGGTGGCCGAAGGCGTGGCGCGCTGCGCCCGGGTCTTCCCCGGCCGGCCGATCCGCATCGGTGCGCAGGCTCACCTCGAAGCCTTCTACGGCGGTTTCGGTTTTCGCCGTGTCGGGGCAAACTACATGGAAGACGGCATCGCCCATGTCGAAATGCTGAGGCCCGCCTGAGCGCGCCGGGCCGCAGCCGAGCGCGAATGCCGCAGCGCGCAGCGCGGAGGTCCATCCGGTGAGCACGACGCACGAAGTCTTCAACCAGAGCACGCCCTTCGAAGGCGCGAACCTGTTTCGCATCAACCGGCCGCTGCGCGACGCGCTGCGCGCGCTGGCGCCGGCGCTGGACACCGCCGCGCTCGACGCGGCGGGCGCCGAGATGGGTTCGGCCGCGATGCAGCGCCACGCGCGGCTGGCCAACACCTACGGGCCGGTGCTGCAGGCCTACGACCGCTTCGGCCACCGCGTCGACCAGGTCGAGTTCCACCCCAGCTACCACGCGCTGATGGCCTCGGCGCTGCGCCAGGGTCTGCACGGCACGCCCTGGAGCGGGCCGCCGCTGGCGCATGTCGAGCGCGCCGCCGCCTTCATGCTCTTCACCGAGGCCGAGCCCTCGGTGCTGTGCCCGGTGTCGATGAGCTACGC
>JBDHWW010000121.1:0-3189 GCA_039810425.1 Pseudobdellovibrionaceae bacterium | reverse complement strand
CGTGGCGGCGGGTGCGAACATGGCGAACCAGCCGCGTACCTCGTACCCGGGGAAACCCTGCTCCGCGGTCGTCGGCACATCGGGCAGCAGCACATGGCGCGTGGGCGACGCGACGCCGAGCGCGCGCACCTGGCCCTCACGGATCTGCGGCAGAATGGCGAGCTGGGCGATCATCAGATCCAGCCGCCCGGCAATCACATCGAGATGCGATTGCGTGCCGACCCGGTAGGGCACGTTTTGTACGGAGATGCCTGCCATCTGGCAGAACAGTTCCATCGCGAGATGCGTGATGTTGCCGGCGCCATAGGAGCCTGCGTTGAGATCGCCCGGCCGCGCCTTCGCCAGAGCCACGAGCTCGGCGAGTGAGCGGGCCGGGCTGCTGTTCGGCACGACCAGGGCATAGTCGTTTTGCGTCAGCATGCTGATCGGCGCGAACTGATCGGGACGATAGGGCAGGTCGCTGCGCAGCAGGACGTTGAGGCTCTGGCTGGTGCCCGTGCCCATGAAGATCGTGCGTCCGTCGGGTGTCGCATCGGCCGCGGCCCTCGCGCCGATGACAAGATTCGCGCCGGGCCTGTAGTCCGGCACGATGGTCGTGTGCAGGGCTGCACCCATCCGTTCACCGACCATGCGCACGACGAGATCGGCGGTGCCGCCGGTGGAGTAGGGCAATATGAAGCGGATCGGCGACGGGACAGCAGGTTGTGCGCCCCCGCCTTTCAGCCAGGGAAGCGCCAGCATGGTGCCGAGGGCAACGCGTCGTCTCAGCATGTCTTTGTCCTTCGTCCGTCGGGGTTGTCGGAAGGCTCGAACTGCCGGCGCATGCGATCCATGGCGGCAAGGAGGCGCGGCGCCACCCGGGTTTCGACGCGGTCGGCCGGCATCGACCAGGTGGGGCCGGCCGCGGTGATCGCGATCAGCATGCCGGTGACGGGCAGGCGCCAGGCCGCCGCGATGACATTCACCTCGGCGTGCCAGCTGCCGAAGGCGCGGCAGTAGCCGTCCCGTTCGATTTCCGATCCGGCCACCCCGATCGCCTGCCGCAGACGCACCGCTTCGTCGGCGCCGAAATTCCGCAGGACGTGCGCACGCTCTGCCGGTGTCGCCAGGGCCAGAATCGCTGCGCCGGATGCGCTGCCGATCAGCGGCGCGCGTCCGCCGGCGGACAGCGCCAGCGCTACCGGTCCGCTGGCCCGGCAATACTCGAAGAAGACGGCATCGGTGTGCTCAAGATGAACAGCGCCGATACTGGCGCCGGTTTCGTCTGAGAGCTGCCGCATGATCGGCCGCAGAACCGCGCGTAGCCTGGGCAACCCGGTGACCCGCCCGGCCAGGACCAGCACGGCGGGCCCGAGGCGAAACTTCTGTGTCGCCGGGTCTGCCTCCAGGAAACCGGACTGCACCAGAGTGTTGGTGGCGCGGGAGATGGTGGCGCGCGGCAGGCCGGTGCGCGCGGCGAGTTCCTGATTGCCGATCCATTCCTCGTCTGTGTCGAAGGCGCGCAGCACGTCGAGGCCGCGTGCCATCGCCATCGTAACCTGTCCGCCCTCAGGCATGGCCGCAGGACTCCAACCTCTTGGCGCTTGTTAGCGTAAATGGAATTCGAATGTCAATTCCATTTCCTTTAGCCTGGCGCAGCGAAACACGCGCTCCGGCAGGGGCAGGGGAACGCCTTCGCCCCGCCCTTCGCGCTGCAGATTGTCCGGCCCGGCATATCGTGGTGCGGGCGGCCGGATTCGAACCGGCACGACCTTTCGGTCAGGCGATTTTAAGTCGCCTGCGTCTACCGTTCCGCCACGCCCGCGCCTGCGCAGGCGTAGCGCAAACCGTCCGCCGCTTACAGGTTGTGGCGGCAGGGCTCCGGGTCACCGGCGAAGCCCGCACCGGTCGGAAGAACGGCATCGTCCGCCGACCGCACCGAGGTCCCGACTCCGGCGCCATGCAACGCTCCGATGGCGGGCGGCGCCCCGTCCTCGCCCTGGGTCACGCCGTGCAGCGAACCTCTACCCGTCTCCGGCGGCGAGCAGCGCGACGTTGCCGCCGGCAGCCGTGGTGTCCACGCTGATCGTGCGCTCCAGGCTGAACCGTGCCGGCGGATCCGCGGCGGTCAGGATCGGCAGGATCGGCCCGTCACGCCCCGCCAGCGCCCTGCGCAGCGCGGCCCGTTCGGCCGGCGGGCCGGCATGCGCGACGGCGGCAATCGCCGCGGTCGCGGGGTCGAGCCCGCGCACGATGCGGTTGCCCGCCGCTTCGATGCGCGCCGCAAGCGCCGGATCCTCGCCGATCAGCAGGATATCGCCGCGCGGGACGAGCCGCAGCCGGTTGCTCTCCCCGGCCGGCCCGGGCAGCGCGGTGATGGCTGCGGCCTCGCCCTCGGCGTCGCGCACGAAACGCGCCAGGTAGTGCGGCCCGCCAGCCTTCGGGCCGGTGCCGGACAGCCCCTCCCCGCCGAAGGGCTGGACACCCACCACTGCGCCGATCTGGTTGCGGTTGACGTACAGGTTGCCGACATGCGCCGCGGCGACGACCTCGCTCACACGGGCATCGACGCGCGTGTGCAGCCCCATCGTCAGCCCGTAGCCCTGCGCGTTCACCGACGCCACCACGTCGGCAAGACTCTCGCCCTCGTAGGTGACGACGTGAAGCACGGGGCCGAACACCTCGGTCGTCAGCTCGCCGATGCCCTCGAGCCGGATCAGCGCGGGACCCACGAAGGTGCCGTCCGCCGGCGCGGGCAGTTGCCGCAGCAGCCTGCCGGCCGCCCGGTGGCGGGCGACGTGCTCCTCGATCTTCGCCTTTGCCTCGGGGTCGATCACCGGGCCGACATCGGTGGACAGCGCCCACGGGTCGCCGACACGCAGCGTGCCCATCGCACCTTCCAGCATCTCCAGCATCGGCGCGGCGACATCCTTCTGCAGGCACAGCAGCCGCGCGGCGGAGCAGCGCTGCCCGGCCGACTGGAAGGCGGCGGTAACCGCGTCGCGCACCACCTGCTCGGACAGCGCGCTGCTGTCCACGATCATGGCGTTGATGCCGCCGGTCTCGGCGATCAGCGGCGCGTCGGGGGCGAGATGGGCGGCCATGCTGCGCTCGATCAGCCGGGCGACCTCGGTCGAGCCGGTGAAGCACACCCCGGCGATGCGCGGATCGGCGGTCAGCGCCGCCCCCACGCGTCCGTCGCCGGCCAGC
>JBDHWW010000120.1:0-3243 GCA_039810425.1 Pseudobdellovibrionaceae bacterium | reverse complement strand
CTCCAGACGCCTGTTGATGAGATCGGCAAGCCGGAGGCTGTCGAGCGCATGAAACTCGCGCGCGAAGCGGGTCAGGTATTTGACCTTGTTGGTCTGGAGATGCCCTACGATGCTCCAGTCAATGGCGAGATCGGCCAGCGCTGCGCGCTTGGCGGTCGCCTCCTGGATCCTGTTCTCGCCGAATGAATGGATGCCGGCCGCGCAGGCGAGGCGCAGGATATGGGCAGGCACCGTCTTGGTGACGGGCAACAGCCTGACCGAGGCACGCTCGCGGCCGGCGCGTTCGCAGGCGGCCTCGATCCGCGCCTCGACCGACGCGAGCCTCGCGCGGAAGGCGGAACGTGGGTCGGGGCCGAAGCGCTCGATATCCTGAGCAGAAAGCGGGCCGGCATCGCGGGTCATCAAGCCCTCCCTTCCGCGCTACGTGCAACCACCCGGCTTGCAGACGCCGGAGGTGGCTGCTTCGTCCGGCACATCGGGGGATGCAGGCCGCTCGCCGATCAGGGCCATGATCTCCGCGCCGAGCTGGAGGTCGGGGATGTGACCAAGCGTCTGGCGACGCCGCCGACCCTCGTGGTCGATCAGTACCGTGGTCGGGGTTCCCTCGAACCCGTAGATGCGCATGGTATGCGGCTGCAGCACGCCACGAGGCTCGTCGATGCCGACGGGAAAGCGGATCCGGTACTCTTGCAGGAACGCACGCAGCGCGGTCGCGCCCATCGCGTCGTGATGCTCGAACACGCAATGCAGCCCGATCACGGCAACCTCGTCCGGATCGAACAGGCGTGCGACGCGCTGCGCCTGCGGAAGCCCCTCGCTGACGCAGCCGGGGCATAGCATCTGGAAGGCACAAACCATCACGACGCGGCCCCGCAGTGCCGCGAGGGTCAGCTTTTCCGTCGTGTTGAACCACTCGGTGGTGCGCCATTCCGGCGCGGGCGGGGGCAGGGTCATCGGAGCGTACCGTCATCAGATGTCGGGCGTACTATATCAGGTCCACTGCGAGATATGGGTTGGACCATACGAGACACAAAAGTCACGACCTGATCCAGCGCGGCGGATAGCCGCCGGGTCGGGACCCTCGGGGGAGACGGCCAACACGGAGGATTCATCATTCGTGGATCGCGGCAGCCCTCTGCGCCATACCTGTCCGCCCGCGTGATTGATCCGGCCGGGGTCCTGCGGGGTGCGCTCCCGGCGCGGATGCCGCCATCCCGCGCCGTTGCCGGCGGCAGCTTGTTTGCCCGCTCCGGCGGGGCCACCGTCCTGTGCCATGTGCGGACGGTTCGCGAGGTATCAGACGCGCGACGGGCGGGCGTTATTGCGCGGGGCGGAGTTCCGCCAGACGCCGCGGGAGGAGGCCCGCAAGCCGGACCTTCTGCGACCGCGCTGGAACATCGGCCCGTCGCAGGAGGTGATGGTGATCCGCCGTCACCCCGCGACGGGCGAGCTGCACGAGGATCCGCTGGTCTGGGGCTTCGTGCCGCGCTGGGCGAAGGACCTGAGGACCGCCCGCAAGCCAGTCAACGCGCGTGCGGAGACGGTGCGCACGAGCGCGATGTTCCGCGACGCGTTCGGGCACCGCCGCTGCCTGGTGCCGATGGATGCCTTCTACGAGTGGGAAGGCGAGAAGCCGCCCAGGCACCCCTGGGCGATCGCACGGCGCGATGGCCACGAGATGCTGGTCGCAGCGATATGGGACGGCTGGCGCGACCCCCGGAGCGGCGAGGTCCTGCGCACCTTCGCGGTGATCACGACGGAGGCCAACGCGACGCTGCTGCCGATCCACGATCGCATGCCGGTGATCATCGAGCCGGCCGCCGTGGAGGCGTGGCTCGGGAACAATGCGGACGCGGCTGGCGGGCTGATGCGTCCGGCTCCCGACGATGTGCTGCGGGCCTGGCAGGTCTCACGGGCGGTGAATGACGTACGCCGCGACGGGTGCGAGCTGCTGGAGCCGGTGGCGGAGGCCGGTGGCAGCCAACCGGCAGCCGGCTCTCGCGGGTGAGCGAGGTTCAGTGCTCGTGGCCATCCACCACCTCCGTCGGCAAAGGGGATGGTGATGCATGCGGCGCGCGGCGGCGAGGCCCAGCATGCCCGCCGCGAGCAGCGCGATGCCGGCCGGTTCCGGCACCGCCTCGGGCACGAAGGCGGTGAGCGGGCGCATCGTACCGGTGAACATCCCGTCGGCGACGAAGGCGAGCCCGGTAATGAAGGCGGTGACGTTCGCCGGATCGAGCGCGGCCGAAACCTCGATGCCGAGGATGCGGAACCGGTCCACCCCGTCGCCGCCGAAGAAGAACTGCTCGCCGGCGAGCAGATGGCGGTCGAAGGCATAGCCCGTGCCGTCGAACAGGTAGAGATCGAACACCCCGTCACCCACCATCGGCAGCAGTACGGAGACGAAATTCGGGTCGCCCGCGCCGATCGCGTAGTCGTAGCCGATGGCGACGTACGGATCGTAGAACTGGATCTGCCCGGCGGCGACATTGGAGTTGAACGTGTAGAGGCCTGTGGGATCGACCATCGGCAGCACGACCGCCGGGGTGGCGCCGCTGTTCGGAGTGAACTCGAAGATCGAGCGCGACTTGGCAAGCAGGCTGCCATCGGCGCGGCGCTCATCGAGTTCGATCGACACCACGTAGGCATGGTTAACCTGGAGCGCGCCCCCCTGCGCGTTGAGCACGGCGGGAATGGCGTAGCTCGTCGTGCTCGGCGGCAGGCTGTAGTTGACGTGGATCAGTTGCGGGCCGCCATTGACCGTCACCGCCTTGTCGTAGATGCGCACCGTGACCCTGTCGTGCTGCGAGCCGGGCGGTGCAGTGAACGCGAGCGTCAGGTTCGTGCCGCTGCCGGACATGGTCATGTCCTGCAGAAAGCCGGGCGTTCCGGCGATGCTGCCATCGGGGCGCAGCACCGTCGGCGTCTGGACGACGACCGGGCTGCCGGCGCCGGGGTTGGCGATTGTCATCGTCCACGACCCGACAAGCGAGGGCGTGTAGGCGATAGTGCGGAAGAACTCGTTCGGTGAGGCCGGCGAGTAGAGGTACGGGACCGTGTGCGTCACCCCCGCCTGGAAGGCAGTGACCGTGGTCCCGTAATCAGGGGTGGACGGGTTGGGCGTGGCCCACACGCCGAAGGAGAGCCGATCCCCCGGGGTGATGCCGAGCGCGTTGTTGCTGCGGATGTCGCGGAACGCGAAGACGCTCTGCAGCGTGATGGGCGCCGCGGCCGCACCGCCGA
>JBDHWW010000119.1:0-3285 GCA_039810425.1 Pseudobdellovibrionaceae bacterium | reverse complement strand
TTGAGGTAGTTGCTGGCGCAGACCGGCTCACCCCGTCGAAGGCACTCGGCGACCTTGTCCCGCCCTGGAATGCCCTGTAGATCAGGCGTCCCTGCGAAGCGCCTCACCAGCGATTGGACGATAAGCCACTCGAAGACCAGCCACGCCGGCAACCGCTTCTGGCTGCCCAATTCCTGTAGCGCACCCTGACAGACCGCGAAGCCTGCCAACGCCAAGGTCAGGTAGCGGGGCTTCGACTGCCGCTCGCGTACGCCCGGCGCCAGCCGAACACCAAGGGCATCGGCGATCGAATACAGACCCAGTGGATCGAGGCTACCTTCCGCCTGTTGGGGCGGATCGAACGCGGTCTGGAAGGGAAGCAGGGCGAGCGCGCTCACACCGTTGGTCCAACGCGTTCTCTAGCGGCGCCGAACGGGGGCGGCGTCATGATTCGGCTGCCTGCGCATCAGGTGCTGGCGCAACCGACGCAGCGAACCTTCGATTGCCAATCGTGATGTGCCCATCCCAATAGGACACGCTGATCGTGCTGCGCATCCAGCGCTGCGGCAGTGCCGCCAGGTCGCGGAGTGCAACCAGCGAGGCGTGCGGCCAAGGTTCGCTGCCATCGGCCTGGATCAGATAGGTCTTGGCAGGCAGCTCGAATCGGACGGTGTCGCCGTCGAAGTGGATCAGGCAGCGTTCGTCCTCGGCTGCCGACGCGGCGGCTTCACGCAGCACCTTGCCGAGTGGCTTCATCCACATCCGGTCAACCGATGCCACTGGACGAGCATTGTAGGCTGCCATGTGCTTCGCCCAAGGCAGCTCGTGCTGCAAGCGCCGTCCTTCTTCGATCCACGCAGGAGTGATCGCCAGTGGGACGCTGCGACGCAGGCCGTAGACGATCCACGCGAGCACCTGCTCGCGTGACTCGACGCGCTCGGGAATGTCGAAGGCCGTTTCCGCCATCGTTCGTAGGTCGCGATAGTGACCCTGAAAGCTGACTACGCGGCGGAAGTACTCGTTCATGAGTACGCCCGCCGACAGCTCGAAGCTGCCGAAGTTGTACTTGAGGGCCTGCTCCTCTGACCAGGGGCGATCGTCGTCCGGCACCCAGCCGCATTCGCGCAGGACATCCATGACCGGGACGATCGGCGCTGGACCGGGAATGCTCATGCCGACGTTTCCTCGACCGCCTCGGCTTGAGGCAGGCGCAGCTTGCCGGAGATCAGGCGAGGAAGCAGGGTGTCGCGAAGCTTGGCTAGAACTTCAGATCGTTGCTGGTTCGCAGAGATGCAGGCCCGAATGGGCTCAACCAACAGACCGAATGCGGTTGAAACGTGCGCATCAGGACAGACGACCTGGAACCGCTCCAGTTGGCCGAGTTCAACCCGCTGTCTTCCACTTGTCCCGGTCATTGCCTGCGTGGCGAAGGCTCGGAACGCGTCGTGCCTAGCGATCAAGTAGCCGAAGTACAACGGCAGCGGCGGCTTTGGCCGCAACACGATGAACTCGGTCGAGCCCCAGCCAACTTGTTCGTCAGCGAGGAAGTCGACGTGTGCGGTCTTCCCGTTCTCGAGACACGGCGTTATCCGGGCGAGCAATGTATCGCCATTCTGAAACTTCGTACCGGATGAGAACTCCCGGTCGACGGGCGGGGCCGGGACGTGTCCGCTCGTTGGCACGCTCGCCATGTCGAGATAGGGTGCAACCGAGCCCTTCTTGATCGCGCGCCGAGGATTGATCTCGAACGCCTCACTCAGCGGTAGCACCTTCCACCCCTTCGGAATGAACCCCATCTCCGACTCCTCGAACTCGCAGGGGAAGAGCGCCGCGGTGGCGGCGTCCATGCCTTCCGGCTCGCGGCCTTCGGCCTTGGCGCGCACGGGGTCGAAGTCCACGAACCAGGACTTGAACAGGGCTTGGGCGATCGCTTCGAGGGTGGCGTTGGTTTGGCGAAGGAGGTCGATGCGGTCGTCTATCGATCGACCAATCGTCGAAATGCCAGTCCTAATGTCGGGTGCCGGCCAAGGAATCGTCACTCGCTTTAGGTTGCCCATGTTGATCTTGGGTTGAGCGGCGCCGGTGATGAAAGGCCCGGCATCAACTTGGGTCAGTGCGTAAGCCAGATAGCGGGTGTCGTCCTCGGTCTCACATTGAAGTACGTGAGCGTGATTGTTGACCCAGATCCTCCCTTGGGCCAACTGAACCATCAGCTTTCCATCTCCCGTTTGGACGGTGCCATCCTCTCCAACCAAGACGAATATGCCGTCGAAGAGGTAGTCGGATACCCAGTCCTGAATAGCGGCAGCGCCATAGTATGGATAAGGCCCAGCCTTGCGGTCCTTGGCCGTAACAGGCTTGCGCTTCGCGTTGAAAAACTGAGCAACTGCAGCGATTGGTTCTTCCGAGGGTTCAGACGCCATAACCCAGCGCCCCCAGCTTTTCCCGAATCCCCGCGTCCAGGTCGGCTCCCTTCGCCATCTGCTCGGCCAGCTGTGCCGTCAGCCGATCCATCTTCTCGGCAAAGGCTTCGTCGTCATCGTTCTCGACCACGGCGCCGACATAGCGGCCCGGCGTCAGCACGAAGCCATGCTTCTCCACGTCCTCCAGCGAGGCGGAGTAGCAGAAGCCGGCTTCGTCGGCGTAGGGCTCGCCGTCGCCGAATTCGGTGCCGCGCCAGCGGTGGTAGGTCTGGCCCAGGCGCTGCAGATCGTCGTCGGTGAACTCGATCTGGGTGCGCGAGACGCGGCCGCTGGCGGCCTTGCGCGCATCAATGAAGAGGATCTGCCGGCGACGGTCGATGCGGCCGTTTTCGCCCGCCGCCTTGTTGCGCGACAGGAACCAAAGGCAGACTGGAATCTGCGTGTTGGAGAACAGCTGGCCGGGCAGCGCGACCATGCACTCGACCACGTCGGCCTGCACCATCGCGCGGCGGATCTCACCTTCGCCGGACTGCTGCGAGCTCATCGAGCCATTGGCCAGCACGATTCCGGCGCGGCCGCGGCTGGAGAGGCGGGCCAGCATGTGTTGCAGCCAGGCGAAGTTGGCATTGCCCTTGGGCGGGATGCCATGCACCCAGCGCGGGTCGTCGGTGAGCTTGTCGCCGTCCCAGTCGGAAATGTTGAAGGGGGGGTTGGCCAGGATGTAGTCCGCGCGCAGCGTCTTGTGCTGGTCGTTGGTGAAGCTGGAGCCGTAGGTCTGGCCGAGGTCGCCATCGAGTCCGTGCACGGCGAGGTTCATCAGGCACAGGCGGCGCGTCTGCGCCATCAGCTCCTGGCCGTAGATGGCGAGGTCGCCCTGCTTGCC
>JBDHWW010000118.1:0-3301 GCA_039810425.1 Pseudobdellovibrionaceae bacterium | reverse complement strand
TTGAACTGTCAGGAGCTGGCTGCACAACAGCCATTACGCCCAATCAACTGGTGCAGTCGTCTTCTGAAAATGACATTGGCCTAGCGGTCGTGGAGGCGTACAGGAAACGATCGTTTGATGCGCAGCTACGCGGCCTGCATTTCGATTGAGTACCGTTCGTCGAGCTCGACTCGTGCGTTCAAGAGAGCTTCGGGGACATCCACTCCAAAGGATTGACAAAAGACGGCGATCCCACGAACCAGAAGCAGAAGCGAGTCCAAGACAATGGGCACAGGGGGGCCGTCGTCGATCCCCAGCGAGATTGTCTCTATGCCGTTGCCATCCGCCCTTGGCACGATCCGGCGCTCAAGGTCCCTTGCAGCGTGATGCGCCGCATTGGAATGCATCAGGTACTTGCCATGGAAAAAGTCATGCTGCTTCCCAGCGACCACCCAGTCCCACGTACTGACCTCACGGAGCCGCTCTAGCCCGTGTCGAGCGCGAAACTCCTGAGTCTGCTGGTCGATTTCGCGAATCGCCGCATCCAGATCGGCTTCCGAGATCGCCCCGGGAGGCCGGGGGTCCATTCCGGCCAGAAGCTGCCGAATGTCATGCATCGCCTTTCGGCGCCTGGGGTAGTCCTCTCCCAGGTAAGCCAGGAACATTGCTTCGTCCTCAAACAATGCTGCAAGCCGGAAAAGCGCCTCGAGGTTCGAGCGAAAAATGACGTCTGCTTCCGTCAGGAACCCCGAGCGTGCGAGAGCTACCAATGCGTCCGTGCCTGAAATAATTCGACCGAAAAGCAACGCGCGCATCGCACCCGTCGCGTCCCGTTGGCCGATCTCAGTACCCGTAAGAAGCTGGTACGCCTCGGCTGTGAACCGGCCGGCGAGGTCGAACAGCCACGGCCACTGCTCAACTGCATGTCTTGTCCACTCGTCGCGTTCCATCGTGCTACCTCGTAACCACCTGTGGCCCAGCCGCTCCCGAAGCTCGCTCGAGCCACGTGTTCAGAACAAAACTCGCCATAGCTCCAGCCAGATTGACCGCGAGTTCCGCATGCCTCGCACTGATCCGCACCTGTCTCCTACCACGCCCATGCGCGTCACCAACTCGATTCCTGATGTTGGCGATGCCGTCAACAACGGCTTGGCAGTTGCCCAAGATGCGACGAAAGGCCTCTTCGTCATGCTGCGACGGAAGCAGGTTCAATTGTTCGCTCGTCAATGCCCAGAGCTTTGGGATCTCGGCATCGCCGTAGACCACGCCACAGTCGTCTAGAACGTGCTTGCATACGGACTCAAGTAGCGTTCGCGCCAGCGTTACGGCGCCTTCAGGATCACTGGTTCGCCTGGCCAGCGCCTTCTGCCACGTCGACTGGACAGCGCTGGCACCGAATCGCCGCAGCGTACCCGCGACTGAATCGTCACTTGCCGAGCGATCATTAGACTCCAGATGCTCGATCAACGGTCGGAACGCTGTCCAGATCAGATCACGGCGTTCTTGGTAGCTGCTACGCTCGTACTTGATGAAGCCCCAGAATTGAGCAAGGTCGCTGCACCGCTTGAGGAACGTCGGCGCCAACTGAGCCAGCACCCCGTCGTTGAGGACGTCGCGCCGAACCCTGCCGTACTCCGCGTCATCGCCATCGAACTGGCCGCCGGTTGCGCGAGCAACCAGGCCATTCTGTAGACGCACAACCCTATCGAGGATTGTTTCGCTCAAGGCGTCGAAACTCCAAGGCCATTCTTCAAGCGATGGACCATGGCGTGTGCCTCACTGAGAGCACGGGCCTCCTGCTGCTTGTCCAAAACGGGCAGGTGCACTCCTTCAACGCCTACAGGGAAGCCGGGGCCGCCGACTTCGTCGTCGTAGTCGCTTCCGTCCTCGTTGACCAATTGATAGTCGTCCTCGGTAAGGTCGGTTCCAAGCAGGCGCGCGAAATAGACCCAAGTCCAGCGTCGGAGCAAGTCGTCTCGATCGAACAGATCAATCATGTGACGCACTGCTTCGATATCGCCCTCTTGTGCTGCAATGGCGCACCAAGTCCCAGCCTGATCGAGCTGTCCAAGTTCAGCAGCGACCTCTGACGCTCGGGCAGGGTCTCGAACTGTTGCTTGGCCGATCGTCTTCAAGAACGCTGGATCCTCGAACTCCGCTGCAGCATCCACGCACGCGTCAGGATGCCCGAGGCGGGCCGCTTCGCAAAGGTGACGTAACCGAGTCGCTTCCCTTTCCGCCGTGTCTCGGTGAGCGCTCGCCCACTCCAGCTGAACGTCGGAAAGCTGATCGCCCTGCATTTGGCGGTCGTGCCAGTACGAGCTGCCGACAGGTGCCTCGTCTGTCCTCAGCAAGAGCGCGAGGGCGTAGTGCGCTTTGGGATTGCCACGCTTGGCTGCTTCCTCAAGACCAGAGCCCAGAAAGCTTGAGGCTTCCCAGTCCTCGGTCAGATGATCGTCATTGGCAGGCGCGTCGTCGTATCTTTCGCCGGTTTCATGCTCGATCTCATCCAATGCGGTCTGCGTATAGATGCCAGGCACCAACGAATCGATGACACGGTCGATGTGCACCGTACGGAGGCCGTGATCCGACACAACGGCCGTCAGTTCCAATGCAACCTGACGGTTCAGCAAGTCGGGGAAGCCAAGCTCAGCTAGTCGCCGTGCGACGCTGTCAGTCATTCGAGGCGCAACCAGACGCCCCGGCGGCCCGATGTCGAAAGCCGCATCGGCGCAAAGGGACGCGTACGAAGCGAAGCCGAAGGCCGCCGCGAGCGACTCGTATACGTGGGAGCGCTGAAGCGAAACCCCGCATCGTTCAGCAACGCGCTGCTGTGCGGAGAAGGCGATTGCCTTGATGGTCATGCTGTCTATCCTCAACCGAGGCCGCAGTAGGACTTGCGCACACGTTTAAGGTCCCGGCGGCCGGCCAAGGTCTAGATCGGCGACGTCATCGAAGCAGCCTGTTTCTGCTCGTGTGCAAGCAAGGCGGGCGCCCGGGACCCAGTCTAGTCCGGGCCGCGAACTGGAGCAAATCGTCGAGCGTCGCAGGCCGAAATGAAGCGGTGAGCGAACCTTCTGCCGAGACCTTGATGCGAAGCAGATGAAGTGCAAGCATGAATTCAAGACAAGGCAAAGCCATTGAAGAGAAGTCAGCCGCACGTCCAAGCTCTTCCTCTTCCTGCCGACAACAGCTACAGCAGGGGAATAGTTCACATCTCCTCTCCCAATAGTTCACCTATCCGGTTTCGGCGCGGATTCAGCCCGAATTCAATGCCTGCTGCCGAGACTGGCGGCGATGCAGCACTCCCTCGCACCCATCA
>JBDHWW010000117.1:0-3305 GCA_039810425.1 Pseudobdellovibrionaceae bacterium | reverse complement strand
GAACTCCCGCTCGACCCCGAGGGGATTGGTCCCCGGATAGCTGTCCCCGTGGCCGGTCACGGTGTTGGGCAGCGTGCTGCCGGCGATGACGGCCGGGCTGACCAGCGCCTGGTAGGAAAAGGTGATGGCCTCGCCCGGCAGGATGACGGGGGCCGCGACGTGGACCGCCCCGCCCGCCTCGCTGACCGTCGCCCCGCCGGAGGGTTGCGTCAGCAGCATGGCGCTGCCGGCAACCAGCGTGAGTTGTCCGGCCAGCAGCGGGTCGGTCAGCGTGTAGTCGAAGATCGGCCCGGTGAAGCCGCCGGCGGGTCCGGGCGACATCGTGACCGTGTAGGTGACGACATCGTTGCCCTGCACCAGCGTGACATCGGCCGATTTCACGAGGCTGACCCTCGGCCCGACGATCTCCACCGCAGCGGCGTCGGTGATCGATGCGGTCGTATCGCCGACCGCGAACACCAGCCCGGCGTTGTTCGTGAGCAGAGCTCCTGGCTGGTTTCCCGCGACATCGGCCGCCATCGCCCTGACGGTAACGACGATGCGGTCGGCATCGCTCACGACATTGTCGGGCAGGTTGATGATGTCGGTGTCGAAGTGGAACCGGGCCGTGTTGCCCGAGACCGTGAGGCCGGTGAGCGAGACGGGTGCCCCGGGCGTGCCATCCGGGTTTCGTGCGAACAGGTTCGCGCCGATGGACGCGACCTGCGCGTCAACGAAGGTGAGCGTGCCGGGCAGGATCGGCAGCACGTCCTCCAGCACGAGGTCGCGGATGCGCCCTTCGGGCAGGGTGCCGGCGAGCCGGAAGGTGACGGTCTCGCCGATCGTCAGGTCGGCGAGGGCAGGGTTGCCGGCGCTGTAGCCGGTCTGCGGCACCGAGGTCGCGATCACCGCCTTGTCGAAGCCGGGATCGGCGATCCGGGTCGTCGCGATGTCCTCGGTCGGTTCGGTCGTCGTCGGCACGCGGTCGATGCCGCCCTCCTTCGCGGCGTAGTTCCCGATGCCCGCGAGGTTGGTGATCTCGTTCCGTGGTTCCGCCGCCTCCGTGACCTCGAGGTCGTAGGTGACGACAACGATGTTCGCCCCGCCGGTCGCCGACCACGGCGCGAGGGCGCCCTGGCTGAGCCCCGGGTCGATAAGCTGGAGCGAGCCGGTGAAGATGTCCCCCGTCATCGTCCAGGCGAGCGGATTGCCGGCGCCGTCGGTCACTTGGAGGTTCAGCCCGCTGCCCGGGATGCGGTAGCCCTGCGGCAGCGTATCGCCGATGGCGACGTCGAAGGCGCCGTTCCGGCCGGACCCGATGTTCTCGACGATGACGGCGAAGGTCACGCGGTCCCCGGCATCGACACCCGCGAGGTCGCTGTCGACGGGGGCGAGGGCAAGATCGGCGCTGTCGATCGTGCCGCTGAACCGCACCCCGCCGCTGCCGGGCGGGGTGAAGCCGACAGGGCCGACGGGGAGTGGCGCGAAGGCCCCGGCCGGGTTGTCGGTCGCGACGATCCCCTTGGTGATGCGCAGCACGGGCTCGGTCAGCGTGACCTGGGCGATGGATACATCGTCGTGGATGTGCCCGTCCGTGCTGGTCTCGCTCGTCGCAAGCTGGTTGGTCAGGAGCAGCCCGTCGCCGAATGGCCGGTCGGCGACGCGGAGAGTGAAAAGAATGTCGGCGGTGGTGCTGACCGGCAGTGCGGGGGCGAGGTCGTCGAACACGAAGGTCAGGCTGTTGGCAGCCGGATTGACCAGCACCTGCACCGGCTGGGTGAGCTGCGCGCGGAACCCGCCGGCGAGGGCGCCCCACTTGGCGACGTTCTCGCCCGGGATCGTTGCCGAGACATCATCGACCAGGGTGAGTACGAAGCTGTTCACGTCGAAGATGGGCAGCGGCAGGTAATCGGTGAGTCGCAGCTCCGCCGTCAGCGTCTGCGGCATCGTGTAGGTGAGGCGGAAGGTGACGAGATCGCCGGCAACGATCTGCGTGGAACCGGCGCCGACGATCTCGCCGTTGATGGCGTGGACCGATTTGGCTGCACTTCCCGTCTCGATGGCGGCCGAGCTCGACGTATCGTCGCCCGGCCTGCCGCCGGTCGGCACACCCGCGCTGTCCACGATGTCGGCGGCGACCGCGGCGTGGTTGGACAGCACGCTCCCCTGGCCCACGGCCACCAGGCCGCCGGCCGGGTCGGGGACGAGGTAGTAGCGATCGACGCTGGCGAGATAGGTGATGCGCAGCGTGGTCGCCCCCGCGCCCGCCTGCCCGCCCGCCAGCACCGCGTCGGCGCCATTGGCGACGAGCTGGTCCGAGACGTTGAAGACCAGTTCGGTCCCGCCGGTCCCGCCGTCGCGCGATACGCCCAGATGCGGCGCTGCGAACACGCCCGAGCCGAGGGGCGATCCGGCCTCCACCACGTCGACGCGCGCCGAGCCCGCGATGTAGCTCTGCCCGTCCGACAGCAGGTCGCGCAGGACCAGGTTGCCGAAATCGAAATAGTCCGAGATCTGGACGTCGATCGCGTACTGAAGCGTGTCGCCGGGGCCGAGCCCGGCAGCATTGGCATCGACCACCACCGCCTGCGTCTTCTGCGTGGCGATGCTGCGGGCGGTGAAGACCTGCTCCGGCCCCGGCCGGTCCACCACCACGGTCTGCGGGTCATCGCGCGGGTCGGCCGGGATCCAGTCGGCCTGGGCGCGGACATCGTTGGCGATGCCGCGTGGCGCTCCGGTGGCCGGATCGAGCACCGGCGCCGCCGGATCGCCCGGCGCGAGCGTGTCGGCGACGTAGAAATTGATCGTGACCGTCGCCTCGGGTCCGGCAACCCCGGTGATTGCGCCGTTCAGCGTCGCCGACACCGTGTGGGTCAGCGGATCATACGTCGCGGTGCCAGGCGCTCCGGAGAGGATCGGCGAGCCGAGAATGGCGATCCCGTCGGGCAGCGTGTCGTGCAGGCTGACATTGTCCACCTGCTGCCCGGCGGCGATGTCGAAATGGATCGTGTAGCTGCGGGCGAAGTTGGGGCCGGTCGCCGTCTCGTTCTCGGCGCCGCTGAAGAGCTTGTCGAGTGTCAGCAGTTGCGGCGTGACCGTGGTGCTGGCGGGCACCCCGAGCACGGGCGGGTCGGCGACGGGGTTGTCGAGCGCGTCCCGCCCGTAGGCGAAGCCGCCGACCGCCGTCATCTGGAGCGGCGTGCCGACATCGGCGAGCGGCGAGACGTCGAGCGTCACCGCGATCTGCGCGGCCGGCTGCTCGGGCACGAAGGAGCCGTAGGGAAGCCGCAGCACCACGAGCTGGTCGCCAGGGGCGGCGCCGTAAT
>JBDHWW010000116.1:0-3348 GCA_039810425.1 Pseudobdellovibrionaceae bacterium | reverse complement strand
CGCACATGCGCCCGCTCGGCATGGAGTCCCCGGCGCATCAAGAACCGGGTAACCTCCACGACTTCGCTGGCGAACCAGGTGCGTTCCCCTGTTCGCTTGCGGATCAATGTGGTCTTGCGCCCCAGGCGAGGGCGGACTGCCGGGTCGCGTTCGAGGATTTTTTCGATCCTGAGCAACTCCGAGAAGGTCGGTCCAGTTCGTTTGCGTCGCCAGCGCATGGCGCATCAATACTTACACGCCAAGCGGGTGGTGGGCAAACGCCGAGCGCGGCATTTGTTCGCCGTGGAACAGTTTTTGTGAACAAAGCACCGGCATTGGGTGTCCGCAGGTCAAGCCGTTCAGCGGGAGCAAAAAACCTGCCGATCCACGGTTGACCGCTGTCCGCCAAGTCGCTATAAATCGTCGGCGAATGCGCTTGCCGCCGATACATTGTAACAGATGAAGGCAATGACGAAGACCGAAACAGCGTTGAAGTTGGTGGGGGAGATCGGGGTCGTGCGACCCAAAGACCTCGCCCGGCACGGCATCGCCCCGGTTTACCTGCGGCGGCTTCTCGATCAGGGACTGGTCGTCCAGTCTGCGCGGGGCGTTTACAGGCTCCCCAGCCGAAAACCAAGCGTCCATCACGACTTGGCCACGGTCTCCAAGCTGATCCCGCACGGCGTCGTATGTTTGCTTTCCGCCCTGAACTTTCATGGAATAGTGTCCGAACCACCTGACCTGGTCTGGATCGCAATCGACCGCAAGGCCCGGCGACCGACCATCGAGGGTCTGCCGCTTCGGGTTGTTCGATTTTCGGATGTGTCGCTGAAGACTGGCCTGGAACGTCATGAGGTCGAGGGCGTCAGCGTTGCGGTCACGAACCCGGTCAAAACGGTCGTCGATTGCGTTAAGTATCGCAGCAAGATTGGTGTCGATACGGCCCTGGATGCCTTGCGCGAGTGCCTGCGGCGTCGGCGGAAATGCCCGGTGGATGAAATCCTGAAATACGCCAAAGTGTGCCGCGTGGAGAGCGTCATCCGGCCCTATTTGGAGGCCCTTGCATGACGACCTCCGTTCCAGTTGATGTCGGTGTGGTGCCGGGCCAGGGTAACCGGCAGGAGGGTCCCTGCGCGGCGGCGGGGCATGGCGTGTGCGTTGGCAGCATCCGGTCTGCGGCCCCTGTCCCGCTGGGCCGTTGCGGTCGTGGAGCGCGGCTCCGGGGCCAAGGCGTTGGCTTTGGGCTATGAACGCTGCACAAGTCCAGACGCCCCGTGTGGGCATGGTCGCCGTGGTAAGAAAACGGCGGGCCTTGGTCACGTCCGTCCAGGAGTTCCAACTCCGGTCGGGCGAAGTGTCGCGTCTGGTCGGCGTTGAATATCTGGACGCGGACGGCACCCGCGAGGACCAGCTCCTTTGGGAACGCGAGCCGATCAGCGAGGTCATCGAACCGCGCAGCCTGCCCAACGTCGAGTCTGCCCCGCCGATGCCGCTGGCGGACTTTGACGCGGTGGAGCGTGCCGCCCGCTGGCAGGCTCTGTCTCCGTTCGTCCATGCCGCCGATGACGGGCAGTCCATACGGCTGCCCATCGCGTCGCCGCTGTTCGGGGCCATCCAGGTTGAGGACTTCCAGCTCAAGCCCCTGGTCAAGGCGCTCAACATGCCCCGCGTTTCCCTGCTCCTGGCCGACGACGTGGGCTTGGGCAAGAGCATCGAGGGCGGGCTGATCCTCAGTGAACTGATCCGCCGCCGCCGCATCCGGCGCGTCCTCATCCTTTGCCCGGCGTGGCTGCGCCATCAGTGGAAGGAGGAGATGAAGTCCAAGTTCAATCTGGGCTTCGAGATCGTGGACCGAGCGGAGACCCATGCGTTGCGTAAACGGCTGGGCATGGACGCGAATCCCTGGCGCACGTTCCAACGTGCCATCGCCTCCTACCATTACCTGAAGCAGCCGGACGTGCTCGAACAGTTCGAGGCAGTATGCCGGACCCTGCACGAAGGCGCGGCCACGTTGCCGTTCGATCTGCTGATCGTGGATGAGGCCCACAACGTCATGCCCTCGAACCTCGGCGAGGACAGCGCCCTGTCTAAGGCCATCACGCGCATCGCCCGGTATTTCGAGCACAAGCTGTTCCTGACCGCGACGCCGCACAACGGCTACACGCGCTGTTTTTCCGGGCTGCTGGAACAACTCGATCCCGTCCGGTTCACCAAGAAAGAGGACCTGACCAAAGGCGAGCAGGAGCGGGTCAGTGAAATCGTCATCCGCCGCCTGAAGTCCAAGATCAACGAGGCTGACACGGCGGCTGGCCGGACCCCACGGTTTGCCGAACGGAAGATCGAACCGCTCCCGCTGGTCTTCGGCGATCTGGAGAAACGCCTGTCCGTCGCCTTTGAGAAGTTCCGGTCGGCGGTGCGGAGCGCGTTTAGCGCGGGCAGCCGCTCCGAGCAACGCACGGGCTACTTTGCCACGGAGATTCTGAACAAGCGCCTGCTCTCCTGCCCCTATGCGTTCGCGGATTCGTGGCACCGTTTCAAGGCGGGCTTGGCCGAGCGTGAGGAAGCGAATGAGACTGAGGTTAAGGCCGTCCAGCGGTCGGTCGGTGAGGATTCCGACGATGACGCCGAAGCCGAGGCTCGCGCCCGCCATGCCGCCCATGTCGTTGGCGCGTGGTTGAAGAAGAAGCGCGAGCTGCTGGCCAGCTACATCCAGGACATTGACGAACGCCTGGACCACCTTGGCCTGGTGCCCGCATCCGATGGCATCCTCCCCAACCCCTCCGAGGATGCGCGTTACGCCCGGCTGCGCGACCTCATCCAGCAAAAGCTGCGGAACGCCAACGCCTGGACCGACGACGAACGGCTCATTCTTTTCACCGAATACAAGACCAGCCTGGACTACATCGTGCGGCGGCTCCGGCAGGATTTCCCGAATGAACCTGAAGACCGGTTCCGCGTTCTGTATGGCGGCGGCGAGTTGACCGAGCGTCACCGCGAGGACATCAAGAAGGCGTTCAACGATCCAGCCGATCCCGTGCGCGTGTTGACGGCAACCGATGCCGCATCGGAAGGTCAAAACTTGCAGGAGACCGCCCGGCTGCTGCTCCATTTCGACATCCCGTGGAACCCATCCCGGCTCGATCAAAGAAACGGTCGCTTGGATCGCCACGGCCAGGCGCGTGACGTTTACGTCTTCCACTTCACCAGTGAAGACAACGCCGACCTGAAGTTCCTGTCGAAGGTGCTCTCGAAGGTCGAACGCATCCGCACTGATCTTGGCGCAGTCAGCGCATTGTTCGACGCGGCGTTTGAGCGGCGCTTCCAGGAACAGCGTGATGCCGACACCGTGGACAGGATGCTCGACGCGGA
>JBDHWW010000115.1:0-3385 GCA_039810425.1 Pseudobdellovibrionaceae bacterium | reverse complement strand
GAGCATGCGGGACCGTAGCGGCATCAGCCGAGACGCCACTGCTGCAATCACGCCCGCGCCCTGCCCCAGCACCTCTGCGCCAACCGCGTCGTCACTACGCGGCGCCAGCCAGTAGTGACGACGCGCACGCTGCCCCAGCGCACGAGCGTTTTGCCGGGGCTGTCGCAAGTGACGCCCCCACGTGACGGGCTCCCAGGCGCGTCAAAACCTCGGACCGTGCAACGCGGTCTGCACCCGCCCGCTCCCCGCGGGCCATGTCAGCCATGGCGCCAACCGGCGCACCCAGAGCCTTGGGGCAATGGCTCACCCGATGGATCGCCTTCCCGCAGGAAGCGCCATCGACGCCAATGCCGCGTGCCGCGGCGGCCAGCAGTAACTCGGCACGAAACGGGAGTGGTGTCCCGTGTCCCTCGTGGTTCCCGCAACGCCCAGGCGTTCGGGACGGACAGAAACACTGACCTTACCGACTACACACCAGCGACAACGAACCCGAACCCGAACCGCCCTCAGGGGCAGCCGACCGACCCGACGACGGAGACCGACAGCAGCAACCGAATGCGGGATCTGAACTACGAGCTGAAGCAGCTGTGCCGGCGCAACCGCGACGGCAGCTACGCGACCCAACGCGATCGCGAGCGCGTGCTCGACCTGGTGGCGAACCAGCTTCACGAACTGGGCTATCGACACCTGGCTGCAGCAAGCCTCAAGCCCAAGCACGTCGAGGGCCTGGTCGAGCGATGGCAGTCGGAAGGCCTGGCGGTGGGCACGATCAAGAACCGGATGGCGGAGCTGCGATGGTGGGCCGAGAAGATCGGCAAGCAAAACGTCATCGCCCGCGACAACGACCACTACGGCATCGGCAACCGGCAGTACGTCACCAACGTCAGCAAGGCGCGGCAGCTGGCCGACGGCGAGCTCGCCAGGATCACGGATCCGTACACGGCGATGTCGCTGCGGCTGCAGGCGGCCTTCGGGCTGCGCCGCGGGGAGTCGATCAAGATCCGTCCGGAGTGGGCCGACCGTGGCGATCGGCTCGCGCTCAAGGACACCTGGACCAAGGGTGGGCGGCCGCGCGAGATCCCCATCCGCAACGCGGAGCAGCGCAACGTGCTCGACGAGGCCAAGGCACTGGCCGGCAGGGGCAGCCTCATCCCGGCCGAGCGAAGCTACGTCGAGCAGTTGCGCCGCTTCGAGTATCAGTGCGCGGCGGCCGGCGCGCATCGCATCCACGGCCATCGCCATCAGTACGCGCAGACCCGCTACCGCGAACTGACCGGATGGCCAGCGCCGGCGGCCGGCGGGCCGCGGTCAAGAGACCTCACGCCCTCGCAGCGCGAGGCCGACCGCGAAGCGCGGCTCACGATCAGCGAGGAGCTGGGGCACGAGAGGGAGCGGATCACTGCGGTGTACCTGGGCCGGTAGCCGCCGGCCTGGCTCAACCAATGCCCAGGATTCAGTCTTCCACAACGGCGACCACGCGCTTCGGTGCTGTCAGGTGCGATCTGGTTCAACTGATCAGTCGCTCCGCCGACCTGAGCACTCGACACCCACCACGCTGTCGTCATTCGACCGAGTGGGCGGTTCGGCTGCAATGCAGCGTGAACCGTCGCTGGTGGCCGGCGGTCGTACTCACGCTGACCGACATCAAGCCGTCGTTCGACGCAGCCACTGGCGCCGGTCCCAACGGCGCCTATCTAAGGTGCTGCTGACCTTCGACGGGCGGAGCCGCTGTCAGGCTTCGACGGACGCTCGAATGGCCGCTCTCGCCAGTCACCTGCTCACGCACTCGACCCGGAGCCGACAACCACTTTCCTGAACTCGCTGCCCTGAAGCCGCCGGTCGGCCGGTCGGACGGTCGGACACCTCCACAGTCACCCGTTAAAAGCCCGCAGCGCGGTACACACGTCTGCAGGCAGCAAGCAAAGGGATCGAGGCACGTAGCACGGTTTGAGAACGGGCGGGCTCACCAAGCCTTGCCGGCAAGCCATGGGCCCTCCTCCCAGCGAATGCCTGTCGGCCCTCAGCTCCGTTACGAGCGCCACCCCCTGAGCCGAGGTGGCGCGACTGCGTCTCCAGCAGCAGCTTGGCGGCGCAGTCGCTCCTGTCCTCTGCACGACGATGTTTCCCACACCCGCTATGGCTTGCTGCGTTCGCTTCGCGGTTCTGCGACACTCTGCCGGCGATGACTTGGGATGTCTTCATAAGCCATGCCGCTGAGGACAAGGAAGAGATCGCGCGCCCGCTTGCACAGGCGTTGCGAGACGCTGGCTACAAGGTCTGGTACGACGAGTTCTCGCTGACGCTCGGCGACGGGCTGGTCCGCAGCATCGACCGCGGGCTTGCCGAAAGCCGCTACGGCATCGTGATCCTCAGCCCGCTGTTTCTCGCCAAAGACTGGCCGCGCCGCGAACTCGAAGGCTTGGTCACACGCGAAATCGGACGTGGCAAGGTGGTGCTGCCGGTGTGGCATCGGATCACCCGCGAGCAGATCGAGCGTGTTTCGCCGCCGCTGGCAGACCGGCTCGGCGTATCGACAGAACGAGGTCTGCCGCACGTTGTCGCGCAGCTGCGGCAGGCGCTCGACGGAGCTCCCTCGCCGGTCACGCAGGCGCCAGCGCCGCGCACGCGCCGCCGCGTGATCTTCGCCGGTGGCGCGACGGCCGTGTTGGCGGCCGTGGGCGGCGGGACATGGTGGTGGCAGTTCCGACGGGCCGCTGCCTTGGCGGCGATTGCAGGACTTTGGCGCATTGAAGCCAGCGGCGACGTGCTCCGCTCGACGCTCAACCTGCGCGTGGTCGACGGCCAGCTCGAGGGCACCGTCGAGATTGACTATCCGCAGCACCCGGATTTCGTCTTCTCGGGCCTATACGCGCAGCGCAAGGTACCAATTGCGGAGGCCCAATGGGACGGCGAGCGACTGGCTTTCTTAACGCGGCGGCGCTTTCGCAGGTCGCTGACGGGCGACGGTCCGGAGACCGTGCAGCTGTTTCGCTACCGTGGCCGGCTCGACGGCGACGTGCTGGAGCTGACGGTGCAGGTAGAGGGAGGTCCCACGGTCGAGGTGCAGGCCAAGCGCCTGCCGTCACCGCCGCACAGTACGGCGCTTGTCGCCCCGTAAAGCTCGTGCTCGGCATCACCGCGACTATCTTCGCCATCCTCGGCGTCCTAACGCTCTCCAACGTCGAGAAGCTCCTCTGAATGGCTTGACATGCACACCCACGATGTACGAGGTACTGCGGTCGGTGATCCCACGCGACTTCGCTGGCGCTGCGCCACCGACCGCTTCACGCGTCATGAAATTGCGGCGCCGACCCAATGCAGCCGCTCGGTCGCTCGCCAAGCCGTCGGTCAGGCCTTCGGTAGGTCACAAGGCACGACTCGAACC
>JBDHWW010000114.1:0-3742 GCA_039810425.1 Pseudobdellovibrionaceae bacterium | reverse complement strand
ACGCACACCTTGACGCCCCGCGTTACGCTGCCCGTGGCCGAGGCCCGCGAACTGAAAGCCCAGCTCGCCCGCGAGGGATTGACCTACGCCGGGCTGGTCCTAGACCTGACGCGCCAATGGCTGGCCGCCAGGGCGCAAAAAGAAACGCCCTCCGATGGGGAGGGCGTGAGATAGTAGGCGCCCCAGTGGGCAAACACTGAGGCGGGGCGTTGGTGTCATACTCTGGCGGGGCATGACACCTGTATTATACGGCATACTATGTCAGTGTGCAAGGTGTGTCACACATGTAATGCATGTGATATGCATAGCACGTGCTACACCCATAACTAACCCCGCACTGTGCCCCCTACTGGCGACGCCTGGCAACGACAGGAGTCGTCATGCTTCACGCACCCGTTGAAAGCAGCCTGAGCGCCGACGCGCTACGCGCCCGCGACGCTTACCTGGCCCTCATCAACCCTACTCACAAATCGCACGTCACAAACCTATTCCTGGACGCGGCCCGCGATGGGCTGTACAAGCCGGGGGACGTACTCGCCCGCGTGCTGGGCGAGGTGCGTCGCCGCCTGGACACCGCCACGGATGACGGCGAGGTGTCAAAGTGGGCCGCGATCCTGCCGACCCTGGCTCGCCCCGAGGCCCTGGCCTTTGCCGGATACGCGATCCACTACGTCGCCCTCCCTGAGCCGACCCGGCGCCGCATGAAGGCGACGCGACAGGCCGCCTATATCGACGGCTACATGGCCCAGCAACCCGTGACACCCTCACAACTGGCCTTGTTGCGGCGCATGGGCTGGGCAGGGACGCCCACCGTGGCGAACCGCGCCGAGGCCGCCGAGCTGCTGGGCGCCCTACTGGCCGGGCGGGAGGTGCTTCCGTGACTGACCCCCTCGCTACTGCGCTAGACTTCGCCGGGCGCGGCTGGGCCGTGGTGCCTATAACGACACGTCAGAAGAACCCTCAGTTGAACGGCTGGCAGAACCTACGCTTGACGGTCGGCGAGGTGCCGCGGCACTTCAACGGCCGCCCTCAGAATGTCGGCGTGATTCTGGGCGAGCCGTCCGGCTACCTGGTCGACCTGGACTTGGACGCGCCCGAGGCCGTGGCCGCGGCGCCCTGCCTGGCCCCTGACACGGCCGCCGTGTTTGGCCGACCTGGTAAGCCACGCTCGCACCGTCTCTACACGTCCGAAGGCGCACGCTATCTGAAGCTGAAAGACCCTACCGACGGGGCGACGCTGCTAGAGCTGCGAACGTCCTACTACGACAACGGCGAGTTTCGAGGGCTGCAAACCGTCTTTCCTGGCAGCGTGCATGAGTCGGGGGAGCCGATCACCTGGGCCAGCGACGGGGAACCGTTCGAGGTGGCCGCCGAGGAGCTGAGAGACTACGCCCTGCGCCTGGGCGCCGCGTCGCTACTGGCCCGCCACTGGCCCACGCAAGGCGGCCGCCATGACGCCGCCCTCGCCGTGGCCGGTGGTCTATGCCGCGGGGGATGGACACAGGCTCAGGCAGTTGACTTTGTAAAGGCGATCTGCGCCGCGACGGGCGACACTGAGCAAGACGACCGCCTGCGCGCCGTCGCCGACACCTACGCCAACGCGCCCAGCCGCTACGTCACCGGCTGGCGTACCCTGGGCGGCCTGGTCGACCTGCGGGCCGTGCGCAAAGCCCGCGAGTGGCTGGGCCTGACAGACGCCGCCCAGGATGAGCCGTCGCCCCCGCCCGGCGACATGGCCGCGGCTGGCCAAGAGACACCGGCGACGCGCCCTCAGAAGGTGCCCGCGCCGGGCCACGACGAACTACGCGACCGCTGGCTGAGTGACAACCCCAACACGGTACATAGCCTAGACTCATGGTGGCGCTACGATGCCGGGATCTGGCGAGTCTTCGAAGAGGGGGCGATAGACCGCGAACTCGGCGAGGTGCTCCAGCACGCCAAGGCCGAGGGCGTGCGGGTGACGGGCGGGCTACTGGCAAGCGTGCGAACCCTGGCCCGCGCTAAGGTCTACCTACCCCCCGGTGTTTGGGACGCTGACCCTGATGTGTTGGTGTGTCAGAACGGCGTGCTACACATCCCCACGGGTGTCCTACGCCCTCACTCGCCCAGCCACTACGCAACAAGCGCCGTGGCTTACGACTATTCGCCGACGGCCGAGGCCGAGCACTGGCGCTACTTTGTGAACTCACTCCCCGCCGATGTCGTGCCCTTCCTGCAGGAATTCGCGGGCTACTGCCTGACGACAGATACGAGTCACGAGCTGGCCGTCTGGCTGTACGGCCCGCCCGGTGGTGGTAAGTCAACGTTCCTGGCGGGGCTGCTGGCCATGCTGGGGCGCCGCGCCGGGCGTCTCAGCCTGCGAGACGTAGAGCAATCCCGCTTCGCCCTCGCCGACCTGCCCGGTAAGACGCTGGTCGTCGCCACTGAGCAACCGTCGCAGTACCTGGCCGCGACTGACACCTTGAACGCCATTATCAGCGGTGAGCCGGTGGCCGCCGAGCGCAAGTTTCGAGACCCGGTGACGATCACACCACGGGCGAAACTATGCTGGGCGATGAACGCTCTACCCCGCGTCCCTGACGTGGGCGACGGCCTATTTCGTCGCGTCAAGGTGGTCCACTTTGAGGCGATCCCCGAGGGGGAGCGCACCCCCGCCGTGAAAGAGGGAATCGCCCAGGAAGGTGCCGGGATCCTGCTGTGGGCCCTCGAGGGCCTGCGGCGCCTGCGTGACCGTGGCCGCTTCGACGTGCCCGCCGCCGTCAAGGACGCCACCGAGCAATTCAAGGCGACGAATGATGTTCCGGCCCTGTTCATCGCCGACCGCTGCATTGTGAACCCTAATGCCCGCGTCGCCGGTGGCGAGCTGTACGCTGCCTATCGCGCATGGTGCGAGGGCAACGGCTACCGCGCCCTGGCCAGCAACAACGCGGCCCGTGAGTGGGAGCGACTCGGTTTCAAGTCCATGCGAAGCATGGGCCGCGTCTACTGGCAGGGCCTGGGCCTGGCTTTGGAGCCGAAATAGTAGAGGGTAGTAGAGGGTTTAGCCTATCTATTTCTGTACTATCGCGTTGCAACTTCTGGCCGGTTGAAAGAAGGGGAGAGAAGAGTAGTGAGTAGAGAAATAGATAGGGGAAACCCTCTACTACCCTCTACTATCGGTGACGGCCGCGGGCTGTGTGCTGAGTGCTACGCGGCCCAGGTCGGCGCCCTGGAGGTGGCATGATGCGAGGATACGACGCGATCAAGAGCCTGGGCAAGGCGACGGGCCGCACGATTCCTGACTTGCTTGTGCTCGCCCGTCAGAATAAGGACGGCGATGGGAAGGCAGGAAGATGACGAAACGGAACCCTACGCGGCAGAGAACGGAACCGACGCCACGACAAGCCAAATACGTCGAGGCGCTGGCTGAAGGCAAGTCCTACGCCGCCGCTGCGAAGGCGGCCGGCGTGTCCGAGCGGAGCGGCAGGGCCTGGCGATCTGACCCGGTGGTAGTGGCGGCGCTGCGTGACGCCCGCGCCCGTGCCCTGGCCGACGTGACGACCAAGACGGTGGGCCGGTTGTCGGCTGCTGTGGACGTGTTGACGATGATAGCCGCCGACAAGGACATGCCAGCGTCGGCGCGCGTCGCTGCGGCTCGCTCGCTCGTCGAGTGGGCCGTCAGGTTCATCGAGACGAACGACTTGCTGGAGCGCATCGAGGCGTTGGAGGCGGCCCAGCCTGCGCAGTCCACGCCACGTGGCGC
>JBDHWW010000113.1:0-3829 GCA_039810425.1 Pseudobdellovibrionaceae bacterium | reverse complement strand
AGCAGAGCGGCGGCGCGGGCTTCGGCGATCCAACCGAGCGCGACCCGGAGCTGGTGCTCGCCGACGTGCGCAACGGCTATGTCGGCCGCGACGAGGCACGGCAGACCTACGGGCAGCCGCTTCCGGACGAGGCCGCCGCGCCGCGCCCGGACCGGGAGGACGTCGTTCCCGACCCTGCCCTGGCCACCGCCTCGACACCCTGAGGGGAGCGGCGCCCCTCGTCCGGGGAACTGCCTGCAAGCTGAATTGCGATGAGCCCGACCGAGGGAGGTCCGACTTGGGATTTGTGCTGACGATAACCTGCTTGAACCGGAAGGGGATCGTTGCCGCCGTGGCGAGCGAGATCACTCGGCACGACGGCAACATCACCGAGGCGGCCCAGTTCGACGATCCGCTGACGAACCTGTTCTTCATGCGGGTGATGATCGAGTTCCCGGGGGAGGACACGGGCTTCCGCGCCGCCTTCGAGAAGGTCGCACGGACCTTCGACATGGACTGGAAATTCCGGCGGGCGGACGAGCGGCGCAAGGTGCTGCTGCTGGTCTCCAAGTTCGACCACTGCCTCGGAGACCTGCTCTACCGGACGCGCATCGGCGAGCTCAACATGGAGTGCGTCGGGATCATCGGCAACCATCCCAAGGAGGCGCTGTCGATCACCCTGCTCGACGGGATTCCCTATCATCATTTCCCGATCACCAAGGACACCAAGGCAGAGCAGGAAGCCCGGATCAAGCAGGTGGTGACCGAAAGCGGGGCCGAACTGGTGGTGCTGGCGCGCTACATGCAGATCCTTTCGGACGATCTCGCCGCGTTTCTGTCAGGGCGCTGCATCAACATCCACCACTCGTTCCTGCCCGGCTTCAAGGGCGCCAAGCCCTACCATCAGGCGCATGAGCGCGGGGTGAAGATGATCGGCGCGACGGCGCACTACGTGACCGAGGATCTCGACGAGGGGCCGATCATCGCCCAGGACGTCGAGTCCGTGACGCATTCCGACACGCCCGACGAGATGGTGCGCAAGGGCCGCGACATCGAGCGCCGGGTGCTGGCGCGGGCGGTCGCATGGCACCTTCAGGACCGTGTCCTGATCAATGGAAAGAAGACCGTGGTCTTCGTCTGACACGAAAGAGGAACCCATGCAGCCTGGCGTTCACGCAGCCGGCGCCGCCGTGCGCATCCCGGCCTCCATCGAGATCACGCCGAAGCAGGCGTTCAGCCTGCCGGAACTGCCAGGGCTGTTCCCGCCCGGCGTGCGCGTCTACATCGCCGACATCGGCATCGACGGCGACGACACGCTGGTGCAGGCGGCCAGGCGCGTCACCGAGCTGGGCTACGTCGCCGTTCCGCACCTGCCGGCGCGGCGTCTCGGCACGAAGGCCGCGCTGGAGGCCCGCATCAAGGCGTCCGCGCAGGAAGCCGGCGTGCGCGACATGCTGATCGTCGGCGGCGGGCTCGCCAGGCCGGCGGGCGAATTCGGCTCGACCATGGACGTGCTGGAGACGGGGTTCATGGACCGGTACGGCATCACCGACATCGCGGTCGCCGGCCATCCCGAAGGCAGCCCGGATTTCGGCGAGAGGGAGGCGATCGAGGCGCTGAAGCTGAAGCAGGCCTTCGGCGAGCGGACCGGCGCCAGCATGCGGATCGTGACCCAGTTCGGCTTCGACGGCCCGGCCTTCGTCAGATGGGCGGAGGGGTTGCGCGCCGTCGGCGTGGACCTGCCCGTCCATCTCGGCGTCGCCGGCCCGGCAAAGGTGACGACGCTGCTCAAATATGCAGCGGCCTGCGGCGTGGGCAACTCCCTCGACTTCTTCAGGAAGCGCTTCGGGTCGATCGCCATGCTGGCGACCAGCTATTCCCCCGAGGAGGTGGTCGGGCCGATCGAGCAGCACGCGCTGCGCACTGCCGATTCGGCGATCCGGCAAATCCACGTGTTTCCGTTCGGCGGCCCCAAGAAGGCGGCGGACTGGCTGTTCGGGCGCGGGAGCTGGGGCGTGCAGATGCAGGATGGAACCGCCCGCCGGTTCGGCTGAGGCGGCGCGCCGCCTGCCGACCATTGCGAACGGAGCCTTGCACGCATGAGCGCCAGGATCATCGACGGCAACGCCGTCTCCCGGAAGATCCGGTCGGACTGCGCCGAACAGGTGGCGCGGCTGCGGGCCGAGCGCAACGTCACGCCGTCGCTCGCGGTGATCATCGTCGGCGACGACCAGGCCTCGCGCATCTATGTGCGCAACAAGATAAAGGCCGCCGAGGATGTAGGGGTCATCAGCCGGCTCCATGATTTCGCCGCCAATGCCGACCCGGACCTCGTGCTGCACCTGATCGACCGGCTGAACGACGATCCGCTGGTCCACGGCATCCTCGTCCAGCTCCCGCTGCCGCCGCAGTTCAACATCTATTCGGTGCTCCACCGAATCCATCCGAGGAAGGACGTCGACGGGTTCCACCTCTACAATGTCGGCGGCCTGGTTGTCGGGCGTACCGTCTTCTCCCCCTGCACGCCCTACGGCGTGATGAAGCTGCTGCAGCACGAGGGGATCGAGGTCGCCGGGCAGAACGCTGTCATCGTCGGCGCCAGCAACATCGTCGGCAAGCCGATGGCGCTCATGCTGATGCAGCAGGAGGCGACGGTCGCCATCTGCCACGCGCGCACGCGCGACCTGGCGCAGTTCACGATCCTCGCCGACATCCTGGTGGTCGCGGCCGGCGTGCCGGGCCTGATCGTGCCCCAGATGGTGAAATCCGGGGCGGTGGTGATCGACGTCGGCATCAACCGCCTGCCTTCGGGCAAGATCGTCGGCGACGTGGATTTCGAGGGCGTCCGCGGGAAAGCGTCCTACATCACGCCGGTTCCCGGCGGCGTCGGGCCGATGACGGTGACCATGCTCATCTCGAACACGATCCTCTCGGCCGAACAGGCATCGGCCGCGCCGGCGCTCGACGATCCGTTCGTCGCCCGCGCGGACGTCCCGCTGGAACAGATCTGACGCGCCCGAGGCGCTGCGACACGGGGCGCATGGCCGTTTCCGACAGCACTTTCGCTGCCAAGGGGAAGCGGACCGAACACGCGTCTCACCCTTTTCCCCTGCCGCTGCATGTCTCCGGCCGAAAGCGACGTTTCCCCTTTCTTCCACCAAAGTAATATTTGACAGCGTACTATCATTTAGCTTACTTTCAAAACCGCTGCGGAGCGGCATTGAGGCATCGCCTTGCGCGTTGCCGGACCGCACGCGGACTCACGCAGGGACCCGCCGGTTTGGAGATGGGAACCGACAAGAGCGCGGCTCAGGTCGCACTCGATGACCACAAGCTGCGATGCAGGCACGAGCAGGATCGCGAAAGGGAGGATCGATGAGCGCGGAGAACCTTGAACAATTGCTGCGGCAGAACCGGAGCGCGGTCCACATGCTGCGCAATTCCCAGATGGATGCGTTCGTCTACCCGGTTGTCGCGACGGAGTTCAGCAACTGGCGCAACGAACAGCGCGCCTGGGCCGAGAAGGTCGTGCTTCTCGACCAGTGCCACCATATGGCGGAGCTGCTGATCGAGGGGCCGGACGCGGTGAAGCTGGTCTCCGAGACCTCGGTCAACACCTACAAGAACTTCAGGGTCGACAAGGGCAAGCAGTTCGTCGCGGTCAGCCACAGCGGCCACGTGATCGGCGACAACATCATGTTCTATCTCGACGAGAACAAGCTGCTGCTCGTCGGCCGGCCGCCGAGCCTCAACTGGGTGAACTTCCACGCCAAGACCGGTGGCTACGACGTCACCGCCGAATTCGACCCGAGTTCGCCGCCGCATCCGAACGGCCACGCCGTCACGCGCC
>JBDHWW010000112.1:0-4009 GCA_039810425.1 Pseudobdellovibrionaceae bacterium | reverse complement strand
TGACGTAGATCATCGTCACGTCGGGCATGCTCTGCTTCAGCTTGGCAATCTCGATACGGGTGGCGACGCGCAGCGCGGCATCGAGATTGGACAGCGGCTCGTCGAACAGGAAGACGCGCGGATTGCGCACGATGGCGCGGCCGATCGCCACGCGCTGCCGCTGTCCGCCGGAAAGCGCCTTCGGCAGGCGTTGCAGATATTTGTCAAGCTGGAGGATTTCGGCCGCCTTGCGCACCCGCTCGTCGATCTCGGCCTTCGACATCCCGGCGATGCGCAGCCCGAAAGCCATGTTCTCGTAGACCGTCATGTGCGGGTAGAGCGCGTAGGACTGGAACACCATGGAGATGCCGCGCTTCGAGGGCGCGACGGCATTGATCCGCTCGCCGTCGATGACGAGGTCGCCGGAGGTGATCGTCTCGAGGCCGGCGATCGAGCGCAGCAAGGTGGATTTCCCGCAGCCCGACGGACCGACGAAGACGATGAATTCACCCGACTTTATCTCAAGGTCGATGCCGTGCAGGACCTCCAGGTCACCATAAACCTTGCGAATGTTTCTCAGCGACAAATCGGCCATCGTTCCCATTCCATTGGTTTGATTTCGGAGGCATGCGCCGTCAGGGAGCGAGCCCGGCCAGGAACCGCGTCACCGCGTCCGGCTTCCTGTTGAGAATTTCCAGGTCGTTCTTTCGCCGGATGGCGCGGCGCACGACGCGGGCGCCGAGATAGCGCAGGGGCTCGGAGGGAAGCCGGGTGCGCTTGCCGATGCCGACCAGCCCGCACCGGCTCCACGCGTCGTCACGCGCGAGGACGAGGCTCGCCATGATGCGGCCGGCGACGGGCGTCTGCGCGATGCCCGTGCCGTTGAAACCCATCGCGTAGAAGATGTTGGCGTGGTCCTTCAGATGCCCGAAGACCGGCAGGTGCTCCGCCGTGCAGTCGATCGGGCCGCTCCAGTCGCAAAGCACCGGCACGTCCCTGAGTTGCGGATAGACCCGGTGCAGCTCCCGGATGTTGTCCGCGCCTCCGTCGCCGCCGCGATTGAACCTGCCATCGATGCGGTCGTCATAGGCTATACCGCCCGTGCCCCGCCCGAAGATGACCGTGCCGTCGGAGGTGCGCTGGTAATAGAGCACGTGGTGCTGCGCGTCGCAGATCGAGGCTCCGTCCGTCCAACCGATCCGCTGGAGAATATCGGGCGCCGGCGCGGTCGCAATGACCTGGCTGCTCACCACATAGAGATAGGGATGCAGTTCCGGAATGGCCGAAAGCCAGGCATT
This sequence comes from Pseudobdellovibrionaceae bacterium, assembly GCA_039810425.1. Taxonomy (GTDB): domain Bacteria; phylum Bdellovibrionota; class Bdellovibrionia; order Bdellovibrionales; family Bdellovibrionaceae; genus JACMRP01. The sequence goes on along the minus strand of JBDHWW010000112.1, from coordinate 2,732 downwards.
GGCGGCGAGCACCACCTTGCCGGCGGACAGCACGCCGCCGGCCGTGCGCAGTTGCGGCCGCTGACCGGGCGTGATCTCGACGACCGGGCTCCCCTCGTGGATGGCGATGCTCCTTTCGAGGGCAAGCCGGCGCAGGCCGATGGCGAACTTCGCGGGCTGCACGGTCCCCGCCCTTTCCTCGACGATGCCGACATAGGAAGCGTCCGAGCCGGTGCGGCGCAGGATGTCGGCGCGCTGGAGCGGATGGAAGCGCTCCTCGCCAAGCGCGAGGCAGAGGTCGCGGGCCGCGCTCCAGGCGCCTTCCTGCGCGGTCGAACTCGCCGTCCACAGCCAGCCGTCGAGCCTGAGGCCCATGTCCACGGCGCCGGAGGCCTGGAGGCCGTTCAGTTCCTCGATGGCATCGGCGGTCGCCCGGCACAGCATCAGCGCATCGTCCTCGCCGACAAGCGCGCGCAGCATGTCGATCTCGGCGAACCAGCTATGAACCTGGCCGCCATTGCGGCCCGAGGCGCCGGAGCCGCAGAAATCGGCCTCGAGCACGGTGACGCGCGTTTCAGGCGCCTGTTCCTTGATCCGCAGGGCGGTCCACAGGCCGGCATACCCGCCGCCGACGATCGCCACGTCGCAGTCCGCCGCGCCCTGCAAGGGCCGGGTGACGGCGTCGGCCTCTATGCTGCGCAGCCAGTAGGAGCGATCGGCTTTCGCCGCCGCGACCGGCGGCCGCATGGTGATGGCATTCATGTTCCGGTCCTCTGCGTGCCGCGGATGACATCGTCATATTTGGCGAGCAACCATTGCGGGATCGCCAGGATGGGCTGCGGGAAGCCGCCGAGATGGGTGCAGGTTTCCGATGCCCTTTCGGCGGCGAGGTCGAGAGCAGCCCTGCCCGACCGCTCCGCGAAGAAGCGCGAGGTGATGAAGGTCGCGATGAAGCTGTCCCCCGCGCCGCAGGTGTCGACGACGTCGACCGGCACCGAACCCGCCTCGGTCACGCTGCCGCCGTCATCATAGAAGGAGCCGCGCTTGCCGCAGGTGATCACGATCTGGCGCGCGCCTGCCGCCCTGAACCGCGCGATCAGCGGTTCCACGGCTTCGGAGGGATCGTCCGGACCGGAGGCGAAGACCAGCGGCACGCCTTCCAGCGAAAGCTCGAAATGCCGGGTGGACACATCGATGCTGAAGGGCATGCCATCCGCGACGAGCCTGCGGACGAGCTGTTCGCTGGCGTTCGTCCCGAGATGCACCCAATCGGCCTGCCGCAGCATCTCGTAGCGTTCGGGACTGGGAACGTAATCCTCTCCCACGCCGAGCGATTCGAGAAGGAAGCGCCGTTCGCCGGCATCGTCGGCAAGCAGGGTCACGGCGGAAGAGCCGGGACGTATTTCGACGTCACTCCGGTCGAGCCCAGCCTCCCCGATGGCCTCCAGCATGATGTCGGCTTCCGTATCCTGTCCCAGCGCCCCGAAATAGCGGGCGCCCAGACCGTGCCGCCGCCATTGCACGGCGACATTGAGCGCGTTGCCGCCCACGGTGACGAAACCCTTGGTCAGGTAGGCGTCGAGGCAATTGTCGCCGACGGCGATCAGCTTGGGATTGTCTTTCGTCATTCCTGGTCCGCCCCATCGAGATGAGGTGCGATCGCGTCCAGGCATCGCCGCCAGGCGGCAACGGGATCCTGCGCATAGGACCCGTTGCCGAAGAGCTCGAAGGTCAGCGTGCCGGCAAAGCCCTGCGCGCCAAGCTGGCCGAGATGGTGGTCGAGCGGCAGGTTGCCGTCGCCCCAGGCAAGATGGCCCGCCGGCGTCCCGTCGACGACATGGACATGCGCGATACGCTTTCCGAAGCGCTCGAAATAGCCGCCGACGCTGTCGCCCGCGGTCGCCATGGCAACGACATCGAGCACCACATCGATGTCGTTGCCGTCGAGCGCGCGCCAGAAGGCATGAAGCTGATCCGCATTGGTGACGATGTTGCTTTCGAGGCGCTGCAGCGGCTCCAGCAGGCAGGAGACGCCGAGCGACCGCGCATGCGCCGCGATCCGGTTGATAGAGGCGACCGAATGTTCCCAGGCGGTTTCCCTGCTTTCGCATTCGAAACCGCGACCCGGCGTCAGGAAGAGATAGGTCGCGCCAAGTTCGGCGCTGATATCGGCCGCGCGCATGAAGCGCTCGACGCTGGCCTCCCGGTAGGCGCCGTCGCCGGAGGCGATGTTGATCGGATAGAGAACCTGCTCCGGCGTGAAGCAGCGGACGGTCAGGCCGTTGTCGTCGAGGATCGACTTTACCTCGGCGAGCCGCGCGCGGTTGTCGTGGAAGAGGTCGAGATGCGGGGCGACGCCCCAGAACTCCATCCGGTCGAACCCCATGGCACTGAGCTTTTCGGCGGTCCAGCGGAAGGGATGGTGCTGAAAGGAGAAATTCGCACCGATAAGCTGTTTGCGTTTCAACATGAACGTTGCCCTATTTTCCGATGCCTTCGGCAAGCCCGCGGATGAAGAAACGCTGAGCGGCGAAGAAGATCATGACGATGGGGAGCGCCGAGAGCGTCATGGCGGCGAACACGACGGCGTAGTTCGTGCCGTGCTTGGCCATGATGGAGGTCAGGCCGACGGGCAGCGTCTGCAGGTCCGCGCCGCTGGTGAAGATCATCGCGAAGAGATATTCGTTCCAGGCAAAGAGCACGTGCAGGATGACGCAGGACACCAGGATCGGCTTGCACAGCGGCAGCGTCAC
>JBDHWW010000111.1:0-4576 GCA_039810425.1 Pseudobdellovibrionaceae bacterium | reverse complement strand
CAAAACCGCTCCCAGCACCTACGAAGTCGTCAAATCGCGAAAGTCATAACGCCAGGCATGTGGATATGGAGGTAAAACTAATACGTTCTATTACATTTTTCGAATGTCCTGCTTATTTTTCCCACACGAAAAACCAACGCAACGCAAAGAAAAAAGGAGCCACCAAGGGCTCCTTTTTGCACGGCAGACACTCGCCTCAGATTAGCGGCTTGTCTTAATTGTCTTCGTCACCGCTCTATAGGCATTGCCGACGCCATCACGGCCACTCACTTGAATTGAGTATGTCGTATTCGCAGAAAGGCCTGTCAGCTTCACAGAGTGCGAAGTTGAAAAGTCCCCTGACTCTGCCGTTGCTTGATTGAGTGCGGAACCCACGCCATACCATACCTGACGTGTGGCCGGCTCATTTGTCGTCCAAGTCACAGTGATCGAATTTGTGGTCGCCGTCAGAGTCAAATTCGCAACCACGGGAGGCGAAAGATCGATCATCCAAGAATACGATGCGCCTGCTGCGTCCATATTACCGTAGGCATCGATCGCCTTTACAACAAACTTATGAGTGCCGTCAGAGACATTCGTATAAGTCATGGGCGAGCTGCAAGCTATGAACGCGGCCCCGTCCAATGAACACTTAAAGGTCGCATTGGCCTGATCCGCCACAAATGTCAGAACCATTGTCGGTTGACTCGTCGGAGACTCACTCGGGGTTGCACTTGTGATGGCGGTCTTAATCGGCTTGATAATCACAAACTGGTAAGTCGCACCCACCGCATCCACATTTCCCGCGGCGTCCACGGCTTTTGCAAGAAAGCTATGAGCACCGAGGCTCAGGCCAGAGAAACTCGTCACCGTCGCGCACGGAGCCAGCGCCGCACCATCCAATGCGCACATAAAATTCACCCCCGTCTCATCCGCACTGAGGGTAAAGATCGCAGCGTCATCGGTGGTTGCGCCTGACACTGAAGTCACTGGCGGCTTCGTATCAACAACCCACGTGTACTGCGCAACCGCGCCCACATTCCCGGCAAGGTCAATGGCACGAACTTGGAATGTGTGCGAGCCATCCGCCAGGCCCGAAATCTCCTTCGGAGAAACACAGGCTTCAAAACCGGCATTATCCAAAGCACACTCGAACGTCCCGTCTTCGTTAGAAGAAAGATCAAAGATATTGTGGTCCGCATTTGTTGGATTCCCCAACACTTTCGCCAGCAACGACGCTCCCGGCGCCGTGGAGTCGACGGCGAATTCATGGGTGATCGGCGTCGACGCATTCCCCGCGGAATCCACCGCATACACTGTCACAGAGTACAAGCCTTCGCTCAAACCGTGCAATGTGATCGGGCTCGAAGCGACAGAGGGGGTTGCACCGCTGATTGATGCATACATCGTCGCACCTTGTGGCACATTCACGTTGATTTGGATATCACCACTCTTCACAAAACGTGAGGCCGAAGGCAGAATCTCGCCAAAGCTAATCACCGGAGCGGTGAAGTCCATGGTCCACTGCAATCGCACCGGCTGGCTCGCATTGCCGCCGGCATCCACTGCGGTCATGACCAAGCTGTGATCGCCCTCCGAAAGATCGCGAGCCATATAGGCCGAAACGCAAACCACGGATGGCGCGCCATCAAGACTGCAAGAAACTGTCGCCACTTCACTTGTTATAAACTCTACAGCGATATTCTTCGCGTTGGTTAAACCCGGCGATGGATTGGTGGCACCGGTCGTGAGAACGGGCGCTAGCGTATCCACCTGCCAAGAGTAACTCACCGCCAGACCTGGGTTGCCAGCGGCGTCTGTGGCGCGAACCTCAAACCAGTGGTTGCCATCCGCAAGACCGCTTAAAGCCGCTGGTGAAGTACAAGCCGCGAAGGTGCCATGATCCGATGAGCATTCAAAGTCTGCGGACTCATCCGCTGTAAACGTGAAAGACTTCGAAGTATTGCTACTTATAGAATCCGCCGGCGCGATATCGATAAAGCTTGTCACTGGAGCCGTCGCATCCACTGTCCAGCGGAAGCTTGCCAGCACTTTACCCACGTTACCCAAAGAGTCCGTGGCATTCACTGTAAAGACGTGAACGCCTTCGCTCAAAGCCCCGTAAGCCTGCGGCGAGGTGCAGGACGTTGCCGTTGCGCCGTCCAAACTGCATTTAAATGTCGAGTTGGCTTTGGACGAGGCAAACTCAAAGCCGATGTCCCGTGACTTTGTCAGCGTTGGCAATGACGAGCTATTGGTAATGCTTGCTGAAGGAACTGACGCGTCAATCTTCCAACTGTAGCTTGCCGGAGTTGCATCCGCCAAACCCTGGGGACTTTGCGCATAGACCTTAAAGCTATGGCTGCCTGAAGCCAAGTTTGAGTAACTCGCTGGCGAAGTGCATTTCTCGGCGGCCGCACCATCCAAAGAACACCAGAACGTATTCCCTTCTGTACCGCTTGAGAAGCTGAAAGAAATACTGGTTGAATTCGTTGGGGACTTCGACGGATCCATAGAATCAATGGACGTGTCCGGCGGCACCGCCACCGGGGTCGGAGAAGGCGTTGGGCTCACACCGGGAGTTGGCGTGGGCTGAGGGCAACTAGAATGGGATCGACCCTTAAAGGTGATCTTTGCAGAAGCGATATCCAGTTTTTTTCCGAAGACATAAACTTGTAAAACGCCTTTATTCTTTTTAATACGGGCCAGGAACGCATGGAAAGGCTCCGCACCGTTCAAGTACATTTTATGAAGCTTGAAAGTACCCGCCGACGTGTCCTTCCTCTTCGTGTACTTCATGTCTTCTAAAGAACGGCCGCCGTCCTTACGGTTAAATTTGAAACCATTGAAAGAAAGCCAGATATTTTCGCTGACCGTGTGATTGCCGGCAAGAGTGAGTTCAAGCTCGATATCATCCCAAACAACCGTGGAGTCGTTAAGAAAATCGAGTTTATCAACGGACATCAAAAGATGTCTCGAGCCTTTTGCGGGCTGAAGCGCGACGGTCTCTTCAATCGTCTTGACGCAAGCCTGGTCTTCTTTACAACCAACCGCGAAGGAAAGGAACCCAACCAGACCAAGAGCTGTGAGTGCCTTGTTGCCAATAGCCAACATATACGTTTCTTTGTAGTAGTACGTCCAACATGAGTGAGTTCGCTAACATCCAAAATTTTAACACGAACAAAGGATCGGTAATTTGAAATATAAGGTTGAGCGCCACATTCTTGAACTGAAGCGATTTCCTGGCCTTGTAATCAACTTCTCGATCTCTAAAATAGAACGTATCAATGTGAGAGGATATTTATGAAACGCTTCACCCCGCTCCCGATTTTATTAGTATCTTTCCTCCTTCTTGCCAGCCCTCACGCAAAAGCCGCCCGTAACGGTGGCGGCCAAACCGGAGGAAACTTCTTCCTTGAAGAGACCTTCGTCCCGGTCCTCAAAACCAGCAACGACACCACGTCATTCACCGACGACCCAGGTGTTGCGGCGGAGAGCGGGTCGGGTTTCGACTTCAGAACAACATTTGGTTATACATTGGCTGGCGAGTTTCTCGTAGGCCTGACCTACAATCATTATAGCTACGCTTCAAAACGCTCCGCCGTCAGCGGCGGCGACGATGGTTCTGAGATGAAGACCACAAAAACTGAATACGGTCCGACGATCGGTTATCTCAGAAACGGCTGGCGTGCGCTCTTTACTTACTTCCTCTCGGGCATCAAACAGGAGGATACAAAAAATACCGACTCTTCTGGTGCGACGGTTGGCGATGGGACGATCAAGAATACCGACGGAACCGGGATGCAGTTCTCTTTCGGCTATACATTTGCCCTCGGCCCCCACTTTGAAATCGGCCCCAGCCTCGTTTACAGAAGCATGACCTATCCGAAGCAGACAAAAACCAACCGTCTGAATGCGGTTGAAAACTACACGGATAAAGAGCTCTTCACGAAGAATACAGAGTCTGAGCTCTCGCCGATGATCACAATGCAATTCCGCTTCTGAAGCGAATCCCTGCTTAGCTACATAAAGGGGACCTCAGAGGCCTTTTTGATCTTCGCCCAATCCCGTCCTATTGGCCCTAGCTGCGGTTTCTGAAGTATTTCCCTGTTAGAATACTGACAGTGGGTTTTCCCCGCGAGAGCCTTTATAGTGAGCCGCTATGAACAAGAAAATCCTTACACTCACAATCTTTATGAGTCTTTATTCCCTACACACGTTGGCAGCCGACACACCTTGGATTTTTACATCGACGATTCCCGCAAAAAACGAAATGGTCACGATTGCGCGCAAAGAGACCTGCCGCCCGCTAAATACACAGTTGATGAGCACTAAATGTGCGCGATACAAAATGGGCTACGTTTGCCCCCAAGAAGACCACAGCCAGTTCATCATCACGACTTACTCCAGCAAAAATGATTGCACCAAAGCATTGAAAAAAGCGCGCCGCCTTTTAGCAAAGCGCTAAACCCTTTCCCGTCGCCTCTGCGTTTATTAGAAGGGCTGTTTTGTGCCAAGGGGGGCGGGGATCTTTGGTGGAGAATGCGGAGTTTTTTATTGCCGCAAAGTCACTGCAAACAGACATCCTGTCTGTTGA
>JBDHWW010000110.1:0-4604 GCA_039810425.1 Pseudobdellovibrionaceae bacterium | reverse complement strand
CGAAAATAAAAGCCCAAAACTTAGGCAGATTTCAACCAGCTACGCACTGCTTCCCACAAGAAAGTCGGAATACCCTAAGTTTTAATAACTCTTTAAATCCGAGTAAAGAGCGATCGTCTTCTTCATTCGGATCTTCACTTCATCCACCAAACAGTGAAGGAGGGGCTCATGAGACAGCAAGATAGAGGCCGGTGGCAATCTACGGGTAACCGTTCTTATACTAACGGTCGCGAAGACTTTGGCAGCAACAGCAGGAAGAGTGGCGGGTGGAATGAGTCCTCTCGGCAGCCGCAACCACGAAGGTTGTTAGGCAAAGGTTCTAAAGACCTCATGCGCCCTGATGACCGCATTAAGAAAGAAGTCCACGATGCCCTGACTTGGAACCGAGATGTCGATACATCAGAGATCGAAGTCGAGGTCAAAGAAGGTGAAGTCAGTTTGACCGGTAGTGTTTCGGATCAAAGAATGAAACGCCTTGCTGAAGAACTGGTCGAAGACATTAGCGATGTGCGAGATGTCAGCAATCACTTGAGAGTAAGGAAAAAAAGAAGGGGCGGTTTTTCGAGTCCTTCGGATTTCTAGTTACAGATAGAAAGACTTTTACTCCCCTTTAAGATCGACTGGTATGAAGTTTTGTTGCTTTCGCGCAGAACCGACCAATAGCGGGCGCCACCACGCCAGGTACTGCTGACTTTGCCGGCGATTCGAGCATCGCGATAGACCCAGCGATTCAAGATACGGATACCGCACGCAAGATTTTGAAAAGGATCATGCAAGTCCTGTGCGGTTTTTAGTGCACAACCATAGGCATTGCCGCTTTCAATAGAAATTTGCAAGAGGCCGCGGCTGACAACGGGCTTGCCATTGGAGTCGTTGAAAGCCTCGGTATATTTTGAGTTCGTATTAAAGCCGCTTTCAAATTTTGCCATCGTAGAAAGCATGAATGTCCAATACATTTTTCTTTGGTTGTACGACAAGCTGCTGTACTTCGGGCAGAAGGTCGTGTGATCCGTTGGAATCACATCCAGTAAGTCAGAGCCTAGTGTATCAAGCTTCAGATACACATAGTCGCTCCACTCTTTGCTATTGTTGACACTTGCTTCCCAAAGAGGGGTAAGGTCCTTAGGCGACGCCTCCACCTCCGCCGTCGGGAGAGGGGCGGGGTTCGGCGAAAGTCCAGAGGTAGGTGCCGCCGGTGTGGCTGCAAGAGAGTCCATATTGAAATTCCGGGGGCCGGAACATGCAGTGGTGAGTATCGTTATTATAAAAAGGCCGCTAAGTGTTTTCATGAAACACAGATCGGCAGCGGGTCTCAGGGCTTTATACCCCCGACAGAAATTCTACAAAAACTAGTCGCAAATAAACTGAGTTTTATGCCTTGCGCTTTGGCTTCACGGCTCGGGCTGAAGTCGATTTTGGTCTTCGCTGGCCGGATGGTTTTCCCGGACTGGACTTTTGTCTTTTTTCGAAAGTGATTGGCTTTGCACCTTCTAATTTTGAAATCAGCTGGACATCGCGTTCGGTCACTAAATTTACAACAGTTCCCTTGCGTCCGGCACGTGCGGTCCGACCAGCGCGATGAACGTAGTTTTCCATTTGCTTCGGCAAGTGATAGTTAATCACGCGTCCGACATGGGGAATATCAAGACCGCGCCCCGCAAGATCTGTGGCGATGAGAAGGCCCACTTTGCCATCGCGGAACTTCTTGAGATTATCGCGGCGATCGGCCTTTTCCATTTCGCCTCGATAGACGACGCATTCAAAACCCTTGTCTTTAAGTTCTTGTGCAATTTTGTCACATTGCTCTCGTGTATTGGCAAACACCATAGTGCCGCCTTCAACTCTTTGTTTGATAAGCATTTCAAAAAGTGGCCAGCGTTTGCCATCTTCGACTTTGAGGTTTGTCGTCGTCAGAGTTTTTACCGGTTTACCACTGCCTTGGCTGCGAATCACTTCGGCATTCGCAAAAAGTTCATTCATTAATTCTTGGACAGTCGGGGAGACGGTCGCGGAGAATAGCGCCAACTGCAATTCGTTCGGACAAGAATCCACCACAAAACTGGAATTCGGCAAGAAGCCTTGGTCCATCATCTGATCGGCCTCATCAAACACCAGCGTGCGTACATCTGACAGGTTGATCATTTCCCCTTCGATCAACTGAACGAGGCGGCCAGGCGTCGCGAGTAAAATTTCAAAAGGGCCTGCGATGTTTTTGCGTGTATCCGCCATTGCCATACCGCCGAGTGCTGGACGGACACGAAGACGGGTATCGTGAGTGAGTGATTTAAATACTTTTGAAACCTGGTCGGCCAGTTCACGGGAAGGAACAAGCACGATCGCGCGTGGAGAGTTTGGCTCTGTCACGGGATGGCCTTCAGTCTCCAGCGTTTTTAACGCATGCAAAATCGGGAGGGCATAGGCCAGCGTTTTACCACTGCCGGTTTCAGAAACGCCGACAACCGATTGGCCTCCCATCATCAATGGGATCACGTTGGCTTGAATTTCGGTTGGGTTGAAGTGACGCTTAGATTTAAGAGTCTTTACAAGAGAAGCCAGCAAACCGAGGTCGATAAACGATGTCATTACAAGATCCTTTCTTAAAACGAAGCACGGAGCCCCCGGGTCTGACCATAATCGAATCAAAATTCCTGTCGACGAATATGGTGCTTTAATATTTGTCTCGCAGCAGGCGGATCTTTGGCTTTATTTAAACGCAAAAACCGAACTAGAAGCTTTTCTTTACGACATCAACGACGTACTGAAGTTCCTCGGGGGTGATGTAAGCAAAGCACGGAAGATTCAATACGGCTTGGGAAATATAGTGGGCATTGCCGTTATCGATCTTGCCAGCCAAGTGACCTGTCGCGCCAGATTGCATGCTCATTGCGCCTGGATAAATGGTGCCATAGCCCACGTTGGCCTTTTTGAGATTTTCAATCACTGCCGCGCGTTTCGCAGGATCTACCATGCCGACGGCGCAGTAGCCGTTTTCTTTTACTTTGTTAGAAGCGCGAACCGGTTTGAACGGCAAACCTTGTAAGGACTCTTCATAAAACTTCACCGCGTTCATGCGACTCTTAATACGGGCATCAATGTGCTTCAAAGAGATATTTAAGAACAAAGATTCGTAAGCACCGATGCGGGAGTTCCAGCCGATCATGCCATGGGAGTAGTGATCCGTTCTGCCATGATTAATAAGAGTGCGGCAGTTTTTCGCGTATTCATCACTTGAAGTAAAGATCGCGCCCGCGTCGCCCGAAGCACCGAGAACTTTTGCCGGGTAAAAGCTGGTTGTAGAAATTAAAGCCGAACCCAAAACAGACTGGCCGCCGATTTCGGTCCCGAAGCACTGGGCGCCGTCTTCGATCAGGATCACGCCGTTGTCTTTTGCAAACTTACGGATTTCAAGAGTGTCTGGAGTCGCCCAACCATAAAGGTGAACCATCACGGCGGCTTTAGGCTTGAATTGCTCAACCGCTTTTTTAAAAGTGGCCAGGTCCCAGTGGCAGAGTTCGCGATTCACATCGACGGTGACGGGACTTGCACCGACGTTCACAACGGCTTCGAAAGTGGCCCAGAAAGTCATATCAGGAACAAGGACTTTATCATTCTTCTGAACGCCGACAGCGCGCAAAGCGATTTGGATGGCATCTGTTCCGTTGGCGCAACCGATAGCGTGTTTTGATTTTGTATATTTCGCAAGGTTGACTTCCATTTCACCAACGATCGGACCACCAACAAATTGAGTCTTTTCAAACAGAGTTGCAACTCCGTCCAAAAATTCTTCGCGAAAACCAGGTTCAAAACGATTTAGGGTAATAAATGGAACTTGTTGAATGCTCATGGTTTCTCTCTTATTCAAAAGTTTTTAGAACTGCATGATGAGATTTTCCTATGAAATTCAATAATTGGCAACCGTCGATAGTGGGGCCGGACTGTCGCTTTCTGCACACTCCTGGTGTTTTAAGCACACACCTTTGTTGAGATTTAGTGCAGAACTCAATCTAAATCGGGCTAGTTGCCGGCCCCGGGTCCCTGCTCACTATCACTTCATCACCATGATCAAAGCAAAATTCCTTTCTCGCTTTGATCATATTTGTTCGCCTTCTTGAAATCACCGTGCCAAAAGGTTATTAAAATTGACCAACTTCAATTCGATTTGGAATGCTCTTCATAAGTATATAAGTGGCTTTTATGTCTTTTTGAATAGATGCTTCTTTTATTTTACTTTGGATGTCTACTTTTACTAGTTGTGATGTATTAGCCAAGCATTGCCGGTTAGGTACGCGAAATGATAGATCCGCATAAACCAAAGAGGGGTCGCTAGAGGGCGAAAAATTTACATCGACAATAATTTTTGCATCCTCGGGACAGACGCCGACTTTAAAAATGGCAATACCGTTATCATATTTTTTCAGTGATATCAGATCTGCCTCACTTGTTGAAACATCTGATTCGCTAGCAACAGTTCGAGCCTGTTCGGTTTTTACCGTCGTGGCACAAGCCGTATTAAAAACCATTATCATTAATATTAACCAGAGCAATACATAGTTTGCATTTTTCCCAGAAAAATTGTAGTCTGAGGAGATGGGCAAAGACGGACG
>JBDHWW010000109.1:0-4691 GCA_039810425.1 Pseudobdellovibrionaceae bacterium | reverse complement strand
TTTAAAAGAGGTGCGTGAATGAAACAACTGGGGTTTGGGTTTACTGGGGACTATAAGAAAGAATTTGGTGGGAGCTTGCTATCTGGGAAAAGGAAAGCGGCCCGTCCGCTTTCGCTAAGACATCCGATTCATCTTGTCCTCAAGAGCTCAGGAAGTTCTTGTTTTGTTCCTGGCCATCGTAAGATGGAGTTATTGATAAAGTCCCATGCCAAGAGGTATGGGATTCAACTTTATGAGGTTTCACTGAACTGGTCGCATATTCATTTGTTGGTTAAACTTCCCTCGCGGGACGCTTATTTGGCCTTTATCAGAACCCTGACTTCTTTACTGGTGAGTCTTCTTTCAAAGCTTAAAGGAAGGTCCCTGAAAGGCCTTTTTGATCTTCGCCCTTTTACTAAGATTTTGTCTTGGGGGAAGCAGTTTCGGGCCGTGGTCGCCTATCATGAACTTAATGATTTAGAGGGGCGTGGGCTTCTGGTGAGAAAGAAGAAACCGAAACGCATGAGGAAGAAATCCTGCTTTTGAAAAGGCTGATTTAACTACACAACGGTCGACCACGAGGACCGGCCAGTACGGCAGGGCCGAAGTGGCGATGAAATACAGGAAGGTCTTATTTTGAGCCAAGGCCCTTGCGTAAATACTCGACGATAAGGGATTGGTATTTTTTCCCCTCGGTGCGGGCACGAAGCCTAATTGCCCGCAGAATATTGGCGGGGACACGGATACTGATAGCTTGAGTCGGTTCATCCATTTCACTCCCCAGAGTTCTCATGGCCTCTAAAAACTGAAGGGCCTCTTCTGGAGAAACAGTTGTCGTTTTCATTTTTGGCGCTGCTTTATTTTTTTTCATTTAGTTTTTCTTTGATGTTTCGAATATCAACAAGGTCTTGGGGGCGACCTGATTCGGTTTTCATTTTTACCAGATCTTCAAGGCTCGCGACACTGACCTTTTTTCCGCTTACAGACACTTTTTGCACCTTCAGATCTTTCAGGTCCTTTGTAATCACCAGATCCACTTGTCGGGATGGGTTTTTATAGTCTACAAAAGACCAGGCAACTAAATTTCTATTCTTGATATATTCCTGGCGCATTTTTATAACGTCTTGAGCGCGGATCGGAAGCCGAGATTGTAACCCCACTTGAGCTAATGCTTTTTCCGCCAATTCAAAGTCACCGAGCTTTAAGCTAATGACAAAATCCACATCCATCGTGGCCCGCACAAGCCCGTGCAATGCCATGGCATACCCACCAACGACAGCGTACTTAAGTTTAGATTTTTCAAAGGATTCTATAACCTCAAATAAGAACATCCTTGATATTGTATATACATGTATATACAATATCAAGGAAATTGTACAAACCTAGCGAGAAGCGCCATATCAGCTGAGGCCTGTTTGACGGCCCCTTCGAATATTGTTTAAATAACTATCAAGAGGCAAATGGCAGATTATCTTTCGCTACCCATTGATGATTTTCTTGATGAAGCTCTGAAGTCCATTCAGAGCTTTGGGAATCTCGTGGTCACGGCGGCCCCCGGCGCCGGCAAAACCACCCGGCTGCCCGCCCATTTCGCGAAGCATGCGCAAGGAAAAGTCTTGGTGCTCGAACCACGCCGGATGGCGGCAATCGCCGCAGCGGACCGGGTGGCTGAAGAACAGGGCTGGAAACTCGGAGACGAAGTCGGCTATCAAGTGCGGTTTGCCAATAAAGCTTCGGATAAAACCAAGTTGGTCTTTTTAACCGAAGCGCTGCTTTCCAGAAAGCTCGCCCAAGATCCGGAGCTTGCCGGGGTGGAGTATGTGATCCTAGATGAGTTTCATGAGCGTTCGCTGCATGTCGATCTGGCCCTGGGACTTTTGCGCGAGCTGCAAGAGCTCGGGAGCGGCATTAAACTGGTTGTGATGTCGGCAACACTGGACTCGCCGAAAATTTCCCAGTACCTGGGCGGCGCGCCCGTGCTGGATGTACCTGGCAAGCTTTTCCCCCTGGAAATCAAGTATCAAAAGAATTCACAGCTTTTGCAGACGAATGCGCGGTTTTATGAAAACCTAGTCACGACCGTGAAGGAGGCCGAGCGCACGACTCCCCACGATATCCTGGTTTTCCTGCCTGGCGTCGGTGAAATTGACCATGCCTCACAAAATTTAGAGACCTGGGCCGCTGAAAAAAATATTGAGCTTGTGCCGTTGCACGGCAGCTTGCCACTGGAAGCTCAGCGCAAGGCTTTACAAAAATCTTCGCGCCGAAAAATTCTGCTATCGACGAATATCGCCGAGTCCTCGGTAACTGTTGATGGCGTCGCATGTGTGGTGGATTCAGGCCTAGCGAAGAATATGAAATTCGACCTGCGTACAGGTTTTTCTCGTCTGGAAATGAGCCGCATCAGCCGTGCCTCAGCCCAACAACGTGCGGGCCGGTCGGCCCGTCAATTTCCGGGCGTGGGCTTTCGCTTGTGGAATAAGCTCGATGAGGCCTCGATGCCCGGCCATGATATCCCCGAAATCCTACGGGCCGAGCTCAGCGAAAGCTTGCTGTTCTTAAGTGCCCAAGGCGTGACAGATTTTAATTCGTTTGCTTGGTTTGAAAAGCCAGCGCTATTGCCCATGAAAAAAGCGATTGAGAATCTTCAAGATTTGGGCGCCATTGACGGCAGAAACCAAATCACCGGGCTTGGCCGTAAAATTCTGCAATGGCCGCTGCCACCGCGATTGGCAAAACTGATGTTGACGGCCGTGGATTTGAAAATTCCACGCTTGGGCGCTGATACCGCGGCCATTTTACAAGAGCGCGATTTTATGTTGAAACAAAGTGCTGAAAATCACGTCGCTGATAAATTTGAAAGTGATATCCTGCTCCGTCTCGACCTGCTCGATCAATTCCGCTCGGGACGCGCGCCTCGGAACACGCACCGCCTGGGACTACAGACTGTCGATCAAGCGGCAAAGCAGATTCTATCTTACACCAAAGGCGCAACTGACATTCAGGACAAAGCCGCTGTGGCGCAAGCATTGCAAAAACTCTTGCTGTCATCCTTTGCTGACCGTCTTTGCCGGCGGCGTAACAGTGGCAGCGACAAAGCCAAAATGGCGGGCGGACGTGGCGTTAAGCTTTCGCCTGAAAGCGTCGTGCGCGACAGTGAGTTTTTCCTGGCGCTCGATGGCGTTGAAACTTCGCAGGGCTCGGAAACCACCGTCAGCCTTGCTGCCGGACTCACGAAGGACTTTCTGTGGAAAGAACTCGGTTCGCAGATCGAAAAGAAAAAAGATCTCAGCTTTGATAAAGACAAGGGTCAGTTCTACGCCCGTGAGGGCAAACACTTCCGCGATCTGCCACTCGAAGAAGGCCGTATCGCCATTGCTTCAGCAGCCGATGTGGCGGAACATTTACCGGAAGTTCTCACTCAAGAGTGGGAGCTCGTCCTGAAAGAAAATGAGGTTCTCGCTGAGTGGTTGGATCGGTTGGGATTCTTAATCCGTGTCCGCGAGAAAATAACTCAAGACGGTATTCACGAAGAGCTCGGACGTCTTGATGCCAAAGTTCCGTTCTCGGATGAGCAAAAACGCGAAGCCTTTGCGCTGGCCGCCAGCGGAGAGCGCGATTTTAAAACCGTCGCCCGCAAAGAGTTGATCTATTTCTTTGAGACTCTCCTTGCCCCGGAGATCGTGAATTTCTTGAAATCCGAAGTGCCGGCGAAACTGAAGGTTCCGAGCGGCAACTCACTCCGGATTCACTATCCAGTGGACCGTGATCCTTATATGGAAGTACGTATTCAAGAAGTCTTTGGCTGGACTGAAACTCCGAAGTTGCTGGGGGGAGCACAATCTTTGACGTTACAACTCCTCGGGCCGAATTACCGTCCGATGCAAGTGACCAGTGATTTGAAAAGCTTTTGGCAGAACGGTTATCCGGAGGTACGCAAAGAGTTGCGAACACGCTATCCCAAGCACTCCTGGCCGGAAGACCCCTTAACTGCTCCAGCCGTCTCAAAGGGCCGCCCCAGATAAGGGCCAGGCCCTATGTCTTGGCGCATCGCAACCAGAAACAGGACTCCGTATTTTTTAGATGAAAGAAATAAAACTTACCTGTATTTATATTATAAACAATGGTGATTTATAATGACGACAGGCACGGAGCTGAGCTCTTTAAAGAAATCCAAACTTCTCATTTTGCATGGAAAAAGGCAGAAATTGAGTGCCTTCCACCAGCTTCTGCAGGAGCATGTTGCCCAGATCTTTACTGCCGCAAGCTTCACTGAAGTCACCGAGTCAGACTACGACTTAATCCTCGTCGATTATTCTGTAGAGGACATGAGTAGCATCTTAACTTACAAGCGGATGATGCAAAATCCCAGTTACGCATTGACCCCATCCATTTTCATTTCAGACACAAAATCTTACGATCATCGGCTAAATGCTTTTGAAATTGGCGCCGCGGACTTTTTGACCCGCCCTATGGACGATCAGGACCTCCTGCGGAAATGCCAAATGCATCTTCGGAATCGCCGCCGCATTTTACCGGATCAAAGCATTCACTATGGGAACTTGATCCTCTATCCCGGCTCTGACAGCGCGATTATCAATGGCAAGTCCGTTCCCTTGACCCAACTTGAATATAAAATTTCCTCCATATCCACATGCCTGGCGTTATGACTTTCGCGATTTGACGACTTCGTAGGTGCTGGGAGCGGTTTT
>JBDHWW010000108.1:0-4698 GCA_039810425.1 Pseudobdellovibrionaceae bacterium | reverse complement strand
CTGGAAGGGTTTTGGGGAACTCCATGTCGCGCCTATTAAGCTTGGCACGCTAACGCCAGTCAAGTGGATATGGAGGATGTTTTTATTATAGCGCCTTTTCCGGTGCAACTTTTGACCTGATATGTTGGGGGCACTTCTGGATCTTTATGAGGGAGTTGGTTATGAAAAATATTTCACGGTCTAAATTGATTTCGTTTACCCAAATCGCTTTTGCAAAAAAAGTGCAGTAGACATTTGTTCATAGCGCTCACCGGAACCCGACTGTTTTGGGAAAATTTTTTACATCCTCAATCCGCAGTTTTATCCTTTTGATCATGGGTTTGTCGACAATGGGCTTAAGCGCATGTTTGCGAACTGATGATGCCGGTAAAAATTCAGATGGTGTCCATACTTATGAATTCGCAGGTCCACCAGAACTGAACCAAGCCATTCGCGATTTTGTCGTCACTTGTGAAGGCCCCTGCCCGCAAAGCTCCGGAGTTTTACTCTTAGCCGAGGGAAACAAACTGATGTCTTGCAGCTTCTCCTTAGTGAGTTCGCAAGTGATTCTGACGAATAGGCATTGCATTTCGGCAGCGCTAGCGAAAGTGGGAACATCATGCGAAGGCTCAGTCTTCGCGCTCTTTAAAACTAGCCAAGGAGTCACCGAAGTTTCAGCCTGCGACAAAGTTTTGTCGATTCCCGACGAGTATGAAGAAGCGCGTACCATACAGCGGGATTACGCATTTCTTCAACTTAAGCATCCGGTTAAAATGGTCTTGCCCCGGAAAAGTGGACACGCTTTTATGCGGCTGTTGATTGTTTAAGTTCATATTGTTCCGACGTCATGTAGTCAAGCGATGAGTGCAGTCTTTGCCGGTTGTACCACAACTCTATAAATTCAAAAATTGCTGCCTTTGCCTCTTCCCGGGTTTTAAATTTTTTCCTGTAAATGAGTTCAACTTTCAGTGTTCTAAAAAAAACTTTCCACCATCGCATTGTCATAGCAATTGCCCTTGCGAGACATGCTGACTGTCAATTTGTACGCCTGAAGTTTTGACGTGTACTCGTCACTTGCATACTGGCTGCCACGATCAGAGTGAGCCACAAGACCTGTGCCATCAATAACACCCTGTCGCTTAAGCGCCATTTCTATAGCCGCAGTCACGATCTCCGCATGCATGGTTTCCCGCATCGCGTGGCCCACAGCCTTCTTGGTGTAGAGATCAAGCACTACCGATAAGTACAGCCAGCCCTCTTCCGTGGGTATGTACGTGATGTCTCCGCCCCAATACCTATTCGGGCCGGTGAGTTGCTCTGCCGCAAGCTCTGCCTTGAAAACTCGATCTGCAACTGGCAAGTCGTGGTTCGACGTCGTTGTCACTGGCTTGAACTTCTTTTTGCCTGCTCCGTGGATCTTATTTTGCTTCATGAGCTTGTGAACTCGGTTTTTCCCGACCTTTTCACCGTCATTTTGCAGGGCCTTTACCAAACGGGGGCGGCCGTAAGTTTTACGGCTGTCCTCCCAATATTTTTTGATCTTTTGCCAGATCCGCTCATCTTCAGTCTGTCGGACCGACAGCGGACGCTTTTTCCAGGCGTAATAGCCACTGGTGCTGACCTTCAGGACATGGCAACTCAGCCGCACGTCCTGTTGCTCAATTGCCAATTCCTCGACCATCTTGAATTTTACTTCAGATGGTCCTGCGAGAAAAAAGCCGCAACCTTTCGCAGAATATTATTCACTTTTTTGAGTTCTTCATTTTCTTTGCGGAGCCGTTTCATTTCTTCTGTTTCCGCTATAGCCGTGGCAGCGCTTCGACTGCCATTACCAATGTCAAACTTGTGCTTGGTTCGCCAGCTGTAGATAAGGCTATCGCTGATGCCCAGTTGCTTAGCGGCTGCTGACAGGGATTTAAGCTCCCTGGCCAATTCCAGGGCTTGGATTTGAAACTCTTGTGGGTATCGTTTTTTGGTCTTCTGTTCCATTTGGTATCTCCAAAGTTTGTGGGTTATACCACAGAAAACCGTGTCCACCAAACTGGGGCAGCAAGTGAATTTAAAAAGCCTATAACCGTTTTTATAAACTCAGAGTGTTGAGATAAATGAATACCGTGGGTGCTTCCAGGAAAATTCATAATTTTAGCTTGTGGTCGGATCGTCAGTATTCTCTCTAAACCGACGTTACTCATTGCCGTTTCATTTAAATCTGCTCGTAAGAAAAGGATCGGGCCTTTATAAACATGAAGTGCCGAATTTAAATCGACCGCATTTGCAAAAGCTCCCCAAACAAGGGTTGATAGGGAGTTGAAACCACGGTCAATTCACCATCGCTTTCATATTGAATCTGAACTTGATCTAGGACCCATTGCAGAGTTTCAGGGTCAGAGCCGTAAAGAGACTAGATTGCGTGAATAGCTTCAGCATATGAAGAGTAATTTTTGTTCAAAGACAAAAGATCTCGAGCGTAGAGTTCAATAGTCTCATCAGAAAGTAACGCTCTTGCTGTGAAATCCATATCTTCGTCAACCAGGGAAAGAACCATTTTTGGATGGGCCGCCGCAAATGCCACTGCAATATGGGCCCCGAAAGAATGTCCAACGAGGTGAACTTTTCTGATTTTGAGAGAATCCAGCAGATCCTTTAAATCTTGAACCATAGTACTGACTCGAAAATCTATACCGTGGTAAAAGCTTTTACCCTGCCCTCTTTGATCATATAAAAGGTAGTTCATGCCTACCGGCATGAACTCAGCAACTTGGAGAAAGGTTTCCAAAGAACTGCCGTTGCCATTTATAAATACAATGGTTTGTGTAGCTTTGCGATCTTGGAACTTGAAATTAATCTGCACGCCGACCGGCACTGACGGATTTGAAAAGGCGAAGGCGGGGACGAGCATCATTGGCAGCAGAACAAAGCTAAGAAAAAAATGATTCATAGGGGCTCGATCCTTAACTTTTAGAGATTAAACCAATCACAGCAAAAAACCGCAAGATCTTCTTCTGGAGAGCCTGTCACGATTTTTCTTTGCTGATCTATAAACTTCAGCAGCAAGCCGTGAATTTTCTCGAAGTCACTTCGGCTAACTGACTGGATGGCGGTGTAGTGGACCCCCTGGGAAGAAGCTTTCTGGGAATCTATAACAGCTTTAGCGCGCCAGTTTTGATGATTTAGAGAATTGAATAAAGAATAGCGCGGTAAATGGATGCTTTTGTTTTTTAATGTCCATTTTCCCCCGCTGAGATGAATAAGTCCTAGATTCCGCAATATTTGGAGGGATACCTGCACCTCTTGTAAAGGTAATTGTAAACGTTGCGCGATCGTCTCAGCTGTTTGCAATCTGGGAATACTGAGGCTCACATGTACCGCGCCGGTGTTCCACTGCGAGTAATATAAGGCCTCTTTTTCAATATCCGACAAAGATGTCTGATCATAACGCTTATTAAAGTTAGACTGCTCTCGCCTTTGTTGGTCCATTCTCTTAAGTAACCGTGTTTTTAATGGCCCGGAGCTGGTTCTTTCGATACTTACCAAGTCCATAAAATAGTCGGATTCGATCTCCGAAAGTCCCCAGAACTGAGTTATACCAAAGGCGTGTTCTGGAGTGAAATTGGTCTCACCCTTGAGCACAAGGGTAAGATAGGATCTCTGGCAACCGGCGGCCTCCGCGAGTTTAGCCAAATAGCCTCTTCTCTCCGAATTTAGTTGGACCATTTCCTTCAGAAAAACTCTATACTCTTTAAATTCAAATACATTCATGCTGAAGTTCCTTCGTTACTATTTAAGTAACTATTTGATTAGCTCTTTAATAATTATTATATTGCACGTCAAGAGTCCGATGATGTATGCATGGCGCCAAGGAGAAAAGACTATGAAAATCAAACTATTTACTTTCTTATTACCACTAACATTTTCAATCGGCGCCAATGCGGGTTTCATTTCTAGCGGTGGCGATCCGACGGGAATCATCGAGTGCAAAAACAATGATGAGCTTGATGCAACTTATGTAGCTTCTTTTCAGTTAGACGACCAAGGAAAATACACTGCCACATTAACCGTACCACTGGGCGAAACTTCGGTAGATTCCTTTCAAGGGACCTGCGAAGGAGACGAGGACAATCTATCATTCAGCATCCAATGTACAGTTCCTGGAAAACATGGCGTTTCTTACTGGGTCCGCCTATTTTCCCATAACAATCAGCGGTATCAAGCAACGATCAATGAAATTGGCGAAATTCAGCCACAACTTTTAGCGCACTGTCGAGCTCTGTGATTATTGTGCGCTTCTATTATTCTCGAGGAGTGCCACAATCTTCAATCCTTAGAGCAGTCTATTTTTGTTGCAATGGAATGACTCCACGCTTCTTGAGTATTCTATCCTAGAGTCTGTTGAAGTTTTGTCTTGAAGAGTCAAGGTAAATATTATTCTGAGAATTTGTTAAGTTATTGAAGTAAAAAGGCAATTTCGCAACCTTTGTTTACAACAACAAAAAAGAAAGAGATTGCCCATGCCCCGAACCAAGCTCACGGATGAGTTCTGGTCGAAGCTGAAACATATTCAGCTAGACGCCAGAATCTATGACAAGCCAAACTTGCGAACGACATTTGAGGGACTGCTTTATCACATTCAGATTAGGTGTCAGTGGAGAGAGTTGCCAAAAGAATTTGGCAACTGGAATAGCATTTTTAGGCGATTCAACGATTGGTCGAAAAAAGAAA
>JBDHWW010000107.1:0-4908 GCA_039810425.1 Pseudobdellovibrionaceae bacterium | reverse complement strand
AGAAGGTGCTGATGCGGGGCACCGCGCGCTGGTTCAAGCCCGAGGTCGGCGACATCCTCGAGCGCAAGGTGACGGAACTCGCGACCGGCATCGCCGCGGCCTTCGGTGCGAAGGCCGAGGTGATCTACACCCGCACCTATCCGGCGACGGTGAACGAGGCCGAGGCCACCGCGCTGACGGCGAAGGCCGCCGCCACGGTCTCGGGCGAGGCGCGCTCGATCGAACTCGAAAAGCCGACCATGGGCGGCGAGGATTTCGCCTTCATGCTGAACGCCAAGCAGGGCAGCTACATCATGCTCGGCGGCGGCCGCACGGACGACGACCCACAGCCGCACCACCCGAAATACAACTTCAACGACGATATCCTGCCCGTCGGTGCGTCGTACTGGGCAACGCTCACCGAGCAGATCCTGCGCAAGTGAGCGGCCCGGTGGCCGGCGCGGCGGGCGATCCCGTCCGCGCCGGGCTGCTCGCACGGCTCGAGGCCGAGCGCGAGGCGCTGATCGCGCTGATGCAACACTTTTTGCGCACGCGCTCGGCCAACCCGCCGGGCGACACGACCGAGGCGGCTGCCTGCCTCACCGGCTTTCTCAACGCCGAGGGTGCGCCGTGGCGCATCGCCGCCGCCGAGCCGCATATGCCCAACATCGTCGCGAGTTTCGCAGGCGCGCGGCCCGGCCGGCATCTCGTGCTGAACGGGCATATCGACGTGTTCCCCCCGCTCGACGAGTCCGGCTGGTCGGGCGAGCGGCGCGACGGCAAGCTGTACGGGCGGGGGGCCGCCGACATGAAGACCGGCACGCTCGCCGGCACCATCGCCTACGCCTGGCTGCACCGGGTGCGCGCCGATCTGCACGGCCGGCTGACGCTGACCGCCGTCTCCGACGAGGAAAGCGGCGGGCGATGGGGGACGCGCTGGTTATTCGAGACGATGCCCGAGGCGGTGCGCGGCGATTGCTGCCTGAACGGCGAACCCTCGGGGCTCAACAACATCCGCTTCATGGAAAAGGGCACGCTGCGCATGGTGGTGACCGTGCGCGCGCCGGGCGGCCATGGCGGCTACCCGCATCTGTCGCGCAACCCGAACAAGGTGATGGCGGCACTGATCGGCGCGTTCGACCGCCGCTTCCACCTGCGCGAGACGGTGCTGCCCGAAGCGGTGTCGCGGCTGCTCACCTCGCCCGAGGCGGTCGCCGTGATCGAGGCCGGGTTCGGGGCGGGCGCCGCCCCGCTCGTGCGGCAGATGACCTTCAACCCCGGCGTGGTCCGCGGCGGGCTGAAGGTGAACACGATCCCGCACGAGACCGTCGCCGAGTTCGACCTGCGCATCCCCGTGGGCATCGGGCGCGACGCGGTGCTGGCGGAGGCGCGCGAACTGTGCGCGGCGCACGAGGCGAGCCTCGAGGTGATCGAGGCGCATTCCTACCCGCCGAGTATGGCGGACCCGGAGCACGAGATGGTGCGCATTATCGCCGGCAACGCCGAGGCGGCGACGGGGGTGCGGCCCATTCCGATGTCCTCGCTGGGCGGTTCGGACTCTCGCTACTGGCGCTACGAGGGCATTCCCGCCTACCTCTACGGCCCCTCCCCCGTATCGATGGGGCGCGGCGACGAGCACGTCACGGTGGAGGAATTCCTAACCGTGGTGCGCGTGCATCTGCTCTCGGCGTACGACTACCTGAAGGCCGCGCCGGACGAAGGCGGGTAACCACCGGGCGCGCCCGCCATTCCCGACACGGGCGCGTGTACGGCCTTGATACGCCGCGCCCGCTTCCCACCGTATGTGACAGGGATGGAGTCCCCTTTCCCGCTACGTGTGCTGATGACTCCTGCCGTTCAGACCGCGCGCCAGTCGTCGGCGCGGAGGCAGGAGTTGCATGAGGACCCACCCTGACAACCAGAATCGCCCGCTGCGCCACCCGGTGAGGCGAATCGTGCGCGCCTGCGGCCGGGACCTCCTGCCCCGCGCGGGAGACTGGCGATGAACGGCCCGGCAGCACCTCGCCCCTGGCCGCAGCGTGCCTTCGGGAGCGGCGACGCACCTTCGCCACGCCCCGCGGCGCAGCCTGCGTTTGCCAGTATCCTGTTCCCGCCGGAACTCGCCTCGCTGGCGGCCGATCGCGGCGACGCGCCGGACTTCTTCATCGACCTCAACCTCGATCAGGTGGTCACGGCCGTCGTCGACAAGCGGGACGAAGCCGTCCTGCGGCCGTTCTTCTACACGCCATACCGTAACGAAAAGATCGTGCGCTATCGCCAGGGCGTCTTTGCCGACCTCGAGCGGCCGGAGATGCTGCCGATCTTTCCGGCCTTCACCAAGGCGGTCCGGCTCGTCCGCTCGATCCTCGAAGGCGCGGGGCAAATCGCCTACCCGAGCCACCGGCACTGCACGTTCCTCTACGCCGTCCATCTCTGGTGCGAGGCTGTGGCCGCGATGACCCCTGCCCTGCGCGCGGCCGCGCCACGATCGGCCGGGCTGCAACAGGCCCTCGACTATTTCCGCCGCTATCTGGCGTCCGGGCCGTTCTGCCGGCTTCACGACGAAGCGGAAGAACTCAGGAGCACGCTGTCGGGGCTCGAATACGGCATGCTGTTCCACGGCGACAAGGTGACGGTACGCAAATACGCTTGCGAACCGGACTACACCGTCACCATCCTCGAGCGATTCGCGCGCTTTCGCCCCGCCGGGGCCGCGCGCCCCGCGCCGCGCAAGATTCCGGACGACCTCGCGCTCAATCACGTCGAGCAGGCGATCCTCGACTTCGCGAGCCGCCTCTTTCCCGCCGCGTTCCGCCAGCTCGCGGGTTTCGCCGACAGTCACGCCGGGTTCATCGACCCGACCATCGCGCGCTTTGCCCGCGAGATCGATTTCTACCTCTCCTGGCTCGGATTCATTGAACCGCTGAAGCGCAGCGGCCTGCCGTTCTGCTACCCGACCGTCTCGACTACGTCGAAGGAGACCGGGGTGACGGGCAGCTTCGACATCGCGCTCGCCTCACGGCTCGCCCGGGAAGGTTCGGCAGTGATCCGCAACAGCTTCAGCCTCTCGGGGCCGGAGCGGTTGCTGGTCGTGTCCGGGCCGAACCAGGGAGGCAAGACGACATTCGCGCGGATGTCCGGACAGCTCCATTTCCTCGCCGGCCTCGGCTGCCCCGTGCCGGGCGAGACCGCGCGCCTGTTCCTGCCGGACCGGATCTTCACGCATTTCGAACGCGAGGAACACATCGCGAGCCTTCGCAGCAAGCTCGAGGATGAGCTCGTGCGCCTTCGCGCAACGTGCGAGGCCATGACACCGGACAGCCTGATCGTCCTCAACGAGATCTTCGGCTCCACGAGCCTCGACGACCAGGTGTTCCTCAGCACCCGGATCCTCGAACGGATACTCGCCGCCGATGCGCCCGGCGTGTGCGTCACCTTTATCGACAGCCTCTCGCGGCTGAACGAACGAACGGTGAGCATGGTGAGCACGGTCGATCCCGGTGATCCTGCGCGCCGGACGTTCGAGGTCGTGCGCAGGCCCGCCGATGGCCTCGCATACGCCCTGGCGCTCGCGCGCAAGCACGGCGTGACGTACGAGCAGCTCCGCAGGCGGGTGCGGCCATGAAGACGCTTCTGATGCATCCGGACCGGGATTTCGACGCCCGGCCACCCTCTCCCGCAGCGTCCATCCGGTACGCACAGGACCTCGAACTTGAGACGCTGCTGAACGCCATGGCTGCGGGCGACACCTTTCTCTACGGGGTCATGGCGGCGGCCTGCGCGCAAGCATGGACGAACGACGTGGCGACCGTGCGCTATCGCCAGGCTGTGCTGCGGGACTGCCTCGCCAACCCGGATGCCGTCCGCCAGTTCTACGCGCTCGCGACCAGGCCGTTCGGGCGCGAGTATGGCTGGAGTTTCAGCCTCTACGGCCTGGACGCTTCCTCGAAAGTCACGAGCGGTGTGCAGACGCTGCGCAGCTGCCTCGACGTGCTGCGCAGCCTGCGCGACACCTGCAATCGCTACGCGCAGCGGTTTGCCTCGCCGGGTTTTCGTCAGCTCTTCGCAACGCTCAACCGGGATCTCGACGATACGTGGCTCGAGGCTGCGCGCGCCGACCTGAACAATCTGACCTTCCGCAGCGGCCTGCTGCTGAGTGCAGGGGTCGGGGACGCCGGCAAGGCCGCCGGCACGATGTTGCGCAAGCCGCAGCCGCGCGATCTCAACCGGGTGCGCCGCATCCTCACCCCGGGTGCCAGGAGCTTCACCTGGCAACTTCCCCCGCGCGACGATGCGGGCGCGCAGGCCTTCGGGGAACTGAAGGGCCGCGGGCTCGGCCTCATTGCCGATGCCATCTACCAGTCGGCGGAGCACGTTCTCGGGTTCATCAGGGCGCTGCGTTCGGAACTCGCCTTCTGCCTCGGGTGTCTCAACCTCAGGGAGCGCCTCGACCAGATCGGCGAAGGGATCACGTTTCCCGAGCCGCTCGAGGCGCAGGGGCATTTCCGCTGCACGAACCTGCGCGATGTGTGCCTCGCGCTCACCATGGGCCGGCCCGTGACCGGCAACGACGTGGATGCCGAAGGCAAGCCGCTCGTCATCATCACGGGTGCCAATCGCGGCGGCAAATCGACGCTTCTGCGCAGTGTCGGCCTCGCCTCGATGATGATGCAGTGCGGCATGTTCGTCACCGCGGATGCGTTCTCGGCGTCGCTCCATTCGGGTCTGTTCACGCATTACAAGCGGGAGGAGGACCGGACCATGCGCAGCGGCAAGTTCGACGAGGAGCTGGTGCGCATGGACACCATCGCCGGGCAAATCCGCCCCTCCGCGCTCGTGCTGTTCAACGAGTCCTTTGCCGCGACGCATGAGAGCGAAGGCTCCGAGATCGCGCGGCAGATCGTCTCCGCGTTGCTGGAGAGCGGTGTG
>JBDHWW010000106.1:0-5113 GCA_039810425.1 Pseudobdellovibrionaceae bacterium | reverse complement strand
ACGTAGCCGAGGTGGTATCCCACTTGAAATCCGTTTACCCACACCCGCACGTCGCGATACACTCCGCCAAACTTCAGAAAATAGCGTTGGTCTTTGGTGCCATTGGGTACACGGACGGTTCGCTTGTACCAGCCCACACCAATGTAATTGTGCCGCATCTTGGCAGTCTCGGGACCGTAGCCTTGAGCATCCCAAGCTCCGGGAACATTGATTGAGTTGGGCAGTTTCTTCCCCTCTACGTACCACTGCTGTTTCTCGCCAACCTTCTCGGGATCCAATTGGAACGACCATTGGCCATCTAGGGAAACAGAGTGGCGGAGGGGTTCGACTGCGCTACTTGCGGTGTAAACCAGCAACGAAACGAACATGAAGGTGAGGTTCTTGAATGGAGTCATGAGGCAATATCCCGAAGTGTTCCGAGTTCGGATTGGAAACTGGGCAACGATTCAGATGAGGATCGACCCAGACAAGGGTGTGAAACTAGCATTCTTATCATGCCGGATAGCGGAAGAGTCGGCTACGCCTATGCTCTCAAAGAATGGTATTATTAGCGCACCTATCGTCGAGGTATCCTGCTGAAGGGGAAAACACATCCTCGGGCATAATCAGCCGGGCCAGAATGACCATAATGGACAACACTTTATTGAGCTCCCACGTGGGTTCCATCGGGAGACTGGATTCAATCTACGGTTGGAAGCCTACTTCGTCTTCACCTTCGATGTCAGCCAGACGTTGAAATTTGCAATCAATACTGTCCTGTCGACGCCTCAAGGTTTCTCAAACGAGTCAGCTGTCTTAAGATTGAACCAAGAAATGTATCTGTCTCCGAACAGGCCAGCGCTGGAGAAATCGCAGACGGTAAATTGCTGGCCGCGACCATCGGTCATGCGCGCCAAGATCCACGGGCCGGCTTCGGGAGGCGGCTCGATGGGCTTTATCGTCAGACCGTCAAGCGTGAGAGGAGCGGAAGGCGTGTCCCGGTTGGCCTCGTAGCGGACGTCGCTGGAGAAGAGGATCGGTCCCTGGAAAACGCAGACCTTTCCTGCGTAGTCTTCCGCCCCGGTTTGAAAACGGGGAGTGAAGTCCAGCGAAAGGGTGAGCGTGGCGCCGGAGGTCCATTGGCGGCGGATCGGCAGGTAGGTTCCGACGCGGGCTTCGGGGACAGGCTTGCCGTTCAAGCTCACCCGCGTCTGCCGGGACCAGTTCGGGATACGAAGAAAGAGCGTGAACGTCTCCGGCTTTTTAATGGAAACATCGAGCCGGATGTCGCCCTGGGCGGGGTAGGAGGTGGTCTGGGTCAGGCTGATCCGGTTGCCCGACCCGAGGTCCGCTGCGATGGTCGAAGGCCCATAGTAGTTGAGCGCGAGGCCGTCCTGGTTTTGCAGCAGAGCCCAATTGGCGATGTTGCCGAGGGCTCGCGCTGCATTCGTCGAACAGCAACTCAGCGCTCTCCCGTCGTGCGGCCCTTGCCTGTTCAGCACGCAGAACTGGCGAAGCCCGTCCGGCTGGGTGGCATAGGTCGAGCAGGTCCCGTCATAGGGGATGGAGCCCAGGGCGCTGTTCAGGGTGCTCCATTCCAATTCGTCGGCGACGCTCGAATCTCCCGAGAGCCGCAGCATGTCGGTGGAAAGGAGCGACCAGGCCACCGTACAGCAGGTCTCGATGGTTCCCTTGTTGAACGGTGTGCCGAGCAGGCCCTCGTTGGTGGAGAAGCCGCCGGTCGTGTGACGCTCGGTCTGGCGCAGGGTCTGCCACAAGCGCTCGAAGGCATTCCGGTAGGAGGCGTCGCCGGTGAGCCAGTACATCTCGGAGAGAGCCATGAGGCTGTGAACGCTCTCCCAGCGCCGAACGGGGAAGTCGCCGACTGTGGGATGACCCTGGCCCAACTTGTAGAAGGCGACACCGCCCGGCTCATTCCAAGCCTCATGGATCAGGTAGTTGGCCATTTCCAGGTAGCGTGGATCGTGGGTCGCGCGGTAGAGCCGCACGATACCGTGGCTGATGGATTCGCTGGCTCCGCCTGTTTTGGGCACGATATCGCCGGTCGGGCCGTACGCGTTGATGACGAGATCGGCGACCTTGCGCGCCGCATCGAGCGCCGACTGGTCATGCGTATCTTCGTAGTAGTCGAGCAGGCCGCAGAGTGTGGCGTAATGATTCCACAGTTCCAGGGAACCGGTGATAGATTCGAATGGCCCGAGATAGCCGTCGGCACGCTGGGTGCCGATCAATTCGCGCGCGTAGGCATCGGTGTGCGCCTTGAGTGCAGCATTGTGGGTCAACCGCCAGATCAGCTGCGAAGAGCTGAGGTATTGTCCGGTGAAGACCCCCGCCCAGGGTGGCGGGCCCTTTTCCGGCCGCTCCCGTTGCATGCGAAGGAGTCCGGGGCTTTGTTGGGTGAAATCGATCATGTACTCGGCCAGACGATCAATGCGGCCTCCGAGGTAGCCCTGCAGCCGGATCTCGAGATTGGCCGGCTTCACCAGCTGCGGAGTGACTGCTTGGCCGGGGGACAGCAGCGAGTCCCTGGCATTGGCTGCGTGGAAAGTCAGCCGATGAATCTGGCGGGAACGGGTTTCGCCCTGCGGGGACCTTGCGGCGATGGTCCAGTAGATGTCCGATGCTCCGGCTTGATCGAGCGTCAGATTGATTTCCCGGGAAGCGCCGGCTTCGACCGTTTTCAATAATTGCGTGCCGCGGGCATCCTTGAAAGTCAGCACCCGATATTCGCTGGCCCCGAGCGAAGGCAGCCATTGCAGTTTTATCCCCTTGGGTTTATACGACTGGGAGCCGTCCGAAGGGCCGAGGAGTTGCGGAGGAGGTGGCGGCGCGGGCTTGTCGCCGATTGCGCGGAGTTCGCCGGGCACGATCAGGGGATTTTCTTCGCTGAGGTTCAGGGCGGTTGCCTTGATCCAGGCATCCGAAGGGTTGCCAGCCAACAGGCGGACTTCCTCGATGTCGCCTCCGTATTGTGATTCCTTTGCATCGGAAACCGAGCGACCGATGCGGACCTGGGTCGATTCGAGCCGGGGCAGCGAGAGGACGTCCTTGGCGGTCCCGTGTCCGCCCAGGCTGATCAGGCGCGACCCGGTGGCGGCATTGTAGGAGAATACGGCTGACTGCCATTGGCCGGTGCCGACACCGTCCAAGCTCAGTGCGGAAGTGCCGGAGCGAAAGAGCAGACGGCCGCCCTGGGTGAGCACATCGAATCCGCTGCCGGAAAAAAGAGTGAGAGATTCGGCTTTCGCCGGCCGAAAACGGCAGACCAGGGTCAGGTTGGGACTGGCGGCCTGATCCTGCGGGGGAGTCACTTCCAGATAACCCCGATTGCTGCTGTCGAAGGTGATCCAGCGATGGGACTGGTCCATGATCAACCCGGCCGTCCAGCCATTCTGAACCACGAAACCCTGTTTCAATAGAGTCGATCCCCGCCCGGTGGCGTCCGTCACGTTGCCGGACAAATGGAGAACAGCCAGATGCGATTTGTCCCAGATCGGCATTGCCGGGAGAGCAGGGGCATGGGGATTACCCAAATAGAGGTCGAAACCTTGGTTGGCGGTTCCAGCCCTGATCTTCGGAATGCGGACATAAAACCGGACGTCGTCCGGCGTCCAGGAAACCATCTCAAGGTCCAAGAGTGCCCCATCCGCGCCAACGGCGCGCAGATCCCGCCCGGCCTCCGCCGCAAGGGCTCGGGCGAACCGGGCATCCGTCAGCCTGACCCAGAGCGGAAAATCATCCAGGTCATCGGTGATCGACCTGGCGTCGATGCCGATATGCTGGCGATAAGGCCAGGCATTGTCCCACCAATCGGCAGCTTGCAGGAGGCAAGCCGAGGTGAGCAGGCAGAGAAGATAGCGAACGCTGAGAGGCTTTCGTGAGGTCATCGGACAGGTCTTTGGCAGCCGGTTGGTGGGGTGGGGAGGATTTTGGCGGGTGTCTGCCGCCACCGCATCGGCCATGTCCCACCCACTCTGGGGAACGAGTATGCACCGGATCTGCGATGTCAGGCTACGCCTTAACACTCAATTTTCGGTACTATCCGCTCAGGGAAAACGCAGCGCATGATGGGCGTAAGCCATTCCCCCCGATTTGATTTAAACGCGGAGGCCGCGGAGGACACGGAGAACGGGATTTTACTCTCCGCGCTCTCTGCGTTTGGTCCTTTCCTCAAGTTCATTTGCCCTGGGATTTACACCAAGCAAGCAAAGGCCGCGAAGTTCCAGCCAGCGAATCGCTGGCGCCGAGGCGCTCCGATGCCGGTCATGGTCAAGTCTTTTTCTATCGAACTAGACTGGCCTGACTCTCACGATTGTGGGTGAAGATGTGCAAAGTATAGATCCAACTTTGGGAGATTAAGGGGCTGCCAATTCCGTGCTCGATCAATTTCCCCTTGTATTTCACCTGATCGAAAAGTGCCAGCGAATGAGAGGTAACTGGTAGCCTTCGGTGTTTCAACTGCTATACTAGGTATCCATGAGGAAGACACTCTGGGCCACTGCATTCCTTTCCATCTTTTGGATGCGCGGGGTTGTTTCAGGAGCCGAATTTCGCGCTGCTGTCGTGAAGATGGACGTTACCCCGGCTGATCCGCAACCCTTAGTTGGTTACGCGCCACGAATATCCAGGGGAATAAATGATCGCCTGTATCATCGCATCCTTGCGCTAGATGATGGGACGACAGAGTTCTTTCTCATCTCCTCGGACTTTGGTAGCATTTCTCCGGCGTACCATGACAGTGTTGCAGACCGACTGGCGCGAGAATGTGGGATTGATCCGACATGCGTGTGGTGGACCCTTACACATACGCACTCCGCACCTGAGCTGGGTCCTCCTGGTCTGCTTGCCTCGTTTCTAGGCGAAAGATTTCTAAAGCCGTTCAATGCCGACTACGCTGCGTATGTGGAACGTCAGTTGATTAAAGGCGTTCAGGATGCTCGTGCGCAACTCAGACCTGCCATGATCGGAGCTGCATGGGGGGTTTCGCAGGCCAATATCAATCGTCGGGCCCGACTTACCGACGGTCGAACTGTTCTCGGTATGAATCCTGATGGGGCGGTTGATCGTCGCATTGGACTCTTGCGGTTCGAAGGAATGGACGGCCGTACTATTG
>JBDHWW010000105.1:0-5147 GCA_039810425.1 Pseudobdellovibrionaceae bacterium | reverse complement strand
TCAAAACCGCTCCCAGCACCTACGAAGTCGTCAAATCGCGAAAGTCATAACGCCAGGCATGTGGATATGGAGGTATCCCAATTAAGCCTGGAACTCCTGATGCGGGAGGCATCAGGAGTAGCGGGAGTTTGAGGGGAGAGCCCTCAACAGACAGGATGTCTGTTTGCAGTGACTTTGCGGCAATAAAAACTCCGCATTCTCCACCAAAGAGGCCGCCCCCATGTTGGCCTATTTAGTCCCAGTGTCGAAAAATTAGACAGGCCGATTATACCAAAATAAGCTTGATGAGTTTGGCATCGTCTTATTTTGGCATCCATATTGAAATATTTACCCGGTGAATGGAATTTTTATTGGAGGAGTCATGAAAGTCCGCTCAAACGTCTCAAGTTTAGTCGCAGGTACTCTGTTGTTGGTTTCATCAATAGCTTTAGCCCAACAAGAAGTTTCCCCGTTTGCCTATTCCGGACCTTGTGGATCTCAAGGACAATGGACTCAGGCGGCTCTTTCTCATGCCAATGAAGTCCGACAGGTGATTACAAAACTCAAAGACAATCCTGCCTGCAACTCCCTTAAAGCGAGCATTCAAGGAGGGCTTGCAGGTATTGATGCCAGCCTTCAAGAAGTGGACAAAGCGTACTCAAATGAGGGAGAAGTCGGGCAGACTTATGCAGCTTTACCCCAAGAAATTATCGCCTTAAGAAGTTTTGGAAAAGAAAGTTCTCTTTTTAAAGGAAACGTTCTTAAACAGCTTTTCAGAAAAACCGTTATGGAGTCCGAGCTGGGAAGCAAAGAAGTCGCAGGCTACGAAGAAAATAACAAACTATACTCGGCCTCTTTAATGGCTCGCAAACAAAGAGCACACCGCGCAGCCATGGCGGGGTTGGGCATTTTTAATACGACTTTTTCATCAATGCTGGATGCTGAAGCAAGTTGCCTCGATGATGCCAAAGGAACTACAACGATCGCCGGTATGATTAAGATTCTTTCTTCGTTTGCCACCTCTGGAGATCAGGGATTAAATTCACAGCTTGCCATGGCTGTGCAAAATCTCGGTCAATATTTCGGTCGTGATCAAAAGTACATTGATGCGATACGAAAACTTAATGATAGAGAGCTTATTTCTTCTATGTCCTGTTTGATGGAAGTTACCACAGACGGTTATTGCGCGGCTTTGGACGCGCAATACATGTTTCAAGAAGTTATTAATGGCCAAGCGGCCCGTGTAGAATCTTACACAAATAAAAATACCGGCCTAACTGAGAACCGCGTCGTTGGAATGAGTTTGAATTTTTCCAAAAAACTGGAAGAAGGACCGCTGGCTGGTTACTATATTTTAACTCGTCAGGTTCCAGTCGTGACCGAATGGCTGTCAAAAGTTCAATACGGTATTACACCGCAACTTCCGACTGAAGCGGACTTTCAGGTCAGCGTTTCTACGAACGTCTATGAACATTACAACACCTTAAAGCAAATTGAAGGGACATTTAACTATCAAAAGAAATTGATGCTCGAGTTGGGCGATTTTAAAGCAAAGCAAACTTACGTTCTTTCGATGCTTGAGAATGTCGGTGATTCTATGTTGGGTGACGGCGGTTTCAGTCGACGGAATGGCAGCGCCGAAAACTTCTTCTCGAAGGTATCTACACTAAATGAAATCTATTTTAAACTTTTGGGGATCAACACTCCGGACTCTGTTTTGGGTTCTGGTCCAGAAGCAATTCAGTTCTCAGCACAACCGAAAAGCTGGCTTCGTGCGAAGTATAGAAATCTACCGCAGTTTAATGATCCGGATAAACTTGCAGAAACTATCTATGAAAACATGCAAAGTCTTTTTAAAGGCGCGACCTCTTTGGCTATCGCCTATTACAACAAGTACTTTATTGTGGATAAAGTCCAGGTGGTGAATGATTCACTTTTAGGTCTTGATGTTTCCGTGCGGGATGCCTTGGTAAATATTGATCGCTACTTAGCAAATCTACAAAGCCGCGTTTTAGAGGATGCCAAGGATCCCACTTGGATTGCCTCCATTATTGATACCCGACGTCGTATCGGGCGTATCCTAAGCCGGTATAAAGATCTACGGCAATATGGAGTGACTTTACTAGAGCATAAAAAACAAACTGGCACATATAAGGATTTAGATGACGAGAAAATGTCAAAGGAGCTTCGTAAAATTGGAGATGCTCTTTTGCAGCAAGTTTATACGGAATTTGAAGTTTTGACAGCGCGGACCGGTTTTTTGTCTAAGCGTATGGCGGGATTTGTATATCAAGATTACACGATCAGCCTGCGTAACCGAGATGAGTTCAATCAATATATTAACGATCTCATGCTGGCAACGGGCTATAATAGCTTAAATACCATGATTAACATGTCACAAACAGAATTTTCTAAAGTAAAGACTGACCTTAACCAATCCATGAACATTTATAAAAAAACTATTGAGGCTTTGGAGCCGGTGGTGACCAATATTTTCACAAGAAATATCATGGACTTAAAGATGATGGCGTCCGGCGAGGAGCTAACAGAAGCCGATCGTGTTGCTATGATCTATGAAAACGAAAGAAAAATGGGCTCTGCACAAGTCCCTAGTGAAGATACGAATAGTTTCGTGCGTGGAGCACGTGGTATTCTGAATAGGGTTTGGATGGAGCTTACAATGAAGGATAAGGAAGTCTTAGGGGCTCCAAGCGTTCGCGAAAAACTGATGCTTCCCTTTGAACAAATTGGCAACAAGCTGATGGGTGTTAAAGGCAAGATTGTGATTAGCCCTGTCAGCGAGTTCGATACGGCTAGTGGTGAAATGGCGAAGTTGTGTATTCAGACATTGGCCTTCGCAAACCTTAGACCTTTCTGGAGTTTGTGCCAAGAGGCTCATCTTGAATCGCCACTTCTTGGAAATAAAAACCTAGATCAGGCGTCAAAACAGGCTCTCGATAACTATTTGTCCGTTTACTACGTTCGTAAGGGATACGAGAATATTGAAAGGAATAAGCCTGAAATCACCAAGACCGACCGTGCTCGCAACTATCAAGCCCGCATTTGCGCCTTACGCGATTATCATCGTCGCAACGAAGTAGCCCGTGTAACTTCGGCCATGCGTATGGATGGTGACACTTACGAGAATGAATTTACAAAAAAAATTGATGACGTAATGCCCGAAGCACCGCCATTAGATGCAAAACAATCAGGCAAAACAAAAGATGAAAAGTAAATATTCGTGAACTGTAAGATATTGCCAACACGAAAATCGAAAAACTTAAATGCGGTAGTTAAGAAGAGCGAGGCAAGCCCCTCGCCCTTTGACATTAATTTAAATGATCTTCATCGATCTCATAAATTAGCGCGATACTTTTCCTACATTCGAAAATTTCATTTTCAGATACTGATCCCATTTTTTGAATAATTCTATCTGTTGAAAGAGTCCTGATTTGGTAGGTATCTATGACAGATGCTTTACTAAGCCCTGCAGACTTAAGATCTTTGATTTCCACGAATACTTTTCCAGATTTTCCATTGGAATCGGTAATGGGAAAGACAGTAATAAGTGCCAGCCTAGGATGAACATTTATTACCATACAAGGCCTAGTCTTCTTCTGCTCATGCCCCTTAGTTGGATCAAGATCCACTAAGACAACTTCTCCTACTGAATAGTTACTCAAAGTCATCCCCATCAATTCCTGCAAAGTAGTTCTCTGGCGATGATTTTACGTATAGATTCAACATCTCTTCACGCGCAGCTCGTCGTCGTTCCTTTTTCACTCGATCACGTAATAGATCTAAAGCATAGTCCATCATCTTGGTCTTATTGCTAAAGCCATAGCGTTCATGACTCTCCAGCATTTCACTGTTCTCTTTTTTTAATTTTCCGACTTGCATGGTCACTTCACCTTTATATACATATCGGCATTGCACTTTAAATACTTAAATACATATATATTAACATATATAATTATATACATAAACACAGAGGTCAGCAACCACAATTATAAGTCATTGTATTTATTATATTTTATCATAAACCTCAAAATAAGACACTCAGACAGCCGCCACACTAACCAAATACGCCCTAGGTTCAGGATACTTCTTAATACAAACGCACTTCCCCACCCTCAGCGACTTGATCGTATTCGGATGAATACAAAACTCTTCAACTTCGCGCCGACTTCCTCCGCCGGAGTCGACCTCAAAGAATCCGAATCGCTCCGTCTGCCGGGTCTGCTTTCAGACTGTCCGAGTCCCAGCCATACCGGAGATGATTTCTGTACTCTCCGGACGCTTCTGGAGGAACGAGTATAAGGTTGAGGTGTTTCCCATAAGCCCAGATCAGAATTTAGCCCTCCAAAAAATCACAGAAGGGGAAGTGATTTCAATATTATCGCAGTCTTAGATGGAAGAATCTCTCTCGAAGACTTAATTACCTGCAAAAAGAGACGCACAGTACATCATTTCGAAAATTTTAGAACAACAATTTAGCTTAATTAAAAATAACCGTGTAGGTCAATATCTTGTCGTAAACAAAGATAAACTGAACTTGAACTTCTTTTTTACCAATCAACGTCGCCAATTTTTCTTCGGCCTGAAAAGTACAAAATTCTTTTTCCAGATTTACTTCCATACATACAAAGTGGAGGCAACGGTTTAAAAAGGGACGAATTTCACCGGAATACCGGGGCCATGGTCTAGAGGTGGTCACCGGAGTTTGATGGACAGGTCCTCGAGACTTTAGAATTTAGTGATGGAAACCGACGAACACAGAGAAAGTCACGAACGCCCGGCGATAGAATTTTGCTGTGCGAGGTGTTCAAAGGTCGTAAGGATTTGTCAGTGCTGTTGGCGAAATGACAAGTACTGTTCTGATGAGTGTTCCCATCTCGCATTGTTAGAAAGAAATCGCCGCAATCAAAAGACTTACCGAGCAACCGAAGCTGGCCGCGCTAAGCACATTGCGCAGCAAAAAGCATATCGGGAACGTAAAAAAAATCTGAGAGTGAGCGCTCTCCAAAAGCCAGAATAAATTTTGTAAATCCGTAAATCCCCAACCCTCCACGCAT
Organism: Pseudobdellovibrionaceae bacterium; assembly: GCA_039810425.1. Taxonomy (GTDB): domain Bacteria; phylum Bdellovibrionota; class Bdellovibrionia; order Bdellovibrionales; family Bdellovibrionaceae; genus JACMRP01. The sequence goes on along the minus strand of JBDHWW010000105.1, from coordinate 93 downwards.
TTTCATTTCAAGACAGTCTGTTAAAACTAAATGTACGAATACAAGGAGGTATCGTGGATTTAGAAGTCTTAAAGAAGAAAATCAGTACGTATA
>JBDHWW010000104.1:0-5174 GCA_039810425.1 Pseudobdellovibrionaceae bacterium | reverse complement strand
CGAGCACCGAGATCAGCGCGGTGATATCGCCCGCGCCTTCCGCCCCCGGGCCGGCCCGTTCGAGCAGGCGTGGCAGTTCGGCGAAGACGCCGGGCGTGTAGCCGCGCACCGATGGCGCCTCGCCGAGCGACAGCCCCACCTCCCGCAGCGCGTGGCAGGCGCGGGTGATGCTGTCGAGGATCAGCAACACGTGGCGGCCCTGGTCACGGAAGTGCTCGGCGACCGCCATCGCCGAGTCGGCGCAGGCACGGCGCAAGGGGGCCGGCTGGTCGGAGGTCGCGGTGATGATGACACTCCGCGCGCGCGCGGCTGGCGTGAGCGTATCCTCGACGAACTCGCGCAGCTCGCGGCCGCGCTCCCCGACCAGACCCACCACGATCACGTCTGCGGATGCCTCGCGCGCAAGCGTGGCCATCAGCGTCGACTTGCCCACCCCCGAACCGGCGAACACGGCGAGGCGCTGGCCGACGCGGCAGGGCACGAACGCGTCGAGCGCGCGCACACCGAGCGTAAACAGGCCGCCGAGCCGCTTGCGCCCGGCAGCCGCCGGGGGCGTACCCCGAAGCGGCCGCGACACGGCGCCCGGCCGGGGCGGCGGCAGCCCGTCGAGCGGCTGCCCCAGCGGATCGAGCAACCGGCCCAGCCAGTGATCCGACACCGCGAGTCGGGGCGCGCCGACACGCAGGACATGCGCCCCCGGCCTGATCCCGTTGGTGGGACCGAACGGGAGGGCGTTTGCCGTTGTCCGGTCGAGGCCGACGACCTCGGCCGCGACCGTCTGCCCGGTCATTATCTCAACCTCGAGTAGATCCCCGATTGCGACGAGTCCGCCGAGTCCTTCCACCCGGATCAACGGGCCCGCGATACCCGACACCGACCCGGCAACTCGCAAACCCATAATTTGGTTGAGTATCCGGGCGCTGTCCTTCAAGGTTGCGGAGGGGTGTGGAGGAGGCATCGGGGATTGTGGCACGGAATCTCTCTCAACCAAAACTTGAGACATGACTTCTCCGGGTTGTTCGCCTATTGTCCGTGGGCGTCGTAAAAAAACTTCAAATCCCACTCCGATCAGCGGAGCGGTTCGATGCGCATCCTTCTCGTGAAGTCCGATCCCGCGGCGGCGCGGGGCCTGCAATCGGTATTGTCAGCGGCCAAAATTGGCGCCGAGCTCGCCACCGACGGCGAGGAAGCACTGGATCTTCTCTCAACCTATGCCTTCTCCCTCGTGTTGCTCGAGCTGGAGCTGGGCGATGTCAGCGGGCTCGACGTGGTGCGCCGGATGCGCATGCGCCGCGATGCCACACCGGTCCTGGTGCTCGGCGGCAGCGCCAGTTCCGCTACCAGGGCGCGTGCCCTGAACCTCGGCGCAGACGACGTGATCGCCGGTGCGTACGACACCCACGAACTCGTCGCGCGTATCCAGGCCATCATTCGCCGCAGCGGTGGTTTCGCCTCCTCCCAGGTGCGCGTCGGCAACCTCACCGTGGATCTCGGCACGCGCGATGTGTGGGTGGATGGCGTCCCGGTGAGACTCACCGAAAAGGAGTTTCAGGTCCTGGAGGCCCTGGTGCTGAAGAAGGGGCACGTTCTGACCAAGGACCATTTCCTCAACTATCTCTACGGCGGCATGGACGAGCCCGACGCCAAGATCATCGACGTCTTCATCTGCAAGCTGCGCAAGAAGCTCACCACGGCCGGCGGCGATAATCTGATCTCCACAGTCTGGGGCCGTGGCTACGTCATCCGCGAGCCGGAGCCCGTGGCCGCCACGACGTCGGCCGCCGATAGCGCCGCGAAGCTCACGATGCCGGAGCAATCGGCCGCGCTTCTTCGGGCCTGATCGTTCCGCGAGACCGCAAGGGAGTATGCTGCTTGCGCAGATCGCGGGTGATCCTGTCCGGGCGAGCGGGTGGCGAGCGACACGTGGGGGTGCGGTATCCCGGGCACGGGTTTGCCCGGTCCCCTTATGCCCCGGGCGGGCGTATGCCCGCCGGGTTCTTGCGAACCCGGTCAGCGGGCGGGCCGGATGCGTTGGCTCTGCGAGGGGTGTCCCCGGGATGGCGGACGACGGATCCGCGGCGCCGCGCGACGCGGATGGCGAGGTGGGAACAGCCCTCCGATCTCGCTCCGGACCCGCCAGGACGGGGACAGGCCGATCGACACCGAAACACGGACGACCTCGCCGCAGATGCGGCGATACAGGGCAACGGAGCGGCCGTGGTCATGAAAAGGGAATGCGGCGATATCACCCTCTGCGAGGCGCTTGCCGGAATCCGCATCGCCGGCCGCATCATCCATCGTGGCCACATCTGGCGCCCTCGGGGAACGAGCCCAACCGCATCTTGCGTCGCACCTATCGTCCGCGGATCTCGCAGCACTGCTGACCCGACCGGAGCCAGTCAGAGCAGACCGAGATGATATCCTCCGGTGCGAGGCGGGTCCGGCCTTTCAGCGCGCATTCCCAGACGATGGCCTGCCGCCAGCCCGCTTCCGACAGGGCCGCCCGCGTCCGGGCATCGACTTGCCGGTTGCGGGCGATCTTCTGGCGCCAGAACTCGGGGCGGGTGGACGGCCATTTGAACAGGTGGCAGTCATGCCCGTGCCAGAAGCAGCCGTGCACGAAGATCACCGCGCGGTAACGCGGCAGCACGATATCGGGCTTGCCCGGAAGCGCCGGGTCGCGGAGCCGGAAACGGAACCCCCTCGCGTGCAGCGCCTTGCGCAGGAACAGTTCCGGCTTCGTGTCGCCGCCCCGGATGCCCGCCATCATGCGGCTGCGTACGCCGGGCGACACGATGTCAGTCACCGCCGGGGGCCATCTTCCGTTCGCCACGGCGAGGCGCGGCGGGATGCGCCCTGCCCCGGCCTGCACCATCCCTCACTGCGACCTGGACATGCGCGCCCATCGCATCGGCGAGGAAGCCCGCGCCGGCACAGCGACGGCGTTTCCGAACTGGCGACGGGCCTGCGTCCCGGAGGCCGGGATCTTCCGCTGTCGTGCGCTCCGATCGGGATCCATCAGGCGTGTGCTCCAGCGGTGCCACACAGTGCGGCCAGGGGCCGGATTGCGCGATCAGGATCTCGGGGCTGCCCGCGACGCGACGTGCCGACAGCGTGCGAGCGGCATCACCCGGGTCGAGCAGGCCGTAGCCGAAGCCGTTATCCTTCGCGGTATGTTTCGTCCTGCACGCCTGAAGGCAGCCCCGCAACCGCGTGCTCAACCTATACTTCCGGCCAACCTCATCGTGTCGCCGGTGGATCCCGCCGGGCGTCGGCCGCTGCTGCGGCAGCGCCAGATCGTGCAGGTCGAAAGCCGCCGACCCGCGAAAATCGATGATGAAGATGCGCTCGCGCTTCGGCCGTACCTGGTGAGCGGCGCCGACACACGCGCCATCACGGAGTAGCCAGGCTCGCCGCTGCGCACGTTCATGATGTACGGCCGCCATCATGCCCTTCGAGGCCCCTGGCGTTCTTCAGCGTGAGCGCTGGCGGGCGGTGATGCGCGATGGCCCGCGCCGTATCGACGAGCGGCATACCCTTCGTATCGCATAGAGACCCGCGCGATCGGGAATGGCCGGCACGGGAACCCCGCCAGCAAGATCCCGTGTCTGACGACCTCCCCCGGATCGGTCGGGGACTCCCGTATATCGCCGGCAACGGGGTAGCCGTCGCGAAAATCCGGCGCGTGGACCTCCCGCCCGCTCGCAATCCCGTTCGGAAGCGAGCACGCAGCGCCCGCCGACACCCCCGAAGCCGACACGCCCCCCCGCTGCCGGCGACCCGGTCCACGAACGGAAGTTTGCCAGGACAAGGCGCCCGGCCATTCGCCCTGCGGCCCAGAGGCAGTTCCGGGGTGGCGCCCGCCGCCGTGAAGCAGCGCGCAACCACCCGACCTGTACCGACGGCAGACCGGCGCAGTCACCGAGCGTGCTGAACCCGGTCCGGCCGGCGTCGCGACCCCGTACATCCCGCCCAGGCTGCTGCGGTCCGGGATATCGCGGCAGATTCCCTCGCCAGCAGACGGCCATCCCCCTCCGGCCTCACGACCGTCGCAGCAGGCTCGTCGCCATCCGCCGCAACCCGCCCCATTGCTGCGCGAGCCAGGAACCACTGGCGAGCACCTCCTCCGCCGAGGGATCGCCGGTCGGTTCGTATTGCCCCTCGAAATCGGCGGTGCCGAACATCCAGTCCCAGACCGGCAGGATGGCGCCGAAATTCACACTGCGACGGCCAGCTGCCCATACCGCGTGGTGGGCGCGATGGAAGCGCGGCGAGACGACCAGCCGTTCGCCCAGCCGGCCGAAGCCCATGCGCACATTGGCATGGCTGAGGCTCTCGATCAGCTTCAGGCACAGCACCACCAGCGGGAACTGCGCCGGGGGGATGCCGATCAGCAGCGCGACGGCCCCGAACCAGACGAGCGAGATCAGGTCGTCGAGCACGTGGTTGCGGTCGTCGGTCCAGTACGTCATCTGCCGCTGCGCGTGATGGATCGAATGCAGCGCCCACCACCACGGGATCGCGTGCTGCAGCCGGTGCCGCCAGTAATCGGACAGATCGAGCAGGATCACGTACAGCGCGAAGGTGGCGAGCGGCAGGCCCCTGAGGAACGGGAGCCAGAATTCCAGCGTCGGCGCGACGAGGCCGCGATCGGCGAGCCAGCCGTCCATCGCCGTCTGCACCTCGCGGAACAGCACGAAGGCGAGGAGCGGCAGGATGCCCATGCGCGCGAGGAAGGTATAGAGCACGTCGGTCCAGACCACGCGGTGGTCGTCCCACTGCTCCACCGGATTCAACCGCTCGAGCGGCACGCAGATGGCGAGCATCAGCAGGACCTGGGCCGCGCCGTAGACGGCGAGCAGCACGAAGGTGAAGCCCGTCTCCTCCCACGCCATTGCATCCAGCGCATACAGCGCGGGCACGACGCAGTGCTCGTGCAGCCAGCCCGCGAGCCAGGCGAACGGATCGGTCATGTCATCACCGGTGCGAAGCGGAAGCCGCGGTCGAGCAGTCCCGCCAGAAGCGAATCGAGAATCCCGGCGAAGGGTTCCCGCCGGCTGCGGATACCCCAGTGCATGAGCATCACGTCGCCATCGCGCAGCCGCGCCAGCGCGCGGTCGCGCAGCACGTGGTTGGGATACCGGTCGGCGGGCAGCTCGTCGCCGAGGAAGCCC
>JBDHWW010000103.1:0-5216 GCA_039810425.1 Pseudobdellovibrionaceae bacterium | reverse complement strand
AATGAACTCTTTGCTTTGCTAAATCAGGAAGTGGGTGAAATGCGAAGCTTTAATTTCTTGTGACAGAATCACAGTTAATAATTGTGTAATTTCCTGTTGACGTGATTTTTGTGTGCGTAGCTTTGCTTTGGGCGCGAGTTCTTGGGCGAGTCCTTGTTTTTTCGTTTTTCTCTAGAGATCGCTTCGGGGCGAAGGGGCTTGGACGCCCAGTCGCTTACTTCGCGATGGCCGTCCGTCCGTGGGAACGGGGCTGACCGACCCTCCTGGTCGGCCAGGCTTGGTAGAGGGGAACGGAAGGTTCTTTTGTGGCTGAGTGTTTGGGAATATTCTTTTTTGGGGTTTTATGCGACAACTGGGGTTTGGGTTTACTGGGGACTATAAGAAAGAATTTGGTGGGAGCTTACTATCTGGGAAAAGGAAAGCGGCCCGTCCGCTTTCGCTAAGACATCCGATTCATCTTGTCCTCAAGAGCTCAGGAAGTTCTTGTTTTGTTCCTGGCCATCGTAAGATGGAATTATTGATAAAGTCCCATGCCAAGAGGCATGGGACTCAACTTTATGAGGTTTCACTGAACTGGTCGCATATTCATTTGTTGGTGAAACTTCCCTCGCGGGACGCTTATTTGGCCTTTATCAGAACCCTGACTTCTTTACTGGTGAGTCTTCTTTCAAAGCTTAAAGGGAGGTCCCTCAAGGGCCTTTTTGATCTTCGCCCTTTTACTAAGATTTTATCTTGGGGGAGGCAGTTTCGGGCCGTGGCCGCCTATCATGAGCTCAATGATTTAGAGGGGCGTGGGCTTCTGGTGAGAAAGAAGAAAACTCAACGCCCGGGATAGTCATAGCTGCGAGGCCCCTGTGCCTTTTCCAAGCGTCTTGGCTGAGGGGGACTAATGCTGCGTATTACCTTCTAGAAAACGGAGAGCCCCTTCCACGTAAAACTTTGGGCCCTGATTTTGCGCAGACTTCTCTTGCGGAATTTTATATTTTAAGTTGGGATATGTAAAGGGGGCTTAGTTATGAAAGCAAAATTACCACTTATCGCACGTATCATCTTTGGTTTTATCTTTTTTGCGTCAGGGTTGATGGGACTAATTATGACTATCAAGGGAACGCCCCCACCCGAAGGTCTTCCAGAGAAACTCGTGGCATTTAATACGGGTTTGGCCGCGACCGGCTACTTTATGTATTTTCTGAAAATCACTGAGACGATTTGTGGATTATTGATCCTAACCGGAAATTTCGTTCCCTTGGCGCTTGTTGTTTTGGCACCGGTGACTTTGAACATTTTTATGGTTCACGCATTCATGGCTCCCAGCGGTTTGCCACTCGCGATAATCTTAGGCCTGTTACAGATTTACTTGGCATTCTTTGCACCTCCGTACGCGCCTGCTATTAAACAACTCTTCCATCGTAAATAAGTATGAAATCGCTTTAGCCGAGGGCTCTTTTTCTGAAGAGATTCGGAGAGATTTGGCTATTACTCTGCTGGCTTTGCCTCTGGTGCCGGAGCTTCTTTAGATTGCGGGGCCGCGACGGCGCCAGAGCGGTCTCCAGGCACTCGAGACCCAACGTCAGGTGCGGTTGATCCTGGACGATCTGCTTTATATGGATTTAACTTTTCTTGTCGGCTCGCCACATAATAAACGGCAACGGCGGCTGCGATGGTAAAGAAGAGTGCCAGGAAAAGAATGCCTGCGACACTTCGCTCTTGCTTCTGATTATGTTCGGTACCCGTTGTCTCACCTAATGACGCCATAAACACTCCTTCTAAAAGGTTATCTATAGACGCCCATTATAACCGGGGCCCTTCCTATCATTTATGAAGATCTTTCGAAATGGTTTCGCTTTTTCTTCAAAAAAAATCTACTTTGTGCACCTGGAGGTACTCAGAAGAGTTGCTTGAGATATTCAGAAAAGGCTGGAAAGTTCATAGCTCCACAGTGTCCGCCAAACGGGAAGATCATGGCGCGGTCTCCGAATTTAGAGCGGATCCAATGGATGTCACCCGGCTCTAAAATAAAGTCATCAGCCGTGTGGACAATGAAAAGGTTCTTGTGAATTTGCACATAGTCGGCAAATTGATAAAAGCTGGATTCGTGATTCATTTTGTCGATGCTGTAACTAGCACCTTTTTGCTTTTTCACCTGCGGATAAAGGAACTGGCTCATGTACTGTTCAAACGAGTACTGATGGGCCTCATCATAGCGGGCGTTGCGATGATAGCGAGTCACAGGCATCGTCAGGATTTTCAAATCATGAATCTGTTGACTTGCGAAGATCACGTCGCGAAGACTGTTACGGAAGCTGCCACCAATCAGGTAAGCAAGGTCTTTGCGGTCAAAGCCAAGTTCGTCAAAAGCTTGCTGTAAAAGATTTGGATCTGTGAAGTCGGCGTGCGCGTTCAAGTACTTGTTGCCCACCTCAACCAAACGGTTAAAAACAACCACCTTGCGGTTGTCACTGAGGGCGTTGCCGATATTATAAAAGTAATCAAGCGAGCTCACCGCACGCATCAGATCCATTGGCGGATCAATCATCAAAACACGTTCAAAGTTAAAGACTTTTTTGTCCTGATCCAAGCGATGCATGAAGATCGCCTGTAAAGCACCAAGAGAGTAACCCACCAGCGAGTAAGAGCGTGGTTGGATCGCTGCCTCTTTTTGCAGTTTCGTATTTACCGCGCGAAGAGCCGTATAAAGATCTTGCGAATCCGCTGGAGTATACCCAGGAAGGCCTAGTTTACTTGCAGAAAGTGCGAATCTCCAAGAGAAGCCATCATCGACAGTCACTGTTTGATAACCCAGGTTATAGAGCTGTTCTGCCAGGAAAAGGGCCCCCGAGGACTCAGCAACACCGCCGGTTCCAGGGACAATAAACACCAGCGGCGCGGTGGGATCTTTCTGAACCCGGTAGGTGAATTTCAAGTCCGCGTTTTTTTCAAAAAGAAAGACCTGGCGCCGCTCCGGCATCAAGCTGATCGTCGCGCGTTTTGAGCGGTCTTCTTTAGGTGAAACCAGGGCTTGAGTGATGGTCATTGCCAGGGGATTTGTAAGAACCGTGTTGGGTGGCAAAACCGCCGGAACCGCAGAGGCAAAGAGTGGAAAGAACATGCTTGCGACAGTGACAAGTAAACGCATGGGAACTCCGATTCGAATAGTGCGGGAGTTTTAGCCCCATTTTAGGGAGTTCGCAAGAGGGTTCTCTTGTTTTGTCCTGTAATCTTACCCCGAGGGGGGCGGGTTCTGCGGCGGAAGGAGGTCTTCCAGGAAGAACGCTGCCAGTTCCGAGCGTCCGGCGAGGCCGGCCTTCGAGTAGATGGACATGGACTGCGCCCGCGCCGTCTTTTCCGTTGTTTTTCGGATTTCAGCGACTTCCTTCAGGCTCAGGCCCTTAAGGAGAAGAAAGGCAACTTCCTTCTCTGAGCCAGTGAGCTTCCACTGAGTGAGCTGCGTGTCGATGGTCTGGCTCAGTCCCTCCAAATACCTCTTCGATTGTGAACGCCATTTCTCGGATTCTATTTGGAGCTGAGAAGAGAACTGCCTGGCTTCCGCAAGCGAATGTTTCAACTCAAACGCGCCTCGAATAAGCAGGAAGATTCCGACAAGAGCGGCAAGCGCAATGCCTCCTTCAATTCCAACATGCCACCACTGGACCCCTTCGTATGAATCGGTAATGAGGTCGGCCGTCACCATGATGACAATGACTCCAAGGACAATGGCGATGAAACTCCGCTCTTTGCTATTCATGATACCTCTCAATCATCATCCGTATCCTTATGGTGGTCTTTGCTATGATGGTCATTGTCCTTCACTTCCTGCCCATTGTCATCAAAGCCCTCAGTGTCCCCTAATTGAAGCGTGCTTCCAAATAGGTTGAGTGACTGAGTTGCCGCATCGTAATTCTTGTTGAGATGAAAAATAGACATTCCAACGATGGCGATAAAAAGGACGGCCACGCCCCGGTAAGAGCGTTGAATTCCGGATTGTCCATCGATAGATTGCTTTCTTCCATTGATCATAGATAGGCCAATCCAGTCGCGATGCCGTAGTGTGTGAAAAATGACACCCGCCACGTGGGTGAGGGCAACTATTATAAAAGTATTTGCGAAGAATTCATGGACCTCTTCGAGAACCTCCTTGTTTCCCCCGGTCGTCATCAGGTAGCCCGTTATAGCAAGCCCCAAGGCTAGTCCCATCATGACCAAGGCCGCCCAACTGGATGCTGGATTGTGGCCCAGCGTCCGGACCCCTTTGCCGGTTAAAAGCTGACGGAAGTAAATCACGAAGTCCCTGGGTTTGAGAGCAAAGGATGAAAACTTCGCATACTTACTTCCGAGGATACCCCAAACTACTCTTAGTATGACGGTTAGGGCCAGAACCAGTCCCAGAAGCATGTGGAATGCGTAGGTCGGGGAGTCGTCATCAATCACCTTGGAAATGAAGAAAGCTCCCAAAAAGGTCGTTGCAAACACCCAATGAAAGACCCTTGTCGGAAGGTCATAGACTGTTACCTGTTTCATGAAATTACCTCCTGCAGGAGCGAAGGGATTTCCTCGCCCGTCCACTTTTAGGGTGTTCGCGCAATTCGGCTTTGTCTATGGGGCAAATGCCACATGTCTTTAATTTCAGGTACTTAGGACATTTGATGTTGGCGGCTTCGAAGGCATTAACGAGAAGGCATAAAAACATGGAGGTGCTTTCTAACTGGTGGACGTAGGGCAGGAATCTGGCCTGGCACCTAGTAAAATCAATATCTTATACGCTTAAACTTATAAAATTAGGAATTTTATGAAGTCTGCTGTGCTCGAGTATAGCAAAACAAAAATTTATCGAGCGGGAGAGTTGTTAAAAAACGGAAACGCTTCTGAGAATGACATCGTTAATGCTTTAGAAGTTCTCTCAAACTGGCGTGTCTACCATGCGATGCCGCTTGATACATTTGCGAAAGTGCTAAGAGAAAGAACTCAGAAAATCAGTGACCAGGCCTTTGTTGCGCAAAGATTAAAAAGAACACCATCGATTCTGCTTAAACTCTTGAATCACAAAACAATGCGGTTATCAACCATGCAGGATATTGGCGGTCTACGAGCCATCTTAGACACTACCGAAGAGGTTTATGAATTATTAGACTTATATAAAAAAGAAGCATGTGGAATGCGTAGGTCGGGGAGTCGTCATCAATCACCTTGGAAATGAAGAAAGCTCCCAAAAAGGTCGT
>JBDHWW010000102.1:0-5249 GCA_039810425.1 Pseudobdellovibrionaceae bacterium | reverse complement strand
ATCGTGATACCACGTTCAACACAACAAGAGGTCGCCGCTTCTTAATCGACCATCCACAACAATTTTTAATATCTCCCGGACAAAGCCGACCCTTTTAAAGTCAAAAATTTATAAGTAATTAAACTCAACTATTCTTTTGCAGCCGGACGGCGCGGTTTAGCCTTCGTCATGGCTTTGGTAAACTTTGCATGACTAAGCTGATCAAACTGATAGGCATGTTTGGCGGATACCGCCGCTTGCCGGGTCATATCGTAAATCGACCCGCCAATACCTACTGTGAGGCCTATCCCTAAAAATGCAGCTATAAGTTTAAACATGGTTTTCTCCTTTATTCGGCGCTCTCGCCCATAAGGCGGTATTTTCGCGACTTGATACGTGAGCGGATGGCTCCGTCCTGAATCAGGTTAGGATCAGCCTTAATCTGGCCAAGCTTCCTAACGATCAAAGTCCGCCCCCAGCCGAAGTGTTCTGCGAGCCTATCCACCGTCCAGCGGTCACCCCAGCGCTTCTGGGCTAATGCATCTAAGCCTAACCTGTCCTTATTCCACGCCAGAGGGTAATAAACCGGCACACACAAGCTACTTATCCGTTCGAGTAGCTTAACGTTGCCTTCACCATGCAATTTTTACATGGTGAAAAGACCTACTGTTTAGAATCGTCAAATACCCTTAAATTCGTTCTCATAACGCATACAATAGACCTTCGTCTTGTTTCGAAATAATATGTCAATTTGCTATAATTGTATGGAAACCACTATGTCAATTTGCTATAATTAAATTTGTGAGACTGCTTGGTAAAAACATCATCGATGATTTTAAAAAGAAACACTCATCAAGTCGAAAGGCACTTGATCGCTGGGTTAAATTGATTGAGTCGGCGCATTTCGAAAACACTCATGACGTAAAACAACTTTTTGGAGCTAATGTTGATTTTGTAAACGAACAGGCTGTCTTTGATGTAGGTGGAAATAAAATTCGCGCCATTACAAAAATTCAGTACGGCGTAAGGATAGTTTTAGTGACTCATGTTTTGACACATAGTGATTACGATAAAAATAAATGGAAGGAGTAATCTATGACAGCTGCAAAAAAAATTATTGATTCTCTTAAATTAGATCTTAAGGCGTACACTTCTAAAGCCGATCCAACTTATTTGAAACTCGTAGAGATTTTTCCTCTTCAACCCATCACCTCAAAAGTTCAGCATAACCTTGCTTTAAAAGTTGTTGAAAGGCTTATCACTCTTTTAAACAAAGAAGTTAACTCTGAATCCGGCGTTGAAATCTATTTGCAAATTCTTTCCGACCTTGTGAGTGATTACGAACAAAATGAATATAAGTCCATGAAGATATCTGGCTCTGATATGCTAGCTTACCTAATGGATCTTCAAGGGCTTAAGCAAACTGACCTGGCTAAAGAACTTGGTGGCCAACCGATTGTTTCAAAAATTTTAAAAGGTGAACGAGAACTTAATCTGAGGCAGATCAAAGCTCTTAGTAAAAGGTTTAAAGTGGCACCAGAAATATTTATTTAAAATTTGGATTGGTACACAAAAAGTAAGTCGTATCAGACTTTTCCCGATTGCATTTACCTCGGAACAGGAAAAACAATACGAAATCCTGGTTCTAAAATTTGCCCTCGTGGATTTTTTGAAATCACAGACTCAAAACTTGCCGCCATACTAGGGATTGCCAAAAAAAGGGCAGCCCCTATCAAAACAATTGACAGTTTTAATGATTTTGAGAACATCCAATACCTCGAGTTTAAGTACAGCAAGAACAGGGCCAGCAAAAAGACTTGAGGTCGAAAACGAAGTGAAGTCAATCCAGCGATCAACTACCCAATGGGCCTGTTGAAAAAGTCGCCTCAAAGATTCAGTTCGATCTGAGATTTTGAGATGATGACGGCAAAAAGAGGTCATCATGCAAGGACGCAATGAGTATCAGCCAGAGCTTTTTCTCAAGCGGACATGGAACCCCGAACCAAGTTCACGGATGAGTACTGGTCAAAGCTAAAACCTATACTGCTCGACTCAGGAATCTATGACAAGTCCAATTTAAGAATGACATTTGAAGGAATGCTTTATCGAATCAGAGCTGGTTCGATCTACCTCGTGAACAAATTAAAACCAAAAAAAGTATTTCAACTATTCCGAAGAAAAAGAACTCAAAAACTGGTAACGATGGCTTAGACTGGCACCCATTTGGAGTCTTGGCACTTGTGTGCAGCTCCTTGTGGCTACCTCTATAAAACGTCAACACGCCCTACTCTTTTACGCAGTTAAGGGACATTGTTTTGCCGCCGCGATCAACTGAGTAAGTGACTCCATTTCCTGAAGGCTTGATAGAAATGGACTGAATGGTGTTTTTAAAAGTATATACAGCCTTCAAGCCAGTGTCTTTCATGCAAGATGCTGTATATTCAGAGTCATCACTAGGGCTTTTGTGAGTAACACCATCGGTGATTATTGTATCGCCTTCATCTGCAATTGATACTTTCAAAGTGTCGGCTTGAACACGTCTAATACTTAAAGGTACTTGTTCTCCTTGCATTGAACACTGGAAATTGCCCAAAATACTTGAGCAGTCATCTGCCAACACAGCGGTTGAAGAAGTCAGGACTAAGGCAATGGCTAAAAATGTTTTTTTCATAAAGTCTCCTAGATTTTAAATTTACTTCCCTATTTTCATACAAAATAGTGCTTTGAGCGTTTTATATGCGATTTTCATTCCCGCCAGTGGACGCATAAACTCGTTTTAGTGGAAAATATGTGCTAAAAACCTTACAGTGATACCTAAATAGTCACTGTTTCTTTTCCCTCTCCGGGTATTGGAAACTTCAGTTGGAATGAGCCATCGGAGTTATAAAGAGACCGGCTTATGCATGAAAGATCTTATACGGCCCCTAGAAGAAAAGGCCGCCTCTGGAAAAATCCTACTGCAGGCAGTGATAGTTAAAGTTTAAACCTTGTGAATCCGCTGAGAAATTCACAGTCATCGCCGTCGTGCTAGCGGCAACGCCAATGCCAATTGCAGAGGCTACCCCCCGCCAAGTAATCGTGCATACTGGTGCCGAGCTGAATGCTGAATTAAAATTAATAACACAGCTTGTGGTTGCCCCTGAACCAACAGTGACAAAGCCCTTTGTGTCGTTTCCAGCAATGGCCGGCGAGACCCCGCAGGCACCAAGAGTCGCCGCACTTCCAGAAGCTGCAATGTGACCATTGACTTCAAGCTTCGCACTTGACGGAGCTACGCCAATGCCGACGTTACCATTGCCAAGTATTATCATTTTTTCCGATATGGGGCTCGAAACCGAAGCGGTGCTAAAGACGAGACTGGATCCCAAGTTTGCTCCACTGACACCCTCAACAACAGCCGCAATATTAGCAGTTTCTGTATAGTCGACCCCCGTATAGCCGGTAAATGTAGTTTTACCAACCGTATCGCCTACCTGCACTGCTTGAGGCGAGCTTGGAGTTCCTCGAACTCTGAAAAAGTCAAAAATGTTGCCGTCAGGCACGTCAGAGTAGTCCACTTTCGATACCCCGTTATCATAAATACGTAAAACTTCGTCCCCCCAAAAGTGAATGCTCACGACATTATCCATCGCAGATATCCCACTTTCATTGCCCGTATCAAATGCGTCGAGATCGTATGATGTCCCAAAAAAAACATGCTCCACATCTTCATTTTTCCTAGTAAACACTCCCTGATATGAACGGTAGGTTGGACTGTAATCGCCAATAAAAGTCCCTGTCGTTCCATGTCTTCCGATAACAATATTTTTACTAGAAGGATTTCCACCTGACATAATTGCATTCGCGTCAGAAATATTATCACTGAAAAGAGCGTAAGGCGATGTTCCAGTAGCTTCATAGCCTTTTGCTCGAATCTCACCATTGACGTCTAATGTTTTTCCGGGACCGGCTGTCCCAATACCGACGGAGCCAGAGGGCATGATTCGCATCCTCTCGGTCCCGGCCGCGGAAAAGGCCAGTGTATCAGCGCCCGCACTGAACAATCCCGAGGTCGTCTGCCCGACCCCCACCGCCGGAAGCGCCTCTGTGCCCGCGCCCGTGATCAGCGCGCCCGTCATGGTACCGACAGCTAGTGGAAGCTTTGTAGCATCGGTTATTGAACTTTTACTGATCCAAGATAAATTTCCTGAACCATCGTTTTGCATGATTTGGTTGGCAGCCCCCTGATCTGCCGGCAAGCGAAGCACATAGGTCCCCGTGGCCGTGGTCGCCGCAGTCAGCGTTACGTTATTAGAGCCACTTGGTAATTTTAAACCATTCATTGTACCAATACTCGTGCCATCGAGCGCAACGATCTGATTGGCTATTCCAGTGGTGGATTTAAGAACGATCACAAGACCTTCATCCGTCACAGAGAAAATATCGCCAGAAAGAGCGCGAGCTTGAGCCGAATTGCTGGAGTTACCCACCCACACCTGGCCGCCTGTCAAAGAACTACTTTGCTTACTGTCGAATAAAACATAGTCCGCATTACTGATAAGCCCAGCAGTGACCGCGCCGGAAGCGGAAGCTATTGGGATGTTTAACGTATACGTATTGGCAGAGGAGCTAAAAGCAGGTGAGTTTCCGGTTGTGCCAATTGCAAAGGACTGGCCGCCGCCGTTAGAGGCAACCACGTCCCAGGTTGCAGTTCCATCCCAGCGATAAATTTTTGCAGCGTCTGTTGCGATATAAAGCTCACCCAAAACCGGCGTGGCTGGTTTTCCCGTATCCAGACCCGATGAAATCCCCGGCGTCAGGCCTTTGTTTCTCACCGCATCCGTTATATTATAACCCGCCAGAGTGGTGGGACTTGCAATCTTAGACCAGGCGATGGCCGCTGTATTGGAAATATCCGCATCAACGATGCTGCCATCAATGATCTGCGCGCTCCCCACGGAGTTACTTCCCGGAACAACTCCTGTGAGCAAAGATCCATCCAGAGCGGGCAACTTACTAGCCGTTGTGAACTGAAGCACCTGCCCCAGCCCTGTTCCCATATTCACTTTAGCCTTACCCGCGCCATCAACAAGAACCCCTGACGTCGAAGCATCCGTATCAAACTGCACAACTCCCGTGGCGCTGTAGCTTGCCACACTTGAAGCCGTGATACTTTGCAAAACCCAACCAGTGCCATTAAATTGCAAGAACTTATTATGGGTCTTCCGACTTTCTTGTGCCTATAGAGGGTAGAGTTCCAGTTTACCACAGTAAAACAAGATAGCGATGCG
>JBDHWW010000101.1:0-5423 GCA_039810425.1 Pseudobdellovibrionaceae bacterium | reverse complement strand
TCCTAGACAAATCCATAAGTCTATTTTTGAAGCGACCGGGGATAAACTATACTGGAATAGTTGTATTAAAAGGATACGTGTTTGCTCCGGGCGAAGTTCCCGCAGGTCAATTTTTGGCCGCAAAAATTGACGGCGTTGATGTCCCGCTACAACTTGACAAAAAAGCATACCAAAGCCAAAGATTTTCTTGAGTGGAAAGAAAACTTCACTGCTTCTATTTTAAAAGTCGTCGTTCATACAGCTGGAATAGCCGATATCTGTTGTTTTTACGCCTTTATCGGTTTGCAAATAGACAAAGGCACTACAGCTATATTTGACTTGCTTGAACATTGATTTTTGTTCCACAACTTTCCACTTAAGGGAGTAGCTCGAAACAAAGCCCTCAGACCTGGCAACGTTGTAGCTATTAACACTCACACTCAAATGCATAAGGTAGGATCGACTAAAATCGTATGGTAAATGCAACGTGGTGAAGACTTGTTTGTAGGTCTCAGCGCTTAAAACTCTGTCATAGTCTGCCAGGATATTTCGCCGCTCAATGCCTTTTATGCTATCAAAAACCCGAAAGTACTTTGAGCTTGTTTCCTCGCATTGAGAAGAATTTTCAATCTTGAGTGTAGATTTGTCTCCAGCATAGCAAAACTTAGCCACAAGGCCGCTGCTATCACCGTATCGATAGCTTAAAGAATCAACTGCTCTTTTCGTGAAAAAAACAGCCGCGACCGGTCCGGCAGAGTTTTCCAGGTCCATACTCATCAGATCTGAAAGCAGTTTTTTGAGATCATTTGTCTTGCTTAAAAGCTGGGCATCAAAAGCCGGATCTGATGCTAAAGAGATATTGCCGACCAATAGACCAAACAACAAAAAAGGTATTGCTATTAATTTCATAGAAATTCGATTCGGTCCACAAGCGTTGCGGGACTAATTTCCCTTTATTCAACTTCGGAACGCCTCATAGCGAGACTCTTTGCAACAACTGTGTTGCCCTCAAAACGAACCTACCCCAGTTCAACGAGGCATGGGCATCTAGGCAGTTTACAAAGTGCCGTGAATAGTCATTGAATGAACACGCCTCTCGGAATCCCTTTGACTATCGCCTCTGTCCGGGATTTGATCTTCAGTCGTGAATTTCTTTGTTCGAAACCTACACATATTTAAGCGCATAGGCCTTCCTCTTTACGTCCTAACTCTGATCTACACTAGCCTAGATCAGCTTCTTACTATCAATACCGAAGCCGCTATGCAGAATCCAAACGGCGCGACGACGTGGATCTGGGTTTATGGCTTTTCTTCTTTGATCGTTGGGATTGTTTTTCCTATCCTGGGCATTCTGGTTGTGCTCTATGGCGCAAAGACCCCGGATGCAAATGAGAAGGGTCTTTGGCAGTTTATTCAGCACCACATGAACCAGTTAAGTATCGAGATCTTGCGTTCTTGGGGAAAGACCCTGTTGTGGTCACTCCTCCTGATCTTGCCAGCACTTTGGAAGTATCTTGAGTACACGATGATTCCGTTTGTTGTAACCATGTCCAAGAAATATGGCCGTGGCGAGGAAGACGCCTTGAACGGCTCGGCTCTTATAGTGCACAAACATTTGCTGAAGGTTTCAGCAATTTTACTCATCTTTCATTTGATTTTTCCGTCGATCTTGACAGTTTTATTTGATGAGTACCGTTTAGTATGGCGCACGCCAGTGTCTGCTTTGGTACTGACTCTTGTCGACGTGTATCTTTTTGTTTTCTCAACTCAGTTGCTACTGGGTGTGTTTGAAAGGCAAAATCCGCAGGAGGTTCCGAGTGCAGCAACTCATGTTTAACTGGAAAGATATCAAAGACCGTGGCCGTGGCCTGACCTTTGACGATGTCCTGATTATGCCAAAGCGATCGGATGTGCGCTCTCGCCGCGATCCTTCTTTGACTTCTCGCCTGACGAAAAAACTGATGATCGAGACGCCCATAATTAGTGCGAACATGGACACCATCACAGGCACAGACATGGCGATTGCCATGGGGAAACTCGGAGCCCTTGGCATTCTTCATCGCTTTGCCTCGATTGAGGAACAAGCCGACATGGTTCGCCAAGTGAAAGAATCCGGTGCAAAAATTATCTCAGCGTCCATTGGCGTGGGTGATGAGTCAAAACCGCGCACGAAGGCTCTGGTGGATGCCGGCGTGAATCTGATCACCATCGACATCGCGCACGGGCACTCGGTCCAGATGATGGAAACTTTGAAGTGGCTTAAGGACACTTATCCGCAAGTTGAAGTGATCGCTGGGAACTTGGCGATGCCGGATGCCGCGCGGGACTTGATCGAAGCCGGTGCAGACGCCATCAAAGTCGGTATCGGTCCCGGCTCGATGTGTACAACTCGTATCATTACCGGAGCGGGAGTTCCGCAACTCACGGCCATTGCACTTTGTACTGAAATCGCGGATGGCTACGACGTTCCTGTCATCGCGGACGGCGGCATTAAAACTTCGGGCGATATCGTAAAGGCCTTTGCTGCGGGCGCAAGCACAGTGATGCTTGGAAGCATGCTCTCTGGAACGATTGAAACCCCGGGAGAGATGAAGGGCGGCCGCAAACAGTACCGCGGAATGGCTTCAAAAGCCGCACAAGTTTCTTGGCGCGGTGGGGTGCCTGAAGGCATGGCGGCTGAGGGTGAGTCGACCATGGTGAATTTGAAAGGCCATGTGAAAGATGTGATTCTTGAAATCACCGGCGGGATCCGCAGCGGGATGAGCTACATCAACGCCACCAGCGTTGGCGAAATGCGCGACAAGGCCGACTTCATGGAAATGTCCAGCAATGGGATCGCGGAAAGTCGCGCCCATGGAGTGAATGCGTGATAGACTCTCGTCCCATTGGGGTTTTTGACTCAGGCATTGGCGGGTTGACCGTGCTCAAGGTCCTCGCCGAGCGTTTTCCCCAAGAGAGCTTTCTCTACTTGGGTGATACCGCGCGCCTCCCCTATGGTTCGAAGTCCGCACAGACCATTCGCCGCTATTCAGAACAAAATGTTCACTACCTGCTTCGTCAAGGTGTGAAAGCGGTGGTGATCGCCTGCAACTCGGCCTCCTCGCAATTTCCGGAATCTGAATTTGAAGGGGTTCCGGTTTACAACGTGATTCATCCGGGGAGCTTTAAAGCGCTCAGCGTTTCAAAGAATAAAAAAATCGGCATTCTCGGCACTCGCGCCACCGTCAAGAGTGCCGCGTATGCACAAGAGCTCATTCGTCTTGATGACCAGGTCGAAGTCTTTAGCCAGGCCTGCCCCCTCTTTGTCCCCCTTGCGGAAGAGGGCTGGGACGACGATCCGATCACCAATCTTGTCACCTACCGCTACGTGAATCCCATGGTGCAAACTGGCATCGACACCCTGATTTTGGGATGCACTCATTACCCGATCTTAATCCAAGCCATTCGCCGCGTGACCGGCAACTCGATTGAACTGGTGGACTCTGGCGAAGCGATTGGCGAGCTCATTGCGCAGGATATTGAACGCGACCACTTTAAGCCGGTAAAAGACGGCAGCACCCAGCATATCCAGATCATGACCACCGATGCCTCCGAACACTTTACCGCACTCGCCCGCCGAATCATCGAACCCGTTGTGGCCCACGAGTTCCGCGTCGTCGATATTTAAAGACTCCCGGGGGTGTCTCATTCTGAGACACCCCCGGTCCGTGTCGACAGATTTGACGCGAAGATGACGAATTCAGTCTCTTTGCCGCAACGGCACCGGGGCCGGCAAAGAGACTTTCGTAAATTGCTTATGACCTGGTAAAACTCCTGCAATGACTTCCAAGGTAGGAGAGAAATCATGAAACTATTTTCTTTAGCTTTGTCTATCCTAGTTGCCTTGCCACTCACCTCTGCCCTTGCCCAGCCAGAATCGGATGAGGCCCTCGACGAATTCGAATTGCTGACCCAGCAAATACACGAATATCAGGACGCCTATGACCGTGGCGAGATCCTCACTTCCCTTAAAGTTCAACAATATGATAAAGACGCCAAAGAAGTAAAACCCGATACCGAACTGCAAGACTATTAAGCGGCGGTCACGGATCGTTTCTATGGTTATCAGCTCTTTATTCTGGTGAATAAATCTATTAGCAATAAATCCAGCAAAGAACGCGACCCGAATGTTTTAGAGCCGCAAACAATGTACATCTTTGCACGTAAAGGCGAGCAGATTCAGCTACGCGGTGTTTTGCCGGTTTCTACAGGTCAAGAGCCCGTTCCCGGCAAGAGTGACACCCACGAAGGCTACATGCGCATTCAAAGCGCCCAGGAAAAATACACTTCCCGCAAGTACGGTGAAGCCATGCCCTTTAGTCTCTGGTTTGAATCCGAATACGGAACGGCGATCCACCAAACTCTGCAAACTCGTTGCGATCAATTGATCGGCCGCCGCGCCTCTGCGGGCTGCATCCGCCTCTGTCCAGGAGATGCTGAGAAAGTTTTCCGGATGGTGACTTCCAATGATAATCCCCGCAACTCCGCCATCGTTTTACTTGATAAGAAGACCGGCGCTCCGGTCGCCCGCGGCCTGACAATTCCTTTACAGGAAAGTTCCGCAAAAGACGGCTACACCGCACCCAAGGTGATCCGCGGACTCCCCGTGATGGTTCGGGTGATTGATGGCGACACTCCCGCAAAGCTGCAAGAGATGCAGGATCTTTTGCAGAACCCCACTCAAGGTTTTCAGCGTTACTTTAAACCGATCGGCGATCAGGTGATGCGCCGTTTGATGATCTAAGATAGAAAGCCGGGAGCCAATATCTGACCAATCCATCACATGGACTCAAAGTCTCGCGGTGGCGCTTCGAGAGCGCGGAGAATTTCGATTTTCGGAGAGCCACTTTCAATCGTGACCGTGTTGTTATCAAACTCAGTCACATAACCTTCCACGCCGATCTTGCTGGTGGTCATAACCAGCACTGGGATCGCAATCAAAACCACCAACGTCAGAATCACTGTCTTAATCATTGGCGACCTCCGTGGCCCCGAGCCGGCAGCGGCACCTTGCCCTTGTTATCGAGAGGGAATGATCGTGGCTGTTCCGGGGCGGATTGGTTTTGTGAGCCACGTAAAAGGACTCCGGCTCGTTGAACGCGTATTTTTTCGCACTTCACTTTTTAAACGCGGAGGCGTAAGCGATGGGTTTCCGTTTTAAAAGGCGCCCGCACCGGGGAGGGCCTCGCAGCTACTATTATCCCGGGCGTTTCGGTTTCTTCTTTCTCACCAGAAGCCCGCGCCCCTCTAAATCATTAAGTTCATGATAGGCGACCACGGCCCTAAACTGCTTCCCCCAAGATAAAATCTTAGTAAAAGGGCGAAGATCAAAAAGGCCTTTCAGGGATTTCCCTTTAAGCTTTGAAAGAAGACTCACCAGTAAAGAAGTCAGGGTTCTGATAAAG
>JBDHWW010000100.1:0-5842 GCA_039810425.1 Pseudobdellovibrionaceae bacterium | reverse complement strand
CTTGACGGACACACAGAGCAGTTAATCATACTCTAAATGGTCGCGTCAAAAGTACGGCTAACAAAAAAGCGGGACATCAATTCACCGAAGATCAAAAAACTGCGTGTCAAAAAGTTCGACGAACGTTCACGGCACTTGTAAAGTACTTAGGCACCATTTCTTTCTTCAAATCCAAATAAACAACTTTTAAGCACTGGCATGGATGTCGCATTTTGAAATCTTCGAAAGATCGTTGCAGTGGAATAAAGGGAATTTAATCCCACCAACTTTGCAACAGTCTCTATTTGCCAGTATAATAAGGAGACTATTATGAAATTTAAACTTTTAATCATGTTTGTAATCTTAACAAAATTTTCCATTGGTGCGGCTGCGACGATATCGGGTTTTGGCTGTGAGCCAAGCATGCCCCAAGTGTGGACCGAATACACATACAAACAAGAAGCCAATACTCTAACGATCAAAACAGAATACGGTGCGCAGTCTTTTCAAGGTGTCATCGCACAACCTATTCAAAAGTATACAGTTGGCTACGAGAATGCCCGCCATGTCATGGATACTTTTAGCAGTTCTGGGCTTAAAGGGAAAAGAATTGTTGGAGGATTCACGGTCACCGTAAGACCTATGCGAATTATTGAAGTCTTTATTACATCTAATAATCAATCTGTAGTATACGATAGTCAGGATCACAGATCTGAAGGTCGTGGTCATATCCTTATGAGTACGGACTGTTCAAATAAGTAACTTTTAATTTAGCTATTAGGGGCTGTTGACGTTTCGTCTGGCCGCTTCCAATTTTGGGAATCTTGTAAGTATTGAAAGAAAATGGCGATCTCGTAAACTCGTTTTGCAAGAAACAAAAAAAACGAGATCACCATGCCCCGAACTATGCTCACGGATGAGTGTTGGTCGAAGCTTCGGACCATACTGCTCGATGCGAGAGTGTATGACAAGCCCGGGCTTCGACTGACCGTCGAAGGAATGCTTTTTAGAATGAGAATGGGTTGCCCTTGGCGCGATATCCCGCGCGAATTTGGGAACTGGAATTCGATTTTCAAACGATTCAATGAACGGTCGCGAAACGAAAAGCTTTTCGTGGCTTTCAAACTTCTCGCGCGAGATCCTGATCTTGAATGGGAGTTCATTGATGGGACCGTTGTTAAGGCACATCAGCACTCATCGGGCGCGGCGAAACTTTCTGACGAAATTGATCGGGCTTGCCCCTCGTTTAGTTGAAATTGGTTGAGCGGCGGTTGTTATTTCTATGCAACTTCCTCTGCTGAGTCAATGTCTTTTTGTTCAAGTTTATTTCTAAGCTCCACCCACAGTGCGGGCAAGGCATTGTGCCCTTTTACTCGTCTCATTTTTTTCTCTGAGTTTAAGCAATAAGTGGCGAGCCATCTCTGGAAGTGACTCGAGTCTTTCCAGTTCTTCACTCTGCGCATATCTTCTTCGATGAGCGAGTTGAGTGACTCGATGGGATTTGTTGTTGAAAGTAAACGTTTGAGATTCTTCGATAGTTTGAACTCGTGGATCGCTAACAGGTCTGGCTTCGCCTCAAGATAGCTTTTTAGTGCTGACACATTGGTGTCGCGTAAGACGCTCTCTAGACGATCAGAAATGTTTTTAGCTTCAGTCATACCATCGGCATCTCTAAGTGCCCAGAAGAGCCCTTTGGCCTTATGGGCATCGTCACCTAGGATCTTCTCCAGGTTCCACCATTTGTGGATGTGGCAACGGATTCTGACGGCGCGACGCTCTTTCTTGTCGTGAACATCGTATTTCAACTCAAGCGCCTTGTTCAAACCACTGCCGCCATCAACGACAAATAAAAGACCTGACGAAGGCAAACCACGCTTCTCAAGGTCATTGAGAAGATTCAAGCATGATTGATGACTTTCACTTGAAGCTTGATAGATACCAAGAACATACTTCCTCCCGTTGGCACCGATACCAAGCGCGATGATGACACCGTTTTTATGGAAACGTTTGCCATCAATAAATACAGTTCTGATATCAAGTTCGGCCAGTGACCTACTTTGCAATTCGTTCAGCTTCTTCGTGGTAGCGTTGATCCACTTGCGCGATACGGAACTTTTCTTAAAACCAAAGCTGTTGGCAATAGTTGAAAGTCCTTTTTCATAATCACGCTGACTGACCTTCTTTAGGCCTTCAGCGAAAACTTGTTGCTCAAAAAGTTTTGGGTCTTGGAAATCTTCATAAGCTTTCAACTGAATCTCTTTGCCGGTGGCAGTGCTGCGTACGCGAGGCTTTTCCATGGCTACATGCTGATTACCCAACACGATAGACCCCTTCTGCGAACCCCAGCGATGATTTTGATCTTCGCTATGCCGGTACCGACTACCGCAAAGCTGATCGACTTCTTTCTCGAGTTCTTGGATGAGCATTTTCACCGCTGGCGGCAGTAACGTTGAAATTAATAAATGCTGCGTGTCGATGGGGCCCTGGGGATTCTCAAAATTATCTTCGAGTATGTCCCTCTTTTTGGCGTGTCTGCGTGGCTTGCGATTGCTTTTGCCGACGACTTTCAGTACGGTCTTTTTCATTGGGTGGCTTCTTTCTTCTGTGTTCAATTTGCGTAGTAACTTATTGAAATCACAGAATGGTTGAGCCACTCAACCTTTAATTTTCAACTAGATCTGGGACATGCCCGCTCGCAACAAGGGAGAATCGTAAATTAGGGGTTGGAATGTCTTTGCTAAAACTATAATAGGCACTTGGAGTATTGACACCGCTGAAATAAATTTTCGGGGCGGCTTTGGCAAATAATGCGAATATCGGAATAAGACTTGCTAGCAGCGTAAAAATCGAAGATGAAAACAGGATTTTGGGCATAAATATTCCCCTTTTCTAGGGTTTACTAACAGTATTCATGCCAACGTAATAACCCCTGATGGAAATAGTCAATAAAAACTAAACCTGCATATGCATTTGACTGGCCTTAAGGTTTTCTAGCTGTAATCTTTTTGTAGGGAGCTGGTTCGACATTCATGGAGTTTTCAATGATCCGCTGGAATAATAAGCCTCGGACTTTTGAAGTTCGCCGATTGAACCTGAACACGAACTCTTCCAAGTAACTATCCATGTGCTTTTCATCCAACCGGCCATGGGGGGGGCCAAGGAGCCATCGTTTTAACAGGGCGGTCACAATATTGACCCGAGGAAGCAATTCATCGGGATCAGCCGATTCCGACTTCACAGACAGGTGTTTGTACCCAATACTCTTGACCCCAATATACCCCTTCCATCCGTCGGTATGAACGGTGGACTTCGCAGCTATATTGGTCTTGATAAATCCCTCAAGGCTTTCTGCTGAAGTGTCAGATGATCGTTTAATCCGGATTCGGCCAATTTTCTTTTTCCTAGAAAATTCAGCTGCAATTACGATAAGTTGTTTCCCCTCTGCTCCACGGCCACGCTTGCCAGAACGAACCCCGCCAAGAAAGGCTTCATCCACTTCAACATCGCCACTGAGAAGATGACGATCTGAAAAAACATGGCCGTTCTGATCTTGTGCAGCAGCAGCCAGGCACTGCGGTAGCTGCCAAATCCCAAGGTCTTTTGAGAAGTGACCCACCAAATCGCATAAAACCAAGTTTTCAAGTTTAAACGGCTGGATTCAAAAATAGATCCTGCTTTGACAGAGTTTTTAAAGCGACAACTTTGGCAACGACGCAGACCAGTTGAAATTGTTCCGTAATCAGCTCCACCGCAAGCCTGGCACTTGAACCCAGAGCCCCACCGAACTGACTCTAGGAAACGCAAGCATGCCTCATCATCTTTAAAAACCTTATCGAATTCTCGCAAGTTTGTAGGATACGCCAAATCCCATATATTTCAACTCAAGCGGTAGGGCCAGTCAAGTGCATATGCAGGAACCAGAATTACCAGCGACGAGCGGGCGAAAATTTTATTTTTGTTCTTGTAGGCGTAACTTAACACTACCAGTGCGTAAAGTGCCCAAGCTAAAGACACCGTAAACGAACCAAAAGACTTGAGAATCGCGTAAAGACTCGCCGCAATGAGCACATGAAGGGTATAAAGAATCGCGGGAATATCCTCTTGCTGTTTTTTTGAAAACGCCCGAGAGCTTAAAAATCCCCAAAAGACCCGTGGACATGAGGAAGCCCGAAGTAGTCCAGATATTTTCATCCTTCGTCAAGCCAGCTTAGTTTTCTTAGCCTTACCCGACCTTGCTCATTTCGACTGTTTGCAACTCATTTTGTTACCGCTGATTTGAACTTGTAAAGTATAAAAGTTCTCGTATCTAAGAGTCCCGACAAGGAAATCTCGGCCGTGTGAAACCATTGGATCCGCATTAAGGAGTTGACCATCACCTGTGATGGTCAACATCCAGCCATCATTCGATTCGCGTAATTTTGTATACATCATCGTGCCATAACCATATTTATCAGATGGGATGACTACATCCATCAACTTGCCCGCCTCGGTCTTGGTGTCAAGATCGAGGCAAAGATATTCTTTAGCAGCTAGTGTCTGGGTTACTAATGACGAAGTCAATATTCCAAAAATAAACTTTTTCATAAAAATTCTCCTGTAATTTTTTCATTTTAGTTACATAAGTTAAATGCGTGGGCTTATGGTGGACCCTATTGTCGGGGGTCCGTTTTTTAATGCTGCCGTTTTCGCCGGTTACATGTTGATATAAAGCTCTGTGCTAATCCAAGAACTGTCTCGTGCACCCGCTAATTTCTCTAGGAACGAATAAGTGTCCTCGATATATTTAGACAATACACTTAGTTTCCAATTGACATGTCCATTCTCGACACTTGCGACTTCAATGTTTCTTAAAATATTCTCGTAATTGCCGTCCTGGTCCCGGTCGATTCCTATGCTCAACAAAACCTTACTATCCCGAACGATTATAGCTCCATCACAAGGGTTGTTTAATCCCTTACAAGAGACATTTCCGATTTGTCCCAAGATAAGGACTCTACGGAGAAGCTTAGATACTTGGGTGCCTCGAACTTCGCCGCGAACCATAACGCGGTCTCCTTGGACGGTGTATTGAACCTTTGAGATCGAGCTGGTTGTCTGTTTTCCAGCAAAGGCCGCCAATGGCAATCCAAAGATGAATACGAATGTTGTAAAAATATTTTTCATAAAATTCTCCATAACAGATTTAGAACTCATGAATGGTGTTCTACACCGAGGGGAAGAGTTCTTACGTTTTATTTAAAACTGCCGTTGACCACAGATTAATTATAGATGGATCGCGACGACATGATTCTACTGTTTTGTTTGATACAATCCTTGCGATTTTTCATAAATCAAAAACTTATTGATCGCGGACCGTAGAATTCGCTTCACGTCTAATAACTCCTTATCTTGTTCCACCGCCGAAAGATTGGCAAAATCGTTAGACCCGAGGTAACTGTTGACTAGAATTAGCCAATCCTTTACGTCTGCATCTTTTTTAATTAGCCTTGTCAAAACATCTTTCATAAATTCACCCTGATCTCCTGCTTTTTCGTTCGTTGCATATCTAGCCTTTCTCATGAACTCGTTCACAATAATCTGATCTTGTTCAAACTTTCCAATACCCGGACCAGAAATGGGCCCTGGAACGACTGGGCGTGTGATGCCGATAGCCGCTTGAGCAGACGCTGCAAAGAGCAAAATTAAAATCACAATTTTCTTCATAAAATACTCGATTCTGATCCAAATGTTGTGGGATTAATTTCCCTTTATTCAACCGGAACAGCGTTTCGAATGACTCACTTCTGGATACCGTTCTAAATATGTTGGGATTAATTTCCCATTGAACACAAGAACTGGTTTAAACGAGTGGTAATGTAACAAA
>JBDHWW010000099.1:0-5972 GCA_039810425.1 Pseudobdellovibrionaceae bacterium | reverse complement strand
ACTGTATAAAAGTTTAACAATCAAACTGACGAACCAAAAAAATCAGATTCGTCTCACTCCTAAAAAAACAGTTCATATCAACTAAAGCTCGGGAAAAACCGAGGCTGCAATTTCCTCAACCGATTTCGCCCCACATTCGATTTCGCGATCAAACCATTCGTGGAAGGCAATAAAGCGATTTTGAAGTGCTAAAGCCATCATCACATTTGAGTAATCACCAGCGGTAAATATTGGAACAACTTGAGCCGATTCAAACATTTTCCTCTGAAATTCGACTTTGCCACGAAAGAAACAGAGAATTGGAAGGACAAAGTCCAGTTCAATCGGCGCATTCATTGCATCTGCGAAGTCTATAATTCCAGAAAGGCGCCACATACTATCTCGCTGTGTAAGTAACAGGTGCTCATGATTTAGATCTGCATGAATCATTTTTGCAGGATTCAATCTTTTTAGGTCATCGGCTTGCTTTAGAACGAATGAATTAATTTTTTCAGCCCATTCCACGGTATTACCGCGATCTAAGTGAATAGCCTTTTGATTAATTAGACGATTTTCCAAATACTTTTCCCAAGGCCCAAACTTTCTTTCAAATCCTTCGGAATTGATGTCGTGAATAGCTCTAATTGCTGATCCAATGTCGGCAGCGAACGCCATTCTGTTTTCCGCACCCATTTTTCCAAAAACATTTTTAGCCTGCTCTCCAGGGACAGCTTGGCTAATAACGTATTTCCAACTTCCGAGATTACCTTCTGCGATCAATGAAGGAGTGGGAAACGGAAGCTGGCTCCCAATAACTTTAGCAGCTAAAAGTTCCGCTTCAATTGAATCTTCGTAGAAAGGAGGTGTGATTTTGAGAAAATGGCCCGAGCCCATCTTAAAGACAAGGCTTGAACCTTCAGGTATTCGCACAAGGTTATTAGTAAATCCATGTTTGACGGCAAGCTTAGACGCCAAGTCCGCTCCCAGCTCTAAGTTTGAAAACTGTTTGGTGTAAGCGTCTTTACCAATTTTTAAAAGCCAGTGGGAATCTATTTCGTTCATAAGAAAAGTCTGGCATAAACCCAGCGGTCGGTCACTAAACGAATCTTAAGCAGCCTAAAAACGAATACAATCGCGTTGAGCACTTAAACGACCGCCCTGCACCCGGAAATGGCTTAAAACGCAAGCGACTGGTACAGAACGCTAAGATCGAAAGCAGCGGTCTCCTGGGGACCGCCGGGCCGCGCCTCGGCGGGAGCTTATGCAAAGCTCGCAGGGAAAAAGGGACTTGCGGAGTGAACGATGGGTAAAACAAAAAACAGAGACGGCCCCAGAAATTACCAAGGCCTACTAAAACGCAGAGACAATATTTATTTAAATGCCGAAGAGAGAATCAAAAGGAATGCGTGACGAGATTTCTTTGTACGCCTTTTCTGTGAGTACAATGAACCTCTCGACATCTTCAAGAGTAAGTTCCCTTTTTAGAGCGTCTGGATAACGAAAGGCGACAGCATACGGAGTCAGCTCCACAGTTGGTTTTAGAACTGCTTCCAAAGAAGCATCAATGCCGACAACAAAACCAAGAATTTCCCGAATGTCGTGGGTCTTTTCAAATTTTTTCCCATGATATGTCAGAAACCCTTTAAGGGCTTTCTCAACGACTTGCTGGCAATGAAAGGCCGTCGGAACAAAAGACTTTGGATTTTTGGAATCACTGAGCCATTTGGCAGCAAAAATATCTTCATTGGCTTTTTCAAACCAGGCTTGAACCGCTTTTTTATTGGCCAATGTCGATCTCCTTCCCTTCGGAGAAAACCGTGTTGGCAATAGTATTAAGCTCGTTCTTCCACTCTTCAAATTCTTCTTCAGTGTATATGAACACATCGACCGGAACCCAAAGTCCCCAGAGAACTTCTTGAGCTTCCGCCATGCGCTTTGCAGAAGAGATGTCGGATTTTTCAACGATCAAAAATAAATCATAATCGCTAGTGGGAGTTTCAGTCCCTTTAGCGCGGGAACCAAAGAGAAAAACTTTCTTAGGCTTAAAGTGATCGGTGAGTTTTTTGACAACTTGCTCAAGCCGAGCGTCCGTGATTTTAAGTTTCATACTATGCCGCCTCCGGGAAAATATTGGCGGTAGCATCTTTAATCGCTTTTTCTTGCTCCAACTTTTCTTTTTCAATCTGAGCGAGCTTTGCGGCTTCTTCTTTTTTCATCGCAAGCTTCTCTTGGTGTACGGAACCGTGCGAACATTTTGCGATGACTGAAATGGCTCTATAGGTGAGACCTGTTTTTAAAAGTTTGCGAATCAAATCTGAATCTCTAAGTTTCTTGCGCCCAATGAGTTTCCCTTTTGCGCGGGCATTGGCAAGTCCGTTCTTCACGCGCTCGGCGATCAGGTCACGCTCTAGGGCTGCGATGGCCGAGATAATCACAAACATCGCTTTTCCAATCGGGCTACTGGTATCGACTTTCTCGGTGAGTGAAACGAAATTCGTATTGTGCTTCTTCATTTCCTCAAGACCCGCAAGCATGTGCGTGGTCGAGCGGGCGTATCTACTGAAGCTGTAAACCACCACACATTCGGTTTCATCGTTTCTCACGGCCATCATCATGCGATCAAGAGCTGGGCGCGAGTTTTTAGTCCCGGATTGGTTTTCATCCGCGAAAAGTTCGTAGTTTTCGATGTTATTCAGACGACAGTATTCCTTGAGCGCACGGACTTGGGCTTCAAGTCCGGAGCCTTGCTGATCAGTACTCACTCTGGCGTACAAACATACTTTCTTACTCATAATGCACCTCCTCGGTTTATAGTCTTGGTTAGAGTCTTTTTCAAATTGAATGCGTGTTTATCATCACTTTAGGGCCACTCCCTTAAGCCCCCATCTGAGAGCAAGCGCCTGGAGTAAGCCCTGCTGAATCCGGGGATTTAAACTCAGCGCAGCATGAAAGGGATTGCTTCCTTCCAGCACTCGGTCGGTCCAAATCCCGTAAGCAAAGCCAACGGCACCCTGATAGTCCGAGCCGAAAGGGATCTTGAAAATTTCTTCCCAAGAGATGCTCTCGAGATCGAGGTCAATGAATGGCCGAACTTGGGTCATCAAATGGGCGTCGGAGCTAAAGACGGTCAGCACCGCCAGCATTTGGACCGATGCTCTTCGTTTTGGTGGTTCCGGGATATTAGTGGTTTCTTGCATGGCGAACCTCCTTGGTTAAGTTTTTCGTTTTTGAATTGTTATTTTGGTCTTGAAAAAAATAGGGACTGCCCCAGGCGGACGCTCTGGATTCCCAAAGGACCTTGGCGGTCGCCGTATGGACCCACAATGTGAGGCGATCCAGATTGCCGGCCATCGCCGCCGCGATGACGACTCCCATGGCAAATGTAGTTAGCTTATCGAATTTCATAGATTACTCCTTGATCGGAAGTTGATTTTTCTTAAGGCGGTCCACGATATTTTTGACGGCGTTCCAGCTCCACTCCTTAGCCATTCGGGAAGGCACGCGCTGGCGATTTAGCTCTGTGGCAATGGCATTTGAGTTGATGCCTTTTTGCCAAAGCTTTCGAATGACAAGGAGGGTTTTGTATTCTTTCGGGTGAGGAACGATTTCGCCCTGGAAATAGCAAAATCCGTAAGGCGGCAGAGCGCCTTTCTTTCCACGGCGTTCCCAAGTTTTGAGGTGGGACGAATTCTCTTTTTGTCTAAGGCGAACGCCGCCCTTGAGGAGGGCACTTCTGACAGTCGTCTTTGGGATTTGGGTTTCGGCGGCTATCTCGCCCAGAGAGAGGCCTTTTGCGTAAAGAGGAGCCACTTTTGCGAAAATACCCTCTTTGACTAAGACAAAAAACTCAGTAATATCATGATAATAACTCTGTTCGCGAGTTATCAAAAGTGGATCACCATTTTTTCCTTACAGGCGGTCTGTAAAGACGTTTTGTTGAATGCCAACAACTTTTGATTCAGCTAGATATGTTTCAGACGTGAAACACTTTGTTTCAGAAAATCTTGAATTTCGGCCACTTTCAAATATATCCACTGGGTATGCAAAATGAAATTGTCACCCTAACCGCAAAGATCAAGACATCTCTTGAACAACAGATTGCGAAGAATCCGTCTTACTCGCTTCGCGCCTATGCAAAACGCCTTGGGGTGAGTGCCGCTACGCTCTCGGGCGTTTTAAACGGACAACGAAAGCTGACTCCTAAAATGGCCGGCAAAATTGGATTCGCTTTGGGCCTTTCACCTTCTGAAGTTTGGGACCAACAAAAGAAAATCTTGGGTTACAAAGAAGATTCACAACATCAGCATTTTCACGAACTGTCTGAGGACGTATTCATCGTGGTATCCGAGTGGTACCACCTCGCAATTTTAGAAGTGATGAAGCTCCGTGACTTTGAACCGACCGTTAAGTGGGTGTCACAACGATTGAAGGTCCATAGTCACCATATCAAGATGGCATTGGAACGTCTTCAGCGCGTCGGAATTCTGGAAATCGATTCAAAAGGAAAATGGGTCGATAAAATGAGCGGATTCACGACTCATTACCAAAAAGACAAAACTACCGAAGCCAAACGGCGATACCAGAAACAGCTTCTTGAGAAGTCAATCGAGTCTCTGCAGATGGATGACTTCAGCGTGAGGGACCATTCCAGCACGACTATGGCCATCGATGTAAATGACATTCCCATAGCCAAGGAAGAGATCAAAAAATTCCGGAGACGATTTTCTGGAATTTTAGAGCACACAAAAAAACAAAATGAAGTTTATCAGCTTCAAATCAGCTTTTATCCAATTACAAAGAGGGGGAAAAAATGAAAAGTGCACTGATGCTACTACTATTGTATTCAACGACGACTTTTGCACTCGTCGGCCAAGAAGGAGGAGGCGGACACGTCGTCGCATGCTACACGACTGCATCAAAAGATTCTCTGCAATCTGTTGGACTCTATGACCTTTGGGAACAAAAGGCGCTGACGCCCCATTTGAACTATTTGAGTTTCCAAGACCTGCCTTCTGCCTTCACGTTTATGATTCAGAAGCTGGCAATAATTGATTCTTCAGCGTTTCCAAACTCATGGTATGATCGACATCTCGTCGAACACGCTAGAAAGATCTATGAAGAAATTCTGAATGCGCAGAATGGAAACGAGAGCAAAAATCAGTTTGTCCGTTTTCTAAAGGACGACGTGGGCTTAAAGCCGATACCGGACCTTGAGAACTTCATCGAACCTCAAGATGATCGATGCGCTATTCAAACCATGGCGAATTACCGCGCCGACGGGCTTCTCTATATTTCAAAAATTCTTTTTGATAAGATGTCCGCCTTGGATCAAGTCGCTTTTATCCTTCACGAAACTGTTTATCGCTATCGCCGAGTTCAGGGTGAGCCAAATTCCGTCTATGCTCGTCGGCTGACGGCGCAAACGATGGCGGGGACGACGCTCGTAAATGCCGATGATGGCCTTAGATCGGTCAACATGAAATCCGTTTTGAAATGCTCCACCACGAACAACGCAAAATATGTCTTCTATGCGTATGAAGACGCAGCTAAGGCGGTGCAAATACAGTTCGAGCGAATCTACGGATTTGATGCTCTAAATAAGACGACTGCCAAATTGAAACTAGACGGTCTCTTCACTAAATATTTCTTTAAAAATTTCCGGTGTGAAAGCGACTGTATTAACGGCGAAGGCTTTGCAGTGAAAAGCTCATGGACGGATATCGATGGTTTCCCAGAATCGATTTATCTGCAGCATTCATCTATTAACGGAGTTGTCTCTTGGAGCGTCGTCGATAGAACAGGCGACAAAAGCTCATTTGAATGCAAGACGGTTCCCGTTACGCAATAGCGGCATCCATAATTGCTGATCAAGACACCAAGGCCTGTGAGCGTCCTAAGACAAACACGGGCCACTGGTGGAAGCGCCGGTTTAAAAAGGGACAGGTTCCACCGGTTTACCGGTACCAGGGGGTCAGTTAACAACGGTTTAAAAA
>JBDHWW010000098.1:0-6017 GCA_039810425.1 Pseudobdellovibrionaceae bacterium | reverse complement strand
CACTGCCATGCTCGACCTCAAACCATCACGAAAGCCGGCCCTGCCGGGTGGGATGACATTTTACTGCACCAACGCCGGTCTCAACGGCTACTTTTTCGCGAAGCGCTCCGGCAGAAACAAGCCCAAAGCAAACCGTCGTTTGAGCGCAGAGCGGACATTGCCTTCCGGTTAGGTCAATCGGTTGTGCCGCGGATAGCATGCATCCGTAAACTTTCGTATCCAGCTTTCGTTGTCGTAGAGACTATAGAAGCGATCGGTGATATCTAAATCCTTTAAGATATTTTCCTCCCTCGATGGTATTACGGACATCACTTCATCATTCGCCAGGAAGCATGGTGGCAAATGAAAGTCGCTCAAGCTGTAGCCAACCGACTTACTCCGAATGAGTCGCAGACAGTTATCAAGAGCCGCACTAGCTAGCATCTCAGCATCAGGAAACGTAGTGCCATGAATCTCTGCTGTCATCCTTCGCGCCTCATCGGCAACCTCCCCCCTTAATTTTTCGAAGTCGGCTTCGAAGCAAAGCTGGGAAAGATTAGCAAGATCCTGCTCCGGATCGCTTAGGGACGTGCGACCCCAGTCAAAGACGCTGGCCGCATAAAAGAACAAGCTCTCTACGTTGCCGTTACGAATCGCACTTGTTATTCGCGCGGACAAATCTTTCCCCAATTTTTCCTTAAAGGTATCTCTGGCCTTAAATTTTGAAAGGCGGACACCCGGGCAATTGAGAACAAACCGCGCAATAATTGCTGCTGCCTTGTATGCAGCAGCTATATCGTTGAATTTTCCGGTTGCAGCGCATAGGTGGGCCGCTACCGAGTATAGAGTGAGTTGCGGTTCATATACTTGATCGATTAGTCGCTGGGCATCCGTTTTCTCCTCAACAATCCGTTCATTTGTGTCAGATATCGTTGAGTTGGCGGATAGAATTCCTAGCATTTCGTGATATGTTGCATTTGCCTCAAGTATTGAGGCCATCGACAACGGTTGCCTTGCAATTGGTTGGCCGGTGACGTCAGCAAATCGAAGGAAAACGATCGGATCTGAGTTTGGCTTGCCAGTCGCATCGAAGCCATGCCCGACGGAAATCTGGTACTGCCAGGGCCGGTTAGCAACGCCGGGAAATGTGAGTGAATAGTAACTCGGTAACCGTATTTGCGTGATCGCATCAGCAACGCGTTTGGCGTGAAAGAACTGATTCTCAGCGGACCATGCGTCCGTTCTTAAATCCGGATTGAAATGGTAGCTCAGGGCAAGCTCTCTTAGGATTCGCAATCCGTAGAGAGTGCAATTCATGTCAAGCCAATGCGTGTATTCATGGAAGCTAAGCGGAGCGAATTTCTTTATGGCTTGAACAGTAGTCCCTGCGCCGACTGGTGCTCCATTCAGATCGTGATAATGCTCAGGGTGAACAGAATGCAGGCGAACTGACTGGGAGAAGTAGTCATAGGACCCTAGCGTGGTTTGATTGGGGAACATACCCCAGCGCTCGTCAAGAGCAGCGAGTAAGGTTGAGACAGATTGTTTTTTCATTACCGTAAGGTCAGTTTGAAGCGTTCATTTGCTAAGGCGATGGGTCAAGGAGAGCTATTCCAGCCGTCGGGGCTGTCAGAAGGCACGCTTCCGATGCTTCGCACTCGGCAATCCACCGGTCCAGCTCCATGCTACACAAGCATTCGTTGTTTCCGCGGTCCTGTAGCGCCCCCTGCTGGGCAACTCCAGCCACGCGATAAAGCTCGTCAACAAATGGACCGCCGGAGTTACCCGCACGAATGAGCTGGTTGACCTCAACTCGCTGCAATCCAGTGCGCGGAAGGCGATTGGTCACTATGACCGGATCCTGGTTCGCACGGCGGCCCCGGCTCCAGTTCGGGAATCCGATTAATCGCCCAGGGGCGTGCAAAGTTATCGGAGCATCTATGCCTGTGAAAAACCGTCGCGCTGGGGGCTCGCCCACAAACTCGAGGATTGCCACGTCGCGTGCGGCGTCGCGGTGCACCACGCGAATAGGCCAATCTTGGCCAGTTACTGGGTTAGTCGCAGTTAGTGAGGCGCCGGCAATCGCCTCAATGTCCGCGACGAAAGAAGTACCATTGAACTGATCGGTGGCGACCAAAACATGGTCACAGGTAATCAGGCGGTCGTGGCGCTTGTACGCGAAGGCCGTGCCTTGGCCCCCGACCATAGTCGCCTCGCCGCTACCCGTCGGCCGATAGTCCCCAATCCATTCAATTACGAAGACTGCGTGCTCGACATCCTCAGCACTTCGTACTATCGGCTCCACAGGAAGAAGGGGGGCCGCGAACTCGGCATTTCGCGACTTCTCGTCCGTCACCAGCTGATTGTATCTCTCGGCCAAGCGAGTGTAGATCGAGTCATCCTTACCGCGCACCATGCGTACGAAAAGGAGCTTGCCCCAAAGCACATTCTTGATATCGGGAAGCTTGCGCGATAGCGTTTGTCGTTTCCGTGTGCGCTTTTCATAAGCGAGTGTCGCGCCCACGGCCACCCTCCTTTCCCACTCCGCCTGCGCATTGTCGTAGCCATACTTCTGCCAGGCATGGAGTCCGCCGCGAATGCTGTCTATAAAGGCACGCTTTACATTCGGGAATGCGTTGATCACGATACCCGTGACCTCCATCCGTCTACGGCGGGTAGACATGCGCGTCTTTGCTGAATTGATGCGGAAATTGTGCTGCTCGATGATGGAAACCAGCTCATTGCCCAAAACAGCAACGCCACCGTCGAACGAGCAGATGTTTGCCGGCAGCGCGGCCGGGTTGGGCGTTGAGAAGCTGAACGTGATGTCGTCGGCGTAGCGCGTGTAAGTGGCTTGATGGCGCTTCGCCAGAGCCATGAGATCGCGGTCCATCGAACGGCATACCTGATTCGACAGGAAAGGTGAGGTTGGCGCTCCTTGAGGCAGCTCGTTCCCGATCACGCACATTTGGGCCAGCATTGATGCCACTTGATGCGAAAAGTGGAACGGCGCCTTTTGAAGGACACCGCGGATCCGATAGAAGTTGATCGAGGGGAAGAACGCCTCTAAGTCCAAGTTCAGAACGAAGTGAGGCTTGCGTTCTAGGTGCTTCCGAGCATTGGTGACGATGCTGCGATTTTTATTGAACGCATGGGCGCACGGCTTAGGTTTGCCCGCGCGCTCGTAAAGGTAGGCCAACACCCTCTCTTGCAGTACTTTCAGGCGACGTCGCGGCTCGCGGATAACGCGATGCCCACCACTTCGCTTGGCCATCAAGAAGGCTCGGTAGGGCGGATGCGGGTACAGAATGCTCTGCACGTGCTTATATGCAACGCCAAACACCTCGACCGAGAACGTGTCGACATCTATGCGCCGCAGGAGCTCCGCCCACGCTTCGGCATCGGGCGGGCTTGGGAAGGTAGTCACAGTAGTGGTTTCATAGAGAAGAGAGTGCCGCCCAGGGCTATCTTTCTCCTGTACCTCTGCGCGCATTCCATGAAAGCGGCGGCGGCGCGGATCGGGGTTACCATACTGCAACGTCTGCGTTAACGCGGACGAGATTAAGTCCTGCCCCGGGCGGCAAACAAATTTTAAGCTGACACGTCATGACGCGGCAATGCTCCCAATCAACAGGCTTGCGCCGAAGCATGACGGCTAACGCGGAAAGACATGGCGTGAAACGCGGCCGATCGGCAGCCGGGCGCAGCTGGCGATCGACGTTCTCTTTCATCGACGCGGCCACCGGCGGTCCTCGGGGTTGCACTCATTCGGCTTACCCTGCGGAAAGTTGCCAGCAGCTAGACAGGGGGCTGGGCCAATGTCTGCGATCTGAGACTCCCGCAGCAAACGGTATAACCCGTTCGATGTGGATGCTCAAATCTCTCCAACTTTCACACCTTAACAAGCTTGGGGCGCCGCCTACATGAACAGCCTGTAGTCGTATGAGCGCTCGGCATACCTGTCGAGTAAGGCTCCAATGCGAGCGACCCTTCGCGACGTTTCGATCGTTGCAGGAAGCTGACCGTAAAGGTCGAAACTGTTGAAGTTCATCTTTGACAAACCAAGAATTTCCTCGGCCAGCGTCATCAAGTCGCTTACTCCAGCATGCCTGGTTAAGACGAGTGGCGCTGGGATTCGGCGCTTCCCTTGGTAGTACGTGCGATTGGGGTGCAGCGCCCTTGATGCGCCGTGCACCCATAAAAGAGCCGTCGATTCATCGATGACGACTGTCGTCCCTCGTCGAATAGGATAGCCGTCAATCTCGACAGTACCGTCGAACTTCGTCCTTGATGCGAGGTAGCGCAGAGTGTCATCGATGTGTATTTGTAGAAGCTCTACACACTCGACACCCTCCAGGCCTGCCTGCAAGCCTTCACACTCCTCCT
The DNA here is from genome assembly GCA_039810425.1 of Pseudobdellovibrionaceae bacterium. Lineage (GTDB taxonomy): Bacteria > Bdellovibrionota > Bdellovibrionia > Bdellovibrionales > Bdellovibrionaceae > JACMRP01. The sequence continues at coordinate 1,652 of JBDHWW010000098.1, read as the reverse complement.
TCAGGTAAGGCGTCTGTTTGTGAAGTACCACCCGCCGAGGGAGGCGCAAGTTGGCTTCGAAGAACAGTTCCCTGATACCTTCCCCAAGCCTTCGTGCGTCATCGAAGCTCATGAAAGGGTTCTTACGCCTCATGATGGGGTTCTCAACCTTGCTCAGGCGAAACTGAAGTCCCAGGCCGTTCGGGCTGTAGAGATGGCTACAGCCAAGAACTACGTTGCCATCTGAGCCAGGCCTGTTTCGGAGGCTGTATCCCACGCCCACATATGCTGACTCTTTGTCTAGGCCTTTGAGTGCCCAGGGGCTGCGCATAGCCTTGGCATATGTTGCGAGAGATAACCACCATCTGACCCGGCACAACTGGGATTGAGCCAAGGTATCTTCTTCCAGGAACTGGGTGGCACAACCTTGCGGAATAGCGGCCGCTTTGACGAAATCGTGAAGATCAAAATTCCCGCTCTCATCCTCGTACGCCTTCAGCGCGGCCCATCTCCCTGGGATGTAGATGTAAGTGACGCTAGGATTGACGGTGGCCTTCAGGGCAGAAATGGCCGCTGCTATTCGAACAGCAAGTTCACGAGCCGAAGCGGGAGAGTTGTCCCGAGGTTCGTCTATGCCGTAGAAGCCCCGATTCCCTGGGCGGGTTACGACAAGACCGCATCTGAAAGCGTTGCTGAAGCCCGGAAATTCGGGAAGGTAGTCCGCCTCCTTTTCAGGGGGCGTAGCGCACTCCTGTAGTCTGAAAAGGAAATCGCTTACTCGACCACCATCTGCATGTGGAGCGATGATTGCGACGCGAATCTCTGGAATCACCCCGGAGTCTGTAAGTAGCGCATCAAAAGGCCTGTTATTGAGTAGTCCGCGGATTGGATGAGTGTCTTCCGCTACGCCTCTCCCTGAAAGCGGCAAGAAGGTGAGTTTTGGTTCTGAGATTTGCAATCCGATCTGCGTCGCCGTTGCCCCGTGCTCAGCACTCAGCCGCAAAGTGTGTAGCCGTTCGTCTGTAATCTTGGCAACAAAAGGGCGAGAGGAAATGGAAAACGAAATTCCATTTTCCAAGTCTGGAAACCTTAGCCGCGTCTCCACCCTGTTCAGAAGTCGATTGTGCCATCCCATTAACGCCTCGTTGAAAGGCCTATTGTGTTGCCACCCAAGCTTGCTTGCCTTGATAGCGTTGCTTATTTCACGGGGCGCTTCCTCGTTCAAAGAATCCGTTATCCTGAGAGTCGGTTTGAAAACAAGCGCGAGCGAATGATTGATGTTTTTCACTTGAAGAATCACCGCTTCAAATACTCGCCAACTCTGACCCTCAAATCGAACGCTGTCGATGGGCTGAGTACTCCATATAAGTCCCTCTCGGTCACAGGGCAAGTTGGCGCGGCGGGCGAGCGCAATTGTGGTCGCTCTGCGCATCAGCTGGTTCGCAGTCCCATCTTCGTAGCGTAGGTCATCATCATTGAGGGGCACCCGCTTGATATCACCAGAGATGTTTGCGCCGAACGAATTCTTGACTTGATGAGGTGTCGCCAGCGCGTACACCTTGCCTCTAAATGGCGCTGCCACGAATCCTCCTGCATGGCGTTGGTGCACTATTAACAAGTTCTTATATAACAAATGCTTAGCTTCTGGGATTTCGGCATGATTTGCCCCTTTC
>JBDHWW010000097.1:0-6054 GCA_039810425.1 Pseudobdellovibrionaceae bacterium | reverse complement strand
TATACACACTCTGGCAACATCCCAGAGAGACTTCTGCAACCCCTTTGCCATCAACAGCGTAAGGGGGCAGTTTTCAACATTTAAAGAGGCCAGTTTTTACGCATTTCATTGTATTCTTTGAGTTTGCGGATGCTTTGCTGCAAAACCGTCTCCAGAATCACAAGTTCTTTTCTGGTTGGAGTATTTTGCATCAGCATTCGCCGCAGAACCGTGTATGCGTTGATGCGCTTCTTTGACAGGTCGAAACCCATTTCAAGAAGCCATTTTTTTAATGTCTGATCGGGATTGATGCCCTCAACGCCTTGGGTGGCGCGGCGGTCCTCATCCGCACCTTCAAGCTTTGTGCGGTTTCCCCCCCAAGCCTTTCGAAGTGAGAACATGGCCAGCAACGTCGCTTGCGCAAGGTTCAAGCTCCAGTTTTCACCCCACGTCGGCAAAGACGCACAGAAGTTTGCCATTTCAAGATCCTCGGCGCCGAGGCCCCAATCTTCAGGACCAAAAACCAAATGCACGACATAAGGAATATCGCTAGTGACTTGGAACTGTGGCGATTTTTCGCGGATGTCTTGTAGTACATCATCAATGTCCCGAACTTGGCGGCCACGACCGTCACGCGCGGTGAAGCAGATTTTAATACTTTCAGGTTCTTTCGCTAGGAATTCGTCCCAGCTTTCATAGGTCATACGGTTTTGCAAACCGATTTGGCCGGTGGCCGCGGCCTGCTGGGCTTCATAAGTCAGTTCACACTTTGGATCGACGAGAATAAGCTTTTCAAAGCCCATATTGCTCATCGCCCGCGAGGTCGCGCCGACATTGCGTTCATAGATCGTGCGCACAAGCACGATGCGAACTTCAAAGCCGCGCATGAGTCAAACCATCCCTGATCATCGAGGTGAGTTTCTGGTCTTGGGCAAGTTTTTCGAGATCCCCATGGAGTTTCTTTTCCATCGCAGCACCTTTGGCACGGTTAGAAACAAGCTCGAAAGCTTCGAGCTTCAGAAGCCAATCCTGTTTGAACTTCTGATCATGAATTTCGATCACAGGAGCCAACGCCTTTTCAAGCTCGGCTCCTTGGAGATTCTTTTCGCGGATCTCCCGCACTTTTGCGTACTGAGAGTGGTAGAGCTTTTCTTCTGCAGAATAAGTACGCTGCGGCACGCGAGCCGCCACAAAGTCGTCGGTTTCCCCGTAAGCTTCGCGGTCCGCAGCGCCGCCAAAGACGGATGTGACTGTGCAACCGATCGCTATGTCGAAGGTGCCCCAGGAAGGGTCAAATAACACGCGACCGTCGAGCGTCGCTTTTGCATCCGTCAATGAAAGCAAAACCGTTTTGCGGTCTTGTTCAAGGCGGCCGTTGAAAGTACCGCTGATATGAACGCCACTTGTGAATTCAAGCTCCATTTTTTTGCCAGGAGCGGCGTTGAGCTGATCCCACTGGTTGTCAGATAAATCTGACGGGCAAATGCTTGGGAATTTTTTAAGTTTGCCGACCGGCGTGCTAAAACCGTGCGTGTGATAGTCCGGCCCTTGGCCAGGCAGCTGTTGGTCCCTGAAAGAGAGCTGCGATGGGCCTTGGAACCGCAAATAAGCGACTTCTTGCGACGGGTGCGGAGGAGCTATCACCTCCATAACCATACCCGAAATTTGGACTCCCGAGTTCAGCTCGATGGTGTTCACGGATTCCGCACGAATGGCTTTTTGCACACTCTGAATACCGCCTTTCCGGAAGGCCATTTGATCGGCCATTTCGTTCAGAACTTTTACGAGGGTTTTAAAATCAGGAGTCACAAAGAGCTGCGGTTGTGGCTCTGTGATATCGTAACCCTGCTTAATGCAGTCCACGGTCAAAGGAATCTTCTTCACTGCCTCGCTAAGGCACCATTTGGCTTCACCAACACTCGATAGCAAGCCTGCGCCAAAGATTTTTGGATGTTTCATCTCGCCAATCAAACCATACTCCGCCGTCCACCAATTCATGCGGCCGAGTTCTGCGGCTTCAGAGATGTGCGAGATGCTTCTAGAAACTCGCTCAAGCTTTTCTTCAGCCGCTTTGATTTGCTCCGGGGTTGAAGAAGGGTTTTCTTTACTATCTGAAAGCTCCCGAATCGCTTCGTACATGTTGAGGTCTTCTTTGCTGATCAAGGCCTTACGTGAAATCTGAGCGTATTGACGAAGATAATCAGCAAACTCGGGGTTCGCAAGAATCGGCGCATGCCCCGCAGCTTCGTGAACAATGTCCGGTGCGGGTGTGTACAGTAAATGATCCAGGGTGCGCATGTCGGATGCAATTGGCAAAACGCTGAGAGATTGAAGCTCCATGAAGGCCGCCGGCGGAATAAAGCCGCTGACAGGAATCGCACGCCAGCCGAATTTTTGAATCTTCGCGCTGATATCTTCAATGCGCGGGATTTTCTCAATTTCAATTCCGGTCTTCGCAAGGCCTTCTACGTAGGACTCATGAGCATGAACAGACAGATAAGCTTTCAGCTGACGAAGGATGTAACGCCAGGTGGCCTGCTCTACGGGGGTGTACTTGGCGTAGTTTTGCTCAACAACATATTTGCGAAGATGTTTCGGAAGGGATTCCATTTACGGCAGTCCTTACAACCAAGGATCTGACTTGGTCAGATAGTTTTTCACGTAGTCATCCACAGCTTTTTCCAGAGGCCATTTCGAAGGACTCATTCCCGCCTTCGCCCATTTATCCGTTTTTGCCTCTGTGTAGTACTGATACTGACCGCGAACGCTTTCAGGCATTTCGATCCAGTTAATTTTCAAAGACTGGCCCATCGCCGCGAAAACAGAGTTTGCAAGGTCAAGCCATGTACGGGATTTGCCGAAGCCCATGTTGTAAACGCCATCGACCGGCTTTTTTTCCATGAGTTCCCACATCCAGCCGGTGACGTCTTTCACATAAACAAAGTCACGCATGAATTCGCCGTCTTTGTATTTTGGATTGGCGGACTTGAATAAGCCAAATGCGCCAGTGTCTTTGATCTGATTGTATGCTTTGAACGCCACGCTCGACATAAAGGCCTTGTGATACTCGTTCGGACCAAACACATTAAAAAATTTTAAACCATACCAGTGTGGCGGGGTTTGAGTTTGCTTCGCCGCCCAGCGATCAAATAACACTTTCGATTCGCCGTAAAGGTTCAAAGGCTTCAGCAACTCGGGATCAGTGGCGTCGTCAAAGCCGCGTTCGCCCGCACCGTAAGTCGCCGCGGAGCTTGCGTAGATGAGATCTTTTTTAAACTTCGTGCACCACTCGAAAATTCTTTGCGTGTAGTACGTGTTATTCTCCCAGAGGAACTCTTTGTCGGTTTCCGTCGTGGTGGAGCAAGCGCCCATATGAATGATCCAAGTGACTTTCTCTTGGGCCTCTTTCGTATCCAAGAAAGGCCAGAGATCATTCTTACCGAGGAATCGGGAGTATTTTCTATGTTTGAGAACATTGCGGGTTTTGAGGTCCACAGAGTCCACGCAGACGATATCGGTGATGCCCTTTTGATTGAGTTCCCATACCATCACGCTGCCAATAAAGCCGTTTGCACCAGTTACGATTATCATAGCCACAATGTAGATAATTCACGTCGTAAACTCAAGGTGCAAAGCTCCTAGTCAGCACTGAATTTTCTCTAAAAAATGGACCTCAGGACCCCATAAAGTGCAATAGAAGCTTGTTTTGCCAGGCACATGGGTTGCATTTTCCGGGGCTAGCGGAGGGCGCTTTAAGTGCTTAGAAGACCGAGAATCATAGTTTGTGCGTTGCTGATCGTAGCCATGGGGACTTTTATAGCCGTTGGCAATGCACGGAAACTTTCCAAGGTAAGAACAGCGGATGAATACTGGGCCGAGACAGGCTTGGGATCCAAGACGCTCGAAGAACTATTGCAAGAGGGGTCTTGCAATAGTTCTGAGCGCTATTTCTACGCGTGTGTGAACGCTGTGCAGTCGGTCGCACAGAAGTACGGTTTCGATCTTTCTACGGATGGGCGTCTTGTGCCTGCGTCGAAAGCCACCCGCCGGGCGATCTCTGAGAAAGAACTCCTGGCACCTTGGAAAGTTTATCTTTCTTCTCAACCCGTGGTTCCGAATTTTCCCTTTATGAAAGTTTGGAAAAAACTCCTGAACGAGCATATCGAGCCGGATAAACTGAGCGCGGCGGTGGGTCTTGGTATGAACGGTTTTTTATCCGTTTTCCGTGACCCGCACACCTACTTGCTGCCAGCTAAGATGTACAACGAGGTGGTGGCGAAGGCGAATCCGCGCAGTCTTTCCATTGGCGTTGTTATCGGCCGTTCTGATAAGCAATACTTCATTAAAAAAGTGATCGAGAATTCTTCTTCGTTTATCGCAGGCCTTCGTAAGGGTGACGTTCTTCTGACGGTCAATGGCGAGAAGGCGCCAGTGATGTCGATGCAAGAACTCAGTGACTCCCTTCGCGGAGAAGAGGGCAGCACCCTTCATTTGTCGGTGCTGCACCATGGGGATTTGAAAGTGATCAGCGTCTTGCGCACGCAGCAGACGTTGCCGACAGTGAGCTATCAAGTGCTCGACGGAATTAAACCCATTGGCGTGCTCACGATCAATAAGTTCGCGATTGATGCTTGCGCTGAAGTGAAGGGTGCGCTTCAGCATTTAAAACAGCAAGGCATTCGTGGCTTGTTATTGGATCTGCGCGATAATCCCGGCGGTCAGATGGACGAAGCGGCTTGCGTGACCGGTTTGTTCGTCGGCCTAGGCAAAAAGATTTTCCAAGTCAAGCCAATCGTTTCTGATGTTGAAGAAGAAACGGCGTATAGCGAGCAAGAGCAGGAGTTTGACGGCGCCATGGCCGTCTTGATTAACTCGGGCTCTGCGAGTGCGGCAGAAATCGTTGCCGGGGCTTTGCAAGATTATCATCGGGCCATCTTGGTCGGCGAGCGCAGTTTCGGAAAAGGCTCATTTCAAGAAGGTGAAATCTGGTCGAAGAACAGCAGAATCGCCATCTTCGAAACGAAGGGTTTCTATTATTTGCCGTCGGGCCGAACGCCTCAGATGGTGGGGCTAGAACCTGACGTGAAAGTGAATTTCAAAGACAGTTTCGCTCTTCGTGAGCAAGACCAGTTCTGGTATCCGCTGACAGCGCCGAATGCGATTTCGACAATCGGTATTGCGGTGGATTTACAGCCGGATCTTGCAACTTGCCTCAGCTTTGACAGCGATTTTTTGTCTCCGGATGATCCTGAAATCAAAGAGGCTCACAGAGTCCTCAGTTGTCGCGGCATTGCTGAGCGAGGCGAACGATGATTTTCACAGATCTCTTCAAGTTCAAATTCATTTCCGCCCGTAAGCCGTCTGAAAAGCTCATGATTGTTTTGCACGGAAAAGGTGATAGCATCCGCCCGTTCCGCAATTTCGATGAGGAGATGGGCGTTCCCGAGATGAACTATCTTTTACTGAACGCACCGAAGAAATTCCTCGACGGATACTCCTGGTACGGCGATCCTCCGTATGAGCGCGATGGCGTTTTGAAGATCCGCGAAAAGGTTTTACAACTCCTTGTTCAGCTCGAAATGCAGGGCTGGAAGAGTGAGAATATTTTCCTCTTCGGGTTTTCGCAAGGCTGCCTTATTAGTGCCGATATCGGTTTGAATTATCCAAAGCGCCTCGGCGGTATTGTGGGTGTCAGTGGCTATTTCCATTTCTATCCGCGCTGGCGGCGGAATTTGGCATTGGATTCCCTGAAGACTCCCTGGGTGTTCACGCACGGACGTCAGGACGATTTGCTCAAGATTGACGAGACCAAGCATGGAGTTGAAAAGCTCCGTGATGCCGGCCTTGAAGTCGACTGGATCGAGCTTGATAAAGAACACGCCCTGACGGATGAAGAAATGCCAATGATCCGCAAATGGGTTCGCGAACAGCTTCGCGGCCAGTACTAGTCCACTTAAGCGGACTCTCTATACGGATAGTGGGGGTTGGCGCGAAGGGTTTGGTAGCGTAAGATTTTGTGTGTCTGGTTAATTTTGAACGAGTTGCAAAACTGCTTCTTCGATCTTGTTATTCTTT
>JBDHWW010000096.1:0-6354 GCA_039810425.1 Pseudobdellovibrionaceae bacterium | reverse complement strand
GTTGGCAGCGACTCAATGACATCGCAGAGGACTACGTCCTGTTCAAAGGTGGTTCAACTTGTGGGTAATAGTAAGGGCTAGGTGGCGTGGGACAGGATTTTATTAAAAAGTAATATTAAGAAAACACCAACCGACGAGGCTTGGCTCGTGCCGATAGTCGCCGAAGAAAAACCACGAACCAGTTTTTAATATTAAAAAATCTACTTTACGCATACTGGAGCAAACTGGTTCTAAACTCGCCTAACAGGGTGCACCAATTTGTAATTTTTACAATAGACGAAATTTGGATCCTTAAATTCGAAGTCTTGATGTCTAACTAATTAAAATCACAAGTAAATTTAGATAACTCTGTCGCTTAAGCTCGAGTTCGATTTTTTTGTCCTCTTGATATTGACATCACTTAAAGGTAATATTACTTTTAGGTTATATGTGGATCGTTGAAATTGCCAGATCAGCTGAAAAAGAATTGAAGAAAGCGCCGCTTGAAATTCGCGACTCTTTTGATGCTTGGAAAAATTTGATCGAGCAATACGGACCAACTGGAATTCAGCGAATCAACGGTTACTGGGATCACGCGCTCAAGGGCGAGTGGAAAGGTGCCAGAGCTTCGTCACTCAATCAGCAGTGGCGAGTGATTTATTTGGTTGAGGGGCGATCGGTGAAGATCTTGGTTTTAAAAGTGACACCTCACGATTATAGGAGGAAGTGATGGCTATCGGAAAAAAAGTAAAAGAGATTTTGAAAGAAGAGTTTGTTCCAGCAAAAAAATATGGATCTTTGACTCCTGGAAAAGCTCTGAAAATTTATCGTGAGTTGATCGGCCTTACGCAGGCGGAGCTTGCGAAAAAATCTGGATTGAAGCAGGCCACGATTTCTTCCTTAGAGCATGATCGTGTTGTTATGGGAATTGATCGCGCTAAGGCCTTGGCAATGGCCCTGAAAGTTCACCCGTCGACTTTGGCGTTTGCTGACTGGGATTCAAGCTTTGGAGCTGCATAATTTTTTAAATGAAAAATTCCACTGAGCTTATTCTAAATTCAAGTTACCTTCGCGACCGAATTACCGAACTCGGCATCAAGCAGTGGTGGCTGGCCGAACAAGTTGGAGTCGATAAGAAAACTGTAGCGAGATGGATTCAAGGAAAAGTTAGGTTTATTCAACCAGACAATGCAAAAGCCCTTGCGGAAGTTTTGTCATGCCAAATTTCAGACCTTTGCCATTCTGATGAGGCCTCTCAGCTCGCGACTGCCGAAGATCAAAAAAATGCTGCTTTGCTGCTACAGACAAGCTCGCTAATTGAAAAGCTTGGGCCCATTGGAGAATGGAACGTTATTGAAAGTCTCTTGCGGGCGACAATCGTTCCTAATCTCCCACTGCAAGTTCTTGGCGATTTGTACAATCAGCTAACAGTGGCATCCTGGCGGCAGAGCAAGTTAGAACAAGCAGAGACTTTCAATAAGAAAGCAGTCGAAATTGCCGACAAACTAGGGGACAAAACGATTTTGGCGTCAGCTTTGCTGAGCAAAGGGAACTTGCTTTCCTGGGCGGGAAAATTAGATGAGGCCATCCGAACCTACAATGAATGTTTGAATCTCAAGAGCTTCATTCAAACTAGAACACTTGGTTCAATTTTTTCAAATTTAGGAGCTGTATTGTATGAATTTGGAGACTTAGAATCTGGTTTGCAAAATCAGCAGCAAGCCATCGAGCAATTTCAAATTCATGGAACGCCAACCAATCTCAGCATCTCGTACACTAACAAAACGATGATTTTTCTGGAATTGGGAGATTTAGCATCTGCTGAAATTAGCAATTCCAGAGCCGAAGAATTGGCAAAAGCAGATAGTTACAAACGAGGAGTGGCGATTAGTCGTCTCCATGCGGGTGAAATCTTGGCCCATCAGGGACATTTTGTAGAAGCCAAGAGGACAGCCGAGAGGGGCCTTGAAGAATTCAGAAAAATAAATATCGAAGAGGCATTGAACTATCAAATTATGGGGAGAGTTTTTCGTCTAGCTCAAGAGCGTGAAAAGGCTCACGAGCTATTCCAAAAAGGACTTGGCTTTGGTGATAGGTTCCCCATGGAGCAGGCGGGAATTTATACCGAAATGGCTCTTCTCTCTCGAGCGCACGACGAAGACACCTCTTTGAAGTTGGGAGCAAAGGCTGCAGACCTCTATAGAGCTTGCGGAGCCTCGCTACGACTGAAAAAATTGCAAAATTTGTTTCCGGATCTGGATCTCAGTCATTAAATGTCCCCCCATGTCCCTTTCTTTGGGATCTTATATCCAGTACCTTCGCTGTCATTGGAAAGGTGGATTTTATGACGTTAGATAGTTTTATAGATCAGGCTTGGAATGACCATGCAACGGACTCAAAGGCAGTAGCTGGAAGACTTCATCAGGGTTTGAATTTGCTGACTGAAAATAGCCAGATTCCCGCCTTCGTATATTTAGCGGCACATGTCTTTGGAGAACATCTGGGACTGTGGAAAGATGGAATTGATTTTCTGCAAAATCTCAAAGACCTGAGCGTATTTCAGCCAAATACAGACAGCCAAACTGCGATTGAACGATCCATCGCAACTTTAAAATTGGCAGGTGGATTGAGTTCCGATCTTCACTCATTTGGAATCTCTGATCAGATCCGCATCTATGCGTCGGCAGCGGCAGCACTTTGTGGACAAAGTCAGGTCAACAAGGCATCCGAGTTCTTTAAACAGTCTCTGGAAATGGCACAGGCCGGACTGAATAAAACTGATCCTGCCAACAGAGCCTTGGCCGTGACTGGAAATAACTTAGCTGCCACGCTAGAGGAAAAAGAAACTCGTTCAATTGAAGAAAATCAGCTGATGATCTTGGCAGCATTGACTGGAAGAAAATTTTGGGAAATTGCCGGTACTTGGCTCAATGTTGAACGTGCGGAATATCGCCTTTGCATGTCCTATTTAAAATCTGGCCGGCTACCTCAGGCACTTGAACATGCTCAGCTCTGTTTAGAGGTCATCGAGCAAAATAAGGCTGAGCCGATGGAGTATTTTTTCGGCTACGAAGCCTTGGGGCTCGTGGAAAAGGCACGATCCAACCATATTGGATTTGAAAAGGCTGTGGAACACGCGAAGAAATACTTTGATTTGATTGTAAATGAAAGCGACAAAAGCTGGTGCAAAAACTCTCTCGAAAAGCTTGTCGCCAGAAAATAAAAACTTATAAAGCTTGAGGGGGATCACTGGCTTTTTTCAAAGCTCTTAGAGGAATAAACCATCATTTAGTGAAAAACAGATGTTTTAGTCAAATAATCCCGAAGACCGGGTCGTATCGTCGTAATGTTCGTGAACTCAGTCAAAAAGGGAGGTTTTATGTCTGAGAGAATTGCATCAGAGAGAAGTCGCAGTACAAGTCGTCGTGGAAACGGCCGCAAGACATCGAGATCGTCATCAAAGTCCTCTGGGATGAAAATGTCCGGTTACGCCCCGGCGAAGAAGAAAAGACTCTCAAAAGTAACGCGCAGTCCGCAAAGCACGCGCAAAAGCCGTCGCGTAAGAGCGACCCTTAAGTCTTTGAAGTCCGAGTCGGCATCAGCCCTAGGCCGTCGTGCTTTAGCAAAGCCCGGTCGTACCAGTTCCGTTCGTCATAGTGGGATTCGCAGCGCTTCTGCCAAAAGACAGACGTCTTCTCGCAGAGGCCAGGCAAGTCGCCGCATGAGTGCTCACTAGGTCAGTGAGAGGGGGCGGTGTAGGCCGTCCTCTTTTTTCCAGCCCGCGAGGCATTTTTTGGTTAAGAACAATTTTAAGCGGTTTGTTTTAGTTCATTGGTATCGATACGGCGGGCGGGAATGCCTCCCCAAGTTTCATCGGGAGGAATCTTGGTTTTTGGCAGAACCACAGAGTTTGGCAGGATCTTGGCGCCAGCGCCAACCTCGGATCCGCCCATGAGAATTGCGGAAAGGCCGATCGTGGCCTTGTCACCGATTTTTACGGGCGCTAACACCAGGTAGCCACCTTGTCCATAATGCCCGACAATGGTCACCGAGCCGCCGATGGTCACCTTTCGGCCCATTTCAATCAACGACGGGTCGGAAATTTGCGAGCTATTGATAATCGTCCCTGGGCCGATTTTCATTCCCATTAAGCGGTAAAATAAAATATTCAATGGTGTAGGGGTGGCGAATTCAAGAAAAGTATAGCGCACAATATAGGTCAGGCCATTGTGAATGTACCAACGGATCGCCGGTAGGGAATAGTAGGGGCCTCGCCAATCTTGGAGGCGCGTGCGCAGCAGGAAGTTAATTGCCGGTGCAATCAAGATGATGGAAAACCCATACAAAAAATAGCCGGCACTGATACTGGTTCCAAGAGCAAAATACCGTGGTAGGGAATTCCACGTGGTACTTAGGGTGTCGGCCCAATTAAAAAGATAAAAACCGGGGACAAGTGCCAGCCCCATACAAAGGCAGCCCAGAAGATACACCGGCAGGATGAGCGCCAAATGGGCAATGACTTTAAATTTCCGTAGCAAGTTCTCAAGAATTCCGCCCAAGCCCTTGCGTTCGCTTTTAAGCTCGTATATGTCCGCACTTTTTTGCGAGGGCCCGGTTTTTTGAGTCATGCTTCTTGATCGGAATATTGAAAGGCGAGCTAAAGGAGTCGCGTCTCATTTTGAGTCTATGAGGGGCTAAAATGCGGCAGGGAGCCTCGTCGTTCCGGGCGAAGGGCTAGGGAGAAGATCATGACGGGTATCAATTGGGCTCTGTGCGGGGGGAGTTGGGCGGCGATGTTTCACCGAAAATCGCAGCCCGCGCTTTATCATCCACATTCTTGATCCAAACAAGATAGACGATCAATACGATATTGAACAGAGTGACGACGGCTTTAAGCAGCGTCAGGTGTTGGTAGAGCCCGTAAAACTCTATGGGGAGATACAAGCCGCCGGAAATGATCGCCAGCCACTGCGCCCAAGTACGCTCTTGCCACAAGCCATAAGCTTCGACATAGCGGAGCGCCGAGTAAGCAAACGCAAGGCAGGCCAGCAGCACGATGTCGCGATCGTGGAGTCCTGCGATAATTTTTAAAAAGATTTGTGAATAGCGCTGATGCAAACCCAAATGAACCACGAGATGCTCGCCAAGCTTTTGCAGATCGTGATGAATGAAACGTAAAACACCAAAGCCCGCAGCCAGAACAAGAGTTCCCTTAAAAGCTTCAAATGCCGCGATAAGGTGCAGGCCTTTGCGGTGAATCCCAATGCGAAGTTTGTGGTTCATAAAGACAGGTTATAAACCATCGATATCAATGGCAAGCCGCGTGTGCCTAAATTGCCAAGTCCCAACGCTGGCTATTCGAAGTCAGAACCATCATCCGCCGCGGTTTCTTTTGCCTCTGAAGGGGGAGTCGCTGCCGCCGCTTCTTCGCAGGTCACCAAGATGTATTTCTTAATATCTTTGTCTTTGCTGGAGGTCCGCACCAAGAGTTTAGAGTTTCCGGCCATCAAAATATCAACTGCCTTTGAAGCATCGTCTGGTAGAAGGAGGTCGTTTGCTTTGGCCATGTCTTTTGCTGTCACACAGGCGAACACGGTTTTGTTTTCACGCTCTGGAATCACGCTGCTGAGGCGGCTGGCAGCCGTCGTCGTCTTGCCAGGAGTGAGTTTCACAGCCGTGATGTTTTGGTCGGCGGGCTCTCTATCAAGATTTTCGGAGTTGCCGATGCAAGCAAAGCTCACCAAAGATTTCGGTACTTCTTTGGTCGCTTCTCTTCTAGGATTTGGCAAAGTTTTCTCGGGAATATCCATCGTGACGACTTGGCGAAGGATGATTTGGCTTTTGCCTTGAATTTTGATTAGCTCTTTTTCATTCTGGGATTTTGCGATGTTTTCAGTGCAGAAAACAGTCGTAGTCATGCTTTCGCCGCCGATAGAAACATGGCGAGTGGCGGTGCCGTTCACCATGATTTTACGACTGTTGGTGTTTGTCGGCATGTTCAAAATACCGTCGTTATTGCCATCCTCGGCCTTTTCAGACGAGTTCCCGTTGTTTCCAGTGCCGGCCTTTGCCTGGCCATCCTTCATTTGACGGGCTTTTAGCTGTAGTTGACTCTTGTCACCGCAAGCAGCAACACAGAAGGCAGCAGCTAAAGATATCAACAACACACGTTTCATAATACTTCTCCTGAAAGTTCAATCGGTGCTACCTTCAAACCCCAGACCACGGTAGCGACCTGTTTACTTAGATCTCAGCTGTTAAGCTTTTAAACAGAGGCCCTTTTTGGTTCAGGCCAAATGCCGCCTCTCGGGTTTTAGCTGTGGGTAGGTTTCATGCCAGGCTGCTATATTTGAATAGGCGCCGTGTATCCATGTG
>JBDHWW010000095.1:0-6483 GCA_039810425.1 Pseudobdellovibrionaceae bacterium | reverse complement strand
CGGGGAAAACTGATTTTGTTTCTTCATAGCTCTATTCTCTCAAAGGTTAGAGCCTCCTCAAAACCCGGGGCGGTTCACTAGCGTTTCCAAGATACCGGCATCTTTCACCACTACATTGCAATGGTGGTGACCCCACCCAAGGTTATAGGGTCGGTGGTTCAATACTCCGTAGCGTAACTCTTGGATGTGAAATAGGTTAAGCTGCGTCACCGTCAAATCGGGAACTTCGCGGCCTTCGGCTTGCTCCATGCGGTTAAAGAAGCCTTGACCGGAGAGCTCATCAAGACACAGCGGGCAAATGGTATGTCCTGCCGTATTTAGCATTCGGGCTTGGGTAAGCTGGCCGATATTGAGCAGCCCGTTTTGCTGACACTTTGCTAAATTTGCGGCCTTACGCTCTGCAGCCTGTTCCGCCGCCATGCCGTTTGCAGCGGCTACAGCGCCTGAATCGCGACACATCCAAAATAGCGCTTCAAGCTGTTGGCGGCAGTGGTCAATGGTTGTAGTGCTGGCGTATTCGTATACACGGATACCTGCGCCCTTCATTGCTGTGAAGGTGAAGCCGCGATTGATTTTTTCTCCGTTCACCGCTGCTGTTGTGGCCGGGACGCGTGCCACGTACTGACCTCCGAGTGGATTCGTCCGTTGCGTCGCGGGTGTCCATTGAAGAGCGTCAGGGTTATGTGCTACCCAGTGTTCGCGCGTTTCGTAGAAAACCAGCGCATTCACACCCAATGTCAGCCCTTGCGCTGCCAGCTGCGTCGTGATGCTCCGAGTAGCGAAGTAGTCAGCCGGTGACACGAGTACGATGAAGCCATTTTCGTAGAACTGCGGCGCAGTTAGTCGGCACTGCGCCCACAAACCATAGGGAATCAGCACTGTGCTGTTTCGCCCCACGCGGTTCTGGTAGATGACGTCATCGTCAGCGCCGCGTGTCTGGCCAGTTTTGTAAATTTTTCTGTCGAGAAGTTGAGGTAACTTGGGGGCTCTGGAACGCGTTGCCATCGATTGGGTCCAATGTTTTTGTTTGAACCTCAATTCTCTCAGATTGGAAGTCCCCAGCACAGAAGCAAAACGCTAGAGCCCCGCCAAAGGCACCGCCGAAGTTCAGTGAATCCATCCCGCATAGATCCTCGGTCTGCACTGCGCTGTCGAGATGACGCCACCAGAGAATGACTTGCGGGAATTTACAGAAGCGCTCTCGTGGAGGGGGATCTCCACGCTGATGAACGCAGCTTGGGGTTGATCGGCGGTGACTAAACGCGAACCGGCAACGTCACCTTCGGCTGGATGGGCACCAGCGTCTTCGCGTAGGCACGCAGTATCTCGTTGTAGAGATCTGCATGCTTGGGCGCTTCAACCGTGATAATCAGCGCGTAGCGAATCTTCTCGGCGTTGGTCGCCGGCCCACCTGCCTCTCGGGCGTTGTAGTGGATATCGAACACCGGGTTGTCGAGGCTGCTACCCAGCATGGATTTGTTGCCGTGCAGAACAGTCTCCCACTTGCCCAGGTCGGAACGACGCTCTTCCTCGGTGGCGTATTTTTTCATGCTGAAGAAGCCCTTTGTGTCGGCGCTGGTCTTGCCCTCCTTGATCTTCTTGTCACTGGGCCGGAACACAACCTCCAGACCTGCGCGGGTGTAGGCGACAGCATCTTGAGGGTCTGTCGGCGACGCATAGCAAAAGGTCGCCTTCAAACGAATTTTTCCTTGTAGGCCGCCGGCAGGCAGGGGAAGCGTTGCGCGCAAGAACTTGCCCGGCTTCAACTCCCCCTGATAGACCACTCGTGCCACGCCGGTCGGGCAAGCGATGACCTCCATCAGGTCTTCCGGAACCTTGCCCCAACCCACTTCGAGCTTGTCGTGGGTGGATGAATCAGCGGCGTGAACAAGCAATGCCTTGATGGCCAGCGGTGTCAAATCCGCGCCGAGGATTGCCCGAACACCGACGGCATTACGCAACAAGTATGGCGACGCGAAGCTGGTACCCAACTGCGGGATCAGCGTCGGCTTCGCGCCAGCGCCCAGCACATGGAAGTACTTGGAGCTGGCGGCGTCTCCACCAAATGCCATGAGGTCAGGCTTCACCACGCCAGGGCTGCGCCCAGGCCCAACGGCGCTGTAGGCGGCACGCGACCACGTCGCATCCACGTTGTCGGCAGCGCCCACAGACAAGGCGTTGACGCAGTCCGAGGGCACCTGCACGCGGGCATTGCCCACCGAGCGATCCATTTCGCCGTTGTTGCCAACGGCGACGGTCATCAAGGTATCACCGTCGCTGAGCAGGTCGTCGATCACAGATGTCCAGGCATGTACGTCGGTGTCCTCAATCGGCAGATCTGGCCCCAGACTGAGATTGAGGAATTGGTATTGACGCGAGAGCAGAACTTCTTCGACCAATCCCAGCGTGCGATACAGCTCCAGTGGATCTTCCGATTCAGTCTCGCGATCCAGCACGCGCAGGTGGTCAACGTAGGAGTATGGGCGTGCCGCAGTACTGTTCGGAGCTATTGGGCCGAACAGGAATGCCGAGGTCACACCGAGGCCATGCTCCAAGCCGCTCGGATCATCCGCCGCGTTTTCATCCAGTGCCCTATAGGTTCGCAGCCACGGAGCAATGCTGTGCTGCTCGGGCAGGCCACCGTCGAGGATGGCGACCTTGGGTTCGGACGACAAGGGTTGCTCTGACGGCAGGCTGCACGCCACCTTCACGCCCGCAGAGCGTTGCACCGGACGCATGCCACGCAGTTGCGGCATGGGACGAATCACGCGCACAAGGGTGAACTCAGCCAAGCGCTTGATGTTGTGGTGCGTACCCTCGGCGGGAAGAAACCACAGGTTGCCCGCGCTGAACGCCAAGTCGGTATGGATCGTCACGCCAACATCGGCGGCGTACTTGGCGAACGCACGTTGCACGAACTGGTCGTTGTCACCGGGCAAAAGATGGATGCCAACCTCGAAGAAGCGATCCTTTGCCTTGCCCAGCGAGACGATGCGATCCTTGGGTTCAAAGGCGGAAAACCGCTCGATATGCGACAAATCCTTGGCTTCATTCGACCCTTCGCCCAGTTGCCCGGCCCAGTCCTTCAACTGGCGGAATGCCTGGCGCTGTCCCACCACGAACAGCTCCGTGGTGGCCGATTCGCGCGGCACTCCCTTCTTTGACCAGCCCTCAGGGGTGAGTTTGACGGCCCTGCTGCCGACCGACTCAAAGCCCGCACTCCGCAACATGGCCGTCGGAAAAAAGGAACGCGCGATGTAGCTCGGATTGAGCGTAAGACGAGCCACACCCAAATCTCCCGGACAGGCTTTGTCGGGCACGCTATCGAGGTTCGCTGCGACATCGACGAACTGCGGTATCAGTCGGTTCCTCGCTTGCTGTAACGTGTAGACCTCAGCCTTATCCATGCCACGTTTTGGGCCCTTGATCTCGTGAGTCAGCAACTCGCCGCGCCCGATCAGAAAGTTGGTCTGGCTCATGCTTCACATCTCCGTTTCTTGGGAACCACGGTCGAACTGTCGGTGGTGTATTTGCGAATGGTGTCCCGGCTCACGCCGGTGATGTCCGAGATACTGTGCTGTGACAGACGCGTCTGCTTTGCCAGCAACACTGCCATGTCGATGCGGCCTTGCCGATCCAGAGAGAGGGCGCGTGCCTTGATGAATTCTTCGATCAGATCGGCATCCGGCGTTGTCCCCAACGCTACAGCACGCCGAAAGCGCTGTATCTCGCGCTCGATGTCGCTAAAGGACTGTCCGCGAAACGCGAAAGCCAGAATCTCGATCCAGCGACCGAACAAGGCAAAGTCCGGCCCCAAGAAACGCTTAATGGCTTCTTTGACCGCCACCGCCGCTGGCACCTTGAATTCCACAACCAGATCGAACCGTCGCCACAACGCTGGATCGATCAACTCTGGGTGATTGGTGGCGGCCAGCAGCAATCCAGTTGCTGGCCACTCGTCAACCTCTTGCAAGATCACGGTCACCAGCCGCTTGAGCTCACCGATATCCGTGTCATCGCTGCGGCGTTTTGCGATTGCATCGATCTCGTCCAGCAGCAGGACACAGGGACTACGTTTGGCGAAATCCAGCGCCGTGCGCAGGTTGCTGCCACTACGTCCCAGCAGGCTGCTCATCACGGCAGTCAGATCGAGTACGTACAACGGCACGCCCAGTTGGGCCGCCAACCAGCGAGCCGTTAACGTCTTGCCCACTCCGGGTTGACCAACAAAGATGGCAGAGCGGGTCGGGGTCAAACCGAGCGTGGCGAGACGCGCTGCCTGCTTGCGCTCCTGGATCAATTGCCCAAGGGACTCTTCCAGCTCGGCAGACAACAACGGAGCCTCCCGATCTGGGGAGTCCTTGAAGACCTTCAACAGCGACAGGCGTGATTCGTCATCCACCGGCAGCACCTGCTCCGGCAGCGAAGGCGATGTCATCTTGCGCAGCGGCGCCCCTGCCCGATGCGGCTTGGCGCGAAGGAACAGATCCACCTGCTCGGCCAACTCCGGCTCAGTGCCTCGGTACTTTCTGACCAGCCTCGCAGCGAACAGGCGAACGTCCTCTGCCTGCTCAGCAAGCGCTAGTCGGACAATCTGGGCTAAATCAGCCTTCAAGCCAGTCAACTCGCCCATAACAATCTCAATTTATTGATTTATATAGTGTTTTCTTTTTTAGAAAACGGACTAGCTGTATTGTCTCATACTTCTGTGCTGGCTGTGAAGTAGAAAATCACCGCGAGCGCGGACCTCAGGCGTTGGCTACTTGATGGCGGATGCCATCTCGTGAGCCCACACCTGCAACGCCCTCAGTTGCTCGGCGTTCTCGTGGCAGGTTTGGTAGTTGGCGGCGACGGTTCCGGCGACGGCAGAGAGCGCAAGGCCTGCGGCGGGCGCATCAGCGTCTCGGGCGGGCTCGGGCAGTTCGCCTGCGGCGGCACCGTCGTGCAGGCGCACAAAGCCACGGTTGATAGTGCAAGCAGCATCTGCTTGTATGGATACATAGACGGGAACCTCCCTGATGATGGTGTCGCCCTTCTCGCGGACGACGCGAACACGGTCGACGTATTGGGTGACGACCTTGACGGTGGCTTGTGCTTGCCGCTCGCGGATTGCGGTGGCCTGCAGGGTTTGTTGCTGGACGGCGGCGTCCCACTGCGCCTGTACGTGTTCGGCTCCCTTGATCCAGCCGAAGCCGAGCAGCGCGGCGGCGAGCAGCGACAGCACGCCCCGGAACGCCGGAATTGCGCTGCCAAGGCGCGACATCAAATAGTCGTTGCGCATCTGCGTCGGCCCACCGGGCAACACGTCGATGGTGCCGACCACGCCGCCTTCGCGCTCGTCGCCGCCAAACAGGTAGGGCTGGTTGATGCCGATGCTGGTCAGGCCGTGTCCACTGGATAGCGGCGCACGGTTGGCATCGCCCCACGCGGTGCGTTCGCCCATCTGGATTTCCTGCACGGCATCGACCGGCCCTTGGCAGAGCACCAGATGCAGGCCCATGCGGTAGCGATAGCCGACGGTTTGCTTCTTGCTGCTGCCGCCCATCAGCGTGCCTCCTGCCGGGCGCGGGTGTGTTCGACCACACGCAAGGCCATCGCGTCATTCGTGGCCAGCAGAGTTTGCGCATCCAACCCATCGCGCAAGAAGGCGCGGAAGTTCAAACCGTGCCGCGCAAACCACGCGCGCGAACCGCTCACGCACAACCCCACGGCGCGCACGTCGTCGATGTGACGATCACGTCGGCGCTCATTTCTTGCCGCCTTTCTTGCGGATCGGTTCGGCTTCCAGATCGCCGTACCAGACGACGTTTGCGCCGCGCAGCAGCACGGTGCCGAACACGACCGGGATCGGTCGACCTTCTTCGGCGGTGGGCGCATCGACGTCAGACAGCGATGCCGGCTTGGGTTCGGGCGGTTTCGGCGCGAGCGCGACCGACACCAGCGCCGCCACCACGATGACGACGAGGTACCACATGGCAATTCCTCAAAGGGGGTTCAGAACACGCCCGTCGAAAACGGGTTTTTGACGGGAATAGCGGGAAATCCGCCGTAGTTGTCGAGGTTGTTAAAGCGCGACTGGCAGGTGGCGGTGCTGTGATCGCAGCCGACCGTCAGCAGCACTTCCGTGCCTGGTTCGATGGCCACTGGATAGAGCAGCTCCAAGCCACTGCCGTAGTCGCTGATGATCATGTGGCGCGCGCCATCGGGCGTTTGCAGCCAGCCACCGGCCAAGCCGTCGCTGACGCTGTCGGGCACACCGCCATCGAGTTCGACGTTGCGTCCGTAGACCTCCAATACGAAGGCGCTGGCGGTGATCGGCGTTGCCCCGCAGGCACTGGAATACAGCACATGGGAACACTTGCGGCTGTAGAGCCTGCGCAAGCCGATGCGCTTTAGGCTGACCTGCGCCGATTCGCAGCGGATGCGGGCGGCATCGGTGTCGATCTCCACACCCAGCACCCGGCCCATCCAGCGCGTGCCCGA
>JBDHWW010000094.1:0-6644 GCA_039810425.1 Pseudobdellovibrionaceae bacterium | reverse complement strand
GCCGCGATGACGGACGCGGCCAACGACCTGAAGCTCAGCGCCTTCAACGAGACCGGAATCTGGATCACGCCCGCGCCCGGATTGCCGAGCGAGCATCTGCAGTATCCCGACCTGCTCGACCTGCTCGATGTCCCGGACGACGCCACCGGAACCTTGTCGCTCAAAGCCGAATACAAGGACGTCGTGCTGCTTGCCAAGGACCGCATGATCCGGGATGGAAGCTGGAAGCTTGTTTACCAGCCGCTAAAGAATGGAAAGCACCTGACGCTTTACAACGTCGACAGCGATCCCGGTTGCACGACCAATCTTGCATCCGCAAACCCGGAACACGTCAACCGCCTCTGGTCCGCGCTGCGCACCTGGATGGAAGGGGACCCCATCCTGCGGCGCGACAAGCGAACCGTCGCGGACTGAACGAAACAAGCGGGCGTAGCGGCCGGCGATCAGCGATCACTGACCGCCGCAGCCACCGGCTGGAACGCGAAATAACAAGGCGGGCTTTTGAACCGTCAGCGCATCGATGTGCTGAACGACCTTCCCGCCAAGCGATCCGGGCATCCACTGGGCAACGCGCCGGAACCCGGCGAATACCGCGGGGAGTGCCAGGTCGGGCCGGGCATCGAGCACACCGTCCGATACCCAGCATCGAGGAATGCTCTCGGGGCGCCAAGCCTTTTTGTAGCCCCAGGCCGCCGTCTCGGTGTCGACCACGACATAGGCGCCCCCTTCGCGCCCGACAGCCTCGATCGGTCCATTCATGTCGGCAAGCCGGACGTGTTCGCCTCGCGGATCGACCAAGGCGTCGAAGACGGCAGCCCGCTGTGCGCCGATAGCCCCATGGACCGTCACGCCGGGATGCGCCTTGGCAAATCCGACTGTCGCTTGACTGTTGGCCGTAAAGATCTCGACGACGTTCTTCTCCATTGCCGACAAGATGGCGGCCGGCACCACGATCAGGCCCAATGCCGGCACGAGGGTCCGCCGCTGCAGCCCTGCCAGAGCGACGCCGCCAAGCAGGGCAAGCGGCGCCATGAGCATCAGCATGTAATTGACCTGCTTGGTGATCAGCTTGATCGGCGCGAAAGATACGGGTAGCGCCGAGAACAGGATCAGCATCCCGAAGCACCACCAGACCACATAGGACGCGGACGTCGCATCCGGCGTCCGCCGATACCTGCCTCGCACGAAGACGGCGAGGCCTGCCACGGCCAGAAAACCGAGCAGCCACGTGTGATAGGGCTTCAGAAGCAGGTATTGCAGATAGTAAAACGGACTGTCGATGACGCTGGCAAAGCGAACATCGTCGCCCGTATAGGCCGACACGGACCCTCCCGCGATTCTGAAGGCATAGAGCGGATCGCCTGAAATCGCGTTGAAGAAAAGCAGATTCGCGCCGAGCATCAGTGCAAAGCCGAGCACCATCCATCCCCAGCGCCAGTTCCAGCACCGGAAGACGACCGGATAGGCGAGGAAGGTCGCGAGGAAGACGGTCGTGCTTTCCTTCGTCCACAGGACCATGCCCGCGGCAAGCCCTGCCGCGAAGAAACAGGTCGAGCGGTTTTGCCGCTGACCGAGCCAGAACAGCAGAAACGTCGCCGTCATGAAGAACGCCAGCGGCGGGTCCGCCATCAGACGCCCGGCGTAATGGACATGCAGCGGCAGCGTTCCCAGCAGCAGGCCGCCCAATACGGCCGCGCGGAAGCCGACGATGAAATTGCCGATCAGGACGAGCGACACGACCTCGGCCAGCGAACAGATCAGGGTCCAGAGGTTGGCCACGGCCTCCGACTGGCCGAACACGAACATCAGCCCGGTAACCGGAAGCTGGAAGCCGTATCGGATGGCGCCGATGTAGGTGGTCGGAGAAAGATCGCCGTTGAGCGCGCGTACCGCCGCCGCGAGGTAGGTTACCTCGTCCGATCCGTAGAACCCGGAGTAGAAGTAGAGCCGCTGAGCAAGACTGAACAGCAGGATCGCCGCCGCCGCGATCCAGAGTCGGCGATCAGAGAGATCGACGGGCTCCGCGGCAAACCAGCGCCCCTTCGGAGCATCCAGCGCAAGCTCCTTCATAGCGCAGCCAGCACCTGCTGGATCACTTCCGTCTGCTGATCCTCGAGCCCCAGCCACAACGGCAGCCGGACGAGCCTGTCGGCCAGATCGGCGGTGACCCGCAGGTCGCCATGCGCCCGCCCCAGCCGCTGCCCCGCGGGCGCGCTGTGCAGCGGAATGTAGTGAAACACGCTGTTGACGCCCACTTTCCGCAGCGCGTCGATGAAGGCCGTACGCGCCTGCAGGTCCGGCAGCAGCAGGTAGTACATGTGCGCGTTGTGGGTGCAATGCGCCGGCACCACCGGGCGGCGCAGCTTGCCCGCCTTCTCGGCCTCGGCAAACCACTGGTGATAGGTGTTCCAGATGCCCAGCCGGCGGCGAGTGATACTGTCGGCCTCCTCCATCTGCGCCCACAGGAAAGCGGCGATCAGTTCGCCCGGCAGGTAGGACGAGCCGATGTCCACCCAGGTGTATTTGTCCACCTGCCCGCGGAAGAACTGCGAGCGGTTGGTGCCTTTCTCGCGGATGATCTCGGCCCGCTCGGCCAGTGCCGAACCGTTCACCAGCAGCGCACCGCCTTCTCCCGAGATGATGTTCTTCGTCTCGTGAAAGGACAGCGCACCCATGTGGCCGATGCCGCCCAAGGGCCGCCCCTTGTAGCTCGCCATCACAGCCTGTGCCGCATCCTCGATCACCAGCAGATTGTGCCGGCGCGCGATCTCCATGATCGTGTCCATCTCGCAACCGACGCCCGCGTAGTGCACCGGCACGATCGCGCGCGTGCGCTCGGTGATTGCCGCTTCGATAAGCGTCTCGTCGATGTTCAGCGTGTCCGGCCGGATGTCCACGAACACCGGCACCGCGCCGCGCAGCACGAAGGCGTTGGCGGTCGACACGAAGGTGTAGGACGGCATGATCACCTCGTCGCCCGGCTTGAGGTCGGCAAGCATCGCCGCCATCTCCAGCCCCGCAGTGCATGAATGCGTCAGCAGCGCTTTGCCCGCACCGGTGCGCGCCTCCAACCATCGCGAGCACTGTTTTGTAAAAGCGCCATCTCCGGCCAAATGCCCGTTGGCGTGCGCCTGGGCGATGTACCAGAGTTCCTTGCCCGTCATGTAGGGCTTGTTGAACGGGATATTCATAGACTGGAACCGTCTTTCGCCGGATAAGAAGAGGTCGATCGGAAAACCCAGAACTTCTGAAGAATGAAGAGCATCGCAGCAAGGACGAAAATCATCACGCCTTGCACCAACTGATGTGCGTAGCCAAGTCTGTCCACAAGAATGAAGAGCGCAGCCAGGTTGATGAAATACCCAACTGCATAGGCGGCGCAGTATCGGACGAAAGCCGTACCGTGAGCACCCGCGTGACGGAAAGACCAACGCTTGTTGAAAATGAAGGTCTGCGCAACGCCGACTGCGTACAGCAACGTCATGGCGAGCTTGTGCTCCATACCCGCCGCGGTGATCGCGAGGTAGATCAGATACCCCACCGCATTCGACGCGACACCGACGATCCCGTAGCGGATCAACTGCCCGAGTGTCGCCTTCATGCGCGCAAGGGGCCGTCCCGCCACCCCCAGATGTACCACGGCGCATCGGGACCCACGTTGAACAGGAGATCCAGGATCGACACGCCATGCTCGAACGGCGCAAAGCGCTGCGGATACTCGGGGTAACCGCCGTAATCCTTCCACACCAGTTCGATGCCCGCCGCAGCGAACCGCTCCGGTTCGATATAGCTCTTGGCCGCCGGCCCCGAAATGTAGCGCTCGGTACCGACCTGGGTGACGAGTTCAAGCAACCGGTCCTGCTTCTGACCCGACAGGCCGAACGCCCGCGAGTCCTGAAACGCTGTCCGGATACCGAGAAACTCGGTGGCGATGTGCCGGATCAGGTACTGATTCATCTCCGAGAGATTGGCCCACTTCCGCCCGAGGTAGAAATCCTCGAAGAACGGCTGATAGCGCTCGAAATGCGGACAGTTCCGGTAGTTCTGCAGCAGGGTCTTCCAATGCTTCTGCTGCCAGGTCGCGTCCTTCAGTTCGACCTCGCAGATCAATCGATTCGTGTCCGAACCGGCAGGAATGGAGATCCACTCGGGGCCGCTTGCCGCCTTGATCTTGTTGCGATTCCGCCAGTCGTTCTTGGTGTATTGAAGGTCGTCGTAAAAGACGAACAAGTCGGCATCGTGGATAAGGTCGAAATAGCCTTTCCACGGAATGTAGTTGGACTGGAGTACGACAACGGACTTCACTGCCTACCGCCCTTGAAAATGGAATTCATCTTGATGAAGCTGGAGGCCGGCACCCGGGAGTGGTCCGCAACCGCAGCAGCAGCGCCAATGAACGTACCGGGTCCGATCACGGACGAACCACACAAGGTGGCGTTTGGAGAAACGAAGGTATTACTCCCGACCTCGGCGTCATGGTTGATACACGCGCCGGGCCAGACGACGACAAGCTCGCCGAGTTTCGCACGCACGTCGACGATGGCGCCGGCCATGACCATGCACCCGTCGCCCACTGCGACGTTATCGGCCACGTAAGCGCGCGGATGAATCAACGCCGGAGCCCGATAGCCAGCAGCGCGAATGCGCTCCCAAGCCTTCCAGCGCGCCGGAATGTTCGAATATCCGATCGCCACCGCAAAACCGAATTCGGATGACGGGAAGTTCCTGGCGACGAAATCCAGATTGCCGACGATGCCTGCACCGACGTTGAAGTCGTCAACCATGCCTGCAACTTCGTGGCCGCAATGTCTGACGAGGTCTCCGACCGTTGCCGCAAACTCTTTCGAACCGTAGATCAATATGCGCATCTGACTCGAATCCCGACAACTCAACTCGTGGTGCGGCCGATGAGGAAAAGCGGCTTCCTCGAACTCTTGAAATTCATCCGCCCAAGGTATTCGCCGAAGATCCCCAGAACCAGCAATTGCACGCCGCCAAACAACAGGATGCCGGCCATGATCGACGCGAAACCCGAGACCGAAATGCCACCGAGCAGATAGCGCAGGACGATGACCGCGAGCCAGCTCATGCCCAGCAGGAAGGTGAGCAGGCCAAGCCACGATGCCATGCGCAGCGGAAGATCGGAGAAGGTCACGAAGATGTTGACCGTGTGCGTGATCAGCTTCTTGAGCGTGTAGTTGCTGGTGCCGTTCGCCCGCACGCCATGAGGAACCTCGACCGATGCGTAGCGGTTGGTCAGCCACGAGAGGTATCCGTCGACGAACGGAAACGGCGAATCGAAGCGCTGCAGCTCGCGTGCGATGTCGCCTCGAATCACGCGAAAACTGGTGTAGGTGTAATTGAGTGACGGAATGGCCTTGTTGAACAGCCAGCGCGCCGTCGCCGAGGTGATGTTGCGCCAGGCCTTGTGGCTGCGCTGCGGATAGACGCCGTACACGAGGTCGTGCCCTTCGAGCGCCTTGCGATAGAGATCCGGCAGCGACTCGGGAGCCTGCTCCAGATCGTCGTCGAGGGTGGCGATCCACTCGCCCTTTGCCTGAGAAAAGCCGCAGATGGTGGCGGCGTGCTGACCGAAATTCCGACTTAGCTGGATGCCGCGGACACGCTTGTCGCGCGCCGCGATTTCGTTGATGACGCGCCAGGAGTCGTCGCCGCCGCAGTCTTCGACGAGGATGATTTCGAAGCTTGACTCGACCGGTTCGACAGCCGCTACGATGCGCCTGTGAAGCTCGGGGAGCGTTGCCTGGGAACGGTAAACGGGAATGACGATTGACAATTTCACTGACAAATTCCCCTGAAGGCTATTGCTTCCGCGGTTCGCCGAAGGATTCGCGCCATTTTTTCTGGATTTCGTCCGGCGGGCAGAAGCGGCAGCCGCGCTCGATCGACTGCGCATTCTCACCTTCCGTCGCCTGACCGTCGGACGGCGCTTCCTTGGCATCGAGCGCCGCGCTGTCAGCGGGCTTCTCGTCGGCAGACTTCGGTTCCGGGGGGGCCGATTCGGGCTTGGGCTTGGCGGCTTCACCCTTGGCGATCGGCTCGGGGAAAGGCTGTTTTCCGCCAAGGTTCAGATAAGCCTGCTGAAGCGGTTTCGAATCGGGAAAATAACGCAGGCCCGTCTTGGCCATGTCGAGTGCAGTGGCGTTATCCCCGAGCTGCCGGTATGCGTCGATCAAAGGCATGTACGCCTGCTGGAATTGCGGGTTCGTATTGATCGCCTGCTGAAACTGCCCGACGGCCTCGCCTTTCTTCCCCATCTGCAGATAGACCCGCCCCATTTCGAGATGGATCTGCGGACGCATCCAGAAGCTCTTTTCCGCCGCATTGATCACGTACATGTAATTGGCGATCGCTTCCTGCATCATGATTCCGCGCTTGCGCTGATCGGTGACCGACCTCAGGCGATTGACGAAATTCGCGGCGATGCAGTAGTGGTGGATGTGAAGAAAGTTGTTGGCGCCGAGCTGCGCCTCGAACGGCGCCTTCTCAGTCTTGCTGACACCCCGGATACGTGCCTTGCAGAACGGGGGCAAGCTGGCCAATTCCGCATCGGTCGGGCCATAAGGAAGCTCGGCATGCGCGCCTGCAACGAAAAACACCATCATCACGCCCAGAAGTGCTTG
>JBDHWW010000093.1:0-6822 GCA_039810425.1 Pseudobdellovibrionaceae bacterium | reverse complement strand
CAAAATTAAAAGAGGTGTTTGCCACCGCACAAGCCGACACGAAACACCACATTTAATTTTGCCCAACCGCACCCAAGCCCACCCACCACCCCGACAAATTCACAGAGTGTTGAAAACTTGCAGGACAAAACTTGTCCTTGATTAAAAACATTCTTACCTTTGGACAAAGAATGTCCTTGATTGATGAGTAAAAAAATGGCAACGTTCGGAGAACAAATTCGCTTACTTCGGGAAGAAGCAAAACTTTCTTTGCGTGAAGTGGCGGAACAAATCGGTATTGACACTTCGTTGCTTGGCAAAATTGAACGTAACGACAGACAACCAACCAAAGAGCAAATTAAGTTGGTAGCAAAGTTTTTCAATCTTGACGAAAAAGACTTGATGAAAGAATTTTTGAGCGACCAAATCGCTTACAAAATCATAGAAGAAGAAGCCGACATTGATACGCTAAAAGTTGCTGAAAAGAAAATTCAATATTTAAAAACGAAGAAATGAGTTATTACGAAAGAATAAGAGAATTGACAAAAAATGTTCCTGTAAGTCTTGTGGACTTTTCGTTACCACGAGATTTGGCAAGAACACCAACACAGGCATCGTCAAACTTCATTACAAATAAAGAACAAGGCGATTGGGCTGAAAGTCTTGTTACAAGAGCAATAAACGAAACATCTAAAAACTTTGTTGCCGTAAAATACGGCAAGTCTGACGACCTGATTGCAGGCGATGAAGGCTTTGATAATTTCTACCAAGAATTTCAAAACGAATTGGACACAATCGGCAAAAGACCTGATTTGCTCATTTTTAAAAAATCGGATTTTGACAACCAATTAGGTTACGACATTAGCCAAGTTCCACATCACACCATTGCCGATTATGTGAGGAAAGCCGTTGCAGGAATTGAAGTAAGGTCAAGTGCTTTTTTGATTGACCGCTATGAAGCGGCAATGCGAATAAGAACTGAAAGGTTTGCTGAAAAAGCATTACAGCTTAAAGACAAAATCCTTTCCGAATACAAAGACATCCTTGATAATCCGACCCGAAAAAAATATATTCCTGTTTTAGAAGGGATTACTGCTGAAACATTAAGCGTTACTGATTTTAAAGTCCCCGGTTGGAGTTCTTCTGAAAGATTAGTTGAACTCAACAGCTTTTTTAAAGAGCTAAAAAGGTCAATAAAAGAAATTCAGAAAAGAGATTTCCTTTCCATTACGCCAAAAGTTGAGGACATCAAGGTTGTTTACAAATGGATTGAAACGTTTAATGTTCCGCATTTTTATTTTCAGGTTTTCTTCGACAAAGTTTACGGAATTTCCTTTGAGCAAATCCTGCAAATAATTTCAGATTCCGATAAAGAGGGTGTTGTGTTTTCGGTAGAAGCAGACACGAAAAACCAAAACAAGACCACAATCAAAATCAATTCTAAAAGCGGAGTTCAGATTGCTTATAAAGTTGATGAACCGCAACACGAAAGTGTTCGCAAAGAAATGAGCAGAGGACGGCTTTTGTTTTATGTAACATTCAAAGGTGGAACAGCATACTTGGACGTAAATAATTTGAGAGAAATTTTAGGGATTAACCAAAACGAATTTTAATGCTTGAAACCAAATTACATATCACAAGCAATGAGCCTGAAAAGGAATATGCTCAAATGGTTTCATTAGAGCATCGTAAAAAATTTGCACAGTTTTTTACACCTTATCCTATTGCCGAATTTATGTCAAATTGGGTTTTGGGAAACAAGCAACTGCACACGGTTTTAGACCCTGCGTTTGGCTTGGGAATTTTTGCAAGAGCAATCCGAGAAACCAACAAAGATTGTATCATCAAAGGTTTTGATATTGACGAAAACATTTTGCAAGAAGCAAATACGATTTTTGAAGATGAAACAAACACGACTATTTTCTTAAAAGATTATATGTTCAACGATTGGGAAAATCGTTATGACGGAATTATTTGCAATCCGCCATACTTCAAATTTCACGACTATGAAAACAAAACAACGCTCAAAGAAATTGAAGAAAAATTAGGATTAAAACTAAACGGCTTTACCAATCTTTACACACTATTTCTTTTAAAATCCGCTTACCAATTAAATCAAAACGGCAGGGCGGCTTACATTATTCCGTCAGAGTTTTTAAATTCCGATTATGGCAAGTTGGTAAAATCGTATTTGATTAAAAACAAGTTGTTGCGTTACATTATCATTTTTGACTTTGACTCAACTATTTTTGATGATGCTTTGACAACCGCTTCAATCCTTCTGTTTGCAAACGACAAAGAAAAATCGGAAGTGGAATTTATCAATATCAAAACGCTTGCTGAATTGACATCATTGCAAAAGAAAATTCAATCTTACCCTAAAAATAAAGCAGAAAAAGCAGTTTCGTTTTCCGAACTCAATCCTGAAATAAAATGGCGGGCATACTATCAAAAACAAAACGCTGCACGTTTTAAAAACCTTGTGCCTTTTTCTAATTATGGAAAGGTTGTTCGTGGAATTGCGACAGGAGCGAATGATTATTTTACATTCAATCAATCCAAAGCAAAACAATACAACATTGACGAACAGTATCTGTTGCCTTGCGTTACAAAATCGGTTGACATTAGCGGAGCATTTTTTACCAAAGAGGATTTTGAACAATTAAAACAGCAAGACAAATCCGTTTATCTTTTTAATGCTACCGAACCCAACGAAATATCGCTAAAAAAATATCTTGCAAAGGGTGAAGCGGAAGAAGTAAATAAAAAGTTTTTGACGGCAAGCCGTAATCCTTGGTATTCATTGGAAAAAAGACCGCCCTCACCTATTTGGGTTTCGGTTTTTAACCGTAACGGATTGCGTTTTATTCGCAATGAAGCAATGATTAGCAACCTTACAACTTTTCACTGCATATATCTGAATATGTTTTCAGAACCAAAAGTGGATTTGCTATTTGCTTATTTACTCACGGATATTTCCAAAGAAATTTTTAATGACAACCGCAGAGAATACGGAAACGGCTTGCACAAATTTGAACCCAACGACATCAACAAAGCATTAATGGTTGACCTTGATAAAATAAGCAAGAAAGACGAAGAAAAGATTTTGAGTTTGTATTGTGAGTATAGAAAATCCGAGTTGTTTGGAAAACCCAAAGAGGAAATGTTGAAGGAAATGAATGATTTTTTTGCAAAATTATTTTCAAACTAAATTTAAAAAGCAATGGAAAGATATTCAAACAGAAGAGGCAATTCGCCAATTACTCATTTTCAAATTGAAGATGAAAGAATCATTGTTTGGTTTAACGGTGGAAAATCGTATTCATACAGTTACCGTAAAGCAGGCAGAAATCACGTAGAACAAATGAAAATTTTAGCAAAAAGCGGTAGCGGATTGAGTGCTTACATTACGCAAAACGTAAGATTTGATTATGATTAAAGAAGTAGAAAATAAAATTGTTACTATCTATTTTGATAGTCCAATGTCATTTGAAGCCAAAAACATCAAACCTTTGAATGGTATTACAGGTTTATATTTTATTTTCAGTTCTACAATTCAAGTGCAATATCCTTTTGATAAGTCAAAGTTGCTTTATATCGGAATGAGCGAGAAAAGGACAAACAGTATTGGTAGCCGACTAATTGGACATTTTGAAGGCAAATCAAAAAATGTTGGATTAGTAAATTACAGAAAAGTAGAACCACTTTGGTTTACTTACATCAATATTGAAATGCTACGAAACATTTGGGATTTCAGAGTAGAAGATTTAGAAAGTTATTTCATTCTGAATTTTGTTGAGCATTATGGTGTATATCCGATTTGCAACAATAAAACGGGATTTGAAATACTAAATAATACGCTAACAACTGATTTTAAAATTGATTGGAGTTACTTCAAATAAGAAAACAATGGAAGAAAATAAAGTAAAATCAGGAAAAGAAATTTTAGATAATTTTTTCAAGGAGATTTCATCTATTGAAAATGTTGACAAAACGATTGCCGAGAGTTTGGCAGAATTATACAACAATGGCAAATTAACCGACAAAAACGTGGTTAATGAGCTACAAAAAATCCGAACTGACAATGGCAACGAAAATTAAGAACATAACGATAGCAGGAATCAGAGGAATACGAGATACGATTTCATTACCACTTAATGAAAAATCCGTATTGCTTTATGGCGACAACGGAACAGGGAAAAGTAGTATTTCTGATGCTATTGAATGGTTTTATACAGACAAAGTTTCGCATTTATCAGGTAGTGAAATCGATTTGAAAGATGCTTTGCGAAATTCATATCAGAAAGATACTGATACCGCTTCTATTGCTATTTCATACAATAGGAATATAATTGATGCTACAAAGAATTTGTTTAGCAAAAGAGGAAAGCTGACGTCTGAATTATCTAATTCGTCCGATGATTTTCAGAAATACTATTCCGCTTCTCAAAATGAAAACTTATTGCTTAGATACCAATTTTTGCGTGGTTTTATAGACAAAACAAAAGGTGAAAAACAAGAACACTTATCTAACATTATCGGCTTTTCAGAAGTAAACAAAACGAAAGATGTTTTAAGAAAAGCATTTAGTTCAATTAAATCAGAGATAAAAACTCAAAATTTTGAAGCACAAATCAACAACGAAAAACAAACGCTAATTGCAAAAATTGGTGCAGCAGTGAGCCAAGAGAATAATTTGTTTGAAAAGATAAATGAAATTATTGAACCCTTAAAAACGGGAATTACTGTAAACTCTATTGAAGATATTGACAAAGTTTTAAATCACATTAAAAAACCTGCGAACACAAAACAACTAACAGAACTTCAATTTTTAGAAAACACCAATAAAGCACTTTCAACACTTAAAAGTGAAATATCGTTTATTGACGGAGAATACCAGAAATATTTTACCGAGTTCAATAAAATTGCCGAAGATGTTCAAAGCATAATGCAAACTTTTTTGGCGGAACTTTTGAAGTCGGGAGAAACTGTCATAACAAAGAAATTCCACAAAGAGGATAATTGCCCATTGTGTTTACAGGAAAAGAACCTTGAAGAATTAAAAACCGACATTCAACGCAGGTTAAAAGAAATTGAAGAATCATCTAAAAAGAAAATTGTATTTGACAGCGCTAAAAAATCTGTTTCCGACATTATAGCAGAACGATTGAAACGACTTGAACTTACAGCGAATAATGCTTTACTGAATGAACAAGAAAATGAAAGTATCAAAAAGGCAATAAGTAATTTAAACACCAAGCTAACCGAATATCAGAAATCAGCTAATGAAAAAGTTACTTCGGGAAATAAACTTCTTGCAAACAATATTCTGATTTTAACCGAAGATGATTTCAAAATTCAAGAGCAAATCTCTACAAGATTTGAAGCAATACAAACTGCTATTAAAAACGATAAATCAACTGAACTTTACGCAAACATTTCGGCTGCAAAAGATGCTTTTTTGAAAATCAAACGCTTTGAAAAAGAAAAAAGTAAATTAGAATATCAAAAGAACTCTTTGGAACTTATTTTCAACGAATTTGTAAAACGCCAAAAAGAGGGTTTGGAAAGTTTCATAAATGCGTTTTCTTCATACATCAACGACTTCTATCAATATATGAATCCTGATGAACAATTTCACGAAATCAGAATTGTAACCATTGGAGAAGATGATGAACTAAACGGAATTACTATTGAATACAAATACAATGATGAGTGGGTTTCGCCACCACAAAAGTATTTTAGTGAATCACACTTAAACTGTTTTGGAATTTCATTTTTCTTGGCTTCTGTAATTGCTTTTAATAAGGAGAATAAATTCATCGTGTTAGATGATGTTATATCAAGTTTTGACACTACACACAGAAAACGCTTTGCCGATTTGTTGTTTGAAAAATTTGCAGATTATCAATTCATTCTTTTGACACACGAAACAGAATGGTTTAGCTATGTTCAACAATTAGCAAAACGAAAAAGTTGGACAATCGGAGAAATTAAATGGACAGAAGCAAAAGGGACACATCTTGAAGAAAAACCGAACGACCTTAAAGAATTTATAGAAAGAGAACTTGCAAACAGTTTGATTGAAACACTTGGAAATCCAATACGAAAATATTTGGAAGCCAAACTAAAAGAGATTTGTTTGAATTTAGATGTAAAAGTGAGTTTCAGACTAAATGACGTGAACGAAAAAAGAATGCCTGATGAATTATTGAATGAATTAAAATCAAAAATCAATAAAAATGGCGGACAAGACATAAAAGCGAAAGTTCCCATTATAGAACGTGTTGCAGGTTCTTCTTTGCTTGGCAATTTACTTTCTCACGACAATCTGTTTAATCCAAAACTTGGCGACTTAAAAGCATTTTGGGCAGACATAAAAGAACTTGAAAGCATATTTTATTGTCAGGAAACAACTTGCACCCGACCAAAAGTTTCAATAAAAAACTATGACAACGTTGCAAAGAAAATAAGATGTGGTTGCGACACGACAAAATACGATTGGAAAGAATAAGCCCACGCATTTGGTAGCACATTTGCATTTTTGCTAACACACAAACCCAAACAGAAAAATGCAAAAGAGCTACCAAGCTAACGCACCGACAAGACACGAAAAACGACACGACTGACAGAACCACTACCGATAACAAGGGCTTGGCGAAATGCGGGGTGACGTGCTTCGTATGAACATTTGTGCTAAAATTCGAACTTTGGTGCTTCGATTGAAGTGTAGTGCTAAAAGTCCCGCACTTCGCCAAGCCCCGACCCGTTAGCCGTCATTCTAACCGACACGCTACAAACATTGAACAACAGATAGAAAACAAGAAATAATATATGGCTCAA
>JBDHWW010000092.1:0-6983 GCA_039810425.1 Pseudobdellovibrionaceae bacterium | reverse complement strand
TGGGCCATTTGTCATTTCCTTATGGTTATGACTTACCAAAATTGCAAATTTCGTCCCATTTTCAAAAAACAGTACAGTAAGGTTTGCGTCAGTGTCCCCTCGAAAATAACCTTCGCGGTGCAATACTCCTCTTTGGCGAACTGGGCTTGCAAGTATTGATGGGCTTGGCTATTTGCTAGCGCCGCACAACCAAATGTGCTCAGATTTAAAATTTCAATTTTTGTTCCCTGGAAGTCTAAAAAGCACTTTGCCGTATCAAGATGTAAACGGTCCTGGCGAACGATTTTCTTACGTTTTCCCGCACTTTCTTCGTTAATGAAGAAGCCTTCTTGTTTCGTTTCAGTAGATGGTCGACTCATCGGGTGGACTCCTTAAGCGTTTATCTGCGCTTTTGATCGGCTTATTTAGAACGGAGCAGTATCTATCCGACGTCTAGATCATGCATAACACGACGCTTAATGTGCTCGGAATAACATCGGTATCTACGAATCATCTAGCCATTAGCCCCAGAGAAACGCTACACTAAACTGTTACTTGAAGTGAGGACTCTATGCTGGATGCACTCTTAGCGGGAATCGGATGTCTTGCCATTGGAGGCGGACTCGGATTCGCTTTCCGTAAATACATGAACTCATACACTCTCAAAAAGGCCAAGGAAGAGGCGGCCGACATTCTTGATGAAGCGCATGCCGCCGTCGAAATCCGCAACTTGGAAGAAAAAGAACGCACCCAAGAAATCGAACTCGAAATGTGGTCCAAGGTTGAACCGGACATGCTGAAAGTCGAAGCGCGCATCGAAGAGATCCAAGAAATCGTCGATGAAAAGAAAGCTAAGTACGACGCTGTGATCGCGGAAGAGCGCAAAAAAATGCAAGCCCATGAAGACGAAACGCGCCAGGCGGAAAAAGCCGTTCAAGCGCAAGAGGCTGAATTGCAAAAAGTTCGTTTCCAGGAAAAAGAGCTCAATACCGAGTTTACAAAACGCCTTTCACAAAAGCTCAGCACCACGGCCGAAGAAGTTAAAACACAGATCGGCGAAACGCTTGAAAACGAAACTCGTCAACGCCTGCAAAAATGGGCCGAAGAATACGAAGAAGAAACCAAAGAGCACGCGGAGACCAAAGCCAAACGTATTTTGGATGTGGTTCTTGATCGCTTTGCCCGCCCTTACTGTGCGGAACGTGGCATTGGCGCTGTGAACTTTCCGGATGCCAATGCGCGAAGACTGTTGGTGGATGCCAACGGCGAGAACCTCAAGACTCTGCAAGAGGTCTGCGGTTGTGACATCATCGTGGAGCCTGAAATGGAGATGGTCGGTGTGGCCGGCTTTGACCCGGTTCGCCGCGAACTCACGCGCCGGGTTTTAGAACGCTTGCTGAAAGAAAAGAGAAATATCAACCCGGACTTTATAAGAAAAATTGCCGAGAACCAAAAGAGGGAGCTCTTCCGTCAAATCAAGGCGGATGGCGATGCGATTGCCAAAGAACTTCGCCAGCAAGATCTTCATCCTGAAATTAAACAGATGATGGGAAGCTTGCGATACCGCTACTCTTTTACGCAAAATCAATATTTCCACTGCGGCGAAGTGGGTTGGCTCGCAGGGCTCCTTGCTTCCGAGTTAAAACTGAATGTGAAGACCGCTCGCCGTGCGGGACTACTGCACGATATCGGTAAATCCATGGACCATGCTGTTGATGGCGGCCACGCCGTGATCGGTGCTGACTTTATTGGCGCCCGCAACGAAGCCCCTGATGTCGTGCATGCCGTTCGTGCCCATCACTATGATGAGCAACCAGTGACCGACCACGCATTCCTTGTGATTGCAGCCGATGCGATTTCAGGCGCCCGCCCGGGGGCCCGTCGATCGACGATTGAGTCTTATAACCAAAAAGTGACCGAGCTTCAGGATATCGCCCGCAGCTTTGAGGGCGTGACGGATTGTTATGTTCTGAATGGGGGCCGCGAGATCCGCGTGATGGCCAATAGCCGTAAAGTCGATGACACTCAGATTCTAAACCTGGGTCGCAAAATCGCGACAAAAATTGAAGAAGAATGTAATTATCCAGGTCAAATTAAAGTGGTTGTCGTGCGCGAGACGATTGTATCTGAAAGCACAAAAGCGCATAATTAACTCACATGAAGTTCCGACCTGGGAACCTAAAGGGAGCAAGCGAGCTCCCTTTATCTTTTCCCATTTAGAAAATAAGTTTAAACCCCACCTGGAGATCGCCACTCTGTCCGCGCCCGAAATCCGTGAAGGTGTTGCTGCCATCCGTGGTCTCACGTTTGTACTTCATCCCGGTGGACCGGAAGGTGATATCAAAGATAAAGCCCTTCATCATCGACATCCCCAAGGACGCCTGAAGGCCTAGGTCCCCGGCGATCGTGATCTTATCGGTTGAAGCCGTGCCATCAACCCACTTGGGATTTGAATAGTTCACGCCGGCTGAAAGATAACCACGGCCCGGAGTGCGAATAACATAGTAATTAAAGAGATAGCTTTCATTCGTCATCATAGCCGCCAGACCGAAGTCAGGCCCCGCGAGCGAAAGCGCCACTTTCAATAAAAAAACCCCGAGTTGTCCCGGGGTTTTGCGGCGCATCCGAAAAAGGTACGGCGTACCCTTTATCCGTGGTATTCCTCTTCTGAGAAGTCATCTACGAGGATGGCGTCGTAGCGGACGTTGTCGGATTGCTGGATGAGTTTGTATTCATCTTCAGAGATCACGTTCTTAGCGCGGGCATCGTCCAAGAGCATCGCCATTTTCTTCTTTGGCAGAAGTCCGTCGCGGATGGCTTTCTTGACTTTCTTCTCAGCCGCCTCCGCCTTTAAAGTGATGCTGAAGGCATTTTCCAAGCGGTGCAACTGCTCGCCTTCTTTTGTGGGCAAGAAGATCCCTTGAGTCAGACGGTCGCGCACAGAGCCGTCTTTCAACATGCTGCTCGCAATCGCGTGGCTCCAGCCGTCAGAAGCTTGGGAGCCGATCGAGTTGATACGGGACCAAGAACCGATCCAACCTTTCACAAACCAACGAAGACCTGGGATTTTCAAATTATCAAACAATCCATCAAAGCCTTTTTGGATTTCCGCCATGCAAAGTTTCAAATTGTAATGAACAAATGGCAAGTCTTCTTCACGACGGCCTTCGGCTTCATATCGACGCAAAACGGAGGTCGCCATATACATGTAAGCCAAGATGTCCGCAAAACGGCCGGTGATTTTTTCACGGAGTTTCAGTTCTCCGCCCAAGGCCGCCATTGAGATATCCGCCATGATAGCGTAAGTCGCCGAAGCCCATTGCAAGCGGCGGAAATAACGGCGCATCTGTGGATGGCAGCTTGGCGAGCCCGCAATATAACCACGGGTCACGCTCAAACCAAGACTGCGGCAGAGGTTTCGCACGACGTGCCCCACGTGGCCCCAAAATGCCGTATCGAAAGCCTTTAAATCTTTCGCATCCATCGCCTTCACTTCGGTGTAAGCAAACGGATGGGCCCGGAGGGCTCCCTGACCAAAAATGATCAGCGTGCGGGTCATGATATTCGCGCCCTCAACCGTGATACCGATCGGAGTCGCAACATAGATTTCAGCAAGCAGGTTGCGAGGCCCCATGGAAATACCGGCGCCGCCCATGATATCCATGGCGTCGTTGATGCCTTTACGGCCCATCTCTGTCGAGTAGTATTTTTGAATCGCCGTGATCACGGAAGGCTTCAAACCTTTATCCAAAGCGCCCAGCGTGTAACGTCTCATGGATTCAAGCATGTAAGTCGCAGCCCCCAGGCGCGCCAGAGGCTCCTCAACCCCTTCGAACTTCCCGATGGAAAGGCCGAACTGGCGGCGAACCACCGCATGCGCACTCACCACACGGGAAGCAAGCTTCGCTCCGCCGGTTGCCTGAGCTGGCAAACTGATCCCACGACCAGCCGCCAAACACTCCGTCAGCATCAACCAGCCCTTACCGCAACCGTCTTTTCCGCCGACCACGGCATCGAGCGGAACCACCACATCTTTACCTTGAGTCGGACAGTTGTAAAACGGAACCCCCAGAGGATCGTGACGTCGGCCAATCACCACACCAGGAGTTTTAGATGGGATCAGGGCACAAGTAATACCGATGTCTTCGCCCAAGCCCAAGAGATTTTCCGGGTCACGAAGACGGAATGCCAAGCCGATGCACGTTGAAATCGCCGCCAGTGTGATCCAACGTTTGTTCCAGTTCAATTTAATATACAACTTCCCGTCTGTGCCCTTGAAGACCACACCGCTGGAAGTGATGGAACCCGCATCAGACCCGGCGGTTGGTTCGGTTAAGCCGAAACAAGGAACCTCTTCTCCCGAAGCCAACCGAGGAAGATAGTACTTCTTCTGCTCATCCGTTCCGTAGTGAACAAGCAGTTCGGCCGGGCCCAGTGAATTTGGCACCATCACCGTGATCGCTGTTGACAGAGAACGGGAGGAAACTTTCATGATCACTTCGGAGTGCGCAAGCGCGGAGAAGCCCAAACCACCATACTCTTTTGGAATGATCATACCCAAGAATTTTTGTTTTTTAATATAGTCAAAAGCCTCGTCAGAAAGCTTGCGGGATTTCCAGATTTCCCAGTGATCCAGTTTTTTGCAAAGCTCTTCCACGGGGCCATTCATGAAGGCTTGTTCTTCCGCCGTCAGATTCGGATAGGCCTCTTGCATCAGCTTGCCGAAATCAGGTTTTCCAGAGAACAGATCTTTCTCAACCCACACCGTCCCGGCGTCAATCGCGGCGCGCTCTGTCTCGGAGATCTTAGGCAGGAAACCCAATTTATCCATCAAGTTCATCACGGGCTTCGTCACAAGAGCCGCACGAAGAGGCTTGATGTTGAAGATCGACATAACGACAACATAAACACCGAGCAACCACATTGGCGCACCGAAACCCACGGCAATCACAGCCACTGCGATGGTCCAAATAATGAGCGGGCTGCCTAAAAATCCAACTGCGAGAAGACCAACAAGAGAACCAAGGGCGGCCCACCACGGGCATGTCAAAAAAAGACCATGAATGCTTTCCACGTTGCAACTCCTTTTGCTAACGTTTCAATTACACGCTGGTTTTCAAAGAAGGGCAAATAAAAAAGCCCCCGCATAAGGGCGGAGGCTTTTTAACAATAAGCAAATTTCAGAAATGCGATAATTACTTGGTTTCTGCTGCGGGAGCCTCTGCTGGTGCTTCAGTTGCTGGAGCTGCGCCTTCAGTCGGAGCGGCTTGACCTTCAGCAGGAGCGGCCATTTGCTCTTGAGCAGCTGGAGTTGCATTTTCTGCAGGCGTGTTTTTTGAGCATGTGAAGCCCGTAGTGAAAGCCAATGCAAGCAATGCTGCTACAACGATTGATTTCATGTTATGTGATCCCCTTTACTTAATTATACCCATCGCTATTACGCGGATTGGCAATTGTTAATGAACTAGCAATTCAATACCTTAGTCCACATAAGTTGCACGAATCGTCACGGTTTTGCAATAAAATTATTTTTGGCATTGAGAGCACCAGTAGGTGGATCTTCCGTCTAAAGTTTGAGCAGATATGGCTGTGCCGCAAACAACACAGTTTTCTCCTTTGCGATCATAAACTTTAAATCTCTGCTGGAAATATCCGCTCTCTCCACTAAACTGCTCGTAGTCACTGATGCTCGACCCGCCGGCGGCGATAGATTCCAGCAAAACTTCTTTGATCGCAGCGACCAGCCGATCGCACTTTTCTCGATTGATTTTCAATGCCTGCGTTTTCGGACGAATTCCTGCTCTGAAAAGAGCTTCGCTGGCGTAGATATTACCAACGCCGACAACAATTTTCTGATCCATGACCGCCACTTTCACCGCCACGGCTTTTCCGCGGAATTTTTCCCATAGCACACCCCCGGTGAATGCTTCGGAGAGCGGTTCATGGCCAAGAGTTTTCAACTTAGGATGTTGGGCTTCTTCTCCAGCCGCGATGAAATCAAAAATTCCAAACCGGCGCGGATCGCGATACGCCAACCGCAGGCCGCCAGTAAAATGCAAATAGATGTGATCATGCGAGCGCTCATCCCCAGGAACTGCCAACCGCCAGGTTCCCGTCATACCTAAATGTGAAAGCAGGCTGCCCTTTGGTGTGCGCAGTAGCAAATACTTCGCGCGACGCTCCACTGAGGTGATTTTCTGACCCACAAGACTTTGCACCTTTTTAACCGGAATAGGATCACGCAAATCTTTGCGCATAAGCTCAATCTTTGTGATCTCAGGCTTTTTTTTCAAAATATCTTCAAGGCCCTTACGGACCGTTTCTACCTCGGGGAGTTCTGGCATTAGGCACCTAACCTGTTGGAATTACTCATGTCAGTTGATGCAAAAACCAGCGAGTCACCCAGAGTCACCCTATTTTGGGTGTTTTTCATTTTCTTTGATGTCATTTCACTCTCCTTAAGTAAGTTACATTAGATGCCTTACTTTGAGTTTGTTCTGCTACACCTAGCTTGTTGATGTGTTCTAAAATTTTTAACGAAGTGTCTTTCTGAACTTCACCGTCGATTTTAGAATAATGGTCAGCCAGTTTTAAATCCTTATGGCCTGTCATTGCAACCACAGAATCTAAACCCATCCCTCCAACTTTTCGTGCTAAAGTAGCCATTCCATGCCGCAAACAATGTGTTCCTGTGTAAGGTATTCCAGTTTTTATTTGCGCCATTCGGTAGTTTGACTGAATGGTGCAATAGTTTAATGGCTTGCCCTCGACATGAAACAAATAATCGCAGCCTTGGTGTTTAAGCTTAAGCCTACGTTGGATTATTTCATTTATTGCAGAATGAACATATACCCTACGAGACTCTCGATTTTTTGGGAAAGGCTTAAGGTATTCAAATGTCTTACTGGCGTTACACCAGATAATTGCATTTCATCCATATCCACTTGACTGGCGTTAGCGTGCCAAGCTTAATAGGCGCGACATGGAGTTCCCCAAAACCCTTC
>JBDHWW010000091.1:0-7247 GCA_039810425.1 Pseudobdellovibrionaceae bacterium | reverse complement strand
ATTCAAAACCGCTCCCAGCACCTACGAAGTCGTCAAATCGCGAAAGTCATAACGCCAGGCATGTGGATATGGAGGATAAATAATATTGCTAACGACGTAGACTTGGATTTAAATGATTCGGTCTTCATTAGGAGTGTTCATGCCGCAATTTTCAAAAGCATTTTTTGCGCTAGAGATGGACAAATTGCCGGCACATGCGATCCATCTTGGAAAGTAGCGCTACGGGAAATTAAAATCACGGTGAACCAAGGTAGAAATCCGCTGGACGGTTCAATCTATGTTGTACCAGTGAAGCAAACGGTTCCAGCATTTGACCCAACGGTCCCAACTGGCTATTTTGCGAATTACTCTTTAGCTCAAACTGAGAACACAACCTACGTTTATGAAGATGTCGCTTGGGTTGGAAACAAGTTTGTTGGTGAAAGCGAGCGAGGCCGCTTCCATTTTCAATTCACTGGAAACCAGCTGGTATTTTCAGTCTTCGGCGCCTCATTTGTAGGTCATGGTGCTATTGTTCGGAAAATTCGCACGATGGTTTTTGAGAAATAGTCTTTTTATCTAGCGGTCAGTTTACACCAGCCGCTTTATTGAATTTATTTTGGAGCCTGACTTTTCAAACCAATATCGCTTTTTGATTCTTTCTCGTTTCATTCTGAGCTGGACGCTGGAGCCCCAGGTCAATAACGCGATCCTTTTAACTCGGTGGCACGTCGTTAGTAGCGAAATAGGCTGAATCCTCTTTAGCCCGCTTCAGAAGGCTTAGAGCGACCCGCGCCTCAATGCTTCATGGGGATTACTTTTTGGACTCAGCGAACCTGAGCGAGCACTATTATCGCTAAGATATTGCCTTCTCACAGGGAGTAGTTAATAAGTATTCGCAATGCAAACAACATACAGGGATATAATCAATCAAGCCTATCAGGATCGAAGCACGGCAAATTCGAGTTATTCGATGCGTTCATTTGCCCGCGACTTGGGAGTTTCATCTTCTACTCTGTCAGAGGTATTGAGCGGAAAAAAAGGAATCTCGCCTAAGAGAGCACTTCAATTTGCAAAAATTCTTCGTCTACCCGAGTGGCAAATTCAACTGTTCTGTGACCTCGTTGTCCAAGATCATGCAAAAAGTCCGGCTGCTCGGCGCGAGGCGAAGATACGTCTCAATGAACGAAAGCAAGAGAACTCTGTTCGTTTAATAAATCAAACTGCCACTCGTGCTCTCACGTCTTGGATAGATCTTGCTATCTTGGAACTGACCTATCTACCGGAGTTCAAATTATCAAGTTCGTGGATTTCTAAGGCGCTAGATGTTGAGCAAGACGTTGCCTTTCAGTCGATTGAGCGCCTCAAAGAGGCGGGTTTTCTTAAAATTGATTGCACTACGAAGGAGTGGATCGATGCATCTCCTCTGTTTAGCACCACAGATGGCATTCCTAGTGAATCCATCAGAAAATTTCATCGTAGCGTGCTTCAGCTCGCTATTAAGAAAATCGAAAAAGCTGATGTCGAGAAGCGGACGGTAAAAACGGCCGTGATTTCGATTTCAAAAGATCGAATTCCACGTGCAAAGAAAATTTTAGACGAAGCAATCGCAAAGATAGTTTCTCTTGCGGATGAAAGCGGCCAAGAGCGAGCTGATGTCATGTGCTTCAGCGCTCAATTGTTTTCAGTTTTAACCTCGAAGGAGGACTTATGAGGTCCATATTCTTTTTTATTGCGCTACTTTGTTCATCGATATCAATGGGAAATGCGAAGGTTGTAGGCAATGGTGGAAATGTCATTGTTTGTAAAGATGCCAGAGAAAAAGTAACCTCCGTTCAACTGTTGGACTAT
This sequence comes from Pseudobdellovibrionaceae bacterium, assembly GCA_039810425.1. Taxonomy (GTDB): domain Bacteria; phylum Bdellovibrionota; class Bdellovibrionia; order Bdellovibrionales; family Bdellovibrionaceae; genus JACMRP01. The sequence goes on along the minus strand of JBDHWW010000091.1, from coordinate 5,417 downwards.
TTTGAATTGCAACAGAACGGCGGGTCTTTGCAATTAAACCCAGCACTCGGTGATTTCACAGCGATGCTGAAAAATTTATTGGCACGGTGGAAAACGGTGGCGCCAAAAAGAATGGAACAATATTCCAAATGGCTCGATAGTTTTATAAGCGAAGCTGGATTTTATTCAGGCATTGAAATCCCACCGACTGAAGATACTGGAGTCATTGGCATTCCCACTGGATGTGCCATTCATCCAGCTGCCTTCCAGCGGCCTGATTCAGAGATATTTCCGGGTGTACGGCGTTACACACTAAGTAAAGACTTATGGGACCAAATGTCGGAGGTCCAACGAGCCGGTTTAGTTCTTCATGAGCTGATCTATCGCGAGGCGATTCAATCTCTTCACGCCACTTCTTTTGCTACGAGATATTTGAATGGGTATCTTTCTTCTTCGATCACTCCTGACGCGGATACTTATGCCTCAATTGTTTCGCAAATGCCGCTTCAATGGGTAGAATATGGGGCTGGCTTTCTTCTTGAAATTGGAATCATACAAACCGGAGACTCAGGATTGCCATTATTTTATCGTAAGGGCAGCGCCAGCTCAAACGGTTATGTTAAAAGCGATATATCAAGCATATTTGCGAACGTTTCAGCAAAGCACCTTAAAATCGATTTTGAAGAACTACCGGATTGGCGTGGCGATATCGATTACGGTGAAAACCACTTCCAACTAAGGTACTTATCCCAAACCAAAAATTTGAAGTTAAAGCGTCTTTTCGTTGAACTACACCAGTACTCCGTTGACATTGTATCCCCTATGGCAGCCACGGACATCATTTTTCAAGAATTTCATGATAGTGTAGAATATTCTTCGATTTCGATCAGCATCACTGCCGCTAATTACAAACATGGTCCTCCATTTTTAGATCTCAATCCCGCCAATAGTTTTTATGTCCAACCAGATGGCAGCATTATTTCGTCTATTGCGAAACTGCTGCCTGGAACTGATGACCAAGGACGAAAAGTATTAGGACCCGAGCTTCAAACAGCTTCTGGGCAAAAATGGATTCATGTTCCTGGGCGCCCTGGTTACGTAAAAAAGTAGTAGAAGCTAGTTTGTACTTTCAAATGAGAAAATTTTAAATCACTTAGAAGGAATTTAATGAAACTTTTTTCTTTTGTTCTTGTTTTTAGTATTTTCACGGCTGCAGCTGCGCAGGCTCAAAGTTTTGCCGGGGCTTGGAAAGGAAAAGGTACTTTTTGGCCTTGGACCACTGGTTATCATGAAAAGTACACCTGTGATATAAATCTAAATATCGAGCAATCTACGACTGGATTTGCCATACGTGGAGATGCCACTTGCGATCATGGAAGGACGTTGCGATGGGACGGATGGAATGCATGGTCTATTAAAAATGGCGATCTGTACGATAAAGATGGTATAAAGGTCGGTGTTTTAAAAAATAATTACGTAAATCTTCAATACAAGTATCTGAGTGGACCCGACAAAGGCCTTATCACACACCAATTCTATAAATTACTTTTAATGGCGGACGGAACTCTTCAATTCAATGGGGAAGAAACCGTTTTTGAAAATGATGATAGAACTTTAAGAGGTGGCGAGGGAATACAGTTTGTATTGGCCAGATAACCCTGGGGCGTGTTGAAAAACCCGGCCTTAAAATGCAAATTCATCTTGGGCTGACAAAAATTCAGCCCATTTTTTTGTGAAAAATAATTTTCGAAAATTTTTGATCAAAATATCTAAAATCACTCTAACCTCTGGTATCAGTGTCATCAGCCTTTTAAGATTTTGAACGGTCGCGGTCATATACGCCTGGATCTGCATCTTGGCTTTGCCGCGATACCGCGCGCGATCTAGTCCGTGATTGTTTTTTGCTTCAGCAAAAACGCCTTCCATTTTCCACTGACGTTCACCACGCATTTTTTTAAACTCTTCAGTTTTAAAACATTGATCTCGCACTGGACATTTATTACAGTGACCACCTAATAACCTGTAGGAAGTTTGGGATGTAGGTTTGGGTTCCACGCTTATCTAAAATATCAAGGCTTTCACCGTAGCCGTACCCACGATCTGCAGTGATTTCTTCAACTTTAAAATTAAATGTTTTTTCCATATGATCAACTCGACCCAACATCTCGTGACCATCGACAGTCGAACCCGTTGTCACGTGCGCATCTAAAAGGATTCGATATTCACAGTTGAAAAAAGAGTTGGTTGATATTCTTGACGACCAATCATGATGACCTCTTTGAAAAATCACTATGACAAATTTAATTTGATCTGACAATTACGCGGCGGGTTTTTCAACACGCCCACTTGGTTCCCGGATATTTTTTTTGAATTTGTGCTAATTGATCATCAAGTGTTGGCGACGCAGAGATTTCGCTAAGAACATACAAACTGAGGGGTTCGCTTACACTGAGAAATGTTTGTGCGTGATACGTTTCATTCGAAAAGCGACTGAATTGCGGTTCCATTTTGTCGATGGCAATAATTATTTTTTCCGCACTCACGCTCCCGGCATGCGTGACGACCGTATGCCCTTCGATCTTTCGCGCCTCGGTGGCCTCAAAAACCTGGATACCCGCCTCTAATAAAACTTCCTTCATACCTTATACATACTGTAGCGCTGAAATGCCGTAGGTATTTGAATAACGAACACCGCCGGTAAACGCGGTACTTCCCAAAACTTTCTGAAGCTCACTTTGATCATAGGTGCCGGATAAAAACCCGACTTTGTCTCTAGATAGCCTTTCTTCCATTATTTGCTTTTTCCCGTTGTTACCGATTCCGACAAAAAGGCTATCTTGTTTAAGACGGTCGTATTTAATATGATGCTGTTGAACACGATTCACAATAAGATCGATACCTGAAGTTGGAACGTTCCATAGAGATTTCGCCCCTTCAACTCCGCAGCGGCGCTCACTCCGGTCATACCACCACCAACAATCAAAACATCCGCTTTAATATTTGACGTCAACGAACGGATCGCCGGATACTGTTGTGGAAGGAGACTTGTGTACGACCAGTTTTGCAAGATCATGAAAGAATCATAGCACTTTGAGAAAACTCAGGAACTCAGTTCAAGGTATTCGCTAATTTACATATTCTTGCCAAACGCCATCCGCAGTATCTGAGAAGGTTGTTGCTATGTTCCCGTCGGGACGATTGGAGTTGCGAGACGGGCTCCTCGATGGATTGTCGAGACTTGACGGACAATGTCGCCGGTGAAAATCCATGCTGCCGATTGACTAGAGGTTTCACCCTGATAATATCGACCCTTCGCCCGCCATAGAAATCGGCGAAGGAGCTTTTGTGAATAAAGACTTTATGAAGCAAGCCATCAAATTATCATTGGATAATATGCGTAAAGGTGCAGGCGGCCCCTTTGGCGCCGTTGTTGTGCAAGATGGAAAAGTCATCGGCGCAGGCTGGAATAAAGTAACATCCACAAATGACCCGACAGCGCATGCGGAAGTTGTGGCGATTCGAGAGGCTTGCCAAAGCCTAGGTAATTTTGATTTGTCCGGCGCGGAAATTTACACAAGCTGCGAGCCCTGTCCTATGTGTCTTTCGGCGATTTATTGGGCACGCATTGACAAGATTTATTATGCAAACACCCGCCAAGATGCTGCTGATATCGACTTTGATGATGCCTTTATTTATCAAGAGATTCCTAAAGATCTCAACGATCGTAAGGTCCCGATGGTTCAATGTCTGCATGATGAGGCTTTGACGGTGTTCAATGAATGGAAAGAAAAACAAGACAAAATTACTTATTAAGGTGATATGCCGCGTATGTTCGTTTAAGCAAGCATCAGGGGCAGTGTTACGAAAAACACCGTGCCTTTGCCAAGAGTACTTTCAACATCCAACTGCCCGTCCATGAGTTCCACGAGCTTTTTTGAAATTGCAAGCCCTAGTCCGCTGCCACCATGTTTACGAGCCGTTGACGCGTACTCCTGGGTATAAGGGCTAAAGATCTTTTTAAGATTGTCTTTCCTGATGCCGACGCCCGTGTCTTTGATCGACCAACAGTAAACATTGCTTTTAGAGTGGTGTTTGCTGAATTTGACGTAAACTCCCCCGTCATCCGTGAATTTAACTGCATTGCCAATAATATTAGTAAGTACTTGGCGAATTCGATGGGAATCGCCCACAAGTTCTTCGGGCACATCGCTAGAAATTTCGAATTGGAATTGCAGATTTTTGCTCTGGCACTCGAGGCAGAAAACATTTTCAAGATATTCTTTGAGCTCTTTAGTTTTGAACGTGTGCGGGTCGATATCCATGCGCCCACTATCAATACGGCTGAAATCTAACAGGTCGTTGACAATTTTTAGCAAAGTTTCCGAGCACTGCTTAATGATTGAAACATACTCTTTTTGTTCGGCCGGAATTGGAGACTCTTTTAGGAAATCTGAAAATCCGACGATGCCGTTGAGTGGTGTGCGAATTTCGTGGCCGATCACAGAAAAAAAATGGGTTCGCTGGATATTTAGGGCTTCGGTATCGAGGCGGGCGTGTATCAGTTCCCAATGGATGGCCGCTGTTTGTTTCATTTCGCGAACGGCCTGTACGCTGGCGTAGATTAGAAACAAATCTACAAAAACCACCCAGGCAGCGTGCTCTAGCCAGCGCCATTTAACTCCGGCACTGAGGCCATACACCGAGAGTGGAAAGTACAGTCCACTGATAACGTGATAGACTATAGTGACCGCCGATGACAGAGTAAGAATTCGCCAGTCGCGATAGGCTGCTAAAAATGCCAACGATCCAAAGACATGAAAATGCGCCTCAATTCGGCCGCCCATGAGGTGAATGATGAGCGCGGAGAAAAGCATTTGCGCAATTCCCATGACATAGCCACCAAGGCATTCACCAGGCCGGCGGAATGAGAAATAAAGAGGCAACAAGGCGATCAAACCGCCACCAAAAACCGCGAGTCAAGCGTGTAAGTGCCAGAACCGACCTCCGTCGACCCCTAAGTACGGGGTGAGCATAAACGCGACGAGAATGCTCAAAGCCCATTGCCCCAGCATAAGCCAACCGAAAGCATGGTCCACACGTTTTCGTAAGCTGAATAAGTTATCCTCAAAAGGCTTATTTACCATGTAAAGCGATATGCCTCGACCTCAAAAAAAGCGCAAGGAATTTAAACAAACAAAATTTATTTTATTGCACAGCACGAGCTTGAGTGAGCGTGATTTGATTTAGCATCACACTTTTACCGGCAGGCTTTGCAACAAACTAAGCGCATGATTTCCTTTGATCTTCCCGCGCGCCACCTTTAATACGTTTATTCGACTCGAATTGGGTCATGGGGCAAATTGCCGGATTTCACCGGTACTGACCATCTAAATTTCACGGGTTTGACCACCCCGATTTCATGAGGTCTGACCAGGTCA
>JBDHWW010000090.1:0-7264 GCA_039810425.1 Pseudobdellovibrionaceae bacterium | reverse complement strand
TGGAAGGGTTTTGGGGAACTCCATGTCGCGCCTATTAAGCTTGGCACGCTAACGCCAGTCAAGTGGATATGGATGTTTAGATTTACAAATTGATGCCCTGGAAAGAGCGGGATGCCAGAAAATTTTCAAAGATGTGATGAGTGGGGCCATTGATGACAGACCGGGCCTTCAGGAAGCCTTAAATGGATTGACGATAGGCGACACCTTGGTCGTTTGGAAACTCGATCGTCTAGGGCGGAGCCTTCAACATCTCATTACCGTCATCTCCGAACTAAATCACCGGAAGATCGGCTTTAAGACACTCACAGAAGCGATTGATACGACAACCCCCTCAGGACGTCTTGTCTTGCACATCTTTGCAGCATTGGCGGAATTTGAGCGAAGCCTGATTCAACAGAGGACAAGAGCAGGCCTAGAGGCTGCGAAGCTTAGAGGCAGAATCGGGGGGCGCCCTCACAAGCTGACAGAGAGCCAGTCGAAAATTGCGGAGCAGCTGTTCTTAGAAAGAAATCTTTCGGTGAACGAAATCGCTCAATCACTCGGAGTTAGTCGCTCCAGTATTTATAGAAATTTAAAATTGAAACAACGGGAGAAATCCCCTTAACGCCAATAAAGGCAAGGAGAAAAAAAAATGGAAGTCGAAAAACCTAAAACAACAAAAGCACGCCGACAAGTTGATTGGAAAGCTCTTGCGATTTATGCAGGATCGCAAATCGCGCAAGGCGCACTGGTGGCAATCGGCGGCGTTATAGTTCATCGAGGCCTACAGTCACTTACTACAAAGTCTGAACTCCTATCGAACAATGAGGGCGACAACGTATTATCGTTAAAAAAAGCTACCAACGCTTAAACTTAACTGCCAGGGATGGTGACGTGTTCTGTTACCCGCACAGCGACTCAATAACATACAAATTGCTCGCTCTCTGCGGGCCTTTGCCAGAGTCCTGTGCGGCAAACTGAATACGTGTTCCGCTAACGGTTATCTCTTTAACATTTAAATCACCAAAGCCGAAAATATTTAGTATGGTTAAAAAGAAACTCAAAATTCATGAAACCCTACCGCGCCTGCTTAAGGAGCGAGGACTGACTTTACGACGGCTTTCTCAACTGAGCGGGGTGCCAGCATCTAATCTTTCAGCGTGGCAGGTTGTTGGAACCAAGCCAAAAGATATCCTCCAAGTATCGGCGGTCGCTGATGCCTTGAATGTTCCTTTAAGCTTTTTACTATTCGGCAAATCTGAAAAGAAGATTCATCTTGAGGAGCTTCCTTCTGAGGTGGTTTTAACAGGTGTATATCGTTTGCGCTTGGAAAGAATAATCTCCCCGCCAACTGACGATGACGAATAAATATGGCGTCAGGATCTTTAACTTTTAAAGGAATGAATCATGAAAAAAATCATAGGACTATTTGTAATTGCAATTGGTTTTGGATTCTTCTTGGGTATCGTACCTGCATTAGCTGATCATCTGGGCGACGCCCGCAAATATCGCAGTGAAGGAAAAAATATTGAAGCCGCCCTTTCTGCAACTAAGGGTTGCGGAGAAAGAAGCGGCGCTGAATCTTGCGCTTTCCTTTGCGCCCTGGGGATTGAAACCTCTACCCAATCATGGGTTGAGGCTGGCTGTGGTACCGCATGCACCAAAGGGCATGCCACATCCTGCACGACACTGGGTTCCCGAAAGATAATGTCAGGACAATCAGCAGAGGGCATTCGACTTCTTAAGGTAGGCTGCACTCTTGGAGATAAAATGGGGTGCTCACAACTAAAGCTACTGGGAAAGTAAATTAAAATTCTTAGAAAGGACTCTATTATGAAATGCGGCAAAATATCTGTACTCGCTATTGCAGCAATCTCGCTCGGCATAATCGGCATCTTTTTAAGCAACGCTGGCAACAGTAAGCAGGCAGCAAAGACTGATAGCGCCGAAGCCCAACGTAATGCCATCATTAAATTGCTTGACGCAGGAAAAGCAAAGGAAGCCTTTCAAAAAGGTGATGAGCTTTGCATGAAAGAAAAAGATAAACAGACTTGTATGGCTCTTTGCTTGGTCAATGCCAAAGAAAACAAACTGGAACTGATTAGAGCCTATTGCCATGAAGGCTGTCGCCTTGGCTCATCTGAATCATGTGCTGCATATGGAATGGCCGAGTTTAAAAACGGTGACAAATCCAAAGGCGCCCTACTTGTAGATAAAGCCTGCGATATGGGAAACAAGGAGGCATGTTCCTATCTCGGTAAATAGAATCGAGAACTTGCAAGTACGACCGGCACTTCCTGAAGGCTACTCATAACAATATGGAGGAAATCGGAATGAAATTACTCATAGTTGCGGTGGCAGTCACACTTTTAGGTGCCTGTAGCCCATCAGAAAATAACGGAGCTTCGGAAGAACTACCGAAGAAGCTTAGTATCGTTCTTTCACACGACAATTCATACTCAACGTTTTTAAAGTGCATTTCGTCCGGCACTACCTTCGACTGTTCTGGACAACCACAAGTAGTCCCTACGTTTGGTGCGATGGAAGGCCTGGTTGATATCGAGCAATCTGCAATGGATAAAATTGCTAAAATGGCTGATGGCTGCTACTCCGAAATTCCGTCAGGACAGGCTTCGCCTATGCTTATCTCGATGCTTGATAACGACAAGTGTCTTTATCGGTACCAGCTTTTTCGTGGTGATTCTGCGCAAATAGGTTCTAAGATGACTGAGTGGTCGGCACTAAATGGAGCATCATTTTCTGGGTTGTTTCCTTATCTCAGCAAATACACCTTTGCCGCTGTTGATACCGACTTCAATGATCAGTGCACTCGGCGATATCTGTATCAGGAACGCCCCACTTATTCTCAGATCACAAAAGAGTTCACTCTAGCGCCAGGTTCCATTACATTCAGTTCTTTGTTCAGCTTGCAGCTGGCTCCAACCATGTCTGGCATTACCACGGCTTCCAGAAATGCTGACTTTAACGTGTCTTACATACCAGCCGTGAATACACAGGAACTTATCGACAACGGTGCAACAAACGAAAATGTTCGGGATATGTTAACACCTCATCTTGGTGATTTCATTTTACTCAGCATAACAGATAGCCGTGGAAAGAAAGCATTTTGTAAAAAGGCAGATGCGATTGAAGGCACCATCACTGTGCCATCGACGATTATGCAAAAACTTTACGGCAGTACGGCGTTTGTTTTAACTCGTTACAAAATTATATAAAAGCAAATCAGTTCGAATGCTGAGTTAGTTATTAATTTGAAGGTCAATCAGTTCACTACCGGCACAGATGCTTACGGCCAAGTGAACGGAAAGTTGACCGTGAATATTCAATAAGGTCATTCCGACTGAACAGGCTATAACGAAGATCGAGACATAAGTTTGTACACATGAGACTGTGCGTTTAGGATCATTCACGTGCAAAGAAAAGTAAGGGACTATTTATGAGAACAAGTTACATAAATGAATTTGCCTTTAAAGATATTGTCATTTTGACTGATCGAGATTTACTGAAGCTGTTGAAACAAATTGAAAATCCAACCCTATTATTAGCGTGTCATGGCGATACAACTATGATCGATCGGATTGCGTCAGTCCTTTCTGAACACGGACGTAGTTGTTTTTATGAAGATATAGGCGACATGGGGGTTGTTAACGACGAAGATCAAGCGGCTGCTAAGAAAGTGATTGGAGAGATTTTCAACGAGCTTTACAAAACAGGGAAATTACGAGATTGGGCTATTAAATATACTTCCTGAGATGCAAGGGGAAGAACTCAAAGTTCTTCCCCTTTTTTTATTTGTGTTTTTGAAGGCAGTGGGGACAGGTTTTCCAATTTTTGGGAAATTTACCGCCGGGTTGGTTCAATGGTGCCCATTGTTTGTTGCAATACGCACATAGGCAGACTCCCACTCGTTTATCTAAATTGATGCTTGATCTCTTATGATTGAATTGCTCTATTTTGTAATTAGAGTTTGAAGTCATTAGTAGCTCCTTTTATATCGACACCTGCGAGTCGAAGGTAATGGTTGTTTAATGTTTTTAGATCTTTCCAGCCACCCATCTTCATAACTTTAACGGGTTCAACGCCACCTGCGAGCATAAGCGTAGCCCAAGTTGCACGTAGGTTGTGAAAGTTAATGGGCGGTAGGCCTATTCCTAACAAAAACACACGTAAGATTTCAGCTTGGCGCCCATTGTCCCAATCGGAAATCCGAGGAAAGACAAAGCTCGTATTCGGATTTCGATTTTTTAGATCGGCGAATATATCGAGAAGGGGGAGGGCGATCTCAACTATACGATCATCTCCACTTTTAGTTAAGTCTTTGAATCCATCCTTCTTCGTCCATACGGAGTCGATTCTAATCTGTCTAGCGACGAGATCGACCTTGTTCCATGTAAGTGCATATAGCTCCTCGTTGCGCATTCCCGTGTATAAAGCGCCCGCCCAAATATCCTTCCATTCGTGGTTGTACTCGTTGGCTTTTTGTAGCAGTAAGCTTGCTTGGGCTTTATTTAAAACTTTCTGAAATTTGTTCCCGGTGCGGAATTGTAGATTTGGCGTAGGAGAACGCTGAAGATATCCACAATCCAAGGCGTAGTTGAATACGCCCCTTATATACTTTAACATAGTTTTTTGGTGGCTAGGTGACTTTGTGGCTAGCTCCACCTTAATTAACTGCACAATTTCAGGCTTTGAGATCGTGTCGATGCTTCGACTGCCCCATAAATTAGAAGTGTGAGCATTCAGACAAAGTTTGTAGTTTTCAACAGTAGCATTCGCCAAACCTCTTTCTTCTAAGTATGCGTAAAACTCTTCTAGAAGGGAGTTGTATGTCATTTTACCACTAGTAGTGGCTTCGAAGAATTTATTCACTTTATGAACTAGTTCATTGTAGACTCGCTGCGCTTCGGCTCTACTTTTGAGCCCGATTCGTCGAAGGCTTTTTGGTTTTCTTGTTATAGGATGGCGCTTCGAATATTGAACCACCCACAAGCCTGTGTTTTGATCCTGTTTAATCATAACTTTTTGGTCCTCTCTTGTTTGTATCTAAAATTTTTTTTAGTTCTTCTTTTACGTATCTGTTTGATCTTCCAAGTTTTCTGTAAGGGATCTTTCCTTGACTTACCAGATTCAAAAGGCCAGCGGAGCTAAGGCGTAAATATTCGGCGGCTTCCTTGGTGGTCATAAGCTCCGGGCTTTTATAGTGTTCCATTAGATTCTCCTTTTAATAAGATTGTTATTAGGTTCATTTTTCCTTTAGACCTGGTGACCTTGATAAGGCTGGCACGTTCCAATGCTCCCAGAGCTCTTTGCATAGATCTCCTGGAAATTCCAAAAGCCAAACCCACGGTTCCTAAATTGATAGGTACAGTTTCTGATTTTTTCAGTCCACTTACGAACCAGATATAGCATCCGAGTTCTAAAGACTTATTCCCGATTTTTCCCGCTTCTAGAATCCAATCCAAGGGGATAGGTCCCTTAATGAAATGGCCATTTATGAATCGTTGGGACTTAACTTTGATGTTTCTTTGTTTTTCCATACTCATTACCTATTAAAGATATAAAATAATATATAGGACAGGGGTGCGGTTCTGACTCAGGAGGTGGGCGGTTGTGTCACTTCGTCAGGGATCTCCCTAAGAATGTCTATGATCTGATTCCACATAGTGAAACCTTTTTCATCGATATATCGGTCAGGATATTTAATAATTTGCGCATCTGAACGCAGTGGGAAGCCTTTCAATACAATTGATGCGGCCTGAGTGAAGATACGCTGCAAAGAGGCTGTGTCGCACTCAATGTTTTCGATAGGAGCCTCAATCATAATAGCATCATGAATTAAAGCGTTTATTTTTAAACCATTCTCAAATGCTAGTATTGTAGCGATACGAAGGATCTCCGCACCATTAGCTTGCATTGGAAAGTTCCCGACTGATCTGTGGTTATAGTAAGGAGAGATGGATAGATTCCATCCGAAAGTCGTATGAAGATAGCCTTTCACACTCGCAAAGTTTAGGACTTGCTCTTGCCACGCCCAAAACTTTTTGTATGTGGACTTATGTTGATCTAGAAGAATTTTCGCATAAATTTCAGGTTTTCCGATGCGTTCTGCAAGTGACTTTGTGCCCATCCCATATTGGACCGCTAGTGTGCAGGCTTTGTAGAGGTCTCTTTCCGCGGCATGACTTTTTTTTGTAGCCGTGGGCGGCACTGCGCCTGCTTGGATTGCGAATGCTAAGTATGGGTCCCCACTCAGGTAAGCCTCCTGCATAGCTTCATCATTTGAGAGAGCCGCAGCTATTCCGAACTCTTGTTGGCTTTGGTCAATGATTGCTAATGCCATCCCGGGGCCGGGCTTGATAATTGATCGCAGCCATTTTGAGGAACCGAAGATGTAGGACGAATTGCTGGGTTGATTGCGCCCCGTAGAGGAGGCAAAGGGTCGGAGGGATGTTCTTGTTCGCAGGTCTGAGCCCGCAGGAAAACTTTTGAGGCGCATTTGTCCTAAAGTTCTTCGTAACTCTCGAAGGTTCCCTACTTGTGGGAATTGTTGAGTCATTTCTTTAAACGTATCGTCGTCTAGTTTTGGTTGCCCTTTTTCCGTAAAAATCCAGGGAATATTGTTCCTTTGTAGATAAGAAAGGAACTTATGGGTTTTGAAGGTGCGATCTTCATATACGCCGTATTCTTTATCGACGACAGCAATCAACTTTCGTTCCACGTCATCCCAGTTTCTTCGCAGCTTCTCGAATGTCTTAGTATCGATTGGGATACCATTGCCTTCAATCCTTCCGGTGAGCCAAGAGAATTTGCCTCTAATAAGAGCGAGGTCCAAATCAATTTGTCTCAGCAATTGCATATCATTAAAAAGCAGCTCTGTAGCGATAACGTCTTCCAAGTTGTATTCTAGAATCTGTTCCATCTGCTTAGGAGAGTAGGTGCTGTTGTTTAGAATGAGATCTCGCATGCTTTCTTTGTGAGCGACCTCAATTGTCTGTAAGCCACGTCGCATACAAACGGACACAAGAGAAGCTTTCACTTTTTTATCTTTCAAGTTTGAATTGTCTAGGTTCTTCTGTTCGGCGAATAGATCGATAACCCACTCTGGATCTGACCAGCCTAGAACGTGCCAAACAGATGCTTCTGCCGCTGCATTAAAGGTTACGTAAAGATTCTCCGCCCCCGCGGGTAGGGCTTACTATTACCCACAAGTTTGCTAGACAAAGGACCTGATTCCACACTGAGTTTTTGATCATTCCTAAGTTTC
>JBDHWW010000089.1:0-7347 GCA_039810425.1 Pseudobdellovibrionaceae bacterium | reverse complement strand
TATGGGATTCAACTTTATGAGGTTTCACTGAACTGGTCGCATATTCATTTGTTGGTTAAACTTCCCTCGCGGGACGCGTATTTGGCCTTTATCAGAACCCTGACTTCTTTACTGGTGAGTCTTCTTTCAAAGCTTAAAGGAAGGTCCCTGAAAGGCCTTTTTGATCTTCGCCCTTTTACTAAGATTTTATCTTGGGGGAAGCAGTTTAAAGCCGTGGCCGCCTATCATGAACTCAATGATTTAGAAGGGCGCGGGCTTCTGGTGAGAAAGAAGAAAGCCAGGCGTCTTTTCCTTCAAACATAAAATAATTTCTTTCTAAAAGACTCTCTCATCGCATTTTCGGAAGCTTCAATGCGTGATTTTAAAGAAAAACTGTGATTAAGTTCCCGGACGGAAGGAGTTCATAAATGGCGCTAGCAAAGGCAGAGGCAAGAGCGAAGGGAAAAGAAAAAACCCAACCCCGTTGCAGTTGGGCCGGAACAGATCCTCTCTACGTGAAGTATCACGACACGGAGTGGGGCGTGCCCGTCTACGACGATCAAAAGCTGTTCGAATTCCTCGTATTGGAGTCCGCGCAAGCAGGCCTTAGCTGGATCACGATTTTAAGAAAGCGTGAAAACTATCGCAAAGCCTTTGCCGGCTTTGATCCGAAGAAAGTGGCGCGCTTTGACGAGAAAAAAATCGCAACCCTGCTGCAAAATGAAGGCATTATTCGCAATAATCTAAAAATCCGTGCGGCGATTAACAACGCCCAAAGATTTTTAGAAATCCAAAAAGAATTCGGCAGTTTTTCAAAATACATGTGGGCCTTTGTCGGCCACAAGCCCATCCAAAACAAACGTAAAGCCGGATCAATCCCTGCAACGACTGAAATCTCTGATGCTTTTGCAAAAGACATGAAAAAACGCGGTTTTAAATTTTTAGGTTCAACGGTTTTGTACGCGCACATGCAGGCTGTCGGCATGGTGAATGACCACGTCAACACGTGCCTTTGCTATAAAAAACTAAGTTAGAACCTTTTCAATCGACGCAAACAAAACCGATTTCTTAATCGGCTTTGTTAAGAAAGAAACTTTCGGCAGAGACAATGCCTTTTCTGCCGTGGTATCGAGCGCATCCGCAGTCACCAGCAAAATGGGCTTAGATGGCAAATGATTCTGCTGTTCGTGCTCACGCACCTTCTCGACGACTTCAAAACCATCCATCACCGGCATCCTTAAATCCAGCACTAAAATATCCGATGGCCTGTTCAAGTATAAATCCCAAGCTTCTTTTCCATTCATGGCAAAATCAATATTCCATGGAGTTGTCTCAAAATACGCCATGTAAAGTTCTTTATTACCAATATCGTCATCAGCCACGATCAAAGAAATAGGCTTCTGCGTAACGCCTGAAGGAACCACCGGTTTTGCCACCACCGCTGCGCCCGCGGCCGGGACGGCGCCCGACTCGCCTGTTGGCTCCCCTGCCGCCATAGCCGCCCCCGAAGCCTCTTTTTTATCACTGCGTTTCTTTGCGCGGTTGGTGAAACCAATCGCACCGAGGATATCACTGACCAGCAGGGGCGAATTATCAATAACGGAAATCTGCGGATCCCCCGCCGCATCCAAAAGATTCTTTTTGTGACCTGCGATGATCACGCGTCCGGCTTTGGCATCATATTTAACCAACGCCATCGAAAAACCATCAAGGGTTGCATCCACTAAAATCCAGCGCGGCTCTCGTTGCGGATGGGTCTGAATATAGTCTTGCGCGTTCTCGGGGGCGACGTAATTTAAATGAATTTGTGGCTGTGCCGAAAGGAGCTGCAAAGAATTCTGCCAATTCCCATCACGGGAAATGACCATGAGCTCCACCGGCTGATCATCCGCCGGTTTAAAGGCCGGAAGCCATGCCGCGGACTCTAGGCTTTCAACCTCAAGATCTACGGTAAAGTTAGAGCCCATCCTCGCTTTCGACTGGACCGTCAAGCGACCGCCGAGTTTACGCACAATCTCCTTCACAATCGCAAGCCCGAGGCCAACGCCGCCCTCCGCCAGCAGGTAAGAGCCTTCCACTTGGAAAAAGGCATCAAAAACTTTTCCAAGTTTGTCTTCAGGAATGCCCACGCCGGTGTCTTCGACCTCAAAACGCAACGTCGTTCGTGAGCCAATGCCGCCGAGACGTGATACACGGAAGGTCACATGACCTTCATTGGTGTACTTGCAGGCATTGCGCAAAAGGTTCATCAGAATCTGGCGCAAACGGCTAGGGTCACACTGTATGCTCACCGGCAAATCGGCTGCAAACTCCGTATAGAACCGCAAATTTTTCTTCATGATATCTTGACCGGCAATTCGCGCAGTCTCGTCCAAGAATTGAATCAGGCTGAATTTTTTAAGATGAATTTGTAAATCATTGCTGTCCGCCTTCGCCAAATCCAACAAATCCTCGATCATCGAAAGCAAATGGTTTCCCGAGGCGCGCATGCTTCTCAGGTACTCGGTGATTTTCTTATCCTTGTCTTCTTCTTCGCAAAGATCAATCATCCCCAAAATCAAATTCAGTGGCGTGCGGATCTCATGCGAGATATTTCCTAAAAAACGCGTCTTCCCAAGCAAGACCTCTTGCAGCTCATGATGAGCTTTTTCAAGATCCGTCGTTTTCTCGATAACCAACTTCGTCACCAAACTATTTTGACGAACCAAAACCAAGAACAAGTATGAAATCAGCAGAGTGATGAGAAAGCTCATCAGCCCCGCAATCAACGACGGGGAAAGCTCGCTCTTGGGCTCTTTAAAGTTGAAAGCGAAAACAAGTTTCATCCCGGACTGCGCTAAACCTTCGGCGTACAGATAGTGATGATAACCTTCGCGAAGATCCGCAGGACTTGTCGGTCCGCCGCTCTTCACGACTTTACGGTGGTCGCTTTGCGCTTCCACGCGCCAAGTATTGCCACTTTCAGAATCTGTAATATCGAGACTCTCGCCAGGACGAAGATCGGTTTTAGCAAAAATACCCGAAAGGGGTGCGGTAAAGATATAAAAGATGTCCTTATTGACCCGGGATCGCAAGATAAAAGAAATACGCGGCACCTCGGAATAGTTATGCAAAATGGTCTTTTGCATCGAGTTCCCGTCCATCATCCGCTTCACGGCGTCCTTCACAACCTCAGAGCGAATGGTCTTATAAGTGGCCGGCAACGGATCTAAAACAGATTCCTTAGTATCGAGGCGGACCAACAGGCGCATCTCAGGATACTGGCTCCCCTTCTCATTGCGGTGATTGTATTCAAAAATAGTGAACCGTTGGAAGATCGTGTACTCCAAAGCCTGACGCATAAACATCGCATCGGCCTTGTACGCCCGTGGACGCGAGCCCAGATAATCCTCATAAGACTGAATACGCAGAATGCTGTTTGAAAAGAGCAAATCAAGTTGATTGATCATTTCTTTATAGCGCTGAATGGAGTCGATTTTAAGAATCTGTTGTTCCCGCTCACGGAGATTCTCGTAGATATAGACTGAAATGGCCGTGCCGCAAATCAAAGCCAACATCGGAATCCACAAAACAAAACGGCGGAATCTAACTAAACCAAATTTTAGTATTCTCTGGATTTTCTGTGTAGGCATATTGGCAAATCGCATAACTCATTTTTACTTGGGGCTTTTGGGGTGAAGTTAATTGCATTTGAAGGTTTCTTCAATTCATTTTAAAGTGAATTTTGAGAGAGGATGTTACTGTTTTGTCACATCGGCTTCTTATTTATTGAAACCTGAAGGAAAAATGACGTGACGAATGAAGAAAAAGACCTTCTCCAAGTGACCGCCGCCTTGAAACGGCTTCCTCATTTTGACAGTGCCGCGTTTACTCAACTCATAGAGGACACGGGCCCCGTCGTCGCCTTACGCATTTTAGCTCGCTTTGAAGTCGGCGTTCAAGAAAGCCTTGCCGCAATTAAGAATGGTATGACGCAAGAAAACTCGGACTTGATTTGGCAGGCTTGCCACAAAATGACAGGTTCGGCTGAATTGATTGGCTTTAAAGAGTTTGGCGCGCAGTCACGTAAACTCAATCGCGACGTGAAG
This sequence comes from Pseudobdellovibrionaceae bacterium, assembly GCA_039810425.1. Taxonomy (GTDB): domain Bacteria; phylum Bdellovibrionota; class Bdellovibrionia; order Bdellovibrionales; family Bdellovibrionaceae; genus JACMRP01. The sequence goes on along the minus strand of JBDHWW010000089.1, from coordinate 3,280 downwards.
GCGCTTCCTGATATCCAAACACACCTAGATGAATTGACACATTATTTGCATGAAGGCAAAATGCTCTTGGCTCACATTCAAGAGAGCTTTCCACAGTTTAAGAAATACCTCTAACTTCCGCTTTGTAGCCAACGCTCAAAACGGTTTCGATACTGACTGCACTCTTTGAAATCTTTCTTCTCAGATGGCTCACGTGGGCATCGACAGTTCTTTGAGTCACATGTTTGCCAAGACCCCATACTTGATCTAAGAGCTGATCCCGAGTGAAAACTTGGCCTGGGCGCGCGGAAACGATTTTCAGGATCTTGAATTCATACGGCGTCAACTGAACCGTTTCGCGGCCCACTTGGGTGTTCTGGATCTCAACGGACATATTGTTCGAATCAATAGAGAGATCCCCGATTTTAATTTGATTCATATTGTCCTGGAGTGTGCGGGCAAAACGCAGACGTGCTTCGATCCGCGCGCGGAACTCGCTTGCATCAAACGGTTTAGAAACGTAGTCATCCGCGCCGACACCAAATGCCGCCACCTTACTGAGAACATCATTATCAGCGCTGAGAATAATTATCGGAACCATTTTAGAAGAGAACGCCTCTTTCAATCCTGGTAAGGCCTTCATGCCATTGCCATCTGGCAAGGAAATGTCGAGGAGAACCATATCAAAGCTCTCTCTGCCATTTTGCAAAAGCTTGAATGCGTCATTGAGAGACTCAGCCTGGATCAAAGCGTGGTCGCGCAAGACCGAAGTCAAGTATATGTAAAATTCCGTACTATCTTCGACACACAAAATCTTCGCCATAACCCGGGCATTTAAGCAGCGAATTAAGAAATCTTCAAATAAAATTAGATAAAAAACAATATTCCTGGAGGATCCTTATCTCATGTAAAAGGAGGTGACCGTGAGCACCCTGACAGCTGATTACGGCAACATGGCGTTATCGTCACTTTACGAAGTGCCAAAAACGATAAAAGTGCTGGTGGTCGAAGACGATAGAATTCAGTGGCCACTCTGGGAAAGCATTCTGAAGTCTGCCTATTCGGATGTGGAGATTGACTGGGAGACCACGGAATCCGGTGCGGAGGCTCTCCTGCGGCATGCCTACCAAAATAACAACCTGTATAATTTAGTTATTTCAGACATCTTTCTCGAAGGGAGAGACACTGGGATTGATCTATGGAATCGGTATGGTGTCGCCGCATATAACTTTGTCTTCGTGAGCGGTCTGACGCCAAAAAACTTCGACGCCCTGATAAATACCACGAGCCGCCTGCAATCCACTGGCCCCTTTTACTTAGAGAAGCCCATCTCCCCGCGCCTAGGGAAAGAGATGTTGCGCCGACTTTCAAAGACTCACCCAACAAAATGAAGAAAGGGTCGATGCCACGCCAACTAAAACTTGCATAGACAAAGAGGTCCGAAATCCGAAGGCGGATGTCCGAGCCTCTTTTGCGACCGTCCCTGTGGATGGGCCGTCGACGATTTGAACATGGCGCTGTCTTTGCTTTAAGCACAACCATGAAGCTAAAGTCCCTCGTTCGTGAGAACAACTCCCTCGTGCCGGTTGGAATCGAAATCACTCTTTTACCGGGCTTACCGACTATTCAATTCCTCGGCTTGCCTGATCAAATCATTAAAGAAAGTATTCACCGAATTAAGAGCGCCATTCGCCAGCAAGGCTTTAAATTTCCGCGCGCCCAACAAGTGTTCGTGAATATCCGCCCGAATCATTTAAAGAAATCTTCGCGCGGTCTTGAGCTCGCCGTTGCCGCAGGTATTCTATGGGAAACAGGCGAGGTGGCCCCTCCGTCCCTACCGGAAAAGTTTTATATCTATGGCGAGCTCGGTCTCAACGGCGATATTTTTGAGCCCGAAGATCTCGCCAGCGACTTTGAAGGCAGCGACGATTGCCACGTTCTGACCGGCACCCTGAGCTCGCTCTGTTGCCCGTTTCCGCGGCGAGTGGTGCATGAACTAAAAAACCTTGCGCAGCCGGCATTTCATCCGCCCGAAATGAAAACGCTGAAGGTCGAGCGGCCGCGGGAAGGCCTGGATTTTTACTACACGGAAGAACAGGCCAAGGTTTTATCGGTGGTGGCCCTCGGAGGTCATTCGTTGTTGTTGGCGGGCCCCTCCGGCTCGGGAAAGACCACCATGGCAAAAGCGCTGCCGGCCTTGATGGCGGAGCCCAGTCCTGAGGAAATCCTCGAGATAAAGAAAATCAATAAGGACCTCCATGAAGGAGACAGTTTATGGAGACCTGTGATTCACCCCCACCACTCATCCACCCCTCTGGCCCTGATTGGTGGGGGGATTCCCCCGAAGCCCGGCGAGTTAAGCCGGGCTCATCGGGGACTTTTAATTTTAGATGAGCTCTTGGAGTTTGATCCGAAGGTTCAAGAAACTCTGCGCGAGCCCATGGAAGAAGGCGCGCTCCGCCTTTCTCGCGGCTCTCGTGCAGTAAAGTATCCGGCGCTGGCTCAAGTCGTGGCAACGACCAACCTCTGCCCCTGCGGCGACTTTACGCCGGGAAATAAACCTTCGTGCCGCTTTTCAAAATATCGTTGCCAGTCTTACTCGCAACGGCTCTCGGGTCCGGTGGTTGACCGCTTCGAAATTCTGCATTTCTCACAGCTTCAGCGCCGACACTCCGGCGATCCGGCAACTCAGGGTCTCGTTCTCGGGGAAGAGATTCTTGCGCGCATCAGCGAAGCCCGCGTCTGGATGAAAGAGCGTGGCCGCACCAACACCCCGAACTCACGCCGCCCGGTCGCGGAGCTTGAACGCGAATGGGATCGCTTCTTTTTTGAGCACATGATGAACCGGGACCTCGGTTCGCACCGCCGTTACCAAGCAACGCTTCGTGTTGCGAGGAGCTTTGCAGATTTAGAAAAGGTAGAAAATGTTCAAGGCCGCCATTTTGATCTGGCTTTGAATATCACCTGGAAGCCTTTTGAGAAGTTGAAACGTTGGGATTAGTTGACTCAGAGCCCAGAACCCATTAGTTTGGGTTCTCTTTTGACCCAATGGTGGTGTGGCCGAGGGGTTAGGCAGAGCTCTGCAAAAGCTCGTACATCGGTTCAAGTCCGGTCACCACCTCCAAATTATTTTTTAATTTCCCCCAAATACAAAGCAAACCCTCAAAATTATTAACGAAAGATTTCAGTAGTTTACTGGATCAGATTTTAGAAACCATCACACAAATATGGTGGACCCCATTGTCTAGACAAAATTTAACCCATTATAAGATGCAGCATTTCTTCTCTTGAATTCAATGTA
>JBDHWW010000088.1:0-7625 GCA_039810425.1 Pseudobdellovibrionaceae bacterium | reverse complement strand
ACCAGCACCGTAGTCGGCGGCAGCGGCAGCGCTGCCACGATCACGATCACGACCACGGGCGCGGCCGACCTGTACGGCGCGGGCAGCAAGGCCTATGTGCTGAAGTCCGCGGCGAGCTCGGGTTCGAGCGACGTCCTCGAGTGGACCTGCAACGCGGCTGCCGGCACCACGATCCCGGCCAAGTACGTGCCGTCGATCTGCCGCTGATCGCAGGCTGATTCCCGTTGCACCGACGCCGCCTGCGGGCGGCGTCTTTTTTTGTGCGAACATCGCCCCGGCCGCGACCATGGACGCGGCCAAGGCCACCGTGCCGCAGGGGAGACGCATGGGCAAATCCGCGTTCCGCTTCCGCTCGCTCGTGATGATGGCCGCGGCCTGCCTGCTGTGCCTGCTGGCCTATGCCGCCGGCATCCATGGCGACTTCCTGTTCGACGATTTTCCCAACATCGTGCAGAACCCGCCGCTGCGCGATGCGGCCAATGGCCAGCCCGACTGGTTCGCGATCGCGTTCATGACCGGCTCGGGCCAACTGCGCCGACCGCTGAGCATGCTCTCGTTCGGCCTCAATGCGCATGCGTTCGGCATGAACGCAGCCGCGTTCAAGATCGTCAACGTCGCCATCCACCTCGCCAACGGGCTGTGGCTGTTCGCGCTGCTGCGGCGGCTGCTGCCCTTCCTGCTGCCGGCCACGCGCAGCGCAAGCGCCACCGGCGTGGCGCTGCTCGCCAGCGCGGTGTGGCTGCTGCACCCGCTGCACGTGAGCAGCGTGCTGTACATCGTGCAGCGCATGAACCTGCTCGCGGCGATGTTCGTGCTGATCGGACTGCTGTGCTATGTCGAGGGTCGCGTGCGCATGCTGCGCGGCGAACGCGGCCTGCTGGTGGCGCTGAGCGGCCTGTGCGTGTTCGGCCTGCTGGCGGTGCTGTGTAAGGAAAATGGCGCGCTGATCTTTCCCTATGCGCTCGCGATCGAGTGGTTCGGATTGCGCTTCGCAGCGCCACCGGCGCAGCGGCGCCGCCTGGTCGGGTTCTTCCTCGCGACGGTGGGTTTGCCCTGCGCACTGTTCATTGCCTACCTGGCCATGCACCCGGAGATGCTCGCCTACACGCGCAACGGCTTCACGCTCTACACGCGGCTGCTGTCACAGGCGCGCGTGGTGTGCGACTACCTTTTATGGATCGTGCTGCCGCTGCCTGCATTCATGGGCATGTATCACGACGACATTGCGGTATCGGGCGGCCTGCTGGCGCCACCCACGACGCTGCTGTCCATCGCGTTCCTGGCCGGCCTCGTCGCGCTGGCGTGGCGCTACCGCGCGCGCCAGCCTGCATTGGCACTCGGCGTGGCCTGGTTCTTCGTCGGACATTCGCTGGAATCGACCATCTTTCCGCTCGAACTCGTGTTCGAGCATCGCAACTACCTGCCGATGGTCGGGCCGCTGCTGGCCGCACTGTGCATGGCCAGCGCTGCGCTTGCGCGGCAGCCACGACTCGCCAACCGGTTGGCGCTGGCCGTGCTGGTCGCCCTGGCGACAACGACCGCACTGCGGGCATACGACTGGCGCAACGCGCTGGCGTTGGCACTGGCGGACGTGGACCACCATCCACGGTCGTCGCGATCGCAGTACGAAGCCGGGCGTGCCATCGCGGCCGATGGCGCCCGCCGCGGCCAGTTTGCGGCCGTGCGCGCGCGCGCAATCGTGTACATGCAGGAGGCGGCGCGGCTCGACCCGCTGCAGGTATTTCCGGGTGTGGCGCAGATCCTGCTGCGTGGCCAGGAGCAAGCGACACCGCGCGCCGACATCGAGGAACTGGCGCAGCGCCTGCGCGGTGCCCAGTCCAATGAACAGGCCAATCCGTTCCTCGAACTGCTTGTGACCGCATCCAATGGCAAGCTCGCGCTGTCGGCCGACGACGTTGCGACGCTTTTCGACGCTGCCGTGCAGAACCCTCGCTGGCGGCCACAGGTGCGCGCGATGATGTACAACGACTATGGCGCCTACCGCTTCAATATCGCGGCCGACCATGAAGGCGGCATGCAGCTCACGCGCAGCGCCGCAGCGATCGACCCACGCAATGCCTATTTCGAGCTCAACCTCGCCAAGATGGCGCTCGCCATCGGCGAGCACGAGCTGGCGCGCGAGCATCTGGCCAGAGCGCGCCGCATCGACACCCTGGACCAACACCGTGCCGAACTGGAAACTCTCGAAGACGCCCTCGGCCCTTGACCGCTGACGGCGGCGGGCAGGAGGACTCGATCATCCTGAACCTGCAGATCGCCTGCAAAGCATCCATCCACCTGGCCATGCATGCCATCTGCAGGCAGCGCCCCCGTCTGCGGCAAGACTCGCGCGATGCATTCAACCTGCTGGAGCAGGCCGCGATCATCAACGCCGACATCGCCATGCACATGCGCGCCATGGTCGGATTTCGCAACATCACCGTTCAACAATACCAAGACCTGAGCATGCCGGTTCTGCACGCCACCCTCGACAACCACCTGGATGATTTCAGACAATTCAGCGGCAAGCTGATCCGGCACGGGCCCGTACCGGGGCTTTCCTGATCGACGACGCGAATCAGCCGACAACCAGGTCATTCGCACCAACGGCATGCTTGATCGCAACGCAGGGCCAATCAACGACTCACACTTCCGAGGAAAGGTGACGGGGCAAATGAACCTGCCGATCAAGCTGTCGGTAGAGTCGCGCACCCCGCGTCGATGCCGTCGGGACAGGCGTGAAATCGCGCTGAAGGCCACCCGCGCCGCGCCCGGTGCGGGCACAATGACCGCAAGACCCGATGCCTGTCGCGGTTCAAGCGGATATGTTCTCTGACCCTGCTTTTGAGTTCATGCGAGGATTGCGCCATGCCCAACACATTGCGCACCGTGGTGATGGTCAGCACCTCGTACCCGGCCGATCTTGCCGATTGGCGCGGACTGTTCATCCGCCACCTCACCGATGCGCTGGCGCGTCGCGCCGATATCAGCCTGCGGCTGTGGTGCCCACCCGGCGAATTGCCAGCCAATGCGCGCTACGTGGCCACGGCTTGCGAGCAGGCATGGCTCGCCCAACTCATGCGCGAGGGCGGCATTGCCGCTGCCCTGCGCAGCCGCAGCCCGCGCGCGCTCGCGCGGCCCTGGCAGTTATTGCGTTCATTGCGGGCGCTGTACCGGCGCCAGTCCGATGCGGACTTGCTGCACATCAATTGGCTACAGAATGCGCTGCCGTTGCCGCGCGCTGGCTGCCCCGCGCTCGTCACCGTGCTCGGCAGTGACCTCGCCATGCTGCGACTGCCCGGAATGACGGCATTACTGCGGCGCGCGCTTCGCCGCCGGCGCGTGGCCATCTGCCCGAACGCGGACTGGATGTGCACAGAACTCGCGGCGCGCTTTGGCGACATTGCGACGATCCGGTGCGTGCCGTTCGGTATCGACCCTCGCTGGTTCGAGGTGCAACGCGGCCCCGCGCGGCCTGCACGCTGGGTGTGCGTGTCCCGCGTGACGGCAGCGAAGATCGGGCCGCTGTTCGAATGGGGCGCGGCAGCCTTCGCACGCGGCGAGCGCGAACTGCACCTGTTCGGGCCGATGCAGCAGCAGGTGCAGATTCCGGATTGGGTGCACTACCACGGCGCCACCAACCCCGATGCGCTGCGCAATGAATGGTTCCCCGCGGCCAGCGGATTCATCTCCCTGAGCCGCCATGCCGAAGGCCGGCCACAGGTTCTGCTCGAAGCGATGGCGGCGGGTCTACCGATCGTCGCGTCGCGGATTCCGGCCCATGAGGACTTGCTCGAACACGGCCGCACCGGCTGGTTGTGCAACGACGAACCCGGCCTGCTCGATGCGCTGCACCAGGGCGAGTCGCCCGATGCCGCTATGCAGACCGGGCAACGCGCCCGCGCGCAGGTGCGCACGCAGATCGGGACGTGGGACGATTGCGCCGAGCGCTATGCGGCGATTTACCGGGATCTGTTGGGGCGGTGACCGTGACCAAGTCCGAATCCATCCTGCTCATCGGCGGCGCCGGCTTCATCGGGCGAGCGCTGAGCGCGCGCCTGGCTAGGCTCGGCTTCGATGTGCATGTCCTGCTGCGCGGCACGACTCTCGATGGCAGCGCCGACTGTACCGTGCATACCGGCGGACTGGAGAACATCGAACTGCTGCGCAAGCTGCTGCCGCGCATGGCAGCGGTCGTGCATCTGGCGTCGGCGACCAACCCTGGATTGTCGGCAGCCACGCCATCGCTCGAGGCGAACCTGAACATTGCCCCCGCGCTCGGGCTCATCGAGCAATTGTCCGCACATCCGCACGTGCGCCTGATCTATGTCTCATCTGGCGGAACGGTGTACGGCGACCCCGGCGATGGGGCGGCCAGCGAGTCGAGTCCGCTGCAGGCGCTGTCGTATTACGGAGCGGGCAAGATCGCCGTGGAAGTGTTCCTGCGCTGCTTCCACGAGCGCTGCGGCAATCCGCTCGTCATCCTGCGCCCATCCAACGTCTATGGACCGGGCCAACCCCGATACCAGGGTTTCGGCGTGGTCCGCACGATGTTGCAACACGCCCTGGACAATACGCCGATGACCATTTGGGGCGACGGCTCGATCGTGCGCGATTTCATCTATATCGATGACCTGGTCTCCGCCGTGGCAGGCTTCACCGGCCATGGTGCGCCCTGCGGCACCTTCAACGTGGGCGCGGGGATTGGTCACAGCCTGAACGAGCTTGCGCATCTCATCGAACGCGTCACAGAGCGGAGCCTCGCCATCACGCATGAGCCCACGCGCGGCATCGATGTGGGCCGAATCGTCCTCGACTGCACGGCGATTCGCGCCTGTTGCGGCTGGATCGCTACAACACCCCTCGACGACGGCCTCGCGAACACTTGGCAATGGTTGCGCACACGATGATCAATCAATCGAACGTTGACAACTCACCATTCACCTGTCCGATCTGTGACGCCCCATCACGGGTTCATCCAAGCACGACGACGCATCATGGCAGTCATAACCGTCGTGACTACACCCTCCACGAATGCACCGCGTGTGACCTGCAATTCTGGACACCACTGCAGGCAGATCCGAGCGTCTACTCAGGAGAAGGGTTCGATGCGTATGTCGACTACCACGCCGGCAAGCGGCCTTTCCCGCGCTGGGCGGAGCCGCTGTTCAGCGCTTTACCGCCTTCACCCGGTCGGGCGCTCGATATTGGCTGCGGCGACGGCGCGGTACTCGACCGTTTACTCGCTGCAGGATTTGAACCAAACGGGCTGGACTTGGACGAAAAGAGCGTAGCGATCGCGCGCAAGAAATTCGGGCTGACTCATGTCAGCGCGACAACGCTGGACGCGTATCACGAACTCGCCAGCAAACTGGGCAAGCGTTTTGATCTGGTTACGTTTTTTGAGGTGTTGGAGCACCAAGACGCCCCACGGGAGTTTCTTGCGCAGGTATACCGCCTGTGCGAACCGGGCGCGACTGTTGCCGGCAGCGTCCCAAACCGTCAACGCTTCTTGGCACGCCTCGACCGCAAACTCAGCGATGGCGATCTACCCCCGCATCACTTTCTTTGGTTTTCCAGCGCCGCGCTTGCTCGCTTGCTGCAGCGCGCCGGGTTCGTCGATATCACGATCAGTCGGACCGGTGCACTTCGATACAATCAGGTGGTATCGAAACTTGCTCGCATCGTCAACCAAAAGATTCGAGCGACACCCGCACCATTACGTTGGATCGCAGCGCCGTGCACAGCCATTTCACCGTTGCTTGCCCTCATCCCGTGGATCGGCATGCGCATCGCGCCTTCGCACCTTTTTTTCCGATGTCGCATTCCGCCGCACGATGATTCACGATGACTTGCCCCGATGCGGCACAAACGGCGCGAACACCAGGCCCAATGCCAGATCCACGAACAGCAGGGCAACACGACCAACGATGGCCATCAGGAGAACGGCGTCGTCAGGAAAATCCTTCGCCAGCCATGCGAATGTCAGTTCACGTACGCCGAGGCCAGAAGGCGTCACCAATGACAGATATCCAGCAAGCCACGCAACAGTGTACAAAGCACACAGCCAGACACCGTCCATGCTGGTGATACCGGGCCACGCGGCGGCGTAACCGACCCATGCGAGCAAATAGACCAGCCAGCTCGCGGCAAACAGACACCAAACAACCCACTTGAACCTTGTGGTGACCCCGGAAAGCTGCTCGATGGCATCGAGAAACGGTGCGGCGGATCGCAGCGAGAGCTTCCTGATTACTCCGCCAACCACGGCGACCCATCGCGGGCTCCAGCCAACTGCGTAGGCAAAAATACCCACAAACAATGCCAAGACGCCGAAGTACCAGTGCGAACGAAAGCCGATCACGACAGCACCGAGCCAACACGCGAATGCGGCGTTCAGTAACGAAAACGCCACTGTTGTACTCAACCATTCTGACCACCCCGCATTGCCACCCACAGAGGCTTGATAGGCGAGCCCCCATACTCGGCCGGGCAAATGCTTCATGACTTGCCCCGTGAAATACAGGTGTGCCAACTGCGGGCGCCGATACCCTATCGGACAGACCCTCCCAAACAGTGCGAAGAACGCTTCGAATGCAAGATACGCCGACGTGGCGTTGGCAAGCAGCGCGATGACCAGCCAGCTCCACGACATGCTGGGCAAGACATTGAGCAGCGTAGGCAGCGCATCTCGCAGCAGCCATATCGTCCACGCCAACGCACCCAGTGCGACGACAAGAAACAATGGCCGCAATCGACGCCGCCATTGCGCGATGATGGGCCTTTTTTCGATCACCACTGACCACGCCCGCGCGTGCACACCACTGCCTGGCGGCCAAGTCCATCACGGCACTCAGCATGGGGATTCCGCAACCACGCGACGCGGTTGTTGAGGACAAATGGCTCGATCCACGCACGTTTTCCATTCGTCCATCGCGTGCGGAGACGAGTGATCACGGCTTGGCGGCCTCGATCATGTAGCCGGCTGCAATGTGATTCCAGTCCGGCCATATCAACCCTGCAGTCCATGCGAGCAGATTGATCACAAGGATGAGGAGACCACCAATTGGCAGCAATAGCCATCGAAAGGATCCGTGGCGCCCGGCGATGCCACCCGCGATGGCCAGTACTACAAGCAAGCCAGCCACCCGCAACGCGTGACCGTACTTTTTCAAACTGAGCACGGTGAGGCCCGCCGCTTCGAGATCACGACGCAGGCCATGCTCCGTATAGCGCTGGAAGTCGAAAGGCGCATCGTGCACTGGGTACAAAAACGGCATCGACAACCACACGCGTGCGCCCGGCCTGAGCACGCGTGAAATCTCCCGCGTGACTGCTGCGGGGTCGCGCACGTGCTCCAGCACTTCGAGACAAATGACGCCGTCGCAGGATTCGTCCAGTAGCGGCAATCGGGCAGCGTCCCCAAACACATCCGGGCGCGCGTGGTAGAGGTCACGGCCCGTGGAGGGGTAATCGAGCGCGACGTAGTGCACCTCAGGAGGCAAGTGGGCCTGGATCCAACGATCGGCGGCACCGATGTCGAGCACGGTGCCGCTGGCACTGGCCAGGTTCGCAGGCACGCTGCGCGGGCCCAGCAACCACTGCGGATGCAGCGGCGTTCGGCG
>JBDHWW010000087.1:0-7718 GCA_039810425.1 Pseudobdellovibrionaceae bacterium | reverse complement strand
CAAACTCCGGTGACCACCTCTAGACCATGGCCCCGGTATTCCGGTGAAATTCGTCCCTTTTTAAACCGTTGCCTCCATACTATCGGCAAGAATTGAATCGTCATCAAAAAAAATAGACCGAGATGAACTGGAAAAACAGGTGCGTGAACTAAGTAGTCAAATAAATGCCAAGCGAACATCGCAAAGAAATGCGTGGTACTTTGGGGCTGTTAAGGCCTTCGATGAAAAGGAACATGACGCCGGTGTTTTGCAGGAGATGCTGGGAATCACCGCACTTCAGATTGAAAATGCGAGACGTTACATTAAGCGGATTGCAAAAATACATCCCGATAGAAAACAGATGTCTTTTGAGCCGTTGAGCATTCTTCGTAAAGTCGAAGAATATTTCTATTCGGATGCTGACCGAGCGATTGAAGCTGATTTCTTAATGCTTTCTCAGGGTGAGCAAGAAGAGATGGAGCGAAAAATCAGAAGCATCATTAAGACATATAAATTGAAATCAAAAAACACATCTCCGGAAAATTTGAAAATGATTTATTGGGGATGCTTAAACTTAAACAAAGAATAGAAGAGGTCATTTATGTTAGTTCGATTCTCTCACGTCATGGTCTATTCCCAAAGACATTCGGAAGCAGTGAAATGGTACTGCGAGAAGTTGGGATACGAGATTGATTACAACGCTCCGAACGAATACGCATCTTTGCATCACAAACTTTTGGGAAGACTCGCCGTTCATGCGACAAACTCAAGTGCTTCGATTGGCAACGGCCCGATGCCTTATTTGTTGTGCGACGATATTCATAAAACTATCGCCGAACTGAAAGAAAAAGGCGTTCGAGTTTCCGACCCCGTGCGTGAAGGCGAAAGCCCTTGGTTTGCCGACTTCCAAGATCTTGACGGCAATCAGTGGGGCATCGAGGAAATGTAATAGCCGACCAAAATCAGTGAGTACCTCTTGATGTTCCTCGGCGGCTAAGTCATTGATTTAACTGTGGAGTCATCACCTCCACCATACTCTCGAACCTTTTCTGCATGCTGAAGCCAGAACTCTCCTTTGGGTGATTGTGTTTTCTTGGACATAAACTTTCCTCCTTGGTGGAAGTCAGTCTATGGGTGAACTGAGGTCGCACTCAAATATGGGTTATGGAGCGCTTACGTTGAACCTGCGTGATCGTACTCAATAAGAGCTAAAAAATAGTCTTTTTCCAGGTCATTGATCCCCATAAATTGAGCAAGAGCATAAGCCGGCTCAGTCGAAAAGGATTTACGACCTTTCAAAACTTGCGTAATCAGCATGGGGTGAACCCGCAATGCCTCAGCCATCTTTAGTTTATATTTAAAGGTGTCGTTCGATAGTTCTTCCGAAGCACGGTGGTGGCAAGTAATGTCACCACCATTTCATCTGTTCTTCTTTTAAAAGTCTGTTTTCACGTGCAAACAAATCTAAATATGTGACCCTAAAACGATTGTAGCCGGTAGAGATTTTGCTTATTCAACCAGGAGATGCTTTCATCACTCGGAGATTTTGCGGATATGATCTTTTCCGCGAGAGGTTGAAGGCGAAGTTGCGGATCGATTTTTTCGCAGTAACCATTGAGCCAACGTTGGCGGATAAGTTGTTTAAGCACGAGATCATGATCTAAGGAGCTTGTCTTTTGCGAATTAAGAGCGTTTGACCAACCTATCATTTGATCATCATGGTGCAATTCGTCGAGCTTCTTTAAAAGTAAATGAAAACTGCTTCTTGGAATTTGTTTGTTGGGAAGATAAGTCCACAAAAACTGACAAAGATCGGCTGGCCTATATGCCTTTTCAAGGGCTGAACTGAAGTAGTCTTCTAAGACATTCATAAATTTATACTGCAGATCTTCTGAGTAAAAACTGTCATCGCCATGGCTGTTAGCGGTTAATACCGTCGTATTTTCGCTTTCGAGCCGCATCTCTAGCGAATCGATTTTTTCTCGTAGTAGATCCACTCGGTTGCCGGAAATTTCGATTGTGCTTAGTAGATACTTAGCTTGAGGGACATTGAAATACTTAAAGTAAGCTTCGTACGCTTTTAGAAGTTTAAGCCACCGATTGGGGGTGCTATCGCTAATTACTGACTTTAGAAATCCAGCACGATTTTTATCTAAAACCAATTGAGCATAAAGACTGTGCTCAATATCTATCTGGTTATTCTTATTGAACTCATTTAAATACTTTAAATCTCTTTGCGGGTCCTTGCCCGCCAGATTATTGCGGCAATATGTGTCTGTTGAAACATCACAAAGAAAATATTGAAACCCGTAGTTGGTAATATAAACTGAAAACTGAAATTGTCCATCTTGCACCGAGCGCACTTGTTGGAGACGGGCCAATTCATTTTCAACTTTAAAATAAAAGTGCCCTGAGGACGCGTCAAATTGCATTCCGCCAGCCAAGTCTTCCAGCTTTACTTTAAGAAATGGATCAGGATATGACGAAAAAAACAGAGGGCCCTCAGAAAAAGCCGTAGAACTGGAATATTTATCGTATTGGTAATCACCCTGTGCCGCGGACTTAAGAATCTTTAAAGACTGGGTTATGCTAAAAACACTTTTATTATTCAAAGTGGGTGACGGATTAGGATTCAGATCCCTGATATAAAAAGCGGAGCGGTTTGCTTTAGCACCAAATAGACCATCATTCACGTGAGTCAGTGTTTTTTGTCGTGGATACTTGCCATCTGACCAGAGATCTTCACCGTGATCAGAGGTCAGCGCTAAGACAATTGAATTTTTTGCGCCCAAGGAGTCGATTTTTTCCAAAATCGGTTCGATGAATTTTTCGCCAGCTTGTTTTACATGCTGATTGTATGTCTTCGCGTTTTCGAGTCTTCTCACAGACCAGTCTTCTGGCGAAAAGACACTCAAAGGACCCTTTAAAGAAATGACGGAGTCATAGCTATAATAGGGGAATCGGGTATTTCCATCTTTAACATAGTATGGGTATCGCGCGGAGCCAGGCCAATGCATCAGGCAAGTGTGAACAAATAAAATAAATGGTCTGTTTGACCTAAAAAGTTTTTCAATATTATCCCCAACAAAATCCGCGAAAGGGCGTACATTGTAGGTCGTGGTAAAATCCGCGTTGTAGCGGATTTCAGGAAAAATAAATTCGCCCCCTTTGTTATTTAGAAAAAGCCAGAAAAGATAAGAGCGGAGCATTGTTGGATATACGAACGTGCCAATCCCTTGTTGAGGGGTAAAAAACACGTCAAAATAACTATTCCTTTCAAATAAAGCGAAGGCTTGGGTATCCATCATAAAACCAAGTTGGTAGCCAGACTGTTTGAGCTCCTTTAATACGGGACCTATGTAATATTCCTTATCTTTAGTGACATTACGATCTAAGTATTGGCGCAATCCGTTTTCTTGTGGCGGCTTTTCACTAAAAAGCGATGCTAGAGAGACGTGTGTTTGCGATTGCGTTGTGATTACATTTTCAAAGTGAATGGAATTGTCTAAAAAATGTCGCAACGCCGGGGCGTTTTCAAAAACATTTTGATCAAAATGTCCATTTAAAGAATCCACCGACAGAATAACGATAGACTTTTTATTGGGATCTATGTCTGCCGCGCTTGGTAGGCCACTGGGATGTGAGGTCGTCTCTGTTAGGAGGCTCCAGGTTGTGCCTAAACTCATAAGTGCTAAAAAGACTAAGCTGATGTAGGCAGCCTTGGTTTTCTTTGACTTTGCGAAAACAAAAAACATGAATGCTATAAATAGCAATGTCATTGTATACACGGAAAATGACGTCATCCGCGGTAACAGAAGTTTAATAACTTCAGCAACAGGCCGCATGTCGTCGAAAAGCTGGGGGTAGATAAATGCGGATAGAATAAACGCGTAGAGATAAATTGCCGGGGTTATAAGGCGGCTTAATCTGAAGGAAAATGATTTTTGGAGGGAGCCAACAATAAGATAAAAAACTGCGTAGAGTGCAAAAATCTTCGTTTCAAAAAAAAGCACTTGGACTGAAACCTCTAAGAGGTTCTTACTCATGACTTGGGTTGCCTTCACGGTATTTTGAGTAAAAATTTGCATCGTTATTACGAGTTGAATAAGAAAGTTCGCAAAAACGAAGATAAGAGACGTTTTAGTCGTGAGTACAAAATTTTTAATGGACGAAATTTTCATGCTTCTAGCTGTTCAGAGACTGCAAATCAATCACGAAGCGATACTTCACGTCGGATCTGACCATGCGGTCGTAGGCTTCATTGATTTTCTGAATAGGAATCATTTCGATATCTGAGACGATGTTATGCTTTCCGCAGAAATCCAGCATTTCCTGGGTTTCTTCAATACCGCCGATCAAAGAGCCCGCAAGACTTCTTCGGCCCATGATCAAAGCGCCTGCGTGCAACTCCGGCGGCTTATCCGGAAGACCGACTAAGACCATAGTAGCATCTCGGCGAAGGAGGCTCAGGTAAAGATCGTAATCGTGCGGAGCCGAGACCGTATCTAGAATAAAGTCAAAGGTTCCCGTGTGGGCTTTCATTTGCGCAAGATCTTTTGAGATTACGACCTCGTGCGCGCCCAAGCGTTGGGCATCTTCAATCTTTGAAGGCGAAGTGGTGAACACAACGACATGTGCGCCCATGGCGTTTGCGAGCTTAACACCCATGTGGCCAAGACCACCTAAGCCAACAACGCCGACTTTTTGTCCTTTGCTCACGTTCCAGTGACGAAGCGGGGAATAGGTTGTGATGCCGGCGCACAAAAGCGGCGCGACGGCCGCTAGATTCAAGTTCTTTGGGATGGAAAGACAGAACTCTTCGCGGACGACAATCGAAGATGAGTAGCCACCGTATGTAGGTGCACCGTCCTTTTCTTTGCTGTTATAAGTGCCGATGAAGCCGCGTTCGCAGAACTGCTCCAGGCCTTCATGGCAGGAGCGGCAGTCCAGACAGGCATCGACCATGCAGCCCACGCCGGTAAAATCTCCGATTTTAAATTTTTTTACGTTATTGCCGACAGCGATGACTTTACCGACGATCTCATGTCCAGGAACCATTGGGAATATTCCGCGACCCCACTCATCACGCGCCTGGTGAACGTCTGAGTGGCAAACACCGCAATATTGAATTTCTATGTGGACGTCATTCGCTCGTAAATCGCGGCGTTCAAAAGAAAAAGGAGTAAGAGGGGCTTTGGCGGAAGGTGCCGCATAGGCTTTTGCTTTAAACATAAGAGACCTCAGAGAAAGTTAGATTGGAGGTTATTTCATAACAGGGCTCCTTAAAAATCAAGGATCAGCATCGGGATAAAACCCCAATCAGGGGTGCTTGATTGTGGAAGGACAAAAATGGAATGCCCGACCCCGTCAAGGAGGTCCAGGTGGGGAAAAGTCTTCGACGCAGGATGCATGCCTGGATCCCGTGACTATGCTGGAGCAAAAATTTTGCAATTAAACAACCAAAGGTGTAGCATGACTATATAGCCATCAAAGGAAATATAATTATGCAAAAGCTTCTCTTCATGAGCTGCATGCTCGGTCTTTCCCTGCGCAGTTTTGGCGCGGATATCTTGCCAAAGGACCTCTCTCAAGGTTTCAATTGTAAAACAGAGGTGCAGAAAGAGCTCGAAAAATTTTTTGTTGGTGTAAGCCCTGATTGGGAGCGCACGGCGGACCCTAGCTTTGATACCCAGGCCTTCCGCACGCCGACAGCAAAAACGGGGGAGTGGTACGAGTTGCAAATTACCGAAAAAGGAATTCCAAAGTTATTTTTCTATTCATCGGCAAAGAACTTCACCTCGTCGTGGAGTCAGACTTGCAAAGTAGCAACGACGAAAATGCCCGGCTTAGGTTTTTTTAAACTGACCGGTAGTGACAAATCTGAAATTTATGGCGATGCGGATCTTGCAAAGCTTATTGCCGGAAAAAAAACTGCGATGATTTATGTCTGGTCACCACGCATGGTGTACTCCGTGACTGAATTCCCTCGCATGCGTGCGTTGGCGGAGAAAAGAAAGATGGAATTCGTTCCGGTGTTGGATCCCCTGGTGAGTATCAAAGAAGCGCGCGCTGCAATGAAAAAGGCGGGTATTGATGTCAAAGTCAAGATGACGATTGCTCAGCGGGAGCCCTCTTCCGTTGCTCTATATAAACGCTTGAACTCGGTCGAGCTTTACATGAGAAACGGCACCTTGCATTTTCCAACGGTCTTCTTAACGGCCAACGGTAAAGTGCATTCCCGCCGTGTCATTGGCGTGATGACAAATGATGGTATGAACGAATCCCTCGATGAAATGATGGGAGAACTCAAATGAAGTACTTATTAACCAGCGTCGTAATGGTTCTTGTAGCTCAGAATGGTTTTGCCAAGTGCGTTCCAGCAAATGAGTATGTCCCATTTATCGGCCCGGCGGCCAAACCGGATGCCAGCGGCACAGTTCCGGTTGGGATGTATTCGCGCATTAGTCCTGACGGACGCTTTGTGATGCGTTCTTTCTCAGGCAGTGGCTTAAGCACAGTGACCCTGATGGAGATCCAAAAACTGGCCGACGGCACGAAGGGGGCAAAGGCCTACGAAACCGACTTCAATAATGAAGCTTTTCCGATTCAAGGATCATGGCGGTTTCTTTCGGACTTAGATGGGTCCCACTATCGCGTGGGGGATATTGTTCGCGACCAGAAGAACGCGAAACGTCAGTTCAGAGGCGGGATTTCAGGATTCTATACGGCGGCGGCTGAAATGCCGGGGGCGACAGATTCAAAAATCGGGATTCGTTCTTTATCTTGGCCGAATTCAAATTCTGGCAGCGGCCTAGGAATAGGCGATACACAAGGTGTGGGTCAGTTGACCAATCAGATTGTTACCGTGAAGAAAAATACTGATGGTTCCTATGAAAAAGTGGACTCCAGCAGAGAATTTATAATGTGTGACAACCTTCGTAAGACGGATGGCTCGTTATTTTCGTTGCCAATGATTTCGACAAATGGGTCTGAGTTTTCCGCGCTTCCACAGAATCCGCGGGACCATCGCATGACGATGAGAGTTTATAGGTTCGGTGCTGACAACAAAGAATGCGTTCCCACCGACGATCTCAATGTGCCAGCATCCAAAGCGATCTTTGGTTTTCCCCAAACAGGTAAGTCGGCTCCATTGGTATTTTTGTCAAACTCGGTGATTAACGGACAAGCGATGTATGGCATTCATCTCTATGACCGCGATTTGAAGCGCACGTTCTTCTTAGGTGATCGTAGCAAATGGGTGAGTGCGGATGCTTTCCCAGGCATGACCCGGGATGGCCGTGTGATTTACGGCGCGAGATGGAAAGACTGTGGAACCTGTGCTGAGAAAACTGGCTATGTCATCACCGACTTTTATCAATCTGAAGATCTGAATAAATTCCGCCAGGCCTATCCAGACCAAGCTAAGAGCCTCAAACAGTGCGTGACTGAAGAAGAGGTGGCGAAGGTCGAAGCGGAGCAAGCGGCTATGTATGGATTATCACAAAGCAAATAAGTTCATTCAGTTTTCCAGTGGAAGTCCTTTCCGCATTTTGATTTAGTTGTGGATGTCGGACCCTAAACCCGACATCTTATGAAATAACTAAGTCTCTTCTGACATGCTTATCTTGATCAGAGCTAGGGACTTCTCAATAGCAAACAAACGGAGATGTCTCATTTTTAGTTGAAAGTCGGGAGCCGCTTTCGTGAAGTGAGCCCGACTATGCCGCCTTTTTGATTTT
>JBDHWW010000086.1:0-7761 GCA_039810425.1 Pseudobdellovibrionaceae bacterium | reverse complement strand
GGTTCAGAACCGGCGTTCCAGGCTCAGGTGCAGCCCGGTCGACTCCGCCGTGCCCGGCGTCTTCGGCAGCAGGCTCAGCCGCGCCGAGGTGGCGCCGGCCAGGTCGAAGCGCACGCTCGGCACGATGAGCGGCGACACCGACCGGGTCGGATACCCCGTCACGGCGCCGACGGTCAGGGCGAATCGGTCGCCCGCCGTCTGCCACGTCCAGCCGGCGTAGGTCGACCACCGCCCGTAGCTGTTGCGGTAGAAGCCGGCCGTGGCGCCGCTGTCCAGCCGCAGGTACAAGCCCGGGTTGAAGGACTCGTAGCGCCGCTGCTGCGTGTACATGCCGATCGGCTGCAGCGTGTCGCGGTCCAGCACCGGCCCGGTGACCGTGTAGGTCGGGCTGCTGTGCGCCGTGCCCAGGTGCAGGCCCAAGGTCTGCGCGCCCGGCGCGCGCTGCAGCGCGCTGCCCAGGGCCATGCCGACCAGCACGACGCCGATCTGCAGGCAGCGGTAGAGCAGGTGTCGCAGCGCGTTCATGCCGTCACCTCGCAGAGGGCGGGGCCGGCCGCATGGCCTACGATGGAGGTGCCGCCACCACCGTGAGGTTCCATGAGCCGAGCCCCAGAAACGAGCCTCGGGATGCAGATCCCGAACACCGACCACCGGACGCAGGTGCCGCCGTACCGCAGCCCCATCGAGCCGCCACCGCCGCCACCGCCGCCGCCAACCGAAAAAGCCTCATGAGCAGAACCGACGGACGCACCCACTACGAAGCCACCATCGACGTGCGCTACGGCATGCGCTTCAACGAGCTGAACGCGCGCCTGTACAACCACATCGACGGCGCCATCAGCTTCATCACCATGCTCGGCACCTGTGGCGCAGCGGTGTCGTTCGTCAACCAGTCGCCGCCGCTCGCGGCGGCCTCCGGCCTGCTGCTCGCCGCGGTCGCGGCCCTGGGGCGTGTCATCGGCCCGGCCCGCAAAGCCGAGCAGCATGCGGCCGCCTGCCGCAACTACGCCGCCATCGACGCCGCGGCAGCCGACCTCACGCTCGAGCAGATCGATGCCCGGCTGCGGCCCCTGCAGGCATCGAGCCCCGGCGGGTTCCGCCTGTTGGCAGCCCCGGCCTACCTCGACAACCTCCGGTCGAACGGCATCGCGACCGACCTTCGGCTCACGCGCGCGCAGGCCATCGCCTACGCACTCGCGTAGCGCTGCCGGCCGCGCCGGCAGGCCGGCGATGCGCAGCATCTCGTCGACGCCATCGGTGTCGCGCAGCGGCCAGAGCCAGGAGTCGTCTGCTCCGTAGGGCGTGCCGTGCGGGTCGGGCTCGCCGCCGTCGGGCAGGTCGATCTCCCACACCTGCGGGAACGGCGCGCCGCTGATGCACGCCAGGCCGCGGTACGTGACGCAGCGCACGATGGAGCCGATGGCCTCGGGCGCCAGCGGGTGGCGGATCACGAGGGCGAGCTCGCCCGGGCGGCAGCGGGGCGTCATGCGACCTCCTGCGGCACGCGCCCGGTGGCCTTGGCGATGGCGGCGCGCTGCGCGTGCACCGCCGCGATGGCGGCGAGCTGCGGCTCCGACAGCAGGATTGGGAACTCGACGCCCACGCAGAGCAGGATGCGCGGGTCGTCGTTGTCGTCATCGTCCGGCACGACGAGCCGCGCGCCGTGGAAGGGGTGCGACTCGAAGGTCGCGGTGAGCGGGGCCGGGTCGGGCATCTGCGCCTCCATCGGGTTGATGGAGGCAACGATAGCTGACGCTATCTACTCAGTCAATAGCAGAAGCTAATGTTTTTTTGATGCTCGGCTGCCGTCGAGACGGTCGATCGCGCCCAAGAAGTCATCGAACTCGCGGGGGGTGTACGCGCGCCGCGCGTTCAAGAGCTGCAGGCGCAGCTCATTCATGGCGTGATGTCGTTCGTTGTCCGGAAGCTTCCCGATCATCCGCCAGAGTGCCGAGCCTTCGGTTGTCGCGTCCCCTTCGAGGGCGGGATCCGTGGGCTGGTCTCGATCCTTGGGAGGCTCCTCTTCCAGTGAAAGCGGTCGATCCATCCAGCCTTCGCCTAGGCGAAGGCGATCCTCGATCTCGCGCGCGACGGATTCGCCAATCCTTCGATGGCTAGCGAACCACTGGCTGACCTGAGCGGGCGCCTTATTTATGGAGCGCGCCAGCTCGGCCTTGTTGTTGCGGTGTCGCTGCAGCAGGACGGTCAGGCGCGCGAGCCTGATCTCGTAGATGTCCATGGCTTGGAATGGTAGCGAGCGCTACATAAGCATGAGCTATTGACCAAAGAGATAGCTGAAGCTATCGTTTGCCGCATGAGCCTCTCCGTCTACCTCGCGCTCCACCGCGGTCGCTGCGTTGCGATTGCCAGGGCGGTCGGCGTCGCGCCGGCGTACTTGTCGCAGTTGGCGGCGGGTAAGAGGCCAGTGCCTCCAGCGCTTGTGCCCGCGCTGGAGGCGGCGACAACGAACGAGGTTCGGCGCTGGGACTTGCGTCCTGCCGACTGGCACCTGATCTGGCCGGAGCTGGTCGGGTCCGAAGGCGCTCCCCCGATTCCCAACACCGCACAGGAGGTGCGACATGCAGCGTGAGCGCTTGGCCGAGACGGCAGCCGATCGGACAACAACGTTCCCCGATCCCCGCTCGCATCTGGCCCGCTGCGCCGCTAAGCGCTGGCCTCCTGCCGTCGTGCTCCGGCGCAGGAACCGCGAGTGCGCGCGCTGGTACGCGGTCCACAACGCGCGCCACGTGGTGCAAACCTCTCTTGTCAGCGTCGCGCCTTGAGCGCAGCGACGTCGGCCTTTAAGGTGTCGAGATCGCGCAGGCAGTTGGTGATCAACATGCCGAGTCGATTCGCGGCGTTCATCGCGTTCTGCGCGGGAAGCATGTTGTCGGGCCGCGGGTTCTTGAAGGCCTCGTACAGTGCCTGGTGGAATGCGTCGGAAGCGGCTTCGACGTCGGAAGCGGTGGTCATGGGTGCCCTCCGTGGGGTGGTTGTCGTGGGGACTGCCAGCGTACCCGCGGCAGGGCGCTCGCCACGGCAACTCTTCACCGTGGCGCATGGAGCCTCACTGCGTCAACGCGAAGCCCGTCGGCCGCATGTGCCGCTCGCTGGTCACGTGCTCGAGCCACACCTCCACGCGCAGGTGTTGCGGGGACAACCACTGGTGCACGACCATGCCGACGCCCCACGCGCTGGAACTGCTGAGGTAGATGACCTCGCCCATGCGCGGCAGCGGCGCATTCGGCGGCAGAAAGTGCGGCGCACGTCGGCGCTTTGGCAGGTACTTGGTCTGCGACTCGGGCACGCAGAGGTGCGCCTCGACGTAGGTGCGCGGCTCCGCCGGCGGCGGCTTGGCGTGGTGGTTGTTCCCGGGCATGTGAATGCTCCACGTATCCAGGGTGTCTTCGAGCATGTCGGCCTCCGTGTTGTGAGGCATCCATGCTCTTCCAGCGTGAGGACTTGCTCATCCGCGAGCCAGCGGGGTTGCGCGGGTTCACTGCCATCGCCTACGCGCGCGCGCAGTCGGCAAATCCTCACCTTCCTTGAAGGTGGCTATTCGCCTTGCCCGCGCCTTCAGTTGTCTAGGCAGGTGCCGATCCTGACGCCCCGCCGTATTCCCAGCACCGCACCGGAGGTGCGACATGCAATGTGATTTGACGCGGTCCGCCCAGCGCAGGGCGCAGTTCCACTCACTCGGCATCTTCTTTCTTGGCATTTCGTGCGGCGCCCTGCTGGTCATGGCCGCAAGCGCGGTCATTCATTGGGCCGCTGGGGGAGGGCTCTGTGTGCTGGAGCGCCGCGGCGATCGCGTCGCACAACTGAAGGAGGCGCGTTGATGGATGAGAGTTCATGGATTCAGCCTCCCGCTCGTCGGGCTGAGTTGATGGAGGTGGTCTTCGTCGAGGCATCGCGAGGCGGTCCCGAGCCGGGCAACGAGCCGCGCACGGTCCTGCAGTACTGGTCGAAGGACGGCCGGTTGCTGGCGGAG
This sequence comes from Pseudobdellovibrionaceae bacterium, assembly GCA_039810425.1. Taxonomy (GTDB): domain Bacteria; phylum Bdellovibrionota; class Bdellovibrionia; order Bdellovibrionales; family Bdellovibrionaceae; genus JACMRP01. Next base: position 3,770 of record JBDHWW010000086.1, on the reverse strand, counting down.
TACGACACGATCTTCATCGAGCCCGGCGAGGCCGGGCCCGCAGAGGCGCAGCGCCGTGTGGCGGCCGCTGAGCAGTTTGAAGACGAGCTGGATGCGCCGCCGCACACGCACACGTTGGTCGACTGCTTCTTCTGGCGGCTAACGCAGGCGCGGGCGCGTTGGTATGGCCTTGAGCTGAATCGCGTGGGACTCCGCAACCGGGCACTCCAGGTACGTGCCCGCATGCGATTTCACCAGTACCGCCTGCACTGCCGCGTCGTAGCAGGGCTGGCAGAAGTAGGGCGGTCCTGCCTCTTGCCCGTCGCGCGCTGGCTTGCGCGCATAAGCATAGGCACCGGCACGCACCTCGGTCAGCGTGTAGCGCTCTCGCTCGGCTGCGCGATGTTGGACTACACGCAGTTCGTCTACCGCTGCGATAAGCGCTTGGCGCGCCGCAGCGAGTTCGGTATGGACGGCTAGGGCCGATTGCGAGATGTCGAGCAGCTTCATGCTCATCTCGGCGACGGCCGCTTTGGCCTTGCTGTCGTCCCTCGCTTCGATCGCGGTTTTGATCAGTTCGAGCGCGGTTTTCGCGCCGGCGATCGTGCCGGTGATTTCGATCATGGGCGCCCTCCGTGGGCTGGATGTCGTGGGGACGGAGAGCGTATCCACGGCAGGGCGCCCGCCCGCGCAACTCTTCACCGCTGCGCGCGCACCGTGTCTCCTCGCGCCGACCTGGGTGATGGCCATTCGGGGCCGGCGTTTTTCCACCCCGCGCCGCCCACCGGCGCGGGGTGTCTTTTCCGGGTTGTTCGGCCGTCGTCGTCATGGTGCCGCCAGTGTGGCGGCCGGCCGGCGCGGCATCTATGCGAATAGTTGAGCGAGGTCCGCATGCCTTCTGCACACGACGCCCTCGATGGGCTGATCCGCGCCTACCCCGGTGGCTACGAGGCCATCGCCCAGCGCCTGGGCAAGCACCCCAGCACGCTGCGCAATGAGGTGCACCCGCCGCTCGGCAGCAGCGCGAAGCTCGGCTGGGACACCGCCATGCAGGTCATGGGCATGTGCCAGCAGGTCGGCCTGCCGGCCGCGCTGGCGCCGCTCGATGCCGCCGAGCTCGCGTTCGGCCGCACCGCGATGTGGCTGCCCGACCGCGCCGAGATGGAGCCGGGCGCCTTCGAGGCGCTGGAGGCCTCGGCCACGGCCTTCGCCCGCATGGTCGGTGCCTTCTCGGCGGCCGTCGCCGACGGGCGCGTCACGGCCCACGAGCGGCGCGACGTCGAGCAGTGCGGCCTCACCCTCATCGCCCGCGTGCAGGCCATCGTCGCCTACGCCGCCGCGCAGCACGCGGCCGCCATGCCGGCGGCGCTGCGCGAGCCCGCCTGAGCCATTCACGAGCGGCGCCGCCGCGACACGAGGAACCGTCATGCCCCGCAACAAGCCGCCACGCCGGCCACGGAGGACCCGCCCCATGCCTGCCGCATCCACCGCCTTCAACGCCCTGCGCCGCGCGAGCGATCAGCAGGTGATGGCCCGCGCCATGCGCAGCACCGACGCCCTGCGCGCCGACGCGCTGCGCGACATCGGCATCGCGTTCCACAGCGCCATGGCGGCGTTGACCACGGGCACGGCCGCCGACGGGGACGTCGACACGCTCGCCATGTCGGTCGCCGTGTCGCTGCTGCTGTGCGAGCAAGGCCTGGGCGAGGAGCACATCGAGACGGTTCGCATCGCGCAGGACGCGCTGATGACGCTGCGCGCCCGCCGCGAGCGCCACCCGACCATGCGCGGCTGGATCGCCAGCGCGCAGGAGATGACGCGCCTGAACGCGGCCGTCGAGCTGCTCGACGAGCAGCTGGCGCACGACGGCTGCACCGAGGGCATGGTCGCACGCGCGCTGGCCGAGATCGGCCGGCGGATGAGGGCCGGCGAGGTGATGCAGTTGGTCGAGGAGGGGGCATGAGTCGCGCGGGCTACTCCGACGAGTGCGATGACCATTGGGCGCTGATCCGCTGGCGCGGAGCGGTCTCCAGCGCGATCCGGGGTGCGCGCGGGCAGGCATTCCTGCGCGAGGCGCTCGGCGTGCTCGACGCGATGCCCGAGAAGGTGCTCACGTCCGGCGCGTTGCGCAGCGATGGCGCGTTCTGCGTGCTTGGCGCCGTCGGCGCTGCGCGCGGGCTGGACTTGGGCGCCATCGACACCGAAGACTGGCAGGCGCTCGCACGTGCCTTCGGAATCTCCGAGGCGCTGGCGCGCGAGGTGATGTTCGAGAACGACGAGGCCATCGATGACTACATGTGGGTCGACGTCGAGATTTGCGGGCCGATGAAGCGGCCGCAGTCGCATCGCCGTAGCGTCTCGGTGCCGGTGGCGCGCGTGGGCGAGCTCCGCTGGCATCACATGCACCGTTGGATCGCGAACCAGATACTGGAGACACGGGCATGACCCTCCATCCCATCACCCCCGCGCAGCCCGCCTGCTTCGGCGTCTGCTGCCCCGTGCACGGCCGCTGCACGCGCTACGCCGCCGTCGACGGCGCGCCGGCCAGCCTGCCCATCATCGCCACGTGCGAGCGTGATGCCGAACGGCCGCTGTTCATCGACCAGCGCGCTGAGCAGGAGGTGCCGGCGTGAGCGACGAGCTGATGGCGCGGATCGCGCACCTCGACTTCGTGCTGCGGCGCTGCGTCGAGGAGGGCGAGTGCCTGCTGTGGACGGGCTCGCTCGCGTGCAGGGGCCACAAGGTCCCCATCGTCCGCCTGCCGCTGCAGCTCCCCGGCCAGCCGGGCGATCGGCGAAAGCCGGCCCAGGCGGTCGCGCGGCTCGTCTGGGAGGAAGCGCATCGGCAGGCCGTGCCGCCCGGTTGGCGCGTATGGCGCTGCTGTGGCAGCCTGCGATGCGTGCACCCGAGCCACCTGCGCGCCGGGCCGGCGCGCAAGATGATCGAGTGGCAGAAGCGGGCGGGGTGCTTCAAGGCATCGCCGGCCAAGCGGGCGCGGATTACGGCGGCCAGGCGCAGCCAGAGCAACATCAAGATCGGGCTGGAGGCGGCGCGCGAGATCCGGGGCCTGCAGGGCGAGGCGTCGGCGCAGGAGCTGGCCGGGCGGTTCGGTGTCGACGATTCGCTGATCTACGCCATCTGGCATGGGCAGATCTGGCGCGAGTCACCGGGGGGCAGTGTCTTCTCGTGGAGGCCGGATTGAGCGGCGACGCACGCATCTCCACCACGCTGCCCAGCCACCCGAAGACGAAGAAGCTGGCGCGCCGGCTGGGCCCCGAGGGCCCGCTCGGCTGCATCTACCTCTTCCTGTGGGTGGCCGCGAACCGCAGCGACGGTGACCTCGCGGGCATGACCGACGAGGACATCGAGTTGGCCATCGACTGGGGTGGCGACGATGGCGCCTTCGTGCGGGCGATGGTCGAGGTGGGCTTTCTCGACGGCGGCGAGGGCGAGCGCTCGGTGCACGACTGGGTCGAGCACAACCCCTGGGCAGCCGGAGCCGGCGCGCGCTCCGAGAAGGCGCGCTGGGCAGCGCTGTGCAAGCAGTACGGGCGCGCTGAGGCTGCCCGGCAGATGCCGGAGTACGCGCACCGTCTGCCAGCCGCAGGATCCGCACCTGCACCAGCAGTCCCGCCGACTGCCGCGCGCACGGATGCGAGTGCTACGGGCACTGCCAGTAGCACGCACCCAGCAGAACCTAGCAGTGCCCCGTCTCCGTCTCCGTCTCCGTCTCCGTCTCCGTCTCCGTCTCCGTCTCCGTCTCCGTCTCCGTCTCCGTCTCCGTCTCCGTC
>JBDHWW010000085.1:0-8245 GCA_039810425.1 Pseudobdellovibrionaceae bacterium | reverse complement strand
TTTTATTTTTTTGAAGGTAGGAATTTTTTTATAAACAATTTTGTCTTGCGTTGGCTTTGCAAGCTCTTTGACAAAGCTTTGGACTGTGCTATGGCTTGCGGGGCTTTGGCAATGTGCTTGCATAACTTGGCTATTTTAGTTTATTAATTTCATTAATCAAATATGTGTTCTTACCTGCTGCATAAATTAATTGAGGTATTATTCTACTTGCAAAATCTGCTCTTGATTTCTCTATTGGAGCCTTAATTTTTATTAAAGGCAATAGGTCAGTCAATAACCTTTCTGCAAATTGTGAATGCTCAAAAGTCAATTCATTAAGTCCATCGCTTATTTGTCCAATATCTATTCCTTTCGAGTTTGTAATTAATGATTCATATGAGTTCTGTATGAAATTATTGGAAAGCTCCTTATAAGATGGAGAGCCAAGGTTAGCCAAGTTTCTATAACTTTGGCTCGCAGTTGAAAGTGTAGATTCCTTGTGATTATGTTTAGATTTTACTTTTATCAATTCAAACAGATTGTTTTCAGTCAATCTGCTATCTATTTTATATAATCTGCAATAGCCCGATAATAAGTCATACACATTTGAAGAATTAATCTTTTTTATAAAATCATCTTTGTCTTGTGCAAAAAGTTCGCTTAGAATCCTTTTGGAATAGCTTTTATTTTTGTCGTAGTTGTATTCTCTATTTGAAAGTTGCATTAACACTTTTGTGGATTGTTCAAATGATGTATCATTTCTTAATACACTCATTCTAACAGCTTTTGTATCTAATTTTGTGTAAATGTCAACAGCCGTTTTCTCTGCCGTATTTTGTGTGAGAATTGTCTCAAGGTCTGTGAATTTAATTTGCTCGTTAACAAGTTCAAAGGAAATCCTTTCAGGTGAAATAAATTCCTGAATTAGTTTAACATTTTTCTTTTCTTTTAAAACGGAAATGGCTTGTGTAATCTCCGTGAGAGTTGATTCAAACTTGATGTTTTCTGTGATTTTCTCATTTAATACAATTTGTTTTTCATTAGAAATTGGGAATTTCAACTTCTTGATTATATGTGCTAACTGGGTGTATCCTTGTAGATTGTTATTTGCCTGATTATAAAAGTTTGTATCCAATAATTTTTGTTCGATTATAGAAATAAAGAAATCAGTATGACTTGGAAAGCACTTTATAAACAAAGGAATCCTTTGAGCTAAATCATTGGCTGATGCACCTTCAAATAAATTGAGAATCGTTGCTTCGCCTGGAAATAGTTCTTGGATAAGTGTATTGTCAACTTGGTTTATGTGTGATAGACCAATTGAATATTTAGATAAACCGTGCTTTGCCTGAGAATTAAATTTCTTGTTTATTCTGAACAACTCTAAAAGTTCCTTAGGTTTTTTCTTGCCGTCTAAAAAATAAAAGGAAGAAAGATTATTGATAGCTTTTCCAAAAATATCAATGGATGAATCTTCCAAATTTTTATAAATTCTATCAACATTAAGCAACTCATACAAATCAAAAGATAGTTGCCTAGTTATTGGAGATTTGCTCAGATTTACAACACCTTCAATTTTCTTGCTGTAGTTTCCATTGTATTGTTCAAACTTTCCTTTCCATTCTGAATATTTAAAGCTTGAAGCAATTTTAGTTATAAACGGTTTGTTCTGAATGTTTTTTGTAATTAGTTCGCTTAATTCAAAAAAGTTTTTTGCTTTAAATCTATTATCTACTGTTTCTCGTTTAAATGATGGTCGTTTTTCTATCTTGAAATAATCAGCAACTTCATTCACTTTATTTACGACTTCTTCACTACTCTTTTCAAAAATAAAAAGATTGAAGCCTTCTAAAAGATTGATTAATTTTTCAACGAATGATTTTGCAATCTCATTGTTTAATTCATTCTTTATCTCGTTTAAACCGTATAAAATCAATTTAATATCAATAACATCCTTCCTGTTTGAATAATGTGTAAATATGAAATCTGAGGAATTGCTATCAGATAGAATTAAATCAAGATGTTGAAGTTTCTTCTTTGCTAAAACACCTTCAACAAGAATGTGAATATTTTCAGGTTTTGTATTGATTATATAATCCAAAATTTGACCTACTTCATTTTCGAGTAGAATATTTTTTTCGTGTCTGATGGCGTCAGATAATAAATGAGCATATTCTGTATGTGGAAATATGTAGAAAAAATCTTTTCGGGTGTCAATGAAGATACCGTTATCAATTTGTTTTTGAATTGGCTCTATTAAGTTTACTAACTTAAATGGGCAGTCAAATTTATAAACAGATGCATACTTAAAAACAATTTGGTAATCCATTTTTTTATGGATGTGTGCATTGTAGAATTCTTCATAGCATTGTTTGTCAAGAACGTCCTGTAATTGTCGGTCTGGATAGGATGATTCCCAATAAATCAGAAGTATTGATGTTTTTAGTAAGTTTAATTCAGTATTTTTTATTACTTGTTGAAGATTACCAATTTCCCAAGGTTTTTCAGGTTTAACTCTTTTTAGGTATTCAACTCTGTTTTTAATGATACCTTTTATTCTTTCAATAGTTTGCTCGTCTTTTGAAAAAGCAAGAGTGAAAGATTCTTTTATGTCAAAGCGATAATTATTTAAAGAGGAGCGAAGTAATTTTTGAGTGTTATTATCTCTTGATATAAACAAGGAATTGATTTTATGTTCATCACAGATATGATAAATATTTTTAGCTAATTCGTATCTGTCCAAATGTGCATTATCAATGATTAGAAGAGAATCGATTTTTGTAAAATACAATAATTCACTTTCGTAGGCATTGTTCCATTCTTCTAAATCAATGTAAAATGTCTTTATTTGTTTTTTATCCAAATCGGCATTTAGTCCAAATAATAGACTTGTTTTTCCTGAACAGGGAGGTCCTTCAATAAGGGCTTTTTTGTCATTTGAATCGAATAATTGGCTTAAGTCCTTTATTAATTTTTCTTCGTGTGGTGTATAAAAGAGCAATCCATTTTTAAAAGCTTCAACATTGGATAATGGCTCTATTGTATTGCCCTTTTTTTTCTCTTCGAAGGGTTTAAATCCCTTCAATGGTCTTTCAATTCCTAATTCAGTTCCTAATTCTTGTCTTAGGAAGTCAAGCACTTTTTTAACTCGAAATAAATCGTCAAATTTTCTGATTTCAATTAATAATTCCTTGAAACTTAGAATTTCAATCAGTTTGTCAGCTGTGTTATATTTCTTTAAATTGTCTGCTTCAGTTTGGATAAATAGGATTTTGAGATTTTTGTATTTGTTCTTCCAATTTTTATCATAGTCTGCGATTGTGTCGGTTACTTTTTTGTCGTGTGCAGTATTTTGAGCAGTAATTTGAACGGAATAACCGCTATCTTTTAAACTAAACAAGTCAATGCCGGATGTGTTAGTTGAGTATCTCTCTTCTGTATGTTTTAATTCCCAATTGTAAATTAGATTCAAAAGTTGTTTGAATAAGTATTCAGCAGATTTATGATTATCTAATAAACTTGCTTTAGCTTGCTGATTCAAATAACCTTTGTAGTTGTTTAGAATCCTACTAATTTCATCACAATATTGATTTGATTTATTCATTTACTTCATTGTCAGGGTTGGCTAAAAAGTGGCTCTTTTGGCTTTGCGAAGGGTTGGCTTGTGTGTCGGGCAAAGCCAAATGTGCCACTTGCGGGCTGGCATAATTTTTTTTAAAAACAATTTTTCTTGCGTTGGCTTTGCAAGCTCTTTGACAAAGCTTTGGTTTGAGCGTTGGCTCGTGGGGCTTTGGCAATGTGCTTGCAAATAGGGCTGGGGTATGTTTCCATCAGTTAAATACATCTCTAATCAATTTTTTTATTGTCAAGTTTTCCAATTTTGATGCTATGGGTGATACATTGTCCTGATTTTCTTTCCAATGCATCCCTTCATTATAAATTATTCCAAGTAAATAATGGCTTTCGGGTGAAACAATTCCCATTTCTTCTGCTTTCTCTAATTTGCTTCTTGTTTTATGAGTTGTGAGAAAGGCGTTTCTTGCTTCATCGCTTTGAAGTTTGTTATATGCAATTTGTTCAATTCTCACTCTTAAAGCACCACAAACTGCAAAAGGGTCATAAGGTTGATTTGTCAGATAGTTATTAACTTCAGTATTCAAATATTGCACAAAGGTGTTTCCTTCTCCCCAAAGCTCTCGTATTCCTAAAGCCCGAAATTCTGCTCTCTTATTTATGGTTCCCGGGTCGTAATGAAGTAAGTATTTATCAACTTCTGTTTCTATTGTTGCGTTTTTCCTATTCCTTAAAAGCCTTATCATACTTGAACTTACCTGAATAGTTGATTTGTCCAAGTAATAAACTTTTTGATTGCTGAAAGCAAAATTCTTAAAGTAATTTGGGTTTAGGTGGGTTAGAATTAGGGGATAAATTCTTTTGCCGAGCGAATCAAATTCTTTGATGAAATTAGTAATGTAATACTGTGCTGCTGTTAGATTGGCATCATCTAAATAGTCAAATACTTCGTCAATAATAAGAATGTTTGCTGGCTTCTTTAAATTTCTCTTTGCTTTAAAAAGCATTGAGATAAAAGTAAGTATGTCTCTCTGTCCATTAGAAATATGAATAGCTTTAGGAAATTTCACAACAAGTTTTCCGCCTGTTTCACTCGAACGGATATTTTTCCACGTGCAATTAAATGTCGTTAGTGTCGCATCAAAACGCTGTTTGTCTAAACGGTAAATATTGAAAGTACAAGCATTTTTGAAGTTGTTAATGTCTTGGTTGTATAGCCAAATTAATTGAATTGCTGCTAAATAGCTTTTTGTTTCTGAATTATAGCCAATGTCAAATTCGTTGATAAGATTGCCAATAGTATTTAGGTAGTCAATTTGTTTTAGGTCATTTAAACGGTGCGTGGTTATCCAATTAGTTAGAGTTTCTGCTGTTCCTGCTTGTGCGTTGATATCTGCGATAATTGCATTAATTCTCCCCTGAATTCTATCTCCGTTTGCTCGTTGTAATGCCTGATAGCATTCACTTAATTCTTCAACTAATTTCAGATTTGTTAATACTGGCGTAGCATTAGGTATTACTCTTGAATTTTGACCAAATCGGGTTTGACTATTACGGTATGAATAATTAAATGGAACATTAGTTGGAATGCGGTCAACCAATACCACATCTTCAATTATCAATGATGCTCTTGCATTTGCAAAACCGCCAAAAGTTGAAGCGTTTCCTTTGGGCTTTGTAAGATTGTTTATTACGAAATAATCAATTTCACTACTAATCGTATTGGTTGCATTTGTAGCTTCAAGTGTGGAAAGTGTGCCGTCTGGTCTTGTATATTCTACATAAACTCTTGGAGCATTAGCTGCATTTTCTGCGTGGTAATCTTCTTCGTCTAACGCAATTCTTCTGTTGTTCATTGAATTAAAAGCAGTAGCCAAAGAACTCTTACCAAAGCCATTAGGAGCAACTAAAAGACTCGGTTTATTCGGATGAATGTCTAACTCAAATCTTTTTTGCTGTATTCCTTTAATATGTTCTATTTCAATGACTCTAAGCATAATGTTTGTTTAGGTTGGCTTACCATTCTCCTTTATCTTTCAAATACTCCATTCCGTTAAATGCTGCAATCTTTGCTTTCTCCAAAGTATCAAAGGTTTTCTTGCCAAATGTTTCTCCAATTTTCACTTTGTATTTATTCGTTTTCTTGTCTCGGTAAATAAGTAAATGGTGTTCTTCAATATTTAAAAAGTGGTTTCCATTTTTGCTCCTTTTCCAATCTTTTTTTGTCCAATTGATTCTTCTGTTTGCTCTGTTTCTTAATTCTCTTTCTCGTCTTTCAGGATTTAAATAATCGTTGGTCATTTTCTCTGCACAAGTGCAACCAACCCTGAATTCCTCTCCAACTTCTGCGTGTTCTACTATATGAACATATCGGATTTTTTCATTTCCGCACATCATACAGGTTTCATAATCTGTTTCCCATTCTGGCTGACCATCTTCCCGAACATCAATAACATCTACCAAAGTCCAACCTTTGTGCGGAATGCCTTGTTGTTTCCAATAGTTAGCCATAGCTTAGGATTTAAAAATTATACCCATTAGGAATGATACCCGTTTCTTTCATTCTTGAAAAAACACGTTCAACTTCTTTTTCACTAAACTTTTTCTTCTCTTCAGACCATTCATAGAATCGTTGAAATAGCAATGCTTCGGAAAAAATTACATTTTCATTCAGCATATTATCCATACAAGCATAAAGGGTGGCTACAATTTCCACAATATCGGATTTGATTGTTTTGAACCTATCAATTATAAACTGAATGCTTTCGCTTTCTGCTGAAAAGTATTTGATGAAATCATTGTGATGTTGCCCTGCTTTTTCTAATGGTTGATATTTGAAAACTTGTTCCTTTTTATATTCAAACCATTTCTTCTCTTTTAATTGCTTGTCAATCGAACGCATCAATCTGTTATCATAAGGTCCCATTGCCTGACGAAGAAAATTAGTAGGCAATTGCATATCCGCTGATTTTTGACAGAGGTAGATTAGTTTTTGCAACTTTAAATGTCCTAAAGTTGGCTCTTTATGTAATTGCCAAACGATTTCTGCTGCCAAAACTGTTCTGCGATAGTAATCTACATTGGTTGGTTTTAGCTCAATTACTTTTCCTTTTGGCTGTTCAACAACCCTTTCTTCCACTTCCCTCACCTCAAATGCCTGATGCAGCAATGCTTTTAGCAGTTGCTCGGTGGCTTGTTGGTTGGCGATGATGTGTTCTTTTAATTGTTTTGTTTTGGCTAATTGCTTCTCTATTTCCGCTACGATGCGTTTTTGTTCGGGAAGCGGAGGAAGAGGGATTAAAGTTGTTGCAATTCTTGTAAGTGCTAACTTGGGTTGAGCAGTAACCTTTTTTGTCTTGTCTAAAAACTGTAACTGGCTGTGTTTTGAACTTAGAATATTTCTCAACCAACTTCTGCTAATTAGTTCATTATTGAAAACAAATTTTGCTGCATTTTCAGTAAGATTTGCACCGTCAAACATTTCTGGAACTACCCCAACTGCTCCAATTGTGCCTGCAATTGTTATATATAAATCGTTCTTAGAAATCGTATATTGCTTTATTGCTTCAAACATTTTCTCATCTATATAATGAATATCGTTATTTGAAATACTGCCATTCTTCATATCGGTTACTCTAATGTAGATATGTTCAGTTGGCGTTCTTAATAATTTGTAACCATTACGAACTCGTTTTCCGCCTTTTATCTCACAAATTTCCCCCAACCTACACCACACCCAATTTTCAGGAATTTCAAATGGAATGTCGCTGGGATTGATGGGTGGTATGGGTTTTTCCTTTTTGCCCGATTTAGCTTTCTCGGCTTTGATGCGTTTGAGCAATTCGGTTGCAGCTTCGTCTTTCAGATCTTGCTTTAACAACTTGCCCTGCACCGCTTCTTGTAAAATGGCTTGGTTTAGGTTTTCGAGCTGGGTGAGTTGGTCAGAAAGTAGGCTTTGAACTTCTTGGGTTCTGTCATATTCCGCTAATGTTTTTTCAATTTCTGAATAGAGTTCTTCATATCCTTTTACTGATTCACCGTTTGAAATCTTAACCGCATCATTTTGAATATCTATTGGGCAGTCAGGTAAAATTAATGATTTCAGATTTTCAGCATTCGCTTTTGGCCTGAAATTTCTTTCGTTCAGGTTTATGATTTGGCTCCAATATGCGAAACTGTGTAAGAACAAATAGATGTAGTCTGGATTTACTTCCTGCTTCGCTCTAATTCTTATTAAGTAGCCTGCATAAATAGAATTGGCAGGTGGATTGTCGATTTTAAAACTCTTGCCTGTCGTTCCGCCTGTTCGTGCTATTAGTATATCTTCCTTTTTGAGCAAATAGGTTTTTTCATCATCACAATTACAAAAAGGAACAGTTTCCCAATTCACTTTGCTTTCGTGAATATCACTAATTCTCAAAAATTTATTCTTCCCCGATTGTAGTGCAGAAGCATTGTAACCATATTGAGTGCCTTCAATCAAGCTTTCCAATCGAACAGGAGCATTGTATTTCTCAAACAGATGAATGAGAATTAAAGTATTTCGGATTTGTTTCTTTATTTCCTCTTGGTCATTGATAAACGTGAGAGGAACATAATCAAAATTTAAGTTGTTCATTGTTCCAATTCGGTTATCAGTTGCGTAATTCTATTTTGATTGCTTTTTATAGTTTCAATTATTTCTTTACGGTCA
>JBDHWW010000084.1:0-8400 GCA_039810425.1 Pseudobdellovibrionaceae bacterium | reverse complement strand
CTAGAAAAGCCGTTAAAATTACCCCGCGTTCGTTAACGACGAATGTGGCTTCAATCGTAGCGAGTACTGGAGTAAGGTTGTCAGGGTCTTGGAGATTAACGCTAGCAAGGATTCGACGGATCTCGGTTGCCTTAACCTCTGGGGTGAGAGGAACTGGAATCATGCGAATCTGGCTGAGTAACACATCGAGTTGAGGGTCTATCAAGCGCATGAGTACAGATCGTTGTCTGCCAATCATGATTGGTTGGCGGCAATAGGGAATAAAGCTTGGGCCTGTAGCATCGACTCGAACCGCGTCGACTGACTGATCTCCGACCTCGCCAATAGACGTCTCGGACGGCACTGCTCCCCTCCTAGCGCTCCGTTGCGCTGAAAACGCTGCGGCAAGTGCCTGCCTCGAGTGATTAAACGGGTATGGGTATGGATATCGATGAAGGTCTGTATAAAATGCTTGGCTTGGAGCCCCTGCCTGTCTCACCACCGCACTCTCTGAACTACCAGATGTCAGGAATGTAGGAAGTAATTCTTCGCTCTGTTGTACCACATGCGACAACTCATGAGCAATCAAACGCCGTCCCTCATTCGTTCCAGGCGCAAACTGGCCATCAGCAAACACAATGTTGTGCCCCATCGTATAGGCAAGAGCACTTATATCTCTCGCCGACTGTTCGGCAATTGCTCCGGAATGTATCCGTACTTGCGAAAAATCATATCCAAACCGGCTTTCCATGTCCCGTCTCAGTGTCGGCTCTAATGGCTGTCCAGGGCTAGCCAATACGCGCTTGACACTGGCAGGTGCTTCTATTTCCTGCCCTGATGGATTACCTGTAACACGCTGAATCTTTACAGGAGTGCGATTGATTGTGCTGTGACTGGGTGTGGCCATCACTTGATCTGCAATCCGATCCGCCTCCTGCTCCAACGGATCGTTACTGGCTCCAATAGTGAGTTTGCGTTGCAATTTCATTTTTTTCTTAGCGCAACTCGTGCATTCATCGCCTATAGTGGTGTGGTTACCACAAGCACATTTCCACTGCAAGATCCCCTGTCTGGGGGGCGCCAAGCTCGCTGGTGCCAAATTTGAATTTCGGGTTTGCGGCATAAGCGCAGCTTTATTCATCGCCGATGCCTCCATACAGCGCACGGGCAATTTGCTGGCCTAACTGAACTGGTTGAGGATTTTCCATCAATTGAATAGCGGGTGCGACCAGGCGATGGATAGCAATGCCGCCGGTAAAATCCGGATTCAGATTTCCATTTGCCAAAAGCCGTGCCAATTCCACCTGCAACGCCTGTTGCAGCAAAGGCCGCTGATGCGAATCAAGGGAGATACCATCCAGAATTAAACGGTCGATATGCAGATGGATATTCATGCATTGCTCCTGACGATTTCCATCGTGCGAAACTCGGTTTCGTTGATGGGCTTGTCGAGTTTGCGGAATTCAGTGCGTACTGCCTGCATGACGTGGCTCATCATGACGTATTCATCATTCTGCGCAGCCAGAAAAGCGGCATTCAGAGCAATGCTGTGAATATTGCCGCCGGTGAGGTTGAATTGCGCCAGGCGATCAAAATCCAGATCGCCATAGTCGGTTTCCGGCTTGAAGACTTGGCCGGTAAAAGCCTGTTGCCAGATTTTTTTGCGCTCGGCGGCACCGGGAAAAGTGAAGTTGACGATAAAGCGCAGCCGTCGCAAGAACGCCTGATCCAGTGCATTCTTCATATTGGTTGCCAGAATCGCCAGGCCATTAAAGGATTCCATGCGCTGCAACAAATCTGCTACCTGAGTATTGGCGAAGCGGTCGTGGCTATCTTTGACTTCGCTGCGTTTACCGAACAGGGCGTCGGCCTCGTCAAAAAACAGCAGCGTACCGCCATCTTCAGCTGCATCAAACACCCTACGCAGATTCTTTTCGGTTTCGCCGATATATTTGCTGACTATCGCCGATAAGTCGATGCGATACAGATTGAGATCGAGTTCCCTGGCAATGACTTCCGCCGCCATCGTTTTGCCGGTACCACTGGCGCCGGCAAACAGTACGCTGATACCCAGCCCACGGCTCGTTTTCTGGCGGAAACCCCAGTCATCGTAAACCTTGTGGCGGTTGGGCACCTGCTCGGCAATTTGTTTGAGCAGCAACCGGGTTTCATCCGGCAGAATCAAATCCCTCCAGCCTGCCTTGGGCACGATACGTTGCGCCAGTTTGTCCAGCTGTGGACGAGTATACAGCAGACAACCTTGCCAAAGCCGTGCAAAAAGAGCTTGGCCATCGTCAGTACCTTCCGCCTGCGCACTGTGAGCAATATCGCGGATGGCGGACAGATTCAGATTAAATTGGTTGGCTAAACGCCCGGCCTCATCCCGATCAATGGCCGGAACCTTAGCCAGCCAGGCGGACATTTGTTCAGCAGAGGTTGGTTTTTGCACATCAAACGCCATGTCGGCAGCACTCAAGCCAGTCCTGAGTTCTCGCGTATCCACAAAAACCCAGCCGTTGAAACGGGAAACAAAGTGTTGCATCGCCTGCGCTACTCGCTCTTCATACGCTTCGCCACATTCCAGATACAAGGCTAAAGGCAGCAGATAACTTTCCCGCTGCCAAAGCCGTACCAGCGACTCCAGTTCTGCGCTTTGTACAGGTAAAAGTTCGGCGGGTACACGGAAAAGTTGCCGCTCCAGAGCTTTCGCCGTGATATCAGCAATAGCGTGTTTGCTGAGGTGGTCTATACCGAGCAGTTGAATGTTTTGAGATTGCCCATCGGCGAGGTGCTGCGCATGGTGCAGAATCGCTTCTACGACGCTGCGCTGGGATGGCGGCAAATCGTCATGCTGAAAACTGCTATGGGCCAGCGGCGCAATATAGGCTGATAGCCTGTCGTCCAGGTAATTGACACCTTTGAGGTAATTCAGGATGCGCTCGTCCAGATGCAGTGCACTTACCGTCAGCGGTCGCGGGCCGGGTTGATGGATATCCAGTAGGCGCCAGTAACGCAAAGGCCCGGTCGCTGCCAATGCGCCCCAATCCGGATCGGCAAACAGCGTAAAAGCCAGCGCGAAGGTGGGATAGTTGCGCTGGGTATCGTTTTGCGCCCGGCAGCATAAATCGGCCACTTGCGGATCCAGTTCGATCGCTGCGCACAGCAGCAGGATGTTTTGTTCGAAACGGGATAACCTCAATCTCTGCCGCAAAACGACCAGCGCGGGTGGATAAGACGCCGTTTCTGCCTGGAGCAGTTCCTGTTCGAGCTGAGCGATTACCTCGACATCTCGCTTTGCCGGTAAGGATTCCTGCTGCTGATTCGTGCCGGAAAACCAGCGGAAATGCTGTGCACTGGATGCCTGCTCAGGCGGCTGATACTGTCCGGCCTGTTGCAGCAACAGTAGCCTGATCCACTGCACCGCCTTGGACAGGTAAGCATTGTTGGCATCTTGCCATGGATTGATATTGCTCATGGCACGATCACCTGCGGTTGATTGTACTTCCCGTCGGCTGCTTTTTGCAGCGTGCTCTCGGCACCATCTACCTGCACGCGCACTAAATAGGTGCCCTTGCCGACGATGCCGGTTATTGGAAAATCAATCGTATCCGTCTCAGTCACATTGGCAACCGTAATGCCATTGTCTTTGGGAGCGTTCAGGCGATACCCTTTGGGTTTTGGATTGTTCGTCAATTCATTCAAGAGCAGAAATACGCGCTGAGATTTACCGGTGCCGGGAACGAGCTGGATACGGATAGCCGCACCTTGCAGAGAGGCTGCAAGCGTCGGCCGCAGCGGGAATGGAAAGACATTGGAGCTACTGAAAATATGTTCGACAGGCGGTTCGCCCAGCAACATGCCATGCACGATTTGCAGGCTTCTTATGCCGGCACGTAGTGGCGAGGCGCCCGGATCCGGCAATTTCAGCCGAATTTCGGTATCCGCTATCGCCAATGCGTTACCGGCCATATCCTCATCGTCGATGAATATCCGGGTGACCTGGCCTTGCAGGTGTTTGCCTTTGATCAGCAAAGTTGCACTCAATTCGATGGCCTGATGGATGGGCAGCACTTCACCATTGCCATCCAGTACCCGTATTTGTTCGATGATCGGCTGATTGAGCGGGATCCCGGCAACACCCCGATCGCTGACCGGCAATGCCTGCTGCGGTGTATCTTCACTTTCGATCAATACGACAGAGGCCTGATAAGCGACCGACAGTGCGTGCCTGGTCTGCAACAGCACTGACCACAATTTTGAATTCTCTTCGAGCGAAAGCGATACCGGCGTAAGTTTGATCTGCTCCATGGCTTCTGCCAGATCCGAACCATTCAGATAGTTTTTTCCGATCAGCGCATCCTGAATTTGTACTTTGCCCAATACAGGACGGGCATGCAGACTGCTCATCACCGCGCCCAGCATGCGTTGCGCTTCCAGTTCAGCATCATTGCCGTAAAAAACGATCAGATAATGAAGATCAAGTGCCACCTGCGGTTTCTGTTGCAAACGACCATCGCCGGACCGGGCCGGCAGATCGTTATTCCGCAACGCCCCGTTGACAGTCACCTGATAGAGATAGAGATACACACTGGGATCAACCAGCGCCCCGGGTTCTTCCGGGCGGCCGGTGTGCCGGACCACCGTTTTACCTAAAGCGTTTTCGGCTGAGGCATGAACCACCTGACCCAGCACTTCGGTCACTGTAGCGATAGCAAGGGAATTGCTCATCGCACACCACCATTGCGTTTGTTCAGATAGTCATCCAGGCTCATCGTGGCAGCCTTTGGTGCCTGATTTTTACGTCCACTTATCGGAGCCGCCTGGGTCGCGCGGACTTCGATGCGGCCAATCGTGACATTGATGACCTGCTCTGCAGGTTCGGCAATCGTTTCACGTTTGCGATCAAAAACTTCTGCCGACAAGCGCGGTAACCTAAGTTCTGCAGCATTTGCCGGGGCACGTAATGATGGTATCCGTTTGGGTACCAGGCCCAATGTATCGTCTTTGCTGGATAAATTCTGCCGGTCAACATTCAGAGCCACAATGTGCTTCAGTACGGGCCGGCCAGAAATGTGGTTCTCCACCTTTTCCCTGTAATCAGGTTTGCCGGTCGCCAATGGATCGATTTCACTCCTGGATCCAGCAAATTGCAGGCTCCGTTCCGGAAAAAGAGAAAAGCTTTCCCTGTTTTCAGGAAAGGCAATACTCTCCATGGTCGCAAAACTGTCCACCCTAGACAAAGGCTGAAACGATTCAGCAGCTGGTTTGTGACCGGCTGAACGGCCCGGGTTGTTGACAGTATGGGTGATCTGTTCATCATTCCGTAGCCGACCATGACTATCGGGCAAATCAGACGTGCTGTACCGCTTCCCGTCTTGGGGGTTTCGCCTTGCCGGAGAAAGATTCGTATTCGGCCAGACGGTTGCTGCAAAGTCGGAAGAGAATCGCGCCGCCGGGGCAACAGACTCACGCTCATCCCCTGGCGTAGAGTCCCTCCCTGCGTTCGTTTGTTCCGGATTGGCGGCAAACGGCATAATGAGCTTTTGTTGTTCATTCAGCGGGGTTTCGAACAATGAAGGCAGGCGCGGACGAACATTCTGCGAGGAGCTGTCCAGTATGAAACTCCGGGGAAACAGGTGATCGATAAAGTCGCTCATATCCCCGCACCCTGCAGATAAAGCTGGCGGCGCAGCGGACTCAAGGCCAGAATTTCACTCTCACTCCAGCCAAACGCGCGCGCCAGCAGGGAAACTTCACGCATGGTGCGCATCGCCCAGTTCTGAATTTCGCTCCATAGATAGGAGGCAATGTCGAATACTGCCGACCAGTCATGTTCACAAACCGGACAGGTCAGGGCTAGTTCCAAATGGCTCTGCGGATCGGCTTCAGCCATTGCGCTTGATAACGCGTCAAGTACGTTTGGCGGTAATTCGGTGTAAACAAGCTCACGCGCTCCCTGCCGGGCAGTCATCAGACAGTTTTGCAGTAACAGATCCCGACCGTTGGTATCTACAGAACTGGCGAGAGACAAATCAATGCTGTTCGGTAAACGGTATTGCAGAATAAAGTCTCCGGTTTCCAGCATGTATTCGGGCTGCACATCACCCATTTTTCCGGAAACACGCAGCTCATCACTGTCGAAATTGAGTTCGAGATGTTCGTTGCAGGATGGGCAAGCGACTATGCAGGGAACTGACCGACCGAACAGAGCCTCGCGCAGTTCAAGCAACTTCAGATCGCGCTGGCCTATCGACAGCGTAGCCAGGCTGTCCATCGATTGATCCGACACGGCCTCGAGCAACAACAATGCCCGTTCGAACATTGGACGGTCAATGCCTTGTTCCCAAATCGACAGCAGCTCAAGCTCGGTCACTCTCATGACTATCCTGCACGTATTATTCGAAGTTCGGCTCGTCCGGAGCCTGGAAGTCGGCATCGCGCTCCCAACCTTCGTTTTCCAGTTTTATCGTCTGGATCGCGATCGCGTTGGCATTTGCATCCAGATCGGGCAAAGCCTGGTATTCCGACACCCAGCAGCGATGCACTGTATACGAAATCACTTTCTGTCCCGCCTCATTGAAAACATCGATGATGACTTCCTTACGGAAATCCGCTAACGATGAAGCCCGACCACCTTTGCCGTCATCACTGGCATTGAAGTTCCAAACCTTGCGTGCCCAGTCTTCGAACGCCGTATCGTGGGTAACGCCCCGTTCCAGCGTGATGGCCTCGTACTTGGTGCGGCCCGGTGATTTGCGGCTGGTACTCGGATCACCGCCTTCCCGATGTTCAACGACTTCAGTCGTTCTCTTTAAGGCACCGACTTTGCTGATTCCTGCAACATACTCGGGACTGGTACCGAATTTGACGCGAAACTTGAAGTTTTTATACGGATCGTAACGGTTCGGTTTTGCAACAAGCGTGGCCATGGTCTAACTCCTTAAACTTGAATCTGCCCAGCGAGCTGCTGGATTTTTATCACGACGAACTCAGCTGGTTTCAATGGCGCAAAGCCCACCACGACATTAACGACGCCGAGATTGATGTCATTCTGAGTGGTCGTTTCGCTGTCGCATTTGACCAGATAGGCTTCACGCGCAGTTTGCCCCTGAAAGGCACCCTGCCGGAACAGATTGTTCATGAAAGCGCTGATATTCAGACGCAGTTGTGCCCACAGTGGCTCGTCGTTGGGTTCGAACACCGCCCATTGGGTGCCGCGATAAAGGCTTTCCTCGATGAATAAGGCAGTACGGCGGACAGGGATGTATTTCCATTCATCAGCGAGTTGATCGGCACCCCGCAAAGTGCGCGCTCCCCACACGACCCTTCCGGCTGTCGGGAACGATCTTAAACAGTTGATACCGAGCGGGTTCAGTTCACCATTCTCTTCGTCGGTCATCCGAACACTCAGCTGAGGTACACCTACCAAAGTTGCCTCGATTCCGGCAGGGGCTTTCCATACACCACGCTGGGTATCTGTCCTGGCAAAAATACCTGCGACAGCACCACATGGAACGAAATCTTCCATCTGATTATCACGGAGAGAATTTGGCTGGCGCAGTCGAGGAAAGAAAAGAGCTGCATTTTTGCTTCTAATACCGGGAAATTCATTGCCTCCTCCAGTAAAATTATTACGTGCATCCTCTTTACTACGCCAGGAAGAAGGTGGATCAACCAGCAGCATGGCCCGGCGCTTTTCGCAATATACTGCTGCTATTTCTAGTAAAGGCTGATCAACATCACCACTCGGATCTTTAAAGTTATAAGGCGGAATACAAAGCAAATTGAAAAGCCCATCCCGAGCAAAAAGCCGTTCAAGCGCATAGAGGCCTTTTCTATCCTTTTCCGTGTTATTGCCGGTAAGGTTATCTTGAATTAAGTCATTACCATCAGATGCCTTATCTTGATCCACAACTCCTTTGGTGCGTTTGTTTTTATCTACATCATCTTTTGAAAACGAAATTATCTTTTTATCCTCATCGCTAAGCCCTGTATCAGTTTCCTCAGGAGGATCACCGGGCTTTTGTAAAACCCGGATGAGTTTTGATTCATTTTCAAGTACTTTATCAATGGTGCGAGGACTCGATTTGACGGTCACGTTACGAAAAACTTCGGTACTACCTGTCTTCATGTCTCTAACAGTGAGGTTAAACAGATCGGCTTCACCCAATCCGAAGGCTTTGAAGCTCTCCGGAAAATCATTACCTTTTGGCACTTCATAATCTACGCGAACTCGCAGATCATTTCCCCACTCACCTTCATAGGCGGCTTCCAGCATGAGTACGTTTGTTGTCCCTACTGTAAGCAGCACCTTGAACACAATGGCTTTCCTCACTGCATCCTCAATATGCTGTGGTCTAATTTATCCGGACACCTCGATGGGAGGAAAATCCACCAATTGAGGAGCATTACATGACAAGA
>JBDHWW010000083.1:0-8535 GCA_039810425.1 Pseudobdellovibrionaceae bacterium | reverse complement strand
GTCCGTCTTTGCCCATCTCCTCAGACTACAATTTTTCTGGGAAAAATGCAAACTATGTATTGCTCTGGTTAATATGTAGCGAACTGGGGAACCCCGCCTTTGCGGGACTGACTGGCGACCCTACGGCTCTTGAGCAATTCGTTCATGCGTAAAGAGATACGGGCAGGAGAAGAACTCTCTTTCAAATCAATGCTCCCTCCTATCTTCCAATTTCAATGGGGGGTAAGGGGGGTATTTGAGGAGAAGTTACTTTATTTATACGAGTTACTACTTAGTAAACAATTAAGAGAAGAGAGATAAAGAATAGATACTAAAAACAAGACCTATTTGGCGAACATGGCGAGACCAGTTTCAAAAAGAATTAAGGCGATTCAAAATCTGACCAAGGTTGGCGTCCTCATAATTTATCTCGGGCCGTTGGCGTGGATTTTTCGCTCGATGGATTTGTTTTTTGTACTCCTCACCGTAGGCGGATCGTGTTTTTGGATTGCGTCCATTTTGAGCCTCTTTAAAGAGCCATATTCAAAGGCAGTTCCTAAGTTTCCCGTTTATCAAGAGCTTGAAAAGCTCCCTCATCGCAGGAAAAAGTCCCCTTTTGACTGATGACGAAGAGCATGACTGCTTGATGTTTAAGCACGCCCAAGATACTAAAACATCGATATTTATTTGGAGGTTATTATGTCGGACGCAGAGCTTGCTTGGGGATTATTGGCTGAGTCAGTCGGTGACTATCAAGGTCGTGGTTTAAATCACGAGAAACAAAACTTCACTGGAAAACTTAATTTGAAGTTTGAGTTCGAAAACAAAGTCTTGCTTCTGACCTCTTCTGCTACTGGCGACAGTGGCGAAACTTATCACGCTGAAAAGTCATGGGTTGGTTTTGATATTACTGGCTCATTGTACCTTTATGTTTGTAGCAATAATCATCCGGCCATCACGCCACACCTATTCAACAGAGTTGAAAAGACAAGCGACGGAGTTCAAAAAATTGTTTTCCGCTTTGGAGATTTGAACGACAAAAATTCGTTCAGAGAAGAAGTGAACATCAACATCGGAAAAGGTGTTATTGAGCACTTTTACTCATGGGGTTTGCCTGGTGGAGATTTCGAACCGCGTTCGGGTTCGAAGATGATGAAAAATTAAATAAAAAATCCGAAGGAAAACCAAATGAGTAAATTAGATATTTCAGAGCTCATTGAGAAGCTCGACACCCAGAGCGACAAAACTGCCGAAAAGGTCATTCAAGATCTTGTGGCTCTTGGAAAATCAGTCGTACCAACACTTATTAAGTCGGCAAAAAATGAATCCGCTCCGAGGGTTCGTAAGTGGTCGCTTCAAGCACTTGGTGCTTTGGGCGACAAGCGTGCGGCCCCGTTGCTCATTGAAGCCTTGAAAGATGAGCGAATGACTGTTCGACTCCATGCCCTTAAAGGTCTGAGTCGAATGAAGTACAAAAAAGGCGTTAAAGAAATTGCTTCGCTTCTGCAAGATGAAAGCGGTGGCATTCGCGTGAATGCGATTTATGCTTTGATGGAAATTGGCGACTCTTCAGTGAGTTTGAAAATTCAAAAGTCTCTATCCGATCCGCAGTGGTATGTTAGACAAAATGCCTGCCTCGCCTGCGGAAAACTCGGAGTGATTAAAGCTAAGAAAAAATTGAGTCAGCTTTCAAAAGAGGATGAACGAAAGGCGGTTCGCGTCGCGGCTCAAGAAGCACTTGCTATTTTATAATAGCCGACTAGGCTCAGCGAGTACTGTTTGATGTTCCGCATTATGTAAGTCGTTGATTTTGTTCAAGACTCATCGGCTTCACCATTTTTCTCCCTATTTTAACCGATCGACTTCCTCGACCACATCTAATCTGTTGAAAATTAAGGCTTTTCCGCGTCTTTCGCACAAGGTGGCGCTTTAACGGGACAGCCTGACTAGAGTCCAAAAATGTGAACTTTCAGAGCCTGTCATTCAATCCCGTGGCCCTTTCGCATATCCTGGAGGGAGCGAAAGGGAATTTGCTATGAAGATGCTTTTGGGGGTTTCGGCGGTATTATCTTTGGTCTCTGCAACTGCGTGGGCCGAGCCAATGTACGGCGTATTGATGGTGGTTAAAGGATCCGTCAAAGTTCAAAACGTGAACAAGCAATTAACGGAAGCAAAAGTCGGTGGCAAAGTTGGCGAAGGTGACACCGTGATCACGGCGGCCGATTCCCGCGCAAAGATCGTGATGTCGGATCGAAACGTGATTAACGTCAATCCCGATACTCAAATACAAATCGCAAAGTACGAAAATGACGCCGCTTCCGGAAAGAAGAACGTTGAGATGAATTTGCTGCAAGGAAAAGTTCGCAACAATGTCGAGCAAACCTATGATGGGGAAAAAAACAAATTCTTAATCAAAACTCCAACAGCGGTTGCGGGAGTGCGTGGAACGCAGTTTCTAGCGGGTTTTGATATCAAAACCAAAATGACTTCGATTGTGACCTTTAAAGGCGCCGTGACGCTGGCCTCTGTTGGGGCTAATGGCACCCTGGGACCATCCGTGACCGTAAAAAAAGGTCAAATGACGACGGCAGCGCCGGATAAAGCGCCAGAGCCTCCGAAGAACCTCCCGAAGGAAGACATGAAGAAGATGGATGGCGAATCCGTTGCTAGTATGTCGACTAAGGACCAAAAAACGGAAAGTGGCGAGCAAAAACGAGACATGGCATCAGAGGGAGAAGCCAAGACGGCACCTCCTGAAGAGCCAAAAATGCGTATGACAGATAAAGGCGATTTGGATCCTAAGCCCATTCCCGCAGCGGTTGGAGCCACGCCAACGCCGCCCCCTAGTGTGGCGCCACCGAAAATACAGCCGACGGTGACTCCGATCCAGAATCGCAACACCAATACAAAATTAAATATTGTCCCGATCGTTCCCAATTAGAAAGCCTGAAACACCATGAAAAGAATCATCTCTGTTCTGCTGTTGCTCGTCGCGGTTCCATTTGCCTTTGCCCGTGAGAACAAGATCTCTCAGTCTCAAGCCATCCTGGTGGAGCTGCATGACTCGGTCAGTGACGCCGATGAGCAAATGATTCGCGTTCGGGAACTAGAGTCCGGCAAAGTGACCCAACTTACTTTAGGCAAGGACCCCTCAACTCCCCAGCAATGGACCGGCTATTTTGTCATTCAGTTTTTCAAAGGGGACACGTCGACAAAGACACTGGATTTCCAAACACAAAGCGGGGAATCCTTTAGTGCCTATACCTCCCAGGACAAAATGATCCAAAAGGTAATTCTCTTTAAAACACCTGAAGAGCTCGCTCTCTTTGAAGCAAATATCGCCGAAGAAAAACAAAAAATCGCTGAAAAACAAATTGCAAAACAAATCATTCAAGTCGCTAAACCGAAAAATCCGACCACACCCATCAATAAGGGGAAGGTCGATGAGCTAGTTCGCCAACAAGGACGGTTACAAGAGGCCACGCAGCTTTCAATCGAGGAGGCGCAAGAAAAAAAACGCGCGGCTTTACTTGGGCAGCAACAAAAGATGAGTGCCGAGGCTAAAAACAAAAAGACATCGGAGGCCGCAGATTTGGCGAAGCGGGCCGATAAGCTTTATAAGGCGAGAAAATTCAAGGAGGCGGAAAAGCATTACGCGCAAGCGACAGACCTAGATCCCGCTGAAGACAGCTACCTCTATCGTTATGGCATTAGTCTATACAAAGTTGGTAATTACAATAAATCCCTAGCGATTCTTTCCATGGCCGATGTTGATTCGGACCTTTCGGTGGAAAAGGACTATTATATCGCCCTCAACAATTTAAAGCTCAAGAACCATGATAAAGCGCTTAAGCAGTTTGTGGAGATTCGTGAGGAAAACTCTCCGGAGTTCAGTCCAATTTCATCTTTCTACGCCGGCAGCATCGAAAGCCAGCAGCAGAAATTCGCGGACGCCCGCAAAAGTCTGGAATACACCATTGATAACTCCAAAGATCCGAAGCTGGATCGGTCAGCGGAGAATATGTTGGAGGAAATCGATCGCCTGGAAAGCTTCTACGAAAGTAAGAAAGAGAAATTTCGGTTCTCCATTTTTACAGGCCTTTTGTACGATACCAATGTCTTGAATACGGCAGAGAATAATGCGGCAACTGATACAAAAGCCTGGCGCTTGTTTTATGGCGTCAGCGCCCTTGCGATTCTCTTTAGGGATTTGAGTTCGGATTTAGGCGCGAAGCTTTCTTATTCAGACTATTACAGCATGGATTCGAAACTTCAAAAGAGTGCGGATATTCAATCGGCGGATAGCATGGATATCGGCGTGACCCTTCCCTATCACTTAGATTTCAAGGCGGGGAAAAGGAATTTCAATATCGAAGTCATTCCTGGATACAAGAATACATTCCTGCCAAATAGCGAGGGTGTCCGGAAGGTTGCGACAAAATCAACAGAGTTATCCACAACACTTTCTTCTCCGATGAAACAAGATTTGTATTTGTCGGGACGTTTGGATATTGGCGCTGACCAGTCTATGCTTGATGCGAGTTTTGGCGATGATGATTTGTCCGCGACTCGCTACGGGGTGACGATCATTCCAACGCAGATGTTGGATCTTAAAGGTGAAAAGACTCTGACCGGCGAGCTGGGCTACCTATTTAACAATGCCGCGGGTAAGAACAATCGCTATAGCAAAATGAGCTTAGCTGCGACGGTTTCATATCCTACATATTACAAGGGAACCGCGACCCTTCGGGCGGACTATGCAATTCAGGATTATAAGGCCGCGACGACGCCCCGTAAGGACACGAGTATTGCACTGACCGCCGGCTATAGCAAAGATTTGACTAAGCAGTGGAATATGCTCTTAAGTCTTCAGGCAACCACCGCAAGTTCTGATGTCGAAATTTATAAGTACAATAAATACCTCGTCACTAGCCTGTTTACTTATACGACAAGTATTCTTGGTAAATAAGAAAGGCCCCCAAAAAGGGAGCCTCTTATGCATTGAAGCCACCGCCGAATCCATTTAAGGGTTCGGCGTAAATGTTGCGGAGTCCCCTGGAGCTAACGGGCTTCCAGTCACGTGAATATAATGTGGCAAACCTGAAATCATATTCTTTAAGTAAACAGTTGTGAAGTTTATGGCGGACAGAATGGATGTTGGCGCCATTCCACCATCGCAATTTTCGTAAATCGTGCCGTAAGGGGCGGACCATGCCGTAATTGCCTGGTCGGTGCCAATGACCACGGATCGACCTTGAGCATCTGACACCGAGACGAGGTAAGCCTGGCAAACCGGAGCTCTCATAGAAGCGCTACTTCCGGTGAATAAGTAGGTGCTAGCGCTGCCGGTTGGCGTTGAGTCGGTGCCCACCGTTATTGGAGTAGAAGTGATACCCCCTGAAAGTGGAGACACGGTGATTGACGATGTCGTCGTATTTGCCGGCTGTTTAAAGTAGAACGCCTTGATGCGATCAGACTGATAGAAAGTATAAGAGCCACTAACCGGACTGGCGCAAGAAGCATCTGTATAAACTGTGCCCCCATTGTCGGCAGTGATGCTAAATGATGACGGCATAAAGAAGGTAGATGGGCCATCTAAGCTTTCGGCTATGACCGCAAAGATCTGGCAACCTCCCGGGGCCAACGCATTTTGGTTGCTCATGTAGACGTTCATCATAGTGGCGGGCAGAAACGGCTGCAGAGCCGGCCCGTTATAGAATAGACTATTTGAGTAGAGACTTAGGTACATTGTGGTGTAGGAGTTATCCGGCATGAAACTTATAAATCCAACCCCACTTGCAAAATTGACTGTTGTCGGGACTTGCATGGTGCCCCCAGAAATACTTCCATTTGTTAACAACGTTCCATTTGCGTTCGTGTCTATTTGGCCATCTGACTTCACGAGATAGATTTGCGCATAGCTGGCCTGGCTCTGCGGAATATACGCCGGTGTACCCAGAATACCAGACCCTGGCGAGTAGGTTTGACCAGGTAAAGCAACGAACATTTGTGAATAGACTTCAGGCGTAACCATCACACTACGAGTCGTGGAAATAGATGGTGAAACTGAGCTGGCGGTTACCGCGCCAGTGCCCGTGGAATTGGCTTTGAAATACACGGTTTCCATTAAAGTTCCTACCGCGAAGTTTAGAGAGGAAATTGGTCCGGTACAGCCCCCGTATTGATAGAAGGTACCGCCACTCACGGTGGACGTAAGATCCAAGGTCAGCGCCGAAGTTGAGGGCGCCGTACGACCGTTAGCATCAGTCGAACGAATTTGGACCGTCTGACACTGAGCCGCCGGGAATGAAAGGGACATCATTAAATCCAAATTAGTTGCGGCACCCGGTTGAATGACATTGATGCCGTTTCCGCCAACGAAATCGCTTGTGAGAATAGGCGAGGCCGGAGAAATAGAAGTCGGTTGAATATCCAAATTTGTCGCACTACCTGTATATTTCAGGTACGCGATTTGCTGCGGACTGGAACCTAAGCTCACGGATGACAGCGGTGAGGAGCTACTACAATCACCAGTATAGTAAAAGCCGAGGCCACTTGCTGTCACCATTGGGAGATTGAAAGTCGTCGCATAGGTATCGTAAAAGTTCACCATATATAGATTGCTATTCCAGCTTTCAAATTTCACCGGATAGCATTCATAGGCGTTGATCGTCGTCGGCGCGTTAATAGTTATTTTTGGAGTGATGCTTCCCGGAGCGTCCGTAAAGGAAATATTCGCGGTGTTGCCGCCGTAGCCAACGGTTGAGGCCGTGATATTTGCAGATGCGGTACCGGCTATTCCACGATTGATATAGATTGTCGTCCTTTGTGCGTTTGCTTGGACGGAGGTCACGGAGCCTGCACAGGCACTGTATGTATAGAAACGGACATTGGCATCGGAACTGGTTAAGTTAACGGTGACGGGACCAGGTAAGTAACCAAGGTCTCCATTGGCGGTGCGGGCCTCGAGTTCGACTGGAGTACAAAGATTATTTAAGAGCGCTCCGGTCGTAACGCTTTTCTGTGGGGTCACGAGTGCGATTTGAGTTGCCGATCCACCGCCGTGGTCCACGCCCATATTGAAGTTCCATTTGCCCATGAATATCCCCAAGGGCGCGAGTGCACCATTCTTGACGGGACAAATGACGGCCGTAACGCCGCTGGCACCTTCGGCCGCCGTGATGTTTGAAGGCAAAGAGATATTGCCGCCCGCAGCGATCGAAACATCAGTGCTTGAAGCTGGTGTGAAGCCAAGACCCGCAAGTTCGTTACACTTTGGAACCTCAAGGCGGTAGTCTTCACTGCTTACGCGTTTGAACAAGCGTAAACCACTAAATACGTCTTCGACGCCGGGAAGGAGATTGCCGGAAATCACTTTAGGATCCGCGCTTGAAACATTGGTAAAGTTGTTGTTGCTATCATTTCTGAAAATACCGGTAAAACCAGCAACGCTGTCACCGCCGTTACCATCGACTTGATTCAAGGTGATTTTTTGGAAGTTTGTGAACTGGTTGGCAAAGTCATCCGCGAAGCTCACGCAACCAGATGACATACTCGCGCCTCCTTGAAAAACCACATAAGAGTAGGGAGCAACAGTATCCGTTAGCACGGCTCTTGTTGGGACTGCGAGGTTCCAGTTGATGTAATGGCTCACGGACAGCGGACTCGCGGTGGTCAGATCTCCGGTTTTGTACTGTTTGAGTCTTTGCGGAACAGGAGAGCCATCAATACCGGAAGTACAGACCTTCTTGCCAACAGCACCCGGGCCCCAATAACCCCAAACAAAGGTTTCGGCATCTTGAACTTTGTACGCAATAGTACCACTCTCTTCTCGCTTTTCGATGTGAACCGGTATGAACGCGCGCAGGCGCTGATCAAAGTAAGCACCCGAGTTTTCTGCGGGATCCATCGCGGCGGACTCGAAACTCACTTCTTGGCCCCAAAGAATTTCTTCGGTCCCGCGGACGGAATAGACCAAGTTCGCTCCAGAGAGCATGAGCATCGAGAACCAGCCGTTCACGATGACGGCATTTTCCACGATGAGAGGAAGCTTGCCGTTGCCTGGATTGTACTTGATATCAATCAAACCTGTGGGGCCACTGGTTGCGGTGTTAAAGTAGCGGCCAGCCACGCGCCCACTCGTGATGTTTCCTGTACCGACTTTCGCTACGTTGATTTCCGCCGTATCCGTAGCGGCCGTCAGGTCCTTTGTGAGATCACCGTAGTAGAAAATCATTTGGTTTGTCGCAGAGTCTTGATAAACCGCTAAAATCTGAATTAAGCGGCCGGTACCAGAAGGAACAGTCACTTGGAAGCTTGCAGGGACAGAAGTTGGTACTGAGCAGTCATGGCAATTGTCCCAAGTATACACCACTGTGTTCGCAATGCCTGAGCCTGAAACATTGATGGAAACGTGCGCGAGTACCATCGTACTTGCCACAAGGGAACCCTGGCCGTCGAGGCTAGAGGCTATTTTCAGATCATCCATATCCACTTGACTGGCGTTAGCGTGCCAAGCTTAATAGGCGCGACATGGAGTTCCCCAAAACCCTTCCA
>JBDHWW010000082.1:0-9125 GCA_039810425.1 Pseudobdellovibrionaceae bacterium | reverse complement strand
ATTTAGAATGGTTGGCGAAAGTTACTTGTATAAAATGTACGCAAGTTGTAACTTCGTTGCGTATAAATGGAAGTTATAGGCAACCCCTGACCCACCGCACATTTAAGCACATTTGGTTTTTCCAACCGCACAAATCCAACGCTAAAAACCAAAAGAGCTTGAATTTTCCAAACGCTCATCGAAACTAAAGAGAATGTTCCTCTATCCATTCAACACTCTCAAAACCACTCAAAACTTCTTCTGAATAATCCGATTTTCTTTGTGGTTGGTCTTGAAACCAAAGTTGTACAATTTCTTTCTGAAAATTAGGGTCAAGCATCACTGCCCCTGATAGTGATTTAAGTTGTTCTGTATCTCGTAAGATTTGAAGTATTGCAGAAAACAAAAGCCCCCGTGTTACTTGTATAATATGTCCCGGACTGGAATCGGGTGTGCCTGTAAAATTTGCAACCATACCGCCACGCAATATTTTTAATGAATGTCCTTGTTCTGTTTTTAAATCTAAAACCTGTAAAGGACTTTTAAAATCCTCTGTCAAGTATGGCTCACATTTTCTCAATAGGTTATTAAACTCAATATCTCCCGATGAAACACTTATTAGCGTTTTATCTCCTGTGGAATTTGTCAGCCAATTCACATCTGAAATATCCTGACCGGTTGCACCGATTATTATATCGCTTTGATTGTATAAATCTGATAAGGAATTACAGTAAGTAACATCTTGGATAACTTCACCCTTCAACTCGTTTTTTATATCATAAACAAGAATATCATAAACGGATTTAAACTCATTCACAACAGCTTTGCCGATATGTCCAAACCCAACTACTCCAACTTTTTTCGGGCTTAATTCTTGTATGATTTGCCCAAGCTGTATTTTAACCGCTTCACTTACAATTGGCGGTTCAATAATCACTTTGGCGGCAGATGCCGCAACGTGAATAACAGGAAACTTACCGAAAGCACTTTGCATACGGATTCCTGATGTAGTTTGTTCAATACCGCAAACAAAATGATTTTTTAAAATCTCTTCTGGTACATTTTTTAGCGTATAGCCACCATCATCTAAAATGATAATTTTACTATTGGGCTTTAGTTTTTCTGAAAGTAGTTGCCACATTTTGCGGACATCATTTTCTAAACTTTGTGTGTAAAACCCCAATTCTTTTGGGTAATCTGATTCTATAACATTAATTCCTAAATCTTTTAATTTGTTTTGGGTTTCAATATGTGTAGAATATATTTTGCCTGTTAAATAAATATTCTGCGGTTTAAAGCCATAATCAATAATAGCTTCAAACATTGAGCCTGTACTTCTTAGTAGATGTTGGACAGAGATTATATAATATTCTTCGGGATTAAATTGAAAATTAAATTTTTCTTTTAATCGGTTTAGTACTGTATATTCAGAAAAAATCATTCTATGTTTATTTTTAATACAATACTTGAATTTAAGAATAAGGTATTCTTATTTTCTCTTAGAAAAATTTTAGTTTTAATGTCTTTGAAATCTTCACCAAACAAATCTTTAAATGATTTATTTACATCTTTCGATTTGCCTACATTAGCCAATAAATATTTTTTACAAAAGGCTGTTTCAAAATTACTCTGTGATTCTATAATCATTGCTTCTTTTACATTTATATTTTTCTGTAATGAAGAATTAGTTTTTTGTATTAATTTGAGTTTTTGGGCAATTTGTGTAAACTCACCCATTCTTGTTTCTTTTGGAATAATCACATTAATTGCTGGAGCGTAATATGGTACAATACCCCAACTCGAATCACTAATTTTAGAATAATGAAAAAAGAAAGGAGCAGAATATTCTAAAAGGTTGAGGAACTGGTTTTTGTCTTTTTGAATAATTGGTACTTTTTTTTCCAACTGACAACACAAATACAAAAACGTTTCATAAAGAATTCTGTCAGATTTATTTACTAATGTGAGAACGTAATCGTTATTATTCAAAACTTCTATTAAATGATTTAAAAACTGGAAATAATAATCATTATGTTGGACTTCCAAAGTCTTCATCAATGCTTTATTTTCCCAAAGTAAATCTCTATGTTTTTTGAACTGCATCCAACCATAGCTGTATAAATAATTTTGAAGTATTAATTTATTGTCTTGTAATTTTTTAGAATCCCCTTCTTCCATTAAGAAATAATGCTCTGGAAATACAAGTATTTTGGTTGTAACATTTTGTATTCTTTCGTTAATTATAAAATGTAATGCATCTGTTAGGTTTGTATTTCCTTCTCCAAAAATATTCGAAAACTCTGTTTGATAAAATTTGTTTGAGATTCTGGGTTCAGGAGTTGGAAGAAGAAATTGAAAACAACTTTTTCCTGCACTTGCTTGCCAATCTGTTTGCTTTTCTGCAGTGGACGGTTTACTATTCAATCCATTACTTACCAAATCTAAAGTACCCCAAACACCAAATAAACCTCCAACCTCAATTTGGTTAAGTGGGAAATTGTAATTCTTATTAATGTTTACAGAACTTGTAAAAGCACCTGATTCCTGTTCTGTATAAACTTCAACACAATTTGATAAAACTATGGAAAGTGGGTGGTCTGTATTTCTTTCACAATCTTTTACAAAATCTTCCCACAAAGTATCATTGTTTACTTCTTCATCAAACTCGTTTATTATTTGGATTTTATTTTTTCTTGTATAGTTGCCATTTTTATCCTTTTTTAGAAAATACATTTTGGCATCTTCAATTATTGGAAAGCCATAAGGATATTCTATTGTATAGGCATACTTTTTGGTTTTATTCACACAATTAAAAACAGGATTAAATTTATTATAAAAATCCTCAGCAAAGTTTTTTAATTCAGAAGACACTGATTCTACTTTTATCTTCTTTATTTCGATTGGAGTTTCAGGGATATACATAATTCACAGATTTTAAGCAATAATATTGTGATTATGCAAAGATAGCTTTTTTGCATTGATGTTATCTGCAAACCATTCTGAATGACTGATGATAATAATCCCTTTCCCCAAATCTTTCAACTTGAAAAGTAGGGTTAATAGAAAGTCTGCGAAATCATTGTCTTGCCCCAAAGTTGGTTCGTCCAAAATATACCAAGACCTGTCTAAAGCCAAAGTTGCTGCCAATGCAATACGCTTTCTTATTACAAAAGGCATTTCGGCAGGATGCTCTTTTCTTATATTTTGAAGCCCAAACATTTCTAAAAAAGTTTCTCGTCTGGCTTTATATTCGTAGGTTTCATTTTTCAGATAACGCAAAACTTCATTCTCAATTGTTGTAGAAAAAAGCTGTTCATCAGGATTTTGAAAGCTATAACCGACAATCTTTCCAGGATATTTATATGGATTATAATATTTGTTATTTATACTTATTTTACCCGATTGTATTTTAAGAATACCAGTTAGTATTTTGGCTAAGGTGCTTTTCCCTGCTCCGTTACTTCCGCTTAGATGATAAATATTGTACGGTTCTAATTTGACATTTGCTCCTTTAAAAATGAGTTGCTTTTTATCGTATGAAAAATGTACATCGGATAATTCAATTGTTTGCGGAGCAATTTGGGTTTCTATATCATTACTTAAACAAGGCTTTTCAAACTTGTAATTATGTTCCTGCAAACTGTTTTCAGGAATAAGCTCATTAAAATTACTTAGTCCATATTCATTGAGGCGATTGTCTGCCAATAAAGTTTCGGTTTTAGAAAAATCTCCTTTTTGAATTGCGATTAATAAGGGCTCTCTCCACGCTTTATTTAATTGCTCCAAAGTACAGTCAATTGCTAACTTTTTAGGTTGCAGTAAGATAGCTGACAGTACTGCTAAAATGGTTTGCTCTCCGCCACTTAGTGTAAAAGGATTTTTGCCGTAATTTTTTTGAAAATCGTATTGCTCAAAAAGAGATTTGACCAAATTAAGAGTTTCCGAATCCGTATTGTTTGAATGTAATTTTATTTCGCTTTCTACTGTCGGAAAAATTCCAGTGATAGAACTACTTGGTTGCTCGCCAATATAAACACCACTTTCCGAAGAATTAATTTCAGATTTTAAATAATTGCTTCTTCCTGAGAAATTATTTCCTGAAATGATTGTCAAAAACGATTTAACTACATTTGATATACTTGCTTTATTTTCTTTATCGCCTTTTACTAATTGTAAGATATTTTTTTGCGTCCAAGAATCTGCTCGTTCTGTAGCGGTACGCAAAATACCCACAACCATAGGCACTAAAACAAAGGGAAACTGTTTAGCTGTATTTATTCTATTTCTTTTACCTACAAATCCTCTTGCAAACCGTGCTGTAATAATTTTTTCTGAGCGGTAAGTAACATCTGTCCAAACCGTGAAAGCTCCTAACACTGTTATTAATGTTTCGCCTTTCAATCCCCATTTTTTAAACGTTGATATGAGTTGATTTGCAGGAATTGCAAGCGTTATTTGAATAGCAGAAGTCAGCAATAATAACTTCAAAATTTTGAGATGAATAAACTGCCAGTTTCCTTCTTTTAAAACAACAATATACAATAAAACAAACGACAGATAAATGGGAACAAACGCAAATAACAATAAATTTAGATGCCTTTTTATTTGACCACTCAAAACAAACAATGGAATGATGACAATAAAGTAAAAACACAACAACCAATCAATTTTGTTAATCAACAAAATTCCTGTCAGACTACCAGCAAGAAAGAGCAGTCTGAAATATGGATTTATGCATAGTTTATTGTTTTCCATTGTGGTTTTAGTCGATAAATTTGTTTTTACGCAAGGCTGTAGAATTAAACCTTTCCAAAAGATTTTTTGGAATACTTTTTAGAACGAAGAATGCAATTAAACACTGAACAGCTTTGTCTATAGGCTCAATACTAAAACCAGAAAGAAATACGGAATTAACGATTTGATTGCCCATTTTAGCAAAGAACGAAGTTACCAAAGCTGCACCGTTTCCAGTTGCTCCTTGAAACACCAAAATAATTACAGGAGCGGAAACTATTGCTGTAATAATTCCTAATCCAATACCTGACAAAGCCACTTTCCAGACGTTGGAAAACCAAGCTCTTTTTGCGAAGAAGTCCACGACCAACGCAATGATTACTTGTGTGCCTATAAAATAAATCGCAAAGGGGTTGATAAAAATTGAAGTAATGACAAATCCAAGTACACCTACAATTGCTCCTCTTTTCCAACCTAATAGCAGAGTTGCAATGATAGTACCGATACTATCCATATAGATAGGTAAGTTCAAAACTTTAACGATTGCACCAATGCCAACATTGATAGCAATGGCAAGAGGAATGAAAGTCAAAGCTAACATTCTGTCTTTTTGAGAATTTTGTGTTGTATTCATTATAGAACTTATTATTTTTTTACAAAGCTACCATAACAAAACAATAAACTTTAATAGGAAAATTGAGTGCAGAATCTGCACTCAATTTTCTAAATTATTATTCAAAAGTGAATTTTACAAGTGAAAGTTATCCTTAATCATTAGTGGAAATCCCCACCAAATTAGTAGCGTCCTTTGTACTAACAAAAAGTTTAAAACCATGGAAAATAAATTCACTACCATCAAACCTCTTTACGAAGAAGAAGTAGTAACCGAGGATAATCAAAAATCAGACAAAACTATCTCTGAGAAGTTTAAAACTGATACTTGGACTGATGAAACAACAAATGGTTTAAAGGAAATTTTAAGTTCTAAAGTTTCAAAAACTAAAGATGTACTCTCTGCGAATTATTGGACAAATTTTATTCATTCTTTTATTCTGTAATCATTTAAAACATTTTAATTATGAAAACATTAATCACATCCTTGTTTGGGCTTGACAGTAAGCTCTATGACAGACTCCCTACTTCAACTAGAAAGAAGTACGGCACAAAATTAATCGCACTCATCATATCTGTGATGATTAGCAATGTGGTAGCAATAGAAATATCACATACCGTTTTGGAAATTTCGGATACCAAAACTGTCGTTGGCGTTTGTTTACTCTGGTCATTCTTTATAGTAGCTATGGACGTTTTACTTATAAGACGGGCGTTTCCTCCCATCATAAGATTGCTGTTTTCATTTGCTATTGTTTCGTTGAGTGCAATTTCTACACTTTCGCTTATTACCAAACCCGATATTACCAACAAGCGGGAAACTGAGGTTAAAAAGCAGATTTCAAAAATAGATAGCATTTATAATGCAGAAAAAACAGAACGATACAAATTTTTGATTACAAAACAAAATCAACAACTCGAATATCATGCCTCTGTTTGCGACCCAGAATCTAAAAGGATAATGGCTGGAGAACGTTACAACGCTAAACATCAGCACTGCATTAAAGAATTGCAGGAAATTGCAACTTTACAAACAGATTTAGATACCAAAGAACAACCTTTAAAATCTCAGCACGAAGAGAAAATATCCGAAACGAGAAAATTAAACAGTCTTGGCCTTTTTGAATTGATGAAGCAAACCATTATAGAAATATGGAGCGATGGAGTGAAGATTTTTGGATTTTTCGTAGTGTTGATAGTATTGATATGTTTAGAATCAATCGTGTTTTTTACAAACATCAGACACGATACCTCTATTTATGACAAATTAGAACAGACCGAAATAGCTAATCAGGAAGAAATTAATAAGGCAAAAGCTGCAAATGAAAAAGCAACTGAATTGGCTAATGAAGCAAATAAAAACGCAGAACTTCTTTGGACAATACAAAATGAAGACAATAGACGAAAGCGATTTCTAGAATTTAACAGCAAAATGGAAAACCTAAAGCTGTTGAACCATATTCACACTGAATATACAAAAACCAAAAAGCTACAGCCCGATATGATAAACCCAAATATTGCCAAAAGTATAGAAATGTTAATAAGCAATGAAATTGCCATAGTTCAAAAAGGGATTGAAGATGGTATTGATAATTCTTCATTTTCAACTACCGATACCAACAATAGCAACTCGGAAGTAGATAACGCTGTAAATGAAAAACAACTACGTAATTACTACACCAATATTTTTTATGCTACTACACCTATGAAAGCGTTGGCTGATAGACTTTACAATGAATCTAAGGGAGATTATCTCACTTTTGCCAAAAAGGTATTTGAATGGAGCATTGAAAATATTGCATATCAAGAGCAACACACGCTTGACCACTATAAAACCGCCCGCGAGGTATATAATTCAAAATCAGGTATTTGTGGCGAGCAAGCTGTGTTTTTCTGCTCATTATTGAAATATAAAGGCTTCAAACCAAACTATATCCACGTTGATATAGATGCTTACAGTGAAGCGGTAAATCACGCTGTGGCAGGTATTGAAGTGAATGGGCGTACAGTATTAGTGGACATCGCTTACAAAACTTTTGATATAAGCCACCAGAGATGGAACAAGGTGTCTGATGAAGAACTTGTCAAAAATATGATTGCTTGGAACAAATAAACAAATAGCTATATGGAAAATGTATTTATAGAATTCCGAAAATTTATTCAAAATATGGAAGAGCAATTATTAGCCTGTGAAGACAAAGGGTTGGTTTTGGAATCAAACTTAGTAGGATTAATTCAACATTTTAATAAGATGAGATTTCAAATCCAATCTGACTTCAAAACCATAAAAAATAAGCCACGGAATAACATTAAAAATTTACACGCATGCCAAAGAATTAT
This sequence comes from Pseudobdellovibrionaceae bacterium, assembly GCA_039810425.1. Lineage (GTDB taxonomy): Bacteria > Bdellovibrionota > Bdellovibrionia > Bdellovibrionales > Bdellovibrionaceae > JACMRP01. Next base: position 1,460 of record JBDHWW010000082.1, on the reverse strand, counting down.
CGAATTCGTATTGATGAATACTGTTATTGACAACGAACTGGTAGCATCATTCTTTGGAATATCAATTGATAAAGAAGGCAACCAGAGAATAAAATTATTAACCTAAAAATTTTGAAAAAATGAAAAAGAAACTACAAATACTTTTGGGAATTACGGCTCTTTTGTGTACGCTGTTCACTTTGCACAATTATTACAAAGATGTACTAAATCCCGATTTTTCGTACAATGTACGATGCGAGGGTATCATTCTTGACCCAAATAATGCTTATCATATTACAGATAAGAATTCCATTCAAGACCTTCAAAAAATAAGAGGAAATGAAGTTGCCATATCAGAAAATGACATTTTACTTCATTATCGGGATAGAGATATAGAGAAGATTACACCTTCATATTGGGGAACGGTTTTCTACGACAATGAATGGTGTTTTCGCTTAGACAAAGCATTTAGCAATAATGCCAATGAGTTGTCAAACATTCATTTGCCTTTTCTTAGCATCTTTTCAACACCGTGGTATAAAGAGATACCAATCATAGGTAAATTCTTTTATGATGGGCAACAGTTCATTAAACCTAATGAAACAATTGAGCAAAAAGAACTTTATAAAAATCACTATTTTAATAGTGTAAGCGGTGATAAAAATAGCAGGTATTACTTACAAATAAAAACCATAAATAACAATCAGATTCTACCTTGGTTTGATGATGGTATCAAACAAAAATATTTGATTAATGGCACAAAAGCAGACAGTATTGGGGTATTCTTCAATAACAAAGAAAACGTTTTTCATACCAATAAAAATTTTGCCTTTGATAATACATCTAAAAAGCAAGGTAGCTATTTACTAATTCACAATCCCGACAAGAAAGGCAGCTTCAATTTGTTGAACACGGAGAACAACAAATCATTTTCAATAAACACAAAGTATTTTGAGGTTGAAGATATGATGTTTAGTATCAATCCGAAATATTCCCTTTTTCAAAAGGTTCTTTTATCCCTATATCTGTTAATCTTAATAGGGTCAATTGTCTTTTTATTCCTTTCAAAAAGAGATGCTGAATACACGCTATCCTCATCTTTACAAAACATAAGAATATCTTTAATCTGCCTCTATTTATTGGGCTTCCCTATTTTGGCGATGAGCTTTTCCATTCATAGTTTCGATTGGATTCGTGAAGTAATTTTGGCTGTTTTTGTACCATCAATACCATTATTATCTTATCTATTACCCAAAAGATTAGAGCAAGCAAAGAAGAATAGTATATTGAAGAATATTCTGACAAAATCAGCCTTGCTTTTCGAGAAGATTTTTAAATATGAGTTAGGTATTATCTTCCTTTTTATAATAATGATTACGAGTCTGTTCTTAGCTCAGAATGAACGAGTTTTAGGCATTCCTATTATCCATTATATAAAAATCATTTTACTGTCAGTTTTCTACTACATCTATTCTAATTCT
>JBDHWW010000081.1:0-9267 GCA_039810425.1 Pseudobdellovibrionaceae bacterium | reverse complement strand
CGCAGATATTTTCATAACAAGCACGTTCGCTACGCCGCTTGATAATGCAAACTATCTACTGCTCCAGGTAATAATAATTCTTAATTTGAAAGGGCTCTCGGAGTTGAGGGCCCTTTGTTTTTTATATGAGGATGGTGAAGATCGCGGACTCGCAAAAATTCAGTTAAATCCCGACTTGAGACGGTATTGCAGTGAAGTTTTCCGTGAAATCGCCGATTTAATTCCCATGGGAATGTTAGATCGTTACAAGAAAAAAGGTGGCTTTGTTCAACTCCTAACGCTTATTGAAACTTCCGGCGGGAAGAAGCAAGAGCAGTTCTTGGGTCTCATCAACCAAGAAAGCCCGGCATGGGAACAAGAGCTGAAGAAGAAGATGTTGACAGTCGACCGTGTGTTTACATGGCCACAAGACGTTATGTCTGAGATTCTTACGCGTTTGCAACCACTCACGCTCTGTGTATGTTTGCATGGCCGTTCTTCGGAGGAGATTGAGAAAATTTTGACTCCGCTGCCACCCATTTCAAAAAGAAAAATTACAGACCAAATGGGTGAGCTCAGTCCAAATCCGGCTGAGAAAGCAACTTGTGAAATGAAACTCATCACGGAAGTTCGCAGCATTGTGGCCGCTGGTTACATCAAGTTTGAAAAATTTGATGCGGATCTTTTTATTGAAGAGAATATCGAAGAACGCTTGAATCACTCTGATTCGGGTCTTGCATACTTGAATAAGATTGATATCAATTATTCGGATGATTCTAAATCCGCTTCTTCAAGTTCCTCTGCGCAACCATCAAACTCCGGAGGCGGTGGTGGTGGTGCGGAAGTGGAGCAGATGAGAAGAAAAGTTAATCAGCTTATGCTTGAGAATAACTCGCTGAAACAAGAAGTTCATACGCTCAGGGATAAATTGGCCCAGATCAAAAAAATTGCTTAGTAAATAAGTGAATAACTACAAAGAAAAGAGAGCGCTTTGATCGATAGGGTTTTATTGACCACTATCGGTTATTCCCTCGCTAAAGCCTCGTGGAAGGCCTTTTGGCCCTCTCCCAGTATATGTGTCTAATTTTACCGCTCCAATCTCGCATAGACGATTATATGCCTTTTGCGGGCTTTTTCCCGCAGGTCTTAGATTCCCTAGAATAAGGTAGCAATAGCGTCCCCATTTGTCGGGACCTATTTGTGAAAAAAAGGAAACGGGGGGCTTCCACATTGACCTAACCTCCTGATTTGGGGATACCTTTGCTATCAACTAAGGAGAGATGAAATGAAGAAAATGGCATTAGTTGCTATGTTGGTTTTTACCGTAACTTTGACTGCAGAAGCCGCTCGTAAAAAGTCTTCTCAAAACCAGCCTATTGCGCCCCGTCCCGCTTCCGAACCCTGTGTGGGATATGATTGCCAGGATGATCAGAAAAGCCAAAGCTCTGACGATACATATGTTCCAGGTAGTGGTACTTACGAAGGTAACGACCGCGACACTGGTTCTGACTACATCAATGGAATGCCTTACTAGACTTTTCAAAATCTGATTTGCCGAAAATCCCTAGTTCAGGGAAGCTGACGATATGAATCGCCCGCTCATCATCCTGGTACTAGTCCTTGCTGTGGGCTCCTATCAGTTTTGGAGCCAGCGCGAGGTAATACATCCTTATGGGGTTCTCATTTCTGAGAAACCCCTTCAGAAGGATGTTTCTGAGAGACCCATTAAATATAAAAACGTAATTTTAGATCCTTTGGCAGAATATTCACTCAAAGCGCGCGTACTTTCGACAGAGCACTATTGGATCGACAGGCTAGCTCGTATTGTTCCCATAGATGTTGCGCTTGGTTGGGGTGTCATGTCTGACACTAAAGTCATCGAGAATCTGAACATATGGCAAGAAGGCCGTTTTTATTTCTATTCATGGCGAGGAGATCCACCGACGGAACCTCGGCGCATCGCTCAAAGCAGTGCTAATATGCATTTGATTCCGTCTACGGAGTATGTAGAACAGGAAATTAAGAAACTGCGGCGTGGGCAACTCGTTGAATTAAGTGGCTATCTTGTCAGAATCAATTTCCCGGATGGCAGTGATGCGAAAAGTTCTCTGGCTCGGGAGGACTCCGGGGCCGGAGCTTGCGAAATTATGTGGGTGCAATCAATTCAATCCTTGTAAACTTCTATAAGAGCTGCAGGAGGCGATCGTATTTCTTCTCTTGCTCCTTCTGAGCCTGTTCTTGTTTTCTGAGGTTGTCTCTGGGATTGTCTCCTGCACCTGCAAATTGATTGCGATCCTTGATCAGAATTTTGATTGTCGCATCAGAAATAAAACCAACAATGCTATGGAATGCATTAAAAACTTTTTCTTTGATTTCGGGACTTAGTTTTTTGGTGAAATCGCTCTTTGTTAAAAGCGCTTCGAGCATTCTTTTATCATTAGCATAGATGCTCTCGGTGCTCATCGCTGGGTTGCTGTATTCGGCGGTGAGATCGCGGGTTTTCTTACGGTCCGCTGTAATGCGGTCAATGAACTCCACGTAGGAAGCTGTGAGTTCGTTCGCACCACGGACAAAAAAGCCGTTGTTCGTGTCCATATAATAACTACGGACATCCGCATTCGCAGAGCCTATAATCATATCATTTCCTAAGACACTGGCTTTCGTGTGGAGAGAGAGGCCAGAGCCCGCATATTCTTTGACATACTCGAAATATTCAAAACGGGCTGTACGAGCATCAGAGTATGAGCCGAAGATCTCTCTGCGATTTTGGACTGTTTGGAAAAACTTCGACATGACATATCGAGCGGCAACATTGATGTGGTTTAGGTCCGTTGTCTCCGGAGAGTTCGTTAGAAAGGTCACACGGACTTTGTGGCAGTCCCAAGTGCCGTCCATCATTTTTGCAAAACCGCCCAGGAGGAGAGCCGGAGGCAGGAGGTACGCGGAATGAATGATGACACGCTTTTCCTTTCCTTCTTTTGCAGAGGTATTACAGGCGTGTTCTAAGCCCTTGTACCAAAGTTGATGGATATACTTGCCGTCCCTAAGTTCTTGGCCGGGAACGGATCCGAAGCGCCGCTCGAGGTTTGCATCCTTTTCCCTGCGGTCGAAAGGAAGATTTTCAACATAGGCGAGGAGAAGGCCACTCATATCTTTTGACGAAAGTTCATCGGAGTAAGGAGAGCTTGCCTTCCAGGATTGGGTATAGGATTTCTTCGGTAAGTAGAGTGTGTTGTAGGCCTTCACACCGTCTTCGAGAGTCTGCGCGATGCTTGCCATTCTTGCCGGCAATGTTTCGTATTTCGGATGGTGGACGATTTCAAACTCGACGCATTTTTCAAAGCGCACCCGGTCTTCCGGTGTTTGAAAATTTCTATTTGCACATTTATCGAAACCAGCTTTCATGGCCTCACTATTGATGACATAGTCGTTAGGCATGAGTGCTCGGACCTCTCTAAGTGGTATAGTCATAGTGCTAAAGTTCCAAAGGCGATCATAGGCCTTTGCTATGGCTTCACCGCCACTACTAAGTTCCGCCGACATGTCGGTATCCATAAAGATGTACTTCTTTGTCAGGGAGTTTGGTTTCATATGGTAGGAGTTTTCTATGTTGCGGCCACCGAGCTGAACAAAGCGGTTCTCAATCATAAGAATTTTGTGATGCGTAAAGTCTGTCACATGTTCCCAGTCGAGCAGAGATTTGTCGCCTTTTTGAGAGAGAGGAACTCGTCCCAGAATTTCATTAAGGACCGGGTTTAGCTTGTCTCCGTACAGCTGAAGAGCGAGGAGCATTTTAACTCCGGCAATGGGGTCGTGTTTTACTTTTGCCTTATAGACTAGCTTAAAGAACTCGAGCAGCTGTTTTTTGTCCTCAGAAGAAGCATTTCCATTTTTTGTAAGGCCATCAATATCTAAAATTTGACCCTTGAGAACCGCCGTCGTAACGGCTGTTAAATCCAAGCTATAGAGGCCCGCCAGCAATAGGCGGGCATAGAAATCTGGAGAGGTCTTTTCAAGCGCCGCCCATTTGGCATCAGAGCAAGTGGTTGCCTTGACGTTGTTTGATGTCGCGGGGCACGGAGAACTCATGAACATCACATCACGTACGATGAGGGGGGGCGGTCGGCCATAGAGTCTGATTTGAATCATACCACGGCCTTGAGCCTCTAAGTATGAGAAGAGATCCAAGTTACCATAGTTTGTAATGAAATCCGCCATTAGGCGAATATGAACCCCGCGGGCGGCGGCTTTGAGAAGCTCTGCTAGGAAAACGGACGAAGATTCATCTTGAGAATAAATGTAATAAGAAAGACGGATGGTCTCACCCGGGCGCGCAGAGCGGATCGCATCGAGCTTACTATCGAAGGCAGCATCGTTGTCGATCATTACGCGAGCCCTAGTGACTTTCAAATCCGCTGCAGAGGCCGCTTCGAGAATATCTTTAGCGTCAAGGGCAGAGCCTTTAAAGAGCGATAGTGAGGCGGGATTGCGAGCTCCGCCGGATTTTGGAGAATCGTTGAACTGTAGAAGGTATGAAAGAAGAGCGACGATGACAATACCTGAGAGCCAGAACCTAAGCACAAAAACTCCTTTTGCAGTCATATTCTATGATAGCAAAAGGAGTTGCATTTAGCGTTAAGCGGGACGGAAACCTGGACCTATCCGTTCAAACCTAGTTACAAACAGTTTTCGGAACCTGGACAGTGTCAGAGATCTGCAGAGTTTGGTTCGAACTAGCCTCGATAAAGGCGCCGGAACCAAGACTTGAGATCTTTTGCAAGTAAGACTTTTGGGAAGCCGTAGGTACAGCGTTATTGTAAAGATAAACAGTGTTCAAACTGATTTGCGTTGGTGCTTCAGCAAGGATCGCATTGACGTCGTTCGTCATATTCGTCACGCCGTTTTTAATGTCAGTATATGTCGGATTTGTCGGAGAGCCATCTGAAATCATGACGACCACATATCCGGCATCTTTTGTTGTTGTCACCATTTGGTCATAGTGGATGATGTTACGAGCGATACCCAGTGCGGCATCGTAAGGAGTGTTGTTTTCATCTCTGATTTCCTTAAAATCCATAATTGCCTGATTGATAGCATCCATATCCTTAGAGAAGATACCTTGGCCGCTGGAGTTTTTAAGTAATGCATTCGCGGTCACACCCTGGAAGTAGGCAAACGCGAATTCGAAATTTGGTTTGCTGCCGTAAGCGGCAATAAAAGAGTTGATTGTGTTGAGGCGCCAAACTTTACCCGGATCAGTTCCTGCTGAGCTACCGTTACTAGCATTGGAGCCTGAGGTATCAATAAGGAAAAGAACTTTGACGTTTTTAGTGCTATTAATAAGGTCTACACGGCAATTAGGATCGTTGCCATTATTGCCATTATTGCCATTGTTATTTGTATTGGAGTCGCCAGTGACGCCATTCTTAATTAGAGATGATGCTGCAGCATCTTCAGTAAATGAAACTTTAGAACAGTTCTGGAAGGCGATAAGGCAAGTCAAGATCAATCCTGACAAAGTAGAAATTGCGAATACCTGTTTCATCTGTTTCATGCTGTCCCCCTGCATACTTACAGTATCGAAATAAGTTATGTGCAAGTGTCGTGCTAGGCCCGGAAGCATTGAGTTGCGTTTCCATGTTCAGAAAAATGACGTTTCGTTTTTTTTGCCTGATTGATCGACGTTTCAATTAGCTTCAGAAGTGATTTTAATGCTGAAATCTCAAGCACTAATGGATTATTGAGGTGAGGAATGTTTCAAAGAGAAGCGAAAATATAGAGTTTTGACATCTGCTCCGGGAGTGGCTTTAGGAAAAGGTCCGAGGCTTGGCGGAGGTTTGTCGATCTCTTTGTCACTTTATTCAGGGACCCTTCCAAGAGTTTCAGAGGAATTTGTTTCAAAATGGGAAGTTGTTCCGTTATTCGAACTTGAGGTCGGTCGGAAAATGAACCTCTTTAGACTTCGCCCGGTTTTTGCCGGGCGAATCAACTTTGCACAACTATTTCTTTGCTACGAGTTTGAGGTGTAACTCAAATTCGTCATTGATCACTTTATCCGCTGTCAACTCCTTGAAGAAGTTGCCAGAGCCGTACTTAAGGCCCCATTTTGTGCGGTCTACTTTAATTTGGGCTTCACCTTTTACAATGCCTTTATCAATAGTCACTTTTGCCGGGAATTCAATGGGGTTGGTTTTGCCGATCATCGTGAGCTCACCTTTTACAGTGATCTCGTCTTTCGTTTTTCCCGGCGTCACGTTCAAGATTTTGAATGTTGAAGTAGGATACTTTGCAATACCGAAGAAATCGTCACTTGAAAGATGGCCTACCAATTTTTTTTGATATTCAGGGCTGCTTTTCAAGTCTTCGTCTGTGATGGTCCCCATGTCGATAGCGACTGTGCCGGAAGTAATTTGATTTTTCTTATCTAATTCGATTTGGCCTTCTTTTACAGAAATGCCCCCGGTGTGGAAACTGCCCATTTTCTTAGAGCCCTTCCATATAACAGAGCTTTCTTTCGTATCGATTTTATATACATCAGCCGCATGTAAAGCAACAGAGGCAAGCAATATGATAGTTGCGAAAACGGATTTCAACATGGAATCCCCTTTATCTGGAAGTTTGTTGTTAATCAAGTGTGGGACATCCCAATCTGCCTGGCAACAACTAAGCTGAGAACTGATAGCTAAACAAGACTAGTGGTAATATCTATTTTTCCAATTAAAACCTGATGAATTGGACAACGGTTTGCAATTTCCAGAAGTCTTGTCCTCTGCTCTTCGTTGAGGTCACCAATGAGGTGAATTTTACGATCAAATGTAGAGAGCGTTTTTTGGTGATCCAAAGTCACCGTGGTATCGGCGCTCTGTAAGGGCCAGCCTTTACGGAGTGCATACATCCGCAGCGTTAGCGCTGTGCATGCGGCTAAAGCGGCGGTGAGATAGTCGTGCGGTGAGGGGCCTAAATCTTCGCCGCCCTCGGCAGCGGAAACATCGCTGACTAGAGTGTGGCGGCCGACTTGAAGTTCGTGACTCAACTTGCCTTGCTGATATTTCGCGGTCGCGGTGTTCATAGAGGCCTCTCTTAAGCAGTAACGAGTTGGTACACCACTATAAAATGTAGGAGGCTGGCGACGACAACAAGTAAATGAAAAATTTCGTGATAACCGAAAACTTTTGGAAAAGGGTCCGGACGCTTCAGAGCGTAGATGACGGCGCCCATAGTATAAACGATGCCACCTGCTACCATTAGGGCCATATTTGTTGGCCCCAGCGCCGCGCTCATCTCGCCAAAATAAAAAACTCCAGCCCATCCCATGATGACATAAAAAATAGCTGACACCCATTTTGGTGCCGTTACCCAAAAAAGTTCCTTAAAAATGCCAGCGATGGCAAGAGACCAGAAAATCCAAAGCAGATGATTGCCCGGCTCTCCTTTGATTCCCAAAAGACAAATCGGTGTGCCGGTTCCTGCAATGAGTAAGAAAATTGCCGAGTGATCTAAACGTCGCCACCACATGCGAGCCTGAGTGCTCCAGTTGATGCGGTGGTAGAGGCTACTGCAAGCAAACATTCCGGCCAGGCTGAGGGCATAGACCGAGCTCACTGTGCGGGCCGCCTTTTCGTGAGCGGTTGCAATAAGTACACCCCCGGCCCCTAGGGCGATAAAGAACGCGGCTTGATGAAAGTGCCCACGCAAAAGCGGTTTCGTTTTTTCAACCATGGCTAAGCATAGCTATGAACTGAGGGCCTGTCACATCAAGAAATTGCGGTGCTAACATGCATAACGACCTGCTGATCGGTGTAATTATACAGCGGAAAAGGGTTACTGCTTACGAGCGCGATTTTGTAAAATGACGGCAAGTGAGGGCTCATATGATTTCAAAACAGTCTAAAGGCCAAAAGAAACCCATCGTTCCACCCGCAAGACCTCGACCTGAGACCGAGAAGGATCTCACCGCAGATGATATTTCCTATATGCTGGGCAGACATCCTGAAATTGATGCCTCGGATATTGTAGTTCGCGTTGATCGAGGCGAGGTGATCCTGACCGGATCAGTGCCTGAAGAGCGGATGAAATTCATGGCCGCAGAGGTGATCAAGCTTATTCATGGAGTCAGGTCCGTGAGCAATCAGCTAAAGCACGCACGGGTCTAAATTTAGAAACATCAACGAATATACCCTGTTCGGTTATGTCCACGTTAGGGGAGAGCAGTTTCGCTCTGAAAAATGTCTTGGAATGAGCTTCTCGATCATTAGGGGTCAAGAAATCCTATATTTTTACCGATATTTAACCCATGAAGACGCTAATCTGCACGTTTACAGAGAGCCTTAACCGAATTACATTTGGATTCGTAAACAATATAAAGATTATAATCACGCTTGCGTTGCTTTTGTTGACCCAACAAACTCAAGCCGCCGCACCATCTTCGGGCATTACCTATACCGGCCGTATTCTTGATTCCAACGATCAACCTGTTACTGCCTCACAAGTTTATTTCACTATTACGATTTCTGACCCTGATCAAAAATGCTGGTTATATAGGGAGCAACGCTTAATAGATATGTCTGCTTCCGCTGGCAACTTCGCGTTTGAAGTGGGTTCTAACGATCCAACGACTTTGTTTGGCATTCCCTCATTGAACAATCCATTGGGTGGCGGCCCAGCGACATTCGCTGAAGTTTTTGATAACAGTAAGTCGTTCACAAGCCTTGTTCAAAATCCTTATGCCTGTCCAGGACAAGCTTATAACCCAAGCACTTCGTCCGACAAAAATGAAGGTCGTGCAATGGCGATCTTTTTCCGTGTCGGTGCAGCTGGCGCGGACCAAGCTTTGCCTGTTTTGCGCATCACGCCTGTACCCTTCGCAATGCAAGCGATCAACTCTATAAATGTAAATGGCTACGACAAGAACCACTTTTTGAGAGTTGATCCGTCGATCGCAAATCCTGTTAACGGCGATATCAATGCGACTCAATTAGCTGAGTTCTTCCGCTTGGTGAATAATCCAAGCACTGCTTATCTTTCTTCTGCCCCGAGCATGTCTGGTGACGTGACTGGTGCATTGGGTGCAAACACTGTTGGTAGTATACAAAATGTTGCGGTGACGGCACCGACAGCTGCGGACTCGGGTAAGGTTCTGACATATAATGGTACCGACCTCGTATGGCAGTCGGCTGCGACGAGTGCGATTACGAACTTAAATGGTTTAACGAGTGCCACCCAGTCTTTTGTTTCCGGAGCGGCTCCCCTGACGATTTCCTCTTCAGGTTCAGCACACACCTTTAACAT
>JBDHWW010000080.1:0-9418 GCA_039810425.1 Pseudobdellovibrionaceae bacterium | reverse complement strand
TCAAAAAGGCAGCATAGTCGGAATCACTTCACGAAAGCGGTTCGCGACTTTCAACTAAAAATGAGACATCTCCGAAATCTTTCAAGGTAGAGGCGGGATAGACGTGGCTGAGGTTGCACTGGAAAGAGGAGAAGAGTCCTTGTTAGATTGGCGAAAAACAATCCCACATAGGAAAAATATTAAGGGTGAATCTTAGAGCTAAATTTGTAGTAGGTGAGGTTGCTCGCTACGGCACGTACGACACTTTCGTAGTCACACTCCATTATATTCGATTAGAAGTTATGAGACAGACGTTTTTGCGACAACGCTGTTTTGAAGTTAAGTTGTGAAAATTAAAAGACAATTGTCAGAAACTAAAAAACCCGCACTAGGCGGGTTTTAAATGGACTTAGTTGTTGCTCATAGACGACCATGCCAACGGTGGGACTCATTCCGTACTTTGTAACAAGGGCTTCGGCGATATTCGTGACTTTCACCAGATCGTCGGCGGCACCTGTTGAAAACTCATTAAATACCAAAAGCTCAGCGCCTCGGCCTCCCAGCAGAACCGCCATTTTATGGATCAACTCATCACGTGTCACGATGTACCTGTCCTCGGTGGGGCGCTGGATGGTGTAACCAAGGGCACCGATTCCACGCGGAATGATCGAGACTTTTTGCGGGCGATCGCAGCCAGGCAGAGCCCCGGCGACAATGGCGTGACCCATTTCGTGGTAGGCCACGGTTTTTCTTTCTTTGGGATTGAGGATGCGGCTCTTTTTCTCTAGTCCGGCAACAATTCTTTCAATTGCCAAAATGAAATCATTTTTGTCGACAATGGCCGAGTTTCTTCGCGTCGCAACGAGGGCCGCTTCATTCACAAGATTTGCCAGGTCGGCTCCCGTAAAGCCCGAGGTCAGTGCGGCGATATGATCTATTTCTAGGTCAGGCTCGTACTTAATACTCTTAACGTGAACTCGTAAAATCGCTTCGCGGCCTTTTTTATCCGGGCGATCGACAAGCACTTGCTTGTCAAAGCGGCCGGAGCGAAGTAGGGCCGGATCCAGGATCTCCGGTCGATTGGTGGCGGCAAGCAGAATGATTCCAGACTGCGTATCAAAGCCATCAAGTTCGGCGAGCAGTTGATTGAGAGTCTGCTCTTTTTCATCATGTCCTCCACCCATGATTTGGGTGGCACGAACCTTTCCCAGGGCATCAAGTTCGTCGATAAATATAATGCACGGTGCTTTCTCGCGGGCTTTTTCAAACAGGTCGCGCACGCGGGCGGCCCCGACACCGACAAAGAGCTCGACGAACTCCGAGCCGCTGATAGAGAAAAAGGGGACGCGGGCTTCCCCGGCGACGGCTTTTGCCAAAAGAGTTTTGCCAGTTCCTGGAGGGCCGATAAGCAGAATCCCCTTCGGCATGCGTGCCCCCAAGCGGCTATAGTGATCGGGATTTTTTAAAAACTCCACAACCTCGCGGAGTTCGTCTTTGGCTTCCTCCACGCCGGCAACGTCGGCGAAAGTGGTTTTTACATCGGTTTCGACATAGAGCTTCGCACGACTTTTACCAACCGTCATGAGCCCGCCGCCCAGCCCACCACGTGCGGCCATCACTCGCCCGATGAGAATCCAGGCGCCGATGAAAATCAAAGCGGGGATTGTCCACGAAAGCAGGTCCCGTAAAAAACCACTTTCAACGACGCGCAGGTAGGTGACGCCGCTTTCGCCAAGTTCTTTGGCAAGGTCCTCATTAACACGTGCCGTGTAGAATTCCGTTTTTTTGTCGGTGCGGGGGTTTTTAAATTGTCCGCGGATGTATTGCTCGCTGATGTTGAGATTGTCGACTCCTTTGGTCTTTAGCAGGGCTTGAAATTCGCTATAGGGAATTTCCTCTATCTGCCGAGATTGAATCCAAACAGTCTGCAACCAAAATGTCATGACGATCGCAAAAGAGAACAGGAGCCAGGTGAAATTCTTTTTCGACGGCACCGGAGACCTCCTTAATATTGGCGAGCACGGGATATTTAAAAATCTAAACTACCGCCCGGCGAAGGAGGGTTTTATTCGTACTTAACAAAAATCACAGCTTTAGAAGCTTTGTTTTCGATTTTACCGAAGACAGAGGCGTGGTCGTCTGGAGCGGCGCCGGTGCCTTGAAAGATGTTTTTTGTTTTATAATCCCCAGTTTTAAAAAGCTCAGCCACCGTGCCAGGGCGCTTTGCCATGTTGTGGGCATTGACGGATTCTGTTGTGCTGAGATCTTTTTTCATAAAGTCTTTGATTGTGTCCGCGCGCCCCTGGGCAAGGTCGACTTCTTGAGAAGTCGCTTTCTGTCCTTCCCGTGGATATTCGCGATCTGCCCATGCCAGAACTTCGTATTCGGCAACTTTACCGTTGTGAGGAGCCTGTGACGTGAGGTTGCGCAGTTTTTCCTTATCCGCGGCATCAAGAGTTCTTCCGCCTTTTGCGAAATCAACAACGACATAGTGGCCGCCACCGGCTTCCGCGGTTGCTTGTGATGTTTTTGCCAGAGTCGTCGCTTCTGTTGAGGCTTGCTTAGGTTCGCTTGAACAGCCAATAACTAAAAGGGCAGCGCTAGCTAAAGTGAGAAAAGCGGTTTGTTTTTTGAATGTCATAGGGGACTCCTTCTTTCTTACGAGGTGCCGGGCCGAGGACGGGAGAGTGGCCCGAATGGTTTTTGTGTTCGCAATTCATTTGCCAACCACCATTTAGCTTTAGATCAAGCTAAAAAGCCATCCAGCCAACATCCTTTTTTCGTCGCACAAAAATCAAGAAGGTATTGGTTCAGTTTCAGCAACGGCCGGAAAGTAGGTGCCTTTTGGTTGAATCACATGGCCCGCCGGAATACCGGTGCCAAGCTCTTCAGCGTGGAACACAGACTCTGGCAGACTCAAGGTTTTACGAAGTTCGTTCATCGTCTCTGGCACAAAAGGCGCAAGCATAATCATCAAATTCTTCAATACATAGAAGCAGGTAAAGAGCGCATCCTTACGTTCCGCTTCAGGCGCACGGTCATCGTGCGGCTTAAACTGCGAGAAGAGGGAGTTGATTTGGCGCGCATAGTTTTCAATTTGACCAAGTAAAAACGCGTAGTCGCCCTTTTGCATCGAGCGCAAATACAATTGGACGAGCTTCACTGTCTCAGCTTCGGCTTTGCCAATGAGCTTGCCTTCCGGAACTTTGCCGCCATATTTTGAATGGCAGGCGGAAATCGGCTTTTCGAGAGCCGCATTCATGGGGCCCGCGAGGAATTTGTTTCTTTCAGCGAAGGTCTCGAAATCAAAATTTGAAGCTTTGACTGGCAAGCTCAAAAGCGCCAAGAAGTAACGAATCTGATCAGCCGAGTAGCCCATTTCAAGCACCTGATCGCCGGTGTAGAAGTTGCCTTTCGACTTACTCATCTTTTCACCGTTTACCATCAAGTGGTACACGCTCAAGATTTCAGTCATCTGCAGTTCGCCTTTTTGCGGCAACTGTTGCGGATTCTGGTTGTGCCCCAGCCACATCGAGCCCTGCATGATCACATAGAAGAACACATTGTCCTGGCCCAAGAACTGCACAACGGTGGCTTCAGGATCACACCAGAAGTCTTTGTACTGCTCGCGGCTGCGGCCGGCTTTCTCCAAAGCCACTTGGGTGAATACGATTGGCGCAATCAGTGAATCGGGCCAAACGTAAAGCGTTTTGCCTTTCATATCCGGGTCCAATTCAGGCGGAACAGGAATCCCCCAAGACACATCCCGAGTAATCGGGCGGTAGCCCCACTTGTCGGTAATCACAGATGGAATTCCAGCTGCTTCAAGAACCTCTTGGCCTTTTGCCAGGTCGGCTTTTGAATCAAACAAGCACTCAACCTTTTTGCCGGGTACGTAGCGGGATTTATGCTTTGGCAGAGTTTCTTTGATCTCTTTGTATTTTTCTTCGTGAACGTTTTCAAAGCGGCAGCCAATGAGGACCGTGTTGGTCACCTCTTGAACCACAGCGGTGCGCCAAGCTTTTCGCTTTGTTTCTATCCAGGTTTTCAAAGGATCCGCGACCTTCCACATGTTTAGCCACCAGTGAGCGGTGTCTTTCAACTCGGGCTTTGCATCGCTGATTTCGCTGCGAGGATCTTTGAGTGTACTGGGGTCAAATTGAGTTCCGCAAGCGTCGCACTCGTCAGAGTAAGCATCCGCACTTCCGCAGTTCGGGCAGACTCCGCGAACGAAACGGTCTTGCAGAAAGCGTTTCATCTTTGGATCAAACCACTGCTTGGTGATACGTTTCTCGAGCATGTTGTTCTTAAACAAGCGGCGTAAGAAATCCTGAGAGTAAGCTTCATGCAAGGGATATGTTTCAGGGCGAGAAGTCCCCGTGAAGATATCGGTCTTTACGTTGAACTTTTGAAGAGTCTCTTTTTGTTTTTCGTGGATGGTGTCGATGAATTCACGGATGGACTTTCCGGCCTTGACCGCCGCCACTTCGCTGGTTGAACCGTGGTCATCATTGCCGTTGACGAAAAGCACGTTGTCAGCACCAATGAGCATTCTCATCCAGCGCGCATAGATATCTGCGGGAACATGCACCCCCGCCAGGTGCCCCAAATGAAGCGGGCCGTTGGCATAAGGCATTCCGGCAGTGACGACGACTTTCTTCGGTTTTTTATACTGATTTAAAACCGCTTTGACATCTGTTGGAGGTGCGAACTTATTTTCGGGTTTTCCTGCATTCATGGTGATCCTCTAAAGGATCTAATTTAGCCAAAATATCAGAGGGATGTCATCGGAGGCGGCGATTAATGCGGGGGGTTGCGTTGGACAAGGCAGGGCGTTGACGCATTGCCTTGTCCGAAGCAGCCAGAGTCCGGCGTCGGTTGTGCCATATTCGGCTATTTATACTGACAGGTTGCGGTGCCACACTCGCCAGTTCGAGTTTCACCAATAGACGCGCAAGCCTCCCCGATAGGAGCTGGCGGCGAAGATGGGCCAAAACATGCTTTTGGACTTGTATAAACCCATTGCAGACGCGCAGGTTTCGGCATTGAGGACTGAGTCGGAGTAAAGATGAACTCTTTACGTGAACCGTCCGAAGCAATGTAGCGAGTAAAATAAGTCGTCATAGGCCATTGTTTAGCGCTGATTTCCGTGTCGACGGAATAGACATCAAGAGTTGCATCATAGGAGCCCGCACCCCACGCCATGGCGCTGGTGATAGGGATAAAGTCCGAGTCATTGACGCAATAGAGGTTGTAATTGGTGATCAGTGCCGTGCAACCTCGTAAACCTGATTTTGCATTATAAATTTTTTGAGTAAGGCGGGTCACTATTGTGCTATCGCCAATGGACTTGTCTTCGACGACCATCCCTGCCGCGATATTTGTGATAGCCGGCGGAGTGCTTCCTCCACTTCCACTTCCACCTCCATTTTGGTTAAAACCGCTAGCATTGTTTCCGGCTCCTGTAGTGGATGGATTTAAAGATGCTCCACTTTCAGTACCAAACTGCTCGTTGGAGCAATTCTGAAACAAAAAGATCGTTGTAACAGCCAACATCAATATTACTGCATTTCTTTTATACTGTCGCATTGGATCCCCCTAGATAGCTAATATCGTATGCATACACTGTGCCGAAAATTGCTCCTGCCAAGAGTGGATTATTTTACCCAGGGACTGCTTTCTAATATTGAGGCGTCGAACTTGATTTAAATGCTTACTACATAGACGCCAAAAAAAAGCAGATTGTGTTTACAATCTGCTTTTTTTAAGCAATCCAGGAGCTGTCACAATCGCAGTTGCCAGACACTGCCGTTTTAAAAAACGAACTCCAAATAAATTCTTATTTCTGAACTCGCACCGTGATTTGTTTAAATGAATTTCCAGGATTGGCGCGAAGGACGAGCTTGTAGGTGTTGCTAGGGTAGGAGGCCAGCGACGAGGGAATGACATTCAGCTTATTCCCCACGGACACGAAAGAGGCGTCACCAGCGCGATTAATAACGCGGAACTCATCGACCCTTTGGCAGGCTCCAGCGTCAACGGCCGCAGCCGGCCCCGCACAGCCATATATCCGAGTCCTCAGTGAAGGGAAGTTGCCAACACCGAGAGTTTTATTAGTAATCTCGTCGAGACTGACCAACGTATTGTCAGGGATGGGGATCCCGCCAAGATAAAAACTAAACAAGGGCTCGGTGAAAAAGCTCTCAATGTTCGAATTTGACTCAGAGAAGCTAATGTTATTCAAAGTGAGCTTCCAGTTTTGCGCAGGGGACGTCACTCGTGTGTTAAATACGTAGCCCATAAACCAATCATTCAGATCCAGACTAATATAATCATAAGGATCCTGCATCAAAACCGAGTGCAGTAGGGTTGAACTTCCGTCATAAATTTTGTAGCCAATTTTTCTATCGCGGGAAACGTAGAGTTCCATCCGGTACCATCGATTTTCAACAAACAGAGGATCTGAACATGTGTCTTGAAAGATATGATTCGCCGGATTTGCCGGATTATTGAGATAGATGTCGCCATGGTAGGTTTCAATTTGTGCCATATCATTGGAACACGCGAGATTGCCTGCATTACGCCCATCGCTCCCTAGCTGCCCGATAATAAATCCCCGGCCATTCACGGCAATCGGATCATTTTTAGAATCTCTGGTGGTATTTCCCCTGAGTCCTATGGCGAAATGGGCATCGCGATTGTTGGCCAAAAAGCCATTTGACATAAACTCGAAGGATATTTTTTGAACCGGACTTTTCGGAGAAAGTTTGGACTCCGCCGTAACCATCGCTCCTTTGGATTTTCCTTCCGCATCGGAATGACAATTGGCCCCCGAGGGATAATCACAGATCTTTGTTCCAGTATTGTCCGTCGGCGAGGCTCGATACTCTCCTGAAAAAACATAGCCTGTGGTGAGTACTGTGGGTGCCGGTGGAGTTGGGGGCTGGGGCGTTTCTCCAGGCGGAGGGGTGGGAGTTGGACTCGCGGAAGGCAGGGGGCCTGGTTCGGAGTTTATGGAATTCACCGAATTTTCGGTAAAGACCTTAAATCCATTGTCGCTGCAGTTTTGATAGCCAAGAACTAAAGCGACGGCGCCCAAAGCAATAATCGCGCGGTTCCGAATATTCCCAGTGATTTTCATTTCCCCCACTCCCTTCGAAATTCGTGCGCGCTAAAGACGGCGCATTTTACTGTGCTGGTTCAGCTGGTGACACCAGTGATTGCGTTGGTGTCGCACTGATCGCCATCGTTGGGTTTGATATAAATCCAAACGCATTCGTAGGCTGCCAGAATGTCGAATGAGCTTTGATCGCCGTGACAGCCTGCTGGGCCCTGACTAAGCCATACTGAGCCAGAACTCCATTGGCCGCATACGCCCCAGCGGCGTAACCGCCACCCCAGCTAGGGTAGCCTTCCATTGCGGCAGGACACGCGGCTGAACCAAAGTTGAACGTATACAGTTCTTTCCAGGTTTTTATACGATCGCCGTTAGCATAAAACATTTTGAAGTAGTAGCCTGGAGCACTATTTACGCAGAACACGGAGTCAGGTTGTAAGAAGCGTCCCGCAGTGAAGTTTTCTTTCCACTCAAGAAAATCTTTGGCTTTGGTATAACCCCGCTGGTAAGCGTAGCCGTAAATGATGGTCATAAAATCATCTTGCCAAGGCCCAACTGTTCCGTCATTGGCGGAACTATCAAACCCATAACCAGTCATATAGCCTGCGAGGTCTCCCTGATTGGCGGTTTCGTTTACGATCAGGCGGGTTTTTGCATTTTCAAAATCATTATCAATGATTTTATTGATGTAGGTTTTTATCGGATCTCCATCCGGCGATAGATAGGCGGCATTGACCAAGGTTCTCATGGACCACGCCGCGCCTCGAGTCTGGTCATGGCCAGAGTTGAAATAGAACTTTCCGTTCAGATTAAAATAGGTCGTATTGTACATATTGATCGTCTCAGCGGCTTGCATTTGCAATTGATCTAAATAGTACCGATCCCCAGTGATCATGTAAGGGACGTAAAATAACGAAGGCTGGTGGGCGGTATCAACAACCCACTCCGTATCTGAAGTTGTCCAAGTATCGACAGGGCAGTCTGCGAAGCAGCGGTCATCAAGCCAGACCTGTGGCTTTTCATCCCGAGTGACCGGACGTTTTGTCATAGGGTTGCGGTAGTGCCATGGGATTGAGCCTCCGGCATCGGCAATTCCTAACATCGCTTCTTCCAGGCGAGGGTCTTGGTGAACCAAATAAAATGCCGTCCAAGCAGCTTCCGGCCCGATGTCGGAGCGGCCGCCCGTTTGCGGCATGTACCTTGTAATAATAGATCCCTCATTCGGTCCTCGAGGGGAGTCCAAAAAGTTCTTATAGAAGCTTGCGATAACCGATTCGGATTTTGGCACCAGGTCGTAATTGAGAATCGCTTTGGATTTGCGCAAATGAATCGGCTCACGCACCACTTGCACCTTTGAGCGTGCCTGGCTGTAGAGAGTTTTCTTCCAATCGGCAAAGCGATTGTGCTTTTGCCCGGCCTTAGTGTAAACCACCTGACCATTTTGGCGAAGAGTGACATCATAGGTGAATGTCGCCACACCTTTTTTATCGGCCCAATCATTGGCAACGATCACGTCTGATTTTATGAAACCATCTTGGTAAAGACGGATATCAAAATAGGCCTCAAGGAACTGATTGATTGGCAGACTGCCGTTAAACTCCGTGGCTAACGGGCCGGCTAACCAATTCTGCGGGTTGAGCATGCTTTTTGAGGACACACTAAAGTTGACGCCCTGAAAGACTCCCGAGATGGTGACTTCATAATTTGTGCTGATCAAATTCTGGAAACTTAATACTGTTCCAGAAAGAGCCGTTGCTGTCGTATAGAGTTTTAAATTTTTCTCAGCCCCGACGGCTAAAGCGGGTGCTTTAAAAGTTAAAATCCCATGGCGGAGAGAGCCATCGGCATGGGTGGCTTTTTTGTCAAGTTGTAGCGGGACATCGACGCCGCCAATTTTTGCGGCCAAAAATTGACCTGCGGGAACTTCGCCCGGAGCAAACACCTGACCCACTGTCATGTACTGTTCAGCAGAAGGTGTCGTGTCGACATTCTTAATTGTTAAGTAAGTCAGATACTGCCCGACTTTGCTTGGCGGGGGGACCGGAGGGGGCGTGAATGTGCTGCTAGGGGCTCCACCGCTACCGCTATCGCTAGAGCTTGGTAAGTCGGTAGCGTTCTCTAAAGCCGTCTTAAAGCCTGAAGCGGAACAATTTTGAAAGCATGGGATTAAAATTCCTGCACCGAGAAAAAATAGAAAAGTAGATGACAATCTGTTTGAAAAACGGATTTTCATGAGTCCCCCAAGGTATCCTTTTAATACAACTATTCCAGTATAGTTTATCCCCGGTCGCTTCAAAAATAGACTTATGGATTTGTCTAGGA
>JBDHWW010000079.1:0-9827 GCA_039810425.1 Pseudobdellovibrionaceae bacterium | reverse complement strand
TGATAAAGTCCCATGCTAAGAGGTATGGGATTAAACTTTATGAGATTTCACTGAACTGGTCGCATATTCATTTGTTGATGAAACTTCCCTCGCGGGACGCTTATTTGGCCTTTATCAGAACCCTGACTTCTTTACTGGTGAGTCTTCTTTCAAAGCTTAAAGGGAAATCCCTGAAAGGCCTTTTTGGTCTTCGCCCTTTTACTAAGATTTTATCTTGGGGGAAGCAGCCCAAGCTCGTCAGATCGCAAATGTCGAAGCCTCTAAGGCTGATAAAACGGAAGTAGACGCCAAGATTCAAAAGCTTGAAGCGGAAAATGCCGCACTCAAAGCGTATCTTTGCGCGAAAGATCCGAATGCGGCCTTCTGCAAATAAAAGCGGGTCCCGCCGTTTCCATTTTTGGACAAGTGTTGGGTGCGTTGCTAATGTGAAGTTAGTGCACGGAGTGCAGAAGATTTGAGGCTTTGCGGCCACAATCTTTGCAGTGGGCTACTTCTTCTACTTTGGCGTCTTCTAAAGTATCGAAATAGTTGAACTCGAGTTTGCCGTGACAAACATGGCAGTGGTTGAGAGCGTACTTCAACTTCTCACGACGTTGGATTTCTTGCTCTGGAATCACGTTAAAGCGAAAGATTTCCATAAAAGCCCTCCTGGCTAGAATTGGAATTTCGGCATCTGTTTCCGCTTCAGAACATCCTGTTCATCCACATCAACTTGCCACTCAGAAAACCTATCGGCTCCTCAGTGTCTTAACTTGAGACTCGCTTGGTCCAGTTTTAGGTTAACTGAGGCCACAAGCTTGGGATAGCGCAATGCGCGAAGGTTGGGTTTTCATGGTCTTTAGTCTTGGAAAAGAATAAATTCTCCGGCATGGCGGCTGAAGAGAGCGTAACCAATTACTTTTCCTACGTGAAGAACGTGCTCGGGGTCAAAACCTTGCAGTCGGCGCGCATTCGCCAAAGTCTGCTGGAAACTGCCGAAGCCGAGATTCCAACCACGAGCAGCGATCTTCTTTTCCTGAATCTCAAGCAAGAGAGCGACCAGAGCGTTTTTGCGCCTGAAAGTTCAGAGCTTCTCGATAAGATGATCCAAGCCATGCGCCTCGGAAATCACCAGCATTTGATCTTAGAAGCCGACTGGATGGGCTCGACGGAAACGGTCCGTCAGGTTCTGCAAAAATACACAGCCAAGGTGACGGTTCCATGGGTGGTGGTTTTCTCATCAAAACCGGCGAAGCCTGGATTGCAAAACTTGGGCACCGTGAAGTTCTTGGAAACTTACGGGCCGTCTTACTTACTGCAAAATACCAACGCGAAACGGCTTGTTTGGGCGGATCTGCAAAAAGTCATGAAGGAAATGGGTGTCGTATGAAACTCTTCGGGGTCTGCTTCGCAGTCCTGATGGGGGTAATGAGCGCGGCTCACGGCGTGAAAGCCGAGGACCATGGCGCGTGCACTGTTGGCGTCACGATCCGCGAAGCCATTGGAGCGGCAACACTCGATTATCTCACTCGGGCTGAAAATTTCGCCGCTGAAAAGAAATGCCGCGCGATCCTCGTGCGCGTGAATACGCCTGGTGGCAATTTGCAAAGCACGCGTTTGATCGTTGAAAGAATTCTGGCATCGCCGGTTCCTTATCTTTGCCTCATTTCGCCCTCAGGTGGTCACGCGGGCAGCGCCGGCGCGATTATCTTGATGGCTTGTCACGTGAATGGCGGGCTCACGGCGACCAATATCGGAGCTGCGACCCCGATCCTCGGGAATGGCGGCGAGACGCCGAAAGATCTCCGCAACAAGATGGTGAACGACACTGTTAGTTGGCTTGAGGGGATTGTCACGTTGCGCGGCCGGAACCTGAAGTTTGCCCGAGAGATCGTGACTGAAGCCAAAGCGGTGAGTGCGGAAGAAGCAAAGAAACTGAAAGCTCTTGATTTCGTTACAAACAATGAACAAGAGTTTCTGCAAGCGGCCCAAGGTTATAAAACCATTCTCGGCGAAAAGAAGGAAAGCACCGTTGAGGTGGGCCCGCTCGTTGAGTTCGCACCGGATCTTCGTTATCAAATTTTGAACTTCACTGCGGACCCTGAAATCGCCTATCTGCTTTTTATGGGAAGCATTGCGCTTTTGTATGCGGAAATCACTCATCCGGGACTTATTGCGCCGGGCGTGATTGGCGGTATAGGTTTAGTTCTTTCGCTGATTTCGTTTCATAAGCTTGAAGTCTTCTGGGGCGGCCTTGCACTCATGCTTCTAGGGATTGGCTTTTTGGTGGCGGAGCTTTTCGTTGCGAGTTTCGGAATCCTCGGTGTGGGCGGGATGATTTCTTTTGTCGTTGGCAGCGTGCTTTTATTTGACAGGGATATCACCGGCTATTCATTGCCGTGGACATTGATCGGGGGCGTGACCGTGGTGGTTGCGGCCGTCCTGTTAGGGCTTGGGGGAATGGCGCTTCGAACCGTGCGCCGCCGCCGTAAGGATACGGATCATGATTTAAAAACAAAAGCAGTCAAAGTGCTTTCTGTGGAACCAGCGGGGCTTAAGGGCCAAGTGGAAATCCTCGGAGAGGTCTGGAGATTCAGCAGTGATCAGGAGATTCAGCTCACTGATCAAGTTGAAGTGCTGAGCCGAGAGGGGCTCACACTTCACATCAGAAAAAAGGGGTAGCCATGGAGTTTTTAATTTTTATAGCGGTCGTTGCGATTGTGCTTATTACGGCCACCGTCAAAATCCTGCCGGAGTGGGAGCGTGGCGTGATTCTGCGCTTTGGCCGCTCGGTTGGCGTGAGGGGGCCTGGTTTGATCCTTCTGATTCCAGGAGTGGAACGCATTCTGAAAGTCGATACTCGTACCGTGACCATGGATGTGAAGCCTCAGGATATCATCACGAAAGACAACGTTTCGATGCAGGTGAATGCCGTTGTATATTTCAAAGTCGTGGGCCCGGAAGACGCGATCACAAAAGTTGAGGACTATTACTTTGCCACCGGCCAATTAGCGCAAACGACGTTGAGATCTGTGGTCGGGCAATATCACTTGGATGAAATCCTCGCGCATCGTGAGCAGGTCAATCAAACTCTTCAGGGCATCCTGGATAAGCACACCGAAGCCTGGGGCATTAAAGTTGTGATGGTTGAAGTAAAGCAGATCGACCTTCCGAAGGAAATGCAACGGGCCATGGCCCGTGAGGCGGAGTCGGAGCGTGAACGCCGCGCGAAGGTCATCGCAGCAGAAGGTGAGTTGCAACGTGCGCAAAAACTTGCTGATGCGTCAAACCTGATGCAGAGCTCGCCATCGGCGATTCAGCTCGCGTATCTACAGACCCTCACTGAGATTGCGGGCGACAAATCGAATACAATCGTTTTCCCATTGCCCATGGAACTTGTGAAGCCGCTGATAAAGCTCGGCGACTTGAAGAACTAGACTAGAAAAGACACGCAACCCGTACTTTAATATTAGCGTCCAACCTGGACGAAACTCATGGTGGAGTTTAACTGATATGCAAAGGATTGCGTGCTTTCTGCTGGTTATTGCTTTTGGTTTTGCGCCTTCAACATGGGCGCAGCCAGAGCCCGTCCGTGTCCGAATTAAAACCGGTGTCTCCCGCGTTTCTCTCTCGGGCATGAATCTGCGCCTGGTCGGCCATGTCAATAAATTTAACAAAGTCGCTATTCCGCAAACCAAACAACTGCAAATTGCCCGTGTTTCAATCTCTGGTAAAGGCTATTGGCAAATTGCCGAGGGCGGCCCTGCAAGCTCTCAAGACGTAATGAGTTCTGAAGAGGCTTTGATGATTCAAGGCGAAAATCTCCGTCAAGACGCCACCGAACTGCCGAATAAAATCGTTCTGCAAGAAAGTGCCGACGGACAGATTGATGTCATTGGCGTAGTGCCGATGGAAGAGTACGTATTTTCAGTGCTCGCGAGTGAAATGCCGCTGACCTGGCCCATGGAAACGCTGAAGGCCCAAGCAGTGGCCATCCGCTCCTACACGGAAGCGATCTTGCGGGATCGCCAGGGGCGTTCGTTTCATGTGGAGTCTTCAGTGTTAGACCAAGTTTACAAAAAAATCAGCCGTCACGAAAATAGGGCCCTGTTCGAGAAGGCCCGTGAAGCGGTGAGAGAGACGGAAGGCATTTTTCTTGTGAAAGGCCCGCGCGTGTTGAAGGCTTTCTATCATTCAGACTGTGGCGGTCAAACGGTGGCGGCGGGCTCCGTGTGGGCGCAGGAAAAGGGCAATGATGCCGGAGTCGCGACAGATGAAGGCTGCCCGCTGAACCCCATGGCGCAATGGCGCTATCGTTTGCCTAAGGCAAGGTTTGTAAGTCTTGTAAAGGATTTCCTCGGCGACATTCGCAGCAATAGTTTTCGTCAGGTTCTAGGCTTCATGAATCTTAGAAGTACAAATTTCAAAATGCGTGATCAAGGGGAAGACGTCGAGTTTGTGGGAAAAGGCTTCGGGCACGGTGTTGGAATGTGCCAATGGGGAAGTCGGGCGCTGGGGCTTAAAAAGTATTCCTACCAAAGGATTCTAAAACATTATTATCCTTTGGCGGGCTTGAAAATCATTTCGGAAAACAACTAGAAGTTTAAGAAAACACGAGCAGCAAAAAGAGCCACGGCACCGAAAACGATCATATTGAGAGCTTTGCTTTGCATTTTGTTTCTCCTTGATTTGATAATATGAATTACTCTTCGGTTTCCACCTTTGAGAACTGTAGACATATTGTTGAAAAAGTAACGAGATCGTGTTTCTAAACTATTTTAAGTTGGCTCACATTGAGAGTTTCCATTTTGAACCCGGCGGATGGGACGGCCTCGTCTCATTTTGAGAGGATCTTGTCCGGGCTGAAGATCCGGTAACGGTGGCGAAGGCTCCATCGTTTTGCTCCAACACCGCTCTCGAAAACTGTCTGATTTTTTGACTCCTCGGTGACATAAAAGGGTTTCATGGGCCCAGGAGCGTTCTCAGGTCCTATGATTCAATGTGATCCTATCCCTTAATAGCTCTGAAATTTTAAGGGCTTACGAGTTGGCATGCCTGGCGCTTTCATCGGCACGGCGCTCGCAATGCTTGTGGTTAAGAGGTTCCCTCTGTTTGGGGACCTAACAACAAGAGGCGATTATGAAAAACTCGAAGCTTATCTTAGTTCTCGCGACACTGGCACTCCTTGGAGTGGGCTGTGCGAAAGAAATGAAGGCATCTGACGGCGACAACATCGTGATCCCTCCTGTTGTGAATCCAACCTTCCCGACCAATGCTCCTCCGGGACAAGGTGCGGGTTCTGCGGGTGATAACTGGGCTTATGGTAATACCGTGGCTTTCACTCCGGACTCTTTAGAGATCTTTAATACATATGTAGGAACACATCCATTGAACAATCCTACAAACGTTAAATTGAATGTGAACTTGATTGACGTCGGTAATGGTAAATTCGGCGGCCAAGTGAAATTGGCTTACGACGATGCCGGTCAACACTATGAAGGCTACTTCGTCGCAGGGACGGGTAAAAACGAATCCTTTCCGTCAATGGGTACTAACCGCGACGTGGGCCTTTTCCATGCGGAGTATAACTACTGGTTTGCAAGCAACACGAAGTTCTCTGGCTACTTCCAAGATACTTACGGAGCGGTTGTCTTGGTGATTGATAATGTGATGAGCCAAGGTGATGCGCAAGGTTCAGCCTATGTCAGCGGTTCCCTCTGGTTTAAGAACTTTAATAAGGCCATGGTCGTTCAAGGACCGGAAAGATATTGCTGGTTCATCTATGTGGGCCCGTATGAATGCCGTTCACAAACGGTGATGGATAAATCAAATGTTTACCCATCCAATAGCTACCGCAGGTTGGGTACTTTTACCGGATTATCAAAATCGAAAGCATTTAATCAATAATTAAGGATTTTAAGAGGCGAATATGAAAACACAAACAGCGACAAAAAAATACTCCATGCTTCTGTTCTCCGCTTTGGCAGCCCTCATGTTGATAGCAGCGGCTTGCCAGAAGAATAACGGCGGAAACAGCAACCCCGCACCTGTAGCGCCGATTTACCCAGGTTGCACGGTTCAGCCGTGTGTCGGCGGCGTTGGCCAAGTTCCGCTTTATGGTGGAACCGCAAATAGTATGGTCACGGGCATTCAAGTCCAGTTCCAAGTCGTCGGTGACCAGACTGGTGTTGGAAACGGTTCAATTAGCGGACAAGTAATTTTCCAAACTCCCTATCTTTGCCAATGGGGCTCGGCCAGCCTGAGTGGTCCTTTCACAATTCAACAGATGCAACAGGGTACTTTGTATCAAGATGTTTTTGACGCCGCTGTGAATTTGACGGGCCCACAAGGCACTATGAGTGCAACAGTTCACATTGTGCCAACAAGAACTGTAAACGCTGGAAACTTCACTCTAGTGCTGAATCAATGTCGTGACCTGTACTGGATGCCACCAGTGATACAAATGAACTTTTAATAGAATTTGAAATTTACCCAAAAGGCGCTGGATGTGCCTTTAAAAAGAGGATGATATGAAAACACAAAAACTTTTATTCACAGCACTGGCTTCATTGATGCTGTTAACAACTGCTTGCGGTAAGTCCGGCGGCGGTGATGAAAATTCCGGTGGTGCCGGCAGTGGTATCAGTGAAAACTGCTCTAACTGCTCGGGCTTTGTGGCGGGCCCAACGGTCTTCTCCGGTAACTTGAGTGGCTCTGCTTATAGCATTCAAGGCCTTACAGTGGTGGCGGATCAAAATAGTATTTCGACCGTTTACTCTGCGAATCCTCGCATGACAGGTTCTTACCAAGGTTTGCCAACAGGCGGAACTTTCGTGGCCAACGGATCTAACTCGTGCATTCCGAATGGCTCATACAGCATCCAAGGTTTGCAAGTGGGCATGATCTCTCCGGATATTTCGACTCAGTCTATCAGTCCGTTATGGGTGACTTTGACCGGTCCAACAACTTTCAAAGCTCCTATGTATATTAAATTGCATGATACTAATGGTGATGACGTCGGTGACACGGGAACAACAGTGTATCTTTGGTTCCAATGCAACGGCGGCTGGTCATCCGTAGGCATGACCGCTCCGTAAAACTGCTTAAATT
This sequence comes from Pseudobdellovibrionaceae bacterium, assembly GCA_039810425.1. Lineage (GTDB taxonomy): Bacteria > Bdellovibrionota > Bdellovibrionia > Bdellovibrionales > Bdellovibrionaceae > JACMRP01. The sequence goes on along the minus strand of JBDHWW010000079.1, from coordinate 2,738 downwards.
GCCCAAAGAAGTGTCATTCTGAGTGAAAACATCAAGCGTTTGTTGAATCCTTCAAAGACGCAGTGCCTAAGTTCGCAGAAACTGACTTGCCTTTGTAACATAAAATCTCTTGTAATGAGTTTATGGAACTGGAACTTTGGGTAGAATTTTTCGACGAACTACAGAATGTCCGCGGTCGCTCTCAAAACACGGTGATGGCTTATCGCCGCGATCTCGAACTCTTTATCGAATTCAAAAAAACGAATTCCCATGTTCAAGGGTTTTATGAGTTTATGAGGAAACATAAGCTCTCGACTCGTTCGCAGGCCCGCGTGATCAGCAGCTTGCGCACGTACTTTCGTTTCTGTGAATCCCGTGGCATGAAGTGCCCGGAGCTTCGTGACCTCCGTCCGCCAAAAGTAAAGGTGGGCTTACCAAAGGTTCTCACGCCACAAGAGTTTCAGCAGCTCTATGATGCCGCTGAAACCGGCGATCCGGTAAAAACCGCCCGCAATCAAATGACGTTGCTGTTCTTGTATGGCTTGGGTGTGCGCGTGACAGAGCTGATCGGCTTGAACGTGACGGACTTCAACCCAACGGACCGTTGGATCAAAGTTCTCGGCAAGGGCAATAAAGAGCGTCTTTCTCCGATTACAGAAAAATTGGCGGAACATTTAGTGCACTACTTGCAAGAGGTCCGCCCACAATTAACGAAGGATTCCTCACCCGCGATTCTAATCAACGACCGTGGTCACAGGCCTTCGCGCGTTGACGTTTGGAGGTGGCTTGCATCCTGGTCGGCCAAAGCGGGCTTCTCGGAACCAGTAAATCCGCACAGATTCCGTCACGCCTGCGCAACGGCGTTGTTGGAGAGTGGCGCAGACCTACGCTCCATTCAAATGCTGTTGGGGCATGCGAGTATCCAAACCACACAAATCTACACCAACGTGACAACCAGAACGATGGTAAACACCATTGATGAGCATCATCCATTGTCGCACCTTAGTGACGTGGAGAAGTAGCAACGGGCCTTTTATCTAAGAAAATGAGGTAACCAGCTCTTGAGTGGCGCGGGCGTCCAGATCAGAATTGTGAGACAGCTCTGACTCAAACACTCGCTGAGTCGTGCGACTCACAAGAAGATGCGTCGAAAGACTGACGACGATCAAAAGCAATAACCCAATCACACTAAAAATCCCAAGCCCGCCAATCAATATATAGCTACGCATAGCTTTGCGAATATCCTCTTTGGGATTTTTCTCGCCAAGAGCCTGAAACCCATCCGCAGAAAGACTCCAAAACATCCCAATCTTTGCTAGGTTTAAATTCAAAATCTTAAGCTGCACCGACTTGGCTTTAGAAACAACAGACCGCACATTCCAAAAAGTAATTGGAAGTGAAATAAGGAAACAAGCAAGCCAGATACCGGCAATAATTTCAATCATTGGGAAGATCATATTGGAAAAACCGGGTGCGGAGAACAGAAAAACTGTCAGAGGTTCTTTGAGAAGGCGTTCGTCGGCCCTTAAATAATTTAGGGGCTTATAAGCCAATTCCGCCGCAACTCCGCCACTTACGTACAGTGCTGGTGGGTATAAAGGCTTGCCACGTCGTATTTAACCCCATATAAAATACTTTCGATGGGGTGACCAATGTCTATGAAGACAATCTACTTTTTTATTCCTTTTGTCGGCTTAACTTTGCTTCAAGTGGGCTGCGCCAGCAAAGGTTTTAATCGCGGCGACCTAAAAGAGCAAATCGGCGTTATAAAACCTAAATACGACGATAACGAGATTAAAGAAGCTTTTGCCAAAAAAGCGAATCTTCCAAAGCCATTTAAGCTTGGAGTTTATTTCAAGACACCAAGCAAAGCAAAGGGTATGGGCGGCGAGTGGCGATGGACGGAGCAGGACAAGGCTCTGCTGGAAGAGATCGGAAAGGAACTCAAAACTGAAGGTGTTGTTTCAGATGTTTTTCCGATTGTGGGGTCACTTGTCGCCGATGAAGACATCAAAGCACTACGTCTTGTGGCTGCGAAACATCATGCTGATGCTTTGTTGATCGTGGGTGGCGCGGGACAGATTGATCGCTACATTAACAACTGGGGATGGACTTACACTCTTCTGGTTCCAGCGCTTTTTGTCCCTGGATCTGAAGCCGACACGCTTTTCATGACGTCTGCAAGTTTATGGGATGTAAGAAACGAATACCTTTACTTAACTGCCGAAGCAGAAGCGACGACGAAAAAAAACTATGTTGCAGCCTTCGCAGAACAAGATAAGGAATTAGTTGATCAGGCCAAAACAGAATCTCTCAATAACCTAAAAGGCGAAATTAAGAAAATGGTCAAAGGCACTAAGTTTTAACCGAGCCTTAACGATTTTTTCCACGTTTGAAGAGATCTCTGATGGGTTCGATAATCAGAGATCTGCCTTCAGGATCTTTAATCTTAAAATAGTCATCAGTACTGGTTAAAATTTCTATGTCGACATTTTCTATTTTTTATGAATAGTTGTCTCAACATTAGAAGGGAAATATGTCTCTCAGAAATGAACTTTCTTTCTTAATAGATATGGTTTCTCAAAATAAAACACTGGCCCTTGGGAAAGCTGCACGCTCGATTGAAAACGGAGATTTCTCGCGGGCGCCCCGTTTACAGCAAATCTTAAATAACATAACATTTATATCCACTTGACTGGCGTTAGCGTGCCAAGCTTAATAGGCGCGACATGGAGTTCCCCAAAACCCTTCCAGAGTTT
>JBDHWW010000078.1:0-10427 GCA_039810425.1 Pseudobdellovibrionaceae bacterium | reverse complement strand
CAGTGATGATGATCACTCGCTTGCTCATGGTCTCTCCTCGCGCATGGCTCGCACCAACGCCGCCAGCCGGCCACGGGAAGAAGCCGTGTCCGCTTAGTGTAGGTGTAATTCCTACAACGCAAACAACGACAAAGACGACATAAGACGCTCAAAATAGGGGAACTTTGGTAACTTTCGGAACTTTTTGGCACGCAAAAATTTTTCAGAAGACAGATGCGATTTTTTTAGCGGTGGAAAAAGTTACCAAAGTTACCAAAGTTCCCCTGACGCCTTCAGCCGGCTCAAGTGCCCGTGTCCGCTTATGCGTGCCGCTGGGCGCTGGGCGCGACGCGTCAGGACGCGCAGGAAGGCCGCTGTTTGCATCTGTAGGCTGTCTCATACCTATGTGGCCGGCAAAACGCCGCTACGGGCTTCCTGTGAGGCCGTGTGCGGCTTCGTGGCGCTGGGCTTGCCCGTTTTGCCCGTTTAATCGGGCGCTGGCTGGGCTTCCCGTGGCGTTCTAGGTGTGGTAAAATCAACCGTGTAGAATTACACTTTTAGCAATCCTAGACTATGAGCAACCTTATCCCTATCACTCCCGAAGACGCCGGCAACACGCCCGCGCAGATGACAGCCGAAGTCAAGCCGGCTGTGGTCTATCTCTCAAGCCTTCGCTCTGACCTGTCGAAGAAGACGCAGCGCAGCGCCTTGAATGTCGTAGCGAAGGCAATGGGCTTCGATTCATGGCTGACGGTGGATTGGCGCAAGCTTGACGCCGCTAACCTTCCCGCAATCATGGCACGCGTTGACGGTGCGCCCGCCCAGCGTAATCGAGTATTGGCCGCGTTGACGGGCACGGCGCGAAGCGCGTGGGCTTCCGGCGACATGACAACCGACGCCTACCAACGATTGCTTGACACTGCGAAGCGCCTACGTGACACGGGCACGCGTGAGATAGCTGGCCGTGAGTTGACGCCGGCTGAAGTGCGAAGCCTGATTGACGTGTGCCGGCGCGACGCTCACCCAGCGGGCAAGCGTGACGCGGCTCTCATTGCGATTGCAGCGGCCACGGGTGCGCGACGCGGCGAGATTGTGAAGATGCGCCTTCCTGACTTGATTCTTCTTCCCGATGGCAAGGGCGCACAAGTGCGCGTCATTGGCAAAGGCAATAAAGAACGCACCACGCCGGCCATTGTTGGCGACTTGTGGAAGGTCGTGAAGGACTGGCTGAAGTTCCGCGGCGCCGGCGAATGGTTGATTACACCGATGCACCGCGCCGGCATTCCACTTGACAAGCCGCTGACCGTCAACAGCGCCGATGAAATACTGGCGAAGCGTGCGAACGAAGCCGGCATTGCAAACATCACATGGCACGACTTCAGGCGCACCGCGGCCACGGTTGTCATCCGTGCGAAGGGCGTTCATGTTGCCCAGCGCATGTTAGGCCATGCAGCGATTACAACGACGCAACGCTATGACCGAAGCGAAGCCAACGAAGCCTTGAACGCGGCTAGTGACGCATTGGCCGCGACGTATGACTCAGGAGATGATGACAATGGCGAAGACTGATAAGACGCTGGCTGTGGCCGGCTCTGATGTTGACGTGGCCGGCTTGACGCCGAAGCAGGTTCAAGCCGTGGCCGCGCTACTCACTCACCCATCGCTCACCGAAGCGGCGAAGGCCGTGGGCGTGAGTGATGACACTTTGCACCGATGGCTCAAAACGCCGCATTTTGCCGCAGCCGTGGCCGATGCTGCACGCGACAAAATCCGCCATGCAGCGACGCGCTACGCCTACGGGATGGAAGTTGCCGCGAATGTGTTGATTGACATTGCGCAAGATGAAGACGTGACGCCGGCTGTGAGAGTTCAAGCGGCGAAGGCATTGACTGATGCAGCCGATACGGTGCGCCGGCTTTCAACGGTTGAAGATGATGTGGCCGCAATCAAGGAGATGTTGAGCCGTGGCAATTGAACGCGACATTAAAGAAATCAAGGCGCTATTGGCACGCCGGCAGAATGCCGACGAAGTGCCCGCTGATGTGGTGGCGTTCGGGCGTTCGCTGGGCTTCGAGCCTGACGCATGGCAAGAGGCCGTGATGCGCTGGGAAGGCAAGCGGCTGTTGCTCAACTGTGCGCGTCAATCAGGCAAGTCAACCATCGCTTCACTGTTGGCCGTTCACACTGCCATGTTCAATCCTAATGCGTTGGTGCTGTTGGTATCCCCTTCCCTTCGCCAGTCGTCAGAGTTATTCCGCAAATGTTCGAGCTGGCTGGGCAAGATGAAGACGCCGCCCGCGATGATGGAAGACAACAAACTGAGCGCGACATTTGCGAACGGCTCACGCATCGTCTCATTGCCGGCTTCGGAGTCAACCATTCGCGGATTCTCCGCTGTTGACTTGCTCATTGAAGACGAAGCCGCCCGCGTTGATGATGAGTTGTATAAGGCCGTGCGCCCGATGCTGGCTGTGAGTGGTGGCCGGCTCATTCTCGCGTCTACGCCGTGGGGACAGCGCGGGCACTTTTACGATGAATGGCGTGACGGTGGCGATACGTGGCGACGCGTGACGCTGAAGGCGACAGATAACCCACGCATCAGTGCGGACTTCTTAGCAGAAGAACGGCTGGCATTAGGTGACGCATGGTATCGCAGCGAGTATCTGTGTGAATTCACCGATACGACTAGCAGTGTGTTTCGTAGCGAGGATGTAAGGAACGCCCTAAGCGGCGACACTCCCTTCATTCCGCTTTTTGGAGGATAAACCATCATGTATTTCATTGGCCTTGACTTGGGTAAATCGAATGACTATAGCGCCGTGTGCATTGCCCAGCGCACCGACTTCGACAATCCGAAGGGCGCGATAGAAGTTAATAACGTTGATCGTTTCCCACTTGGGACGCCCTACACAAAAGTGGCGCAGCATGTAGGCGACTTGATTCGCCGGCTTCCTGATGCAATCGTCGAGCGAGAATACTGGCCGATGGATAAAGAGATACCGCGCAAAGAAGTGATTCACGATTACATGCTCATCGTCGACGCGACAGGTGTTGGCAATGCAGTCGTCGAGTTGCTTCGTGCGCAGCGGCTTCGCATGGATGAAGTTGTCATCACATCGGGCGTCGGCCAAGATCGCAGCGAAGGCAGTCGCACCTATTTACCGAAGGTTCAACTTATCAGCCCGCTTCGCGTCGCGTTTGAAAGTGGCCGGCTCAAGATCGCAACACAGATACCACACTGGCGACAGATTGAAAGCGAGTTGATGGACTTCGACGAAGAGATAAGCGGCAGTGGTGCGCCCAGCTATGGCAATCGAAGCGCGAATGGTCATGACGACATGGTTCTGGCGATGGCGCTGGCCGTGTGGAAGGCCGACAAAATGCGCAAGTTTCACTACGGATTCTGACTTGCACATTTCCGGTGATGTGGTAAAATTCCTAGCGTATAAGAGACGTGGCCGACAGGTGTTACAACCACCCATCAGCCACTAAGTCAACCACTGGTAGAAGCAGTGATGACCTGTAGAAATTATCCTCTACATTTCCTCATTTCTTTCATCGGTGGTCTGTAGAAGAGGCCGCAAGATGAAGACAGAAAAACTTAACTCCCCTACTCCATTGTCAGCGCGTGAGGCGTGGATCCTCAAGCGCGTTGATGAGTTGCTTGCGTCAGGATGGACGAAGCGACACGTCGCAGAGAAACGAGCCGCTAAGGATTGGCGCTTGCAATCTCCCCAGCATAAGGCCGCAGTGAAGCGCAACGCCGCACTAGCCGCAGCCCGCAACGCCGCTTACGTTGAAGCGAAGGTGGTGTTGCCATGACGACAAACACGCAATGGACTGACGATAAGCTTGACGCCATTCTTCGCGCATCGGGTGAAGCCGTGAAGCCACGCGTGGGCACGTATGAAGCGCGTGAGTTCACACGGCTCTATCACAAGGCAAGCCCACGGGCACGCCGGCAACTTTGCCATATCGTCTTCGCGGCTGATGCAAAACACCGACGCCGCTGGGCTTCGTGGCTGTATCACTGGCTGGCATTCTTCGCGGTGAATCCTGTCGTGGCTGTTGAGTCATCAGCATCACATCGTCGCTTCGTTTCAATCTTCGCGCTTGCGCTTTCAATCGTGGCGCTGTTGATGGCTTCCGGCTGTAGCAGCGATGGCGTCAATAGCGCACGGGCAACGGCTGAAGCGTTGGGCACGACATACCCAACGGCAACGGCTCACCCACTGGCCGGCGCGGGCGCGATTACTCCGACGCCCTACGTGGTCGAGGCCACGCGCATCGTCAATCAACCGATTGAAGTAACGCGTGAAGTGGTCGTGGTCGTGACTGCGACGCCTGACGTGGCCGGCTTCGACCTGGCCTCACCTTCAGTCGATGAGAGCGTGCAGCCGTGCCCGTTGAAGTATTGGCGCAATGGCCGATGTGTAGCGAACGATGCACAGATTGATGCCGCGGGCGCTGGCAATTAGGCATGTGATTAAGCGCCGGCATGTGGCAGTGTTTCATGTGCCGGCGCTTGGGAGATTACAGATGGCAGATAAAGCGAAAGCAAAGCAGCGACGCGCCGCAATCAGAGCGACAGACAGAGCCGCCCAGCAAGCCGACATTGAAAGACTGCGACGCTTCGAGGAAGAATACGCCCGCTGCAATCGTGAAGGGCTTGAGTTCACTGATGCAAACCGCGCAAAGGTTCGCAAGATGATTGACGCGGAGAACGCCGCGAAGGAAGGCAAGTGATGGCAAAGCGGATTAACCCTGTGAGCGCGAGAGGCTTGGCATTGCGCGAGAGTGAATGGATTGAGTTGGACGCAATCGCCGCGAAGCACGGCGCGACGCTTTCAAGCCTCATCACCCTACTCGCACGGCATGGCCGCGATGAAATGCGGGCGGGAAGGCTGAAGCTGAAGACGAAGGGCAAGAAGTTTGTAAACGAGGCCGACGCCTAAGCGCGTTGGTTTATTCGCAAAGTTGCCCGCCCCACCCTTCGCAGAGTTGGCGGGCAACGATGCACGTATGAGGTGCGAGATGAATTCTACTGAGACAAAAACAAAGGTTCAAACATTCGACTTCAGCCGCTTCGGTGGCGCGTCAATGGTGGCCGTGGCTGCGCTATTCGTGGCCGTGGTGCTATTCGCTTGCTATAGCGTCTTCTCACTATTTGCTGACCGGCTCAATACGGGTGCGGTTGAAGCTGGGCTGGCTGTCATTGCGTCTGTCGGTGTAGTCGTGGTGACGCTGGGACGCGTGCTGACGACTAACCACATGCCGACGAAGGGCGCCGGCGCAATCATCCTGATTGCGTGGATTGGCGTGACGCTCACACTGGTTGGATTGAATACGGCGCTTCGTGGCGGGCTTATGGCCGTGCCCGATGCGCTAAGTGGCATCGGTCAGATTGTGGCCGGCTTGCTTGCGGCGCTTGCCCTTGTGCCCGTCATTCTTATCCCGCTGACGATGCGCGACGCAACCGAATATGAAAGCGCATCAGCGGCGGCGGCGAAGTATGTGGGCTTCATTGCGAAGGCCGTGGCGGTGCTGGCTTCCGCGATTGCATCAGCCTACTTCGGCATGAGCCGCGGCATCAATCCGATGCTTGCCGCAATCTGTGGCCTTGTGCTTGAGACGTGCTTCGTGTGGGCTTACCTGTCATTGACGAAGGCCAACGAAGCACAGGATGAATTCGATGCGTGGATGTGGCGGGCGTTCTGCATTGCCTACGGCGCATTTCTGACGGTGGTGACGGTTGAAACTGTATCAAGCTTGGCCGGCATTCGCGTCCCTATCGTTGACGTGCTGGGCGAAATTGGCGAGTCGGTGTATGTGTCTGCAATCGGGCTGTCTGTCATCACTGCAATCACGGCTCACATCGTCGCGTCATTCATCGACTTCAAAGACGTTGATGGAGACGGTAAGCGCGACTGGATTATCGGCGGCAAGAAGGCCGGCAGTAAGTCGCTCACCCCACGACTGGCGAAGGACGCCGAAGACGCTGAAGTGATCGACGAAGCCCAGCCCGCGAGACGCATCGGTGAGCCGGCAAAAGTCGTAACGAAGTTACCGAAGGGCGACCCAGCCAACCTTCACAAAGACACGAAGCAGACGTGCGCTGAATGCGGTAAGAAATTCGTGGGCGACCCGAAGCAAGACTACTGCTCATCGTCATGCAAGCAAAAGGCATATCGCCGGCGCAAAAAGACGCAGTCAACGGAGGCCGGCGACGATGGCGAATAGCGTCTCATTTGAGACGGTTGGAAGTGGTAGGGTGAGACGTTCTGAATGCGTCTCACCCTACCCTGTTTCGAGACGCCAAAGTGAGACGATGTGACGACACATCGTCGCATTGCGAGACGGCTGAAGCGTCTCACGCCATGCGCAGCGGTGAGACGGTTGGCCGCGAGTGCCGGCGCGACGGTGAATGAGACGCACCGTGAGACGGATAGTGAGACGGTTGACACCCGCGAATGAGACGCCCAGCGCGACGGATGGTGAGACGGCTCGAGACAGACGAAGCGTCTCATTCGAGACGGCAAGTGAGACGGCTGAAGCGTCTCATTTGCGACGATTAGAACGACAATTCGAGACGGTAAAGCCGGCTCGAAGTGAGACGGATAAATAGGAGATTTAACTATGGCAAAGCGACAGATTAAGACGACGCCACGCCCGCAGCGTGAGACGCCCGTAAAAGACTCAGCGCGAGTCGACGTGTATGTCCCGAAGACGGTGTGGGAGAAGTTGAAGGCGAAGGCTAAGAAGCAGGGCAAGGCTGGCGGGCGATACCTGGCCGAGTTGGCCGCAGAAGACGTAGGGAAGGGCGACATTTGACCTTTGCGCTAATACATTCATGTGGTAAAATGTTATACATAGATGAGGTGCAAAATGGCAAAGCGTGAATACCGGAAGGGCGAAGACGCCCGCAGGGTTCTAAAGATCATGCGGCTGAGCGAAGATGAAGCGAAGAGACTGGCAGTCGTGGCCGACGCGGTTGGCAAGTCTGACGGCGAATTGACGCGCCATGTCCTGCTCACTGCACTTCGCAAATTTGAGACGACTGGCGCAATCATCCTTGACGATGAGATTATCCGCCCGCAGTTGAATCTGTTTGGCGAGATGACGAAGACGACAAAACAATGTGAGGCTGCAATGGCCTAGAAAACGCAAAACGCCCGCACTAGCAAAGTCTAGTGGGGCGCATTGACGGCATCGGCGGATGCTTGGGCGTCTGGACAACCCCAATTATATCGCGCGGTGCTGTCGAAACAAGCCTTTTATGTGGGAGTTTCGATATGCAAACCGTAGAAGTTTCCCCGATTGTCGCGCTACTTGGCGCGACGAAGTGTTGGCTTATTGCCAATAAGATGAAGCAGCCATCCGACGCAGAAGGCATCCCGCTTACTGGTTGGAATGGTGACGACGCCTTGAAGACCTTCGCACAAGCGAAGGCGATGTTGAAGCCGGCGACGCCTTATCTTGGCGTCCGCATGAACAGAGTCGGCAACCTTGTCGCAGTCGACCTTGACGACTGTCTGAATGCAGGGCAGGGTGTCATCGACGCTGTGGCGCTGTGGATGTTGATGAAGTTCGACCCCTATGTTGAGATTACGCCCAGCGGCTCAGGACTTCGCGCCTACATGCTGCTGGCCGGCGACCACGACAAAGTTCACATGAAGCGGCCACACTCGCGCACGATGGGCGTCTTCAATGTGAAGACGTGCGAAGTCGACCAAGTCAAATTCACATTCACCCGCGAGATTTACTATCGTGCGCCACGCTTCGCTGTGCATACTGGCAACGCATATACCTACAAGCTAGACGCATTGCCGACCATGACACTGCCGACAATCACCGTCGATGATCTTGACTTGATGCGGGCAGTGATTGAAACAGATCACACCCCCTCGAGCGACTACGACGCAAAGCAGATGATAGACGCCATCCGCGCCGACTTGAAGCCGGCGAAGAAGGCCGAGCAGAAGCCCATCGAAATGAAAGCAGGGCAGGGCGATGAGGGCAACAGCGTAATCGACGCATTCAACGCGGCGACAGATCTTCGCAAAGTCATGGAGTTTTACGGCTACACCATCTCCAAAGATGGACGCCACTTCACACGACCTGACAAGAATCCACGCGACGGCATTAGCGGCTACTTCGACGGCGACCACGCTTATACCTTCAGCGCGAATGACCCGATGAATGAGACTTGCGAGAAGCGGTATCAATTCAAGCCGTTCGATCTTCTGTGTGAGTTTGAATACGGCGGAGATGTGAAGGCCGCAGTGAAGGCGCTGGCCGAGAAGATGGGAATGAAGTTGACGCCGAAGCCGCAGAAGGCCGGCAATGTGAATGTGACGCCGCAGAAGGCATCACGCGATTATCTGAAGCGGGTGGGGGTGTCACGATGAACGCAACAAAGACTAAGCCTTCATTCCTTGACACCTTCAGCGTCGACCACATGAAGCCCAGCACGAACGGACACAAGCCAGCGGCGCCGGCAGTTGATGAGAAGCCGCGACAGGACGAAGGCGACAAGCCGCTTCGCCGCATCAGGTTCATCGACAACAAGGCACTTCGCGCAATGGAATGCCCGCCTATCGAGTGGATTATTCCTGACGTGTTGCCTGTTGGCCTTGTGTCCGCAATCGTCGCGCAAAGTGGCGCCGGCAAATCGTGGTGCGTCGGTGACATGATGCGCAAGTTGTCATACGGCGGTGTATGGGCAGGGAAGTATCAGCTGCAGAAGCGCAAGGTCGGCTATATCGACTTGGAAGGCAACTACACCACGCTTCAGAATCGCATGAACAAGCTAGACGTAGGCGCACCCAATGAACTTGACGACGAAGCAGATGCGAATCTGTGGTGGTCGTCCGACTTGGGGCAACTTGACTTGACTGATGAAGCGGTGCGCAGCGAAGTAATCGAGGCAGTGAAAGAAGCCGGCATAGAAGTTTTGTTCGTCGACTCACTGAGCAAGACACACTTAGTCGATGAAAACACCGAAGCAATGAAGCATGTGATGAACGCACTCGAAGACATTGCACGTCGAGCCAGCTGCACGATTGTCGTCATTCACCACGCCGGCAAGGACAAGACGCGCGGCGCACGCGGCTCGTCGGCAATCAAAGCCGCAATGCAGCATCAGATTGAACTCATCGGCGGTGAGAGCGAAGAAGGGCTGGCGAAGGGTGTCAAGATCGCGTTGACGAAGGCGAAGTCATCCCCGCTTATCCCATTCATCGCGACCTTCAGCCTTGAGCCAGTTGTCAACGAAGCCGGCAAGGAGATTGGCGTCAAGGCCGTCTACACATCCGAAGACGTGACACGAAAGATGGGTGGGGCGGACAAGAAGCCGACGAAGACCGAGACAATCAAGACGTTCATCCTGACGCGGTGCAATCTGAACGTGAGGCCGGCGAAGACGCGGGCGCAGGTTGCGAACATGCTGATGAAGAATGAGTTGCAAGTCATGTATGACGGTAAGGACTTCGAGCCAGCACGAGACACCGTCTATCGAGCAATTAACGAGATGATCGACGCCGGCAGTCTGACCGAGGCCGATGGACACCTTCGGCTGGCAAACGTGTCGACAGGTGAGCAATTGCCGATGGAGGCAGAGTAGGGCATGGCTAGCATAAGAGCCTGTCCGATGAGTTGTCCGATTGTCTGTCCGTCCGAAAAGTGGGGTTATCGGACAGACAACCGGCATATTGTCGTTCTGTCCGATTGTCTGTCTGTCCGACCCCCTATAGGGGGTCGACAGCATCGGACAAGACAAGCCCCACTTGCCAGCCCTGAAGAAGAAGTCTTCAGCGCCGGCAGATGGATAAAGGTTAGGTGACAACGCCGGCTTCGGCTGGCGACCATCGGCACTAGCGAAGTCTAGTGTCGTGATTACGTGAGAGTAGGTGACAGTATGGACGCAGTAAAGGTATTCGAGCCGACTGATGAGCAAATCGCAGCGGTGAAGGCGCAGTGGTCAAAGACTCCGACACGGCGCACAGTGACGAAAGTGACGAAAGTGGCGAAGGCATCCACGCCGAAGCCGACGAAGGAAGGGGCGATATGGTCTGACAAGCTGGGCGGATTCTTCCCGCTGGCATGGCTTGACAGCCCAGCGGTGAAGGCCGCAGATGGGCGCCCGCTTCAACAGAATCCGCTTCGTCAATTCAAGGGGCAAGACGGTTGTGTGATGACATACAACGGCGGCGCATGGGGCAACGGCTCACCGATTGAATTGCAGTATGCCGGCGAGTTCGTGACGCATAGCATCGAGCGCCGCCCGTGCGCCGCTGGCTGTGCTTTCAAGCTGGGCGATGTGCGTTTGCATCCCGCGTATCTCACCACGCAACGCTTCAGCGCGTAGGCGCTTGCCGGCCAGGGCTGTCCCTGAACCGCCCACTCAAGCGCGACGATGCGCCTCTGGTCCTCGGCGCGCGCGGTCCGCC
>JBDHWW010000077.1:0-10739 GCA_039810425.1 Pseudobdellovibrionaceae bacterium | reverse complement strand
ACTGTATAAAAGTTTAACAATCAAACTGACGAACCAAAAAAATCAGATTCGTCTCACTCCTAAAAAAACAGTTCAATAGGATGTTCGTCGGACCACCCAGATTTTTTGAGCTGTTCGATGACGCCGACCTTAATTGGCTTTACCCCATTTGCCTTTTTTGTAGGCTGAATGACGATGCGTGTCTTTTCGATAGCGTTGTCAATCTCGGACAAAGCGTTTTTATAGTGGCCGGATTCTGTACCTAATACCCAGTATTTACTTACTATTTTCATATTAAAAGGATCAGAATTTGCACGTACTTTAGCAACATAAATAGATGACTTCATCCGAACCTAAATGTTAATCAATCAGAAAGTCGAGGTCCCATGTCTATAAAGGCTGGAAAAGCAAAAAATTGGGAAAGCCGCACTGGCCGCACCCCTAAAAAAACAGGTAAGTCCGTAGGATTAAGATCCTATCTTTCAAAGCTTCCTGATGAAGTTCTGAATCAGCTTCTATCTCCATCTGAGGATCTTGTTAAAGAGATTGCCAATATCCAAGCTCTACGCAATGAGATTCACTCAAACGACAAAAAGCCACTACTAAAGTTCGAGACTAAGCTTGGTAAGCTCTATCAAGGTGACTGCGTGGCCTATTTGAAGTCAACCCCTGATGATACTTTTGATTGCATCTTCGCGGATCCTCCATTCAATCTACGTAAAACTTATGAGGGGTCAAAGTCTGATGACGTTCCAGACGAGTACTATATCGAATGGACTCGTCAGTGGCTTGATCTGTGCATTAAAAAATTAAAGCCCGGTGGGTCAATCTTTGTTTACAACATTCCGAAGTGGTCGATCTACATCGCTGACTATCTAAATAGCCAGCTAACGTTTAAGAATTGGATTGCCGTAGATATTACTGCATCTATGCCAATTCCCAACAAGCTATACCCTTCACACTACAGCCTTTTGTACTTCATAAAGGGTGACAGACCTAATCACTTTGCACCGCCGAGAACACCCATAAAAACGTGTGTACGATGCGGGCAGGAACAGAATGACTATGGTGGATATAAAAGTAAAATGAATCCCGAAGGTCTTAACCTGCGCGACGTTTGGACTGATATCCCACCAGTTCGTCACTCCAAGTACAAAAATAGAGATGCTAATGAGCTCAGCATTCGTTTACTGGACCGGGTTTTGGATATTGCGACCCGGGAGGGCGACCTAGTCTTCGATCCATTTGGCGGCTCTGGGACAACTTACATTGTGGCCGAAATGAAGGGGCGTCGTTGGGTTGGTACTGAGCTTGGCGAGTGCGCTCCAATCTTCAACCGCTTCCAAGAGATTGAAATGGAACGCGAGCTGCTTGCCAAATATCGCAAGAACATCAATACGCTTTTCACTGATCGCGCGATCGAACTGCGTATCAAGAGTGGATTACCTGTTGATAACTATCGCATTGAGAAAGCACAGATTGAAAGAGTGCTAAATTCAAAAGCAAAACGTCTTCCCGACCTTGATCTATAAGCAGGTTCTCCTTCCAGTGGGAACTTGCTTAAATGAGAAACTCCGTGAACACTTGTAAACTAAACCGAATATATTTCTTACCGGTGGAGCTGTTCCTAGGGGGAACTTGAATGAAATCGATAGTGTTTTTTAATAACAAGGGAGGTGTTGGAAAGACCACTCTTTGTTGCAACATTGCATCCTATCTTTCAACAACACATAAAAAAAAAGTTCTATTGATTGATGCAGATCCACAATGTAATGCAACTCAATCAATTTTACCAGATGACATAGTTCAAGATCTTTACTTTTCTAAAACACCAAAGTTTCAGACTTTGCTAGATATTTTTGATCCTTTCCTAGTCGGAGAATCAACTATATCCAAAACTATTGTCCCAGTGAAAGCTACCGAAAATAATTTTGAAATTGATCTAATACCTGGACACCCAAAGCTCTCCCTAATTGAAGATGTTCTCAGTCAAGCCTGGGCAGATCTCTCAAGAGCTGGAATCGGTGGGTTCCGCCAAACCAACTGGCTCTCGCAAGTATTAACCTTATATGGATCACAGTACGACTATATTTTCCTTGATGTTGGCCCTTCCCTGGGAGCCCTAAATAGAACTATTTTACTAGGCAGTGATAATATCGTTTCGCCATTGGGTTGTGATATATTCAGTATTTTGGGGATTAAAAATATCTCCGAATGGATATTGCGATGGCAGAAGCTTTATCAGCAGCGCAAAGCAAACGCGGAGTCTGAAAATTCCTCTATCTTCTCCAAATATGCTGGCGAAATTGTTCTGGATACAAATAAAAAGTTTAGAATCGTTGGCTATTCTATTCAGCAGTATGTAACTAGAAAATTCAAAGCAGGAAAGCGACCCGTTAAGGCTTATGAAGAAATCATGCAAGAGATTCCTCAAACAGTTAATGCATATATGAAGGATTTCATATCTCCAAATATAAATACGGATGATTTAGAATTGGGCCATATCCCTTATGTTTATAGTCTAATCCCAAGAGCGCAATCGAATAACTGTCCAATTCACAAGCTCAAGGGCACGGAAGGAGTCGTTGGCAGCATGAATCGTCAAATTGACGAGTATGATGACTTACTGAAGGAATTAACTCTCAAATTGCTAACCAATTTAGGTAAATAACGTGGATTGGCCAAAGAGTCTAATCAGACAAATTTCCACACGACGTGTAATTTTCTTTCTTGGATCCGGGGTTTCAGCTACATCTAAAACCACAGAAGGCAGAACCCCAAAGACCTGGAAGTCATTTATCCTCGAAGCTAAACAACTTCTCGCTTCGAACGAAGATAGAAATCTTGTTGCTAAATACGTCAACGAAAATAAGTTACTTTTGGCATTGGAACTGATTAAAAAGAATGCTGATGAGACTGAGTATAAAAGCTTCTTGGATGAAGAATATCTTACGCAAGCATATATCCCAAGCAAAATTCATGAAACCATACTTAAGCTTGATTCCAGAATAGTGATTACCACTAATTTCGACAAGATCTACGAACGATACTGTGCTCATGGCAATAATCCTGGCTATAAGGTGATTACCTATTATTCAGGAGATCTAGTCACGGAGATAAGATCTGACAACCGACTCATACTAAAAGCGCACGGTTCAATAGACGAAGTGAATAAAATGATCTTTACGATGTCGGGATACCACGAGGCTAAGCGTGATCACCCGAATTTTTATGAAGTTCTAAAAGCGCTGTTCCTCACCAACACCATTGTTTTTTTAGGTTGCAAAATGGATGACCCTGACGTGCTTCTTATACTAGAGGAAGTTAAGAATATTTCAAAAAATACGGTTCCTCACTATGTTCTGAGCACAAACGGTTCTTACAATTTTATAGAAAAAGAGATGTTTAAAAAAGCATATGGTTTTAACGTATTAGAATATGGCGATAGCTATGACGCACTTGAACCTGCACTACAGGAGCTTTTTGAGCTGGTACAAGAAGAACGTAGCCTCGGTACCGACCCAGTTTAATTGTAATGATTTCCAGCCAACATTCCATGATCACACAGTATACCTGTAGGCTTTGTAGCTATTAAATAATTTTCACAAGTTAATTCATATACTTACACCCCAAGCCACAATCCCATCCAAATAAAACAACCGCCCTTCTGGCGGTTTTTTTATTTGTGCTGTCTGCACTCCGACTGCGTCGGAGTAGGTTCTGAAGTTTCCCGCTTTTTTCGACATTTTGGGGGTTGTCGTTTTCTGCCGCCGGCAGAAAACTCCGGTTTGAAAGCATCTCTAAGGATTCCCTATTTGGGTTCTTGTATGAATCCTTGGCCTATGACATCCTAAATTGTGGCAATATCAATCCTCTCACCCAAACACTTAAAAAGAGGCGACACCATCGGTGTATTCACCCCCTCAAGCCCCGGCTATTCTTGGAATGAAGGACTCTTTGTTAATGGTGTAAAAAATCTTGAGCAGCTTGGTTTTAAAGTTAAATTGGGTGACCTCACGCAGGCTCGTAAATCTCAAGGTTATCGCTCTGGTACGCCAGAAGAGCGCGCGCAAGAGTTTATGTCTTTAATCGAAGACCCCGAAGTGAGTGGGCTCATATCGACTATTGGTGGTAACAACTCTTCGAGTCTGATTCCATTTTTAGATTTTAAAAAAATACGTGAGCAAAGAAAACTCATTTGTGGATTCAGCGATATCACATCTTTGCATCTTGCCATTTTGAAGTTCTCTGGCTTACGCACAATATACGGCCCCAGCGTCATGTGCTGGTTTGGAGAATGGCCCAATGGAATTCAGGAAAGCACACAATGGTTTCTGGATGCTGTGACTATGCCAAACAAAGGATTTCGCAAAATCTCACCTCCACTTCGATGGAGCAATCACAAGAGAGATTGGTCTAACGGCGAATGGAAAAACCTGCCTCGCCATTGGCAGAACAATGAGGGCTGGAAAGCTCTTCATCCCGGTGTTGCCAGCGGAGAAATTTTAGCTTTGAATCTAAACACCCTGATGTCTGCAGCGGGAACACCTTATTGGCCTGATCTTCATGATAAAATCCTACTTCTTGAAGACATGGAAGCTCCTCTGAGTCGAACCGAGCGCCATCTTCAGCAGCTCAAATTCATCGGCGTATTTGAGAAGATAAAAGGTCTCCTTATTGGAAAACCTGAGTTTTATAATCAAGAGGGTGCTCCGTTTACCTACGATGAATTATTCAAAGAGATTATTGGACCTCGCCCCTACCCCATTATTTCAAACTTCGATTGCAGTCATACGGTTCCCATGATTTCGATCACTCAACTATCACAAGTTCAAATAACTGCGTCTCATACCACCGACATCGAGTTCTCGATTTGTAGTGACTTGTAATTTCGTTCGCTGCTATGTAGAACTATTTCAATAGTTTAGATAGATATACACAACCCCATCCATTCCTCGAAAGCCCTCTGCAGAGCCATGAGATCCGTCACTACAGCGAAGACACGGCTCACTTGATTGACCTTGAAATCAAAAACGTCATCGATATCGCAAAAAAAATCACGGAAAGGATTCTGCAACAAAATCGGCCAGTGCTCGAGGATGGCGCCCAACAGCTGCTAGAAAAAGAAACTCTTTCTGAAACCGATCTGAACGTGCTTTTCAAAAAGTTGGTACCGGCGGAAATTTCAATAGAGGCTCTCTGGAAACCGATACTCCCGGCGAGAGCCCCTGCGGAGATCTAAAAAGGGCCCCTCTTTCGACGGACCCTACCTTCAAACTAAGCCTTGGGTGCGGCCTTCCCTTTCGCCGCTTTCTCTTCTGGAGTCATACCCCAGGGAGATCCGCCTTTTTTCTCGCCCCGGCCGCCTCCGCGTCCCCCTTTACCTCCGCCCCGGCCACCTTTAGCATCTGTTGCTGTTGCCTGTGGTTTAGCCGTGTTTAAGAACTCTGGAACATAATGATGCTCTTCAAACTGAACCGCTTTCGCAGGAGCAGACTCCCCGTCCGCGAGAGAAATAACAAACACACGCTTCAAATCCTGCTGATTTTGGCCAGCTACGTCGAGTGCGTTAATAAAATACTTTAACTTATCACCTTCGAATTTGAAGGCTTCACCGAGGCTTGTTTGGATTTCTTCAGGGCTTTTTCCTTGGCTTGCCAATGCCGCTTTCGCTGCCAGGCCTTTATTCAATGTGAAAACTGCAAATTCTGTGATTGATTTCATAGATATCCTCTCTGAATGATTCAGGCGTCTATCATGCGCATAATCCTTGCCCGGGTCAATAATACATCCTATTTTAGACATTATTATCAATCGGAGGCCCTATGCTCAAAGCATCAATGCCCTCTCCGTTTTTCGCTGCACTTGAGTGCGAACAGCTTCGGCCCGACACATTTGATCAGGCGCTGGAAAAACACGCAGAAGAGCTTATCTGTGTGTTTTTCTGGGGACATGACTGCCTTTTTCTTTTTCACACAAGGTCGCAAACTTGGAAAAATCTCACCATTTCCTGGAATGGAGCCTTTTATGGCGGCCCTGCGCGAACTTCGCGCAAAGCACCCCACAATAACCACCCATCAACCAAAGCACGGTATAAAATAAAATCTATGAATCCATTTAGAGTCAGCCTCTATTGACCCTACCGAGGGGCCCTGTTAAGGTTCGTCGCCATGCTAGTCGATATCGGAAGATTCAATAAACTTACAGTCACTAAACTCGTTGATTTCGGCGTCTATTTGGACGGCGGCGAAGACGGCGAAATTCTTTTGCCGAAAAAGCTCGTGCCTGAGAGCACTCAAATTGGTGACGTGCTCGAAGTTTTTGTCTGCTTTGATTCCGAGGACCGCTTGATGGCCACCACCGAAACTCCGCAAGCGCAAGTGGGTGAATTTGCCTACCTGACCGTGGTGGCTGCTACGAAAATCGGCGCCTTCCTTGCATGGGGTCTTGATAAAGACCTCTTCTTGCCATTTTCAGAACAAACCCACAACATTCGCCCGGGCGATCAAGTCGTCGTTTATGTTTATCTTGATAACACCGACCGTATCGCCTCTTCGATGCGCATAGAACGCTATTTATCGAAAGAACCTGCGCACCTTGAAGCCGGCCAGAGCGTCGATTTGATGATTTATCATCGCACGGATCTTGGCTATAAGGCGATCATCAACGGCATTCACCAGGGCATGCTCTATCACAACGAAGTTTTCCAGCCTTTAAAAATTGGCCAAAAAATCCGTGGCTATATTCGCAATATTCGCTCGGAAGACGGCAAGATCGACCTCGGCTTACAAAAAACCGGGCATCAGGGCGCCGAGGATGTCGGACCAAAAATCCTTGAACTCCTTGCAAAGAATAGTGGCTTCTTAGCGCTCACCGAAAAGACGCCCCCCGGGAAAATCTATGAACTCTTTGGCGTCAGTAAAAAGAAGTACAAAATTGCTCTTGGTGGCCTCTACAAGCAACGTCTCATCAGCATCGATGAGGATGGCCTGCGTGCCGGCCCTGGCAAAAAAGCTCCCCCAACACCGCGAAAGAAATAAAACTGGCCCTTATTCTTCTCTGTGGTGTTTTAAGGGCTGGGGCTGGCCTCTAAAGCGGCGGGTGTTCTTCTCGCGTTCGCTCGGCAGTCTCTTTAAACATCGTCTTCAGAGATTCAAACAAGACTTGGAAGTCCCGGACTCCCCCGTAAACCGACACAGGCTCACGCTCCAACTGAAGCAAGCTAAAAACCGCCGTCTGCGCTGACCGCACCGAGTACTCCACGGTAAACACCACATCTTCGGGAATTTCACAGTACTGCCCAATAAGGGCGAGATTCAAATATTCTTTTGGGATAACCTCCGGGCGGTCTCCTTTATTTCGAGTTAAAAACTGGCTTGTAATAAACGGCATCATACAAGGGATGCAGTTGGCGTGGGCGATGATCTCAGGCATTTCTTCTGTGAAGTTCAAATGTGAACAAAGTTCCGTCAGAATTTCTTCACCGTTGCATTCCGACATTTTCTTTTGCACAAAATTGCCCGGACGATCGACGTAAAGGCCATAGCTCCAGAAGACGGTAACATCTTTCGATTGATTTAAGAAATGCGGCTGATGGGCCAACACCACAGACATAAGCCAATTTGAGTCCGTAAAAGTGACGAGCCCGCCGGTTCCAGCCTCATTTCCCGTGAACTCTTCCATCAAATCAAAAAACTTATGCCCTTTCGAAGTCACCGTGAATGAGACCCATTTAGATTCATCCACGCGGCTTGAGAAAACCGCCGGCCTGCCAAACTCGGGACGGCTCAAGGCCACTCTTTCCCAAAGGGCCCAAGCGCCTCCCTCCCGCTTGGATTTTAATAACGGAGCCGTCTTCATCGAGCCCAGACTCGAAGACGCCGTCATGGAGCCCATCGTGACAAAAACCAAGTCTTCCGGGGCTATTGGAATGTAGTTTTGATCTTCGTTGCGACGGTAGAAAATTTTTGAAACGGCCTTCGTCGCGCCAGAATTGCCAAGTTCAGGGTTCACAGGCCCTATGTCGGCAAATTCAAGATCGGTGACCTCGGTTTCCATCATAAAGCGAACACCTTTGTGTTTCAGCCACGTGAGCAACGGCAGAACGATCGAGTCGTACTGATTGTACGGAGTGCGATCAACGCCTTCCAGCGTATTGATGCGAGAAAATTCATGGATAAACCGATGGAGGTATCGCTTAAATTCCACCGCACTATGCCAGGGTTGAAAAGCGAACATCGTCGCCCACATATGCCAGAAGTTGGTTTCAAAGAAGGCGCTGCGAAAGCAATCCTCGATACTCCGGCCGCCTAGGCTTTCTTCTGATTTCATCATGACTTCAAGAATATCAAAGCGGTCTTTATAATTAAAACCCATGCTCGTTGAGTCGATTTTTTCACCATGATGGACGAGGCGGCAGTGGGAGTTTGTTTGGATCCTCTGATTAAATTCGCGGATTTCATCCATCACCGTTTTGTCTTTGTCACCAACGGAGGGAATAAATGAAAGAAGATCATAAGTGCAGAGGTAAGAAAAATTCAGCATGCGGCCTCCCCGCATGACATAACCTTTCTCAGCGTCACCGCTGGCATCCAGGCTGCCGCCGGCCATCGCGCCTTCTTCGATAATAAAAATACTTTCGCCCGAAAGATTCCCTTCTCGGATTAGATAGGCAGCGCTTGCAAGCGCTGCGATTCCTCCACCTACCAAATAGCACTTTCTGTCTGCCATGGCCGCCTCCCCTGGACTGTTGAAAAATCCTAAGGTCCGGTTTGCCCCTGAGTAAAGTGAAGAAAAGCTCATTGAAAACGAAAACACATTGAGAATAAAAGCAAGGGATGTTGAAATTTAAAAATCAGCACGCCATTGTAGTGTTACATAAAAAGGAACCATCGAATGACAAAATATCTTCTACTCGGATTTTCCTCTTTCGCGATTTCTTCTTTATCTTTTGCCGCGATTCCTAGTTACAAAGCCCCAGAAATCATGGCACGCGCAAATGGTCCTGACTCTTACAACTTGCCCACGATGTCTTTTCTCAATAGCACTTCCCCGAACATTAACAACAAAGGGGATGTCAGCTTTAAGCTGATGGCGGTCGAAGGCGAAAACACCCAGGCGCTTTGGGTTAATGGTAAAATAGTGTTCCGTACCCCGGAAGGTAAAGTCATGACGGAGCCTGCGATGAACGACAATGGCCAGGTCGCTGTTTCGGTTTTTGACGAAGCTTCTAGTGAAGGAATTTTCATCTATGACAAGAACTCTGATTCCATCTCCAATGTTTTGCCAGGCCAGGGGACGGATTTGATAGCTCACGGGTACCTGCAAGTTCTTAACAGCGGCGAAATCTTTTTCCGCGGCACGCATACGGGCCGGGATCACGGTTTTTACCGCTTCGAAAAAATTCTCCATCAGATTTTCTCTGAAGGAAGTGAGACGCTGGGTTTTAAAGCGTCTTACCTTTTTGGTCCGATGGTCAATAGCCGCCGACAAATGGCGAGCAAAATCCGCGTCGGCAATAAGATGGATTGGAGCGACGCCTTCCCGGATCAGATTCTTTTGCTGAACGCCGATGGCACCCACCGCATCGTTGCCCGTGATCAAAAAAGCGATCCTCAGTCCCTATACACCGGATTTACGAATTCCGTTTCCCTCTCAGAGAATGGTCTTGTCGCTTTCATCGGTGTTCTTAAGGGGGGCGCAAAAACTTTAGTGATTGACGGCAATGGTGTTCAGACGAGCTATGCCACCGAGGGTCAGGACGGCATTTCTGTTATCGAGCTCTTTGCTCCTCAGGTAAATAGCCAAGGTGTTGCGGTTTTTCGCGCGATAAACTCAAAAGGTTTACGGGGCATTTACCTGGCTGATGGCCAGCAAGTTCGTCGCGTGATTGGCGAGGGCGATCAGATCCCAACGGATCGGGGTCTGGGGTGCATACTTGCAAATCCAACCTTTCCTGGCTTTGGCGGAAACGTTCGCATCAATGAACGCAACGAGATCGTGTTCTACACTATTTTACATTCGGCTGTTGGCAACCAGGAATGGGGTTCGGGCATTTATAAAATAAGCCCGTTGTTCTGATTCTCGACACTTTTTTGTAATTTTTCCCACGGACCTTTCAAGAGCCCTTTCCTATTCGCTAAAATCCTTGGCGCGAACTTTGTAGGTGTTCTGGCTACGGGAGAGGTCATGAAGACGTTCTTAGTGGGGTTTTTCTTAATTTTGGCGTTTCAAGCTCAAGCGGCGACCACGATATCGGCGCCGGAATTCATCTCGCGCTATTTGCAAAAGGTGAATGACCGCCTTGAGACCACCAATATCGAACGCGCCTTGGAGGGCAGCCGTACTTACTGCTCACAACTCAGCGACGAGCAAATGAGCGAAATCGAAAGCATATTTGTGACAAACACCACGGGCAAAGCAAATCAAATTGTCTACCGGGATCTTAGCCGTATGACAGCTGGGCAATTCATCGCCGAGGCTTCAGAAAACCTCGGCTGCTTTCCTGCTTCATGGCTTCGGGGATATTCTTCGATTGGCGGTTTCTTTTTCCGCACCAAGGCTTATGTTATGGACAATCTGCTTGTCCGCAAATCACTCGAAGACCTGGCGGGCCGCACTTTTGACAACTCAGAAACCCTTTCTCAGCTACTGACAAGGTAGACCGGCGCCCCCGCCCTCGCCCTTACTATTACCCACAAGTTTGCTAGACAAAGGACCTGATTCCACACTGAGTTTTTGATCATTCCTAAGTTTCCAAA
>JBDHWW010000076.1:0-11570 GCA_039810425.1 Pseudobdellovibrionaceae bacterium | reverse complement strand
CCTTCGGTCCGCCAACCACCTCAGTGAGTGGTCAAACTTGGTGAAATTAGGGTGGTCAAATCGGTGAAATCGGACAATGTTAGGGGGTTTTCTTGCTCGCAAAGGAGACGGAGAGCCTGGAATCATAACTCTCTGGCGTGGTTGGCAGCGACTCAATGACATCGCAGAGGACTACGTCCTGTTCAAAGGTGGTTCAACTTGTGGGTAATAGTAAGCCCAAGGGGCGGGGACCTTCGCGTCAGGCGTTAGATAAAATCTTCGCCAAATAATTAGGATGAAGACTGATGACTACGGATTTAGAAATCCAAATCAATAGAGACCCATTTTTAGCGACAGAGATTTTATCTGGATTGATGAACTTGATTTCATTTTTCAAGGGAAACTCCTTTTGTTTTTAGTTGTTCCTCACCTACGGCTGGGGACAACGACAAAAGGAGAAGCGAACACTCGCAAAAATAAATATACAAACCGAATTTGCTCGGCAAAGTTTAATGACCGTCAGGGCATGACTTTGTTAAGAGCAAAATCCAACTTTTGTGAATGTGGAAGCGTAGGGAATTGAAAAATGAAAAGCCCCATCAAAGGGGCTTTAATTACTTGGCTGGGGAATTAAATGCGATGATATTATTGTCAGGGTCTTTAACTAAGAACCAACGACTTCCCCAATGGGTATTTTGTGGGGAAGAAATAATGTGTGTGCCAGTGGGTAATTGTTTAAAGACCTCATCCACGTTTTCAACTTCAAGATGAAGCGTAGGACGATGTCCGTTAAACCCATGCGTCCATGAATTATCATCCGTTTCGTGTTCTTCGGCGATAACAACGGTCATTCCACCTTTGCTTTTGAGATAAGCCCCACGAGGCTCTTTGCCTTTTTCACCCCATGATGGACCCAGTTCCCAGCCCAGAATTTTATTGTAAAACTCAAATGTCTTGTCCCAATCTTTTGGGGCAATAAAAACATGGTCAAACTTAGCCATTGAATGCTCCTTTTAAAACTTTTTTTGTGCGAGTGTATTTCTTGTCGTGTCCCAAAACTTTTCGGGAGTAGTCCAGATAGAATTTCTTTTTATCGGCAGACTCCAAAAACTCTGCCGAGTCATCCATGATTTGAACTGATAAATCATGATGGATAATCTCGTAGTCTTTAAAGCTTCCACGAGCGTCATAAATTCTAAAAAGACTAGGACCACCATCCAAACTTCTTAGAATTATCCCTTTTTGTTTGTTGGCGTTTTTGTATTTAAATGTCTGTTTTGAAGTTTTATTTTTTGCCTTCACCATAAGAAGTTAAGAAGCCTTTTCAATCGGCGTCAAAGTTAGTTTGAAGCCCATGGTTTTCAATATAGACGCCAGAGTATCAATCGTCGGATTTCCTTTTTCTCCAAGAGCCTTGTAAATCGTCGCAGTGGAAATTCCTGCTTCTTTGGCGATGTCTTCCATGGACATATCAAAGGCTTGGGAAACCCTGCGAAGTGAAAGCAAAAAAGCAGGAGGGAAATCCGCATTTTCTTCCAGAGAAGTTTTGAGATAATCAAAAGCCTCTTTTTTATTTTTTTTCAGGCGTTCCATAATCCAATCATCATATTTAACGGCTGGCTTGGAAGAAGCGGTTTTAGACTTCGCCTGTTTTTTAGTAGTCGTTTTTTTATTCATAACTTTTCCAATCCTTTAAATACAATTTTGTTTTTTCAATATCTTTGCTTTGAGTTTGCTTATCTCCGCCCACCAAGAGCAACAGAATCTTTTGTCCTTGAATGGAAAAATACACCCGAATCCTGGACCGTAATCAATCCGAAATTCAAAGACATCCTCACCAAGACCCCTGATGTCGCCTAAATTTCCGAAAACGGCCCGGTCTATCCGAGCCTGAATGATTTGCTTTGTCTTTCAAAGAAGTGAGCCACTTTTCACAAGGGGCTTTGCCCGTATGCGGTTTGTAGATGCTTAATTCGTAAATCATTCTTTTTCTACTATAGTAGAAAAATTTCAAAAAGTCCAGACGTCTTTACTCAAATAATCACCTAGCTAATTTTTCCGGTGGGGACCATGATCGCCGAAGCTTTGTTCAAAAGCATCCACTTGAAATCCCAGTTCCTGAGTGGCTTTTTTATATTATGCAACGAAAACCTCGGAAAATCGTTGTTTGTCGAGGGCCAAAAGGTTAATACTTTTATGTACTTGCAAGAGTTCAGGGAAAGTTGGAGTCTGGCTGTCTGCTTTTTAGAAACCCGCTTCCGGCGTTGTTTTACCTGAACAATAATTTAAAAATCGGGGACCTATGCAATCTCTCAAAGCTGAAGCAACAAAGTTGATCAAGACTCATCTCAATGAGTTAAACGCAGTTGCGGACGAACTTGGTGGCGTTTTCATTACGGGAATTGACGGAACCGTGGCTGTCATCGGAGCAGCAGGCTCCAAAAAGAAAGTCATCTTCCGCACGAATTTTGTGACGGATGACTCAGACAAGCTTCTGGATGCTCAAGTCCTCATGCAGGATCTCTTAGAGGACGAAGGCATCGAGGCGATTTCAGAGCACGACTTCAATATCGCTCTCGGCACCACTTAGTTTCGAGGCCCCCGAGAGGGGCCCCTATAGGGTTGATTTTACTCAACTCCCACCCGGCCCTAGCGACGGCTTTCCCGTTATGTTATAACCGCCCCCATGAAGTTCGAAAAATACCACCTCTCTGAAGACATTCTCCGCAACCTCCATGACCTCGGTTTTTTCCGTACCACCGATATTCAGTATAAAGCCATTCCTTCGATCCAGAAGGGCGAGGATGTTTTAGCCATCGCCCAAACCGGAACTGGTAAGACCGCGGCCTTCGCCATTCCGATTGTGAACGGCATTCACGCTAACAAAGCCAGCAAACGTGCCCTGGGCATTAAGTGTCTTGTGATGGTGCCTACCCGCGAATTGGCGCAGCAGATCGGTGAGGTATTCAACTCGATTGCAAAGCACACCAAAGTGCGTGCCTTTGCGGTCTTCGGCGGCGTCGAGCAAGCGGCTCAAATCAAAAAACTCGAAGATGGTATCGACGTATTGATCGCGACTCCGGGACGTATGTTTGAGCTCATCCGTGAGGAGTATTTGAACCTCCACCACATCGAGACACTCGTGTTGGACGAAGCCGATCGCATGTTGGATTTGGGATTCATTGATGATGTTCAGGCCGTCAAAAAACGCCTGCCACGCAAACACCAAACTTTGTTCTTCTCAGCGACAATCAATGCTGAAATCAAAAAACTGGCTTACTCTCAAGTTCGCAGCAGCGCAATCCGTATTCAGATTTCTCCGGAAGATCCGGTTTCTAAGAACATCACACACTCTGTGATGTTTGTAGAAATGGATGACAAGCGTTTCTTTCTGGCGGAGTTCATTCAACAAAATCCCGAAGGTAAATTTATTATCTTCGTGCGCACCCGCGTCCGTGCCGAACGGGTTGCGAAAGCCCTGGAGCGGGCTGAGATCCCTTCTCGTACACTACATGGTGAGAAAGACCAGACAGACCGCATGGAGGTCTTGCGCGATTTCCGCAATGGCAAATTCCATATTCTGATCGCAACCGACGTGAGCGCACGCGGGATTGATATCAACAATGTGACTCACGTGATTAACTACGACCTTCCTGAAAATCCCGAGAACTATGTTCACCGGATCGGCCGCACCGGCCGTGGCTTTAACAAAGGCATCGCCGTTTCTTTCTGCGCTCAAGAAGAAAAGCCGCTCTTGGCGGCTATCGAAGAAACGCTCGGCAAGCAGATCGACGTCATGAAAGTCAGCAAAGCCGGCTATGAAATGATCACAAAACCTCTCGACCTCGGCCTGGACCTAAAAGCCTTGATTGAGTCTGAAGAGGCCCGCCTCGAAAATGCCAAAAAGCGCCGCAAGAAAAAGAAGTAAACCGCCAACAGAGCCGGGCGGTTTCCCGCCCCCACAGCTCCAGCGAAGTCAGGTAAGTCTTAAGGGTCGCTGGCTCGCAGTGCTAGTATCTCGGAGGACGCTCCGAGTTCATGCATGGCGATATCTGCTGAGAAACCGTTCTGGTTTGATCATCTTGGAGATTCATCGTGACCTCCCCCGCTGCTTGGGTCAGGGTCAACAAATCATGATAGATAGAGCCACTCTTAATATAGTGAAAAGTCGCGGTGCCATAGATGGTTTTTAATTCGTCATGGCACTTGCGTTCTTTATCACGGCTCTCCTCATAACGGCCGGGGCGGCCATTCGGGCCGTCGCCCTCACAAACCCTCACGTAGCCCTGCCAGTAAATACACTGACCGGTGCTGTCCCATTCATCGTAAACCGGCACGGTCTCACCCCGAACGAGGTCCACACGAGTGCTATTATCCGCCGTCACCGCATGGGCATCCACCGCTTGCAGCGCCGGCGCCAACTCCGTGGTTTTTTCATTGAACATAAAGATCACTGGTCCAACCTGATCTGAGAAGTGTAAAGACAGCCGAGCGTTTCCATCGAAATCATAGAAGCTGGCTTTCAAAGATTTGCCGACCGAAACCTCCGTCAGGGGATTTTGCCCTGGCATTTGCACGGTGCCGTTCACGGACTGGATATGCCCCGGCAATTCCAATGTTGAAGAACTTTTACAACCCGCCAAAGACAAAACCAAAGCGGATAGAGTAAGGCTGATAAATGGTGTTTTCATACGACCCTCCGAGAGGATCCCTTAGCAACGAGTGTGCCCGCGCCCATGGGCGCAAAATGCGCCCGAGAATACGTCTAGACGGCCAAACCTTTCAATGCTTCAATTATTTCCATGAGCGAGAATATTCAAACCACTGAGCAGTTCATCCCGGCTCCCGGCGGCAAAATCCTTACCAAAACATGGACTCCACATTCTCTGCAGAACCCGCTCCCCATTCTTCTTTTTCACGACTCTCTTGGCTGTATTGAAATGTGGCGGGACTTTCCAGCCCGGCTTTGCAGCAAAACCGGGCGCAAAGTCGTGGCCTATGATCGCTTGGGCTTTGGCCGCTCAGACGCCCGGACCACGCTGCCCTCGGTTCGCTTCGTGAACGAAGAGGCCGAAGTTTATTTACCTGCGGTTCTGAAAGATCTGGCCATAAATGAGTTTACGATCTTCGGGCACAGTGTTGGCGGCGGCATGGCCGTGACCTCCGCCGGTCAGTTTCCAAAACAATGCAAAGCCATTATCACTGAATCCGCTCAAGCCTTTGTCGAGGATCGCACCCGCGAAGGGATTTCTAAAGCCGCGGTGGATTTTGCCGGGCCGGAAACCTTTGCCCGCCTGCAAAAGTATCACGGCGAAAAAACTCAATGGGTGCTCGATGCGTGGATTAAGGTTTGGCTTTCGCAAGACTTTGCCACTTGGAGCCTGCAGGCGGATCTGCCGAAAGTGCATTGCCCGGTGCTGGCCATTCACGGCGATAAAGACGAATACGGCTCGGTCAGGTTTCCTGAGATGATTGCAGCCCTGACTGCCGGATTCTCGCAAAAAGAAGTTCTCAAAGATTGTGGCCATGTCCCTCATCGAGAAAAAACAGGGCTGATTTTAAACCTCGTTCAGGATTTCTTGAGGCAACATTCTTAATGGAAACCGCTGTTGCCGCGGACTTTTTTCGTCGCTCACTATTTCTATTTTACGTTTAAAGAATTTTTTAATTCTGAATTCGCTTATAGGCGCAGGCAAAATGCCACCACTTGAAGGTGCATTTTTGGGCGAACGACTTCTAAATATGACTAAGAACGGACATTTCTTTCCAAACTCCGCTTCGGTTCCGTGATATCATGCGACTGAGGTGGAGCTATGCAAGAAGATTTCAACACACAAGATATATTGAAGGCTGGCACAGGTTTTATGATGAGCCTCTATCAAATGGTCACCCAACTTGAGCACAGCGGTTACAGCGAAAACCTCGGCGCAAGAGGAGATCATTTTGAAGCTCGCTCTGGTGAGATCAAACTTTATCCTAAAGATTTTGTCGTCGACAAAGTGCTCCGTTTTGAAAATACATCCGATCCGGACGATCAGGCGATTATTTATGCCATCTCCGCCCAGGATAAAGGTGTCAAAGGCATTTACGTCGACTCCTACGGAATCTATCAAGACAGTATTTCACCAGAGTTGCTCAGAGCCCTCAGGCAGGACCTTCACGAAATGCACTAAGAGCGCGGAGCCGCCGTCATCTGCCAGTCAAAAAAAAACGGCCGGCCTAGGACCGGTCGCCGAGAGAGGCTCATGCTTTTTCGCGGCGGCCCGCAGATTGATGCGGGGAATATTAGGTGAAGGATTCATAAAAAGATACTATACTCCCGCTATGCAAGAGAACGACGACGGGCAAGACGATTCATCTACAATCTATGAGCAACTCGGTGGAGAAGCAGTTCTTCGCAAACTCACTCAGCGCTTTTACGAAACCATGAACACAGTCGAAGATTTCAAAGAACTTCGAGCCATGCATCCGAAAAACATTCAAAGCTCTGAAGAGAAGCTTTTTATGTTTCTCTCTGGCTGGCTTGGCGGGCCCAACTTATTTATGGAAAAATACGGTCACCCTCGCCTGCGCGCTCGCCACATGCCATTTAAAATCGACAAAAAAGCCCGCAATCAATGGATGATGTGCATGGTTCAAGCTTTTGATGATGTGAAAGTCGGCGAACCCCTACGCACAGAGCTTTTACACTCTCTGTTGAATCTCGCCGACCATATGAGAAATGTTCAAGAAGCAACGTGAGGGGTTTTTGGTGCTGTCTTTTCGATCGCGCCGGCATTTTTATGACGCGCACCCGGAACGTGGCTCTCAAAGCACTGCATTCCGCAAAACACATAACCTTTGCGTTCACCATTGCAAGTAGAAACACTGCAAATATAATAATTGGCGCCTAATCCGATCGGCTTTTTACAGGTGCTGCATTTACGCCAGTAATCTTGAGGGGGCGATTCCATTCCACTTCCCTTTCTGGTTGATGCTTTTATTTTAGACAGCTCTAGTGCGTTTTATCAAGCGGGCATCTGCATGAAGCGGTCTCGTTGCGCTTTTGCCTTATCCATAGCGGCACCAAAATCATGCCAGCACTTTACTTCGCCCACGAGTTCCACATGCTGAGTGCTTTTGTTAACAACAACAAGATCAAGCTCACCGACCGTGCCGTCACCGATATCGTACTCCACACCGGAGGTGAGTGCGTATTGATCCGCAGGATAAGCTTGTTGCATTTGCAAAATAACGACCTGTTCGCAAACCGCGCCGTCCGGTTTATAGTTTACGCCCGTGTCTTTGATCGCATCAAACAAGGCCTGGAGTTTTAGCGGCAAAACAGGAATCGGCTTTGCCGCAAAAGCAGAAACTGAAACGAAAAACACGACCGCCGGCAGAACATACCTCATAGAGCCCCCTCTGAACCGAAAACCTGGTTCTAACAGTCCTAAAAGCTCTTGTCTAGGGACCTCCCCTGGTATTTCCTTATTACATTTGATTTCCGTGCTTAAAAAGATGCCCAATTCGTCAGGAGCCAAAAGGCTCGTCCTGTTTCACCGCGCCGGGGGCGGGGGAGAGCTTTCACAATCACCATTGCCAACAAAAGCTGCCGGTTCCCACCCTCATCTTCGGTGGCACCGAGGATCCGCAGGTTTCTTTGCAGGTCTTGAACGAGTGGCAAAGCCTTGTTGAAATGAAAAAAAAACCCCTGCTCTTCACAGGGGATCATTTTTATATCTTTTCTCAGATGGCGGGACTCTTAGGAGAGTTGTTAGAGAGCTAGCTTTTCTTTCCGGGCATAGTCTTGCCAGAGTAAAACCATTTTCTCGCGCGTTGTTTTTGCATCACCGAGTTTCACGCCCGTGAGTTTTTCCATTCCGCCCACTGAAGCCGCCTGAACGCGCACGTCTTTGTCGCTTAGAAACTTCGTGAAGAGCTTCAACTCGTGGTCCGCCGGCTTTAGCGCCATGGCCTCAACGATTTGTGGGCGAATCCAAAGGCTTTCTTGATTGCGGAAGTTGTATTTTTGATTCATCTCTTCCCATAAAAGATCGCGCACTTCGGGGCGGGGGCTCTTTTGCAAAACATCCACGGCCGCAGAACGCACCACGAGGGCTTTGTCTTTCAAAAGTTTCTTCGCTAACTTTTGGGCTTCAGGCTCGTTCACTTCCGCCAGCGCCACCAGAGCGGCATTACGCATAAACCATTGTTTGTGAATAGACGCTTTTAAAAGATCTGGAGTTGATTTTTCGCGACGACCCTCGGCGGCCATCATCAATGCGCGCCAACGAAGACGCATACTTTGGTCTTCAGCGAAGGCCACAGAGATAAATTCTTTGTACATGTCTTCCGTCGTTGAAAGCAGGGCTTGCGTGCGGTTCTCGGGAGGAAGGTTCAAAATCTCGATCACACGGGGGCGCAGATTATTTTTAGCCGGGATCGCCGCCTGCACACTCAACGCAGGAGCAAGAGCCAAAGTCGTAGTCAGGATTAATTTTCTCATACTAACTCTTTTTGTTGAAGTTTTCGAACTCAGCAAGCAGTTTTTCGTTTTCATCAGCTTTAGGTGCCGCGGCCGATTCAAGGGCGCCGGACTTCTGCCCTTCCACTGCTGCGGCAAATTCCGCCATCAAGGAATCATCAATGGCCCCCGCTGCTTCTGGCGAAGCGGCCGGTGCAAGTTCTGCGGTCGCCGCCGCGGCAGCTTCAACTGGGGCTGCTGCGGCTGGCGTTGCCGGAGCAACTGGAGCTGCCGGGGCTGGTGCTGCTGGAGCCCCGCCACCACCACGAACTGACTCAAGCTCTTTGGTCAGCCGTGCATTTTCTTCTTTAAAGAATGAAAGATCGGCGATGTCCTCGCTGATAATTTCATACTCCGCTAAACGCGCTTCTAATTCTTTGATTTTTGCTTCGTAATCAAGGCGCTCTTTTTCAGCAAGACCCGCCGCTGCGGAAGCCGCCGCCGCGATGTCTTGAGCGCTTGGTCCCCCTGTGCCGGCTTGCACTGCCTTGGCCGCCGCCGCTTTATCCTGCAGACCGACGATTTGTTTTTCTTTCTCTTCAAGCGCGTTCTTCAACTGTGCAAGTTCTTGAACTATTTCAATCGGAGCTTCTCCGCCGGCCCGTGCGCCCGCAGCCCCCTCCTGAATAGAGCCCGCTGCTTTAATACCGGCTTGCTGCTGTTCTAGGATTTTTTTTAAAGTCTTTTCGATTCTTACGGTATCAGCACCGCCGCCGCCACTGACATCAAAAGTATCAACGCCCTTGGCTCCAAAGAAAGTGCGATACGCGAGATAGATCGCCGAAATCAGGATCAATGCCACCAAAGTTTCAATGATGACTGCGTTATAATGACTCCAAAATTCCAAAAATTTTTCCATGCTTAGCTCATTCTCGCCGCCTAGTTGCGCAAGGTCAAGGAGCCTCCGTAAAACTCTCCCTCTTTCCATCTGGACCAAAGAAGGGGCCTCGTGCTAGCGTGGTCTTCAAGCAGGTGATTTATGTCGCAAAAGCCGTTCGATTTAATACTCAAAAACGCCACGGTTCTCGTTCCAAACCCCCACGAATCGGGTCTTATCGAGGACCACCTCGACGTTGCTGCTGTTGGCGGCAAGATTGCCAAAATTGCGCCGCAAATAAATGAACCCGCAGTAAAAATCCTGGACCTCAAAGGGCTGCACTTGCTACCGGGAGTGATCGACTCGCAAGTTCATTTTCGCGAACCGGGTTTGACTCACAAAGAAGATCTCGAAACCGGAACGCGCGGCGCGGTTCTTGGCGGCGTTACAACCGTCTTTGAAATGCCGAACACGGCGCCTTCAACCACAACCCAAGAAGCCTTCGAAGACAAACTTCATCGCGCACAAAATCGCTGTCATACGCACTATGCTTTTTTTATTGGCGCCTCAGTCGAAAACGCCAGCGAACTTGGAAAACTGGAAATGCTCCCCCACTGTTCCGGGGTCAAAATATTTATGGGAAGCTCCACCGGGAATCTTCTGGTGGATAGCGACGAGGCGCTTGAGAAGATCCTGCGTTCGGGCCATCGCCGCGTGATTGTCCACTCGGAAGATGAGGCCCGCATGCGCGAACGCCGCCACATTGCTACGGACTCTCAAGACGTCCACATGCATCCCGTGTGGCGTGATGCTGAGTCGGCTTTGATTTCAACAAAACGTCTGATCGCCTTAGCTCGGAAAACGGGCCGCAAAGTTCACGTCCTGCATGTTTCCACCGGCGAAGAAATGGACTTCTTGCAAGATAAAAAAGACGTCGCGACCGTCGAAGTTTTACCTCAGCATTTGACGCTGTTTGCGCCAGACTGTTATGACCGCTTGAAAAACTATGCCCAACAAAATCCCCCGATCCGTGAGAAACGTCACTTGGATCGCATCTGGAAAGCGGTTCTCGACGGCACGGTCGATATCATCGGCTCGGATCACGCGCCACACACGCGCGAGGAAAAAGAGCGCCCCTACCCGCAAAGTCCTTCGGGCATGCCGGGCGTGCAAACGCTTCTTCCGGTTATGCTGAATCACGTAAACCAAGGCCGCCTGCCACTCACCCGCTTTGTACCGCTGGTGACTGAAAATCCGCGCCGCGTGTTCGGCCTCAAAAACAAAGGCCGCATTGAAGTGGGTTGTGACGCCGACTTCACAGTTGTGGACATGAAAAAAGAGCGTGTGATTGAAAGCAGCTGGATCGCCAGCCGCTCGGGCTGGACTCCCTATGATGGAATGAAAGTTCAAGGCTGGCCGACGCATACGATTTTGCTCGGCGAAGTCATCATGGAAAATGACTTCGTGATTTCTCCTCATCGCGGTCAGGGAGCTTGGTTTGAGACCCGCTAATGGCCGCCAAGCGGCCCTGTCTTTCTTTTTCGGCGGGCTTCTTCCCGTTATCGCTTTCACCGTCATCGAAGAAAAATACGGCGTCATCGCGGGCCTTATCGCCGGCATGGTGTTTGGTTTTGGCGAAATTCTTTTTGAGCTCATTCGCCGCCGGAAAGTTGCGACGATGACCTGGGTCGGAAATGGTTTGTTGCTGGCCCTCGGTGGGATCTCGTTGATCTCCAGCGAAGGACTGTGGTTTAAGCTTCAACCTGCGATCATGGAAGGCGCTTTTACGATCGCCCTGTGGGGTTCGTGTTTTGTTAAAAAGCCGTTGTTAGTTTTCCTCGCTGAAAAACAGGGGCAGCAGCTACCTGACCTTATCAAGAAAAAACTCAGCGGCGTCACGCTCCGGACCGGATTTTTCTTCGCGATTCATACTGGCCTCGCCATTTGGGCAGCTCTTGAGTGGACGACAACAAACTGGGCCTTGTTAAAAGGCATTGGCCTCACTGTCAGCTTTATCGTTTATTTAGGGGCCGAGGCCTTTTATCTGCGGCGATCTGCAGTTAATATGAAAGAATGAAGAAGCTTCTCGCCATCTTTCTATCCATCGCCGCAACCGTGAGCTGCAGTAAACTGGATGTCGCGGTTTCGTGGGCTGACACCTACATCGTTTCGCAAGTGGATGATTATTTTGATACCTCCATATCCACTTGACTGGCGTTAGCGTGCCAAGCTTAATAGGCGCGACATGGAGTTCCCCAAAACCCTTCC
>JBDHWW010000075.1:0-11739 GCA_039810425.1 Pseudobdellovibrionaceae bacterium | reverse complement strand
GAAGGGTTTTGGGGAACTCCATGTCGCGCCTATTAAGCTTGGCACGCTAACGCCAGTCAAGTGGATATGGATGTTAACAAAATATGACGAAAGATACCGAACATATATTTGAAGGTGCAACTTTTTGCAAAACAACGTTTAGAGAGAGTGCTTATGAACAAAAGTTTCAGTTTGAACACCAAACTATTATTGTTATGTGGATTTTTACTCGGCATGAGTGTCATTGTCGGATCCACATCCTACTACTTCAACCAAAGGACTAGCAGCGACTATGATTTTGTTCTGAGCAAGGTAGTGCCAAAAACCAAACTTAGTTACGAAATGATGTTGCAGTATCGTGCGGCTCGTATTCGTCTCAGGACTCTGGGCCTGCAAGGTTTATCGCCGGCGGATGCTGCGGAGGCGGTCAAGTCCTCGTTAGATTCGATATCGGAATACGAAAGAGTCGAAGCGGAATATATCGCTTTTGGCTTTGTTCCTGGCCAAAAGGAAGTTTTCGATAAAGTTCGAGAGTCCTGGCTGACTTTCAAGGGGGTCGGCCAATCGGTCCTGGCATTGCAAAAAGAAGGCACGCCAGAGGCGCATACCAAAATGGTGGCGATCTTTCTGAAAGACTGTCCAGAGGCGGCCAAAGTCTATACTGAAAATATCTTGGCATTGATTGAATTCCACCAAGGCGTTTTAAAAGCCCGTGAAACAGAAGCGCATGCGACCGCCGCGACCGGCAATCAAGTGGCGCTTTTCGTGATTCTTTTCGGCTTGTGCACGGGGCTGGCAATCGGCTTTATGATCGCACGCAATATTACTCGGGCGATCAGTGCTGTGGCGAAAGATCTTTCACTGGGTTCGGAACAAGTGGCTCAGGCCTCAACGCAAATCGCGGAGTCTTCGCAAAGCCTTTCGGGAGCAGCCACAGAGCAGGCGTCTTCGCTAGAGGAAACTGTTGCGACGATGGAAGAACTCACATCCATGGTTCGTTTGAATACTGAAAACGGTAAGCAAGCCGCAGCCCTTGCCGTCAGTACGCGTGATATCGCGGTGAAAGGTGAGGCTGAAATCAAGACTCTGATCAGTTCTATTCATAGCATTTCAGAGGATTCTAAAAAGATCGAAGAGATCACGACTGTGATCGACGATATCGCATTTCAAACCAACCTCTTGGCGCTCAATGCTGCAGTTGAGGCCGCTCGCGCCGGTGAACAAGGTAAGGGTTTTGCCGTTGTTGCCGACGCGGTTAGAAGCCTTGCCCAGCGCAGCTCCGTAGCGGCAAAAGATATTGCCGAACTCATCAAAAACAGTGTCGCGAAAATCGAATTGGGCAGTGAGCAAGCCAACCAGGGTGGTGTCGTGTTTGCCGAGATCGTGGATTCCGTGAAAAAGGTCGCGGACCTCAATAACGAAATTGCAACAGCCAGCGAGGAACAAAGCAACGGCATTGGTCAAATCGGTAAAGCGATGAATCAGATGGATCAGACCACTCAGCAAAACGCGGCGGCGGCGGAACAAACAGCGGCGGCGGCGGAAGAACTTTCGGCACAATCGGAAAATCTCAGAAACAACGTCACGCTCTTAGAACAAGCGGTGTATGGCGGGAATGGTAGCCCCGCGGCGAAAGCCACAGTTGCGGCGAAGGTCATTCCAATGCCGGCTCCAAGCACGGCGAAAGACCGCCCGCTCAAAGCAACAGGCACCGACGGATTCTAATTATTCAAAGCCCAGTGGGAAGGTGCTGGTTATCGGATCGCCGCGGAAGGATTTAAATTCTACGCGGCGAAGGGCTTCGCTCAAACAATGTTTGAACTCGGCATTGTCAATAGTCGACGTCGTCGCATCAGCGCTGGCGATCTTGCCGCTTCTTTCAATCGTGAAAGTCATAACGACCTGGCCAACGACGCCTGGAGTACGCTGCAAGAGCTGCTTAAAGCATTTATCAAAAGCGGGAATTTGGCGCTTTAAAGTGTCTTGGATATAATCGGAACTCAAGCTGTCGCCGGCAGACGGTGGCGGCGGGCTCTCGGCAACAAGCGGAGCCATCTCTGGAAATCCTGCAGCGGCATTTTCTTTGCGGAGCTGGCTTTCGTATTCACCCAACGTCATGCGCAGGCCATTCTTAGAAATCAACACAGAGTTGTCACGGCCCAAAGCCTCGATCTGAACATCGCCCCGTTTTAAAATCAGAATTGCTTTCTCGCCCTCTTGATCAAGAGTGATGAGCGCATTGTCGAGGACACGCAGGCGATAACCGCCTTCCATTTCAAAGGTGGCGTCGCCATTCGGACCGGTTTCAACGGTGTCGAGGAAATACAAAGAGGTACTCTTTTGTAGAGTTTCTTTTTCAGTCATATTTTTATGGAGAACGTAAACTTCGCCGGAGTTGTAGACGATGCGGGCGAGAACTTTAAGACCCGAAGACCGACTTTCAAGGCGGGCTGACATAAACCAGGAAAGGCTCATGAAAAACAAACCAGCAATAATAAGAGAAGGTATAAACCACTTGTTCTTCGCCATAAGTTAAAGATTATAGCGAAGAACCGAGGCGTGGACAGGATTATTTTACAGGATTGGCTGGAGCTGCAGGGGCCGCAGTTGCTGGAGCGGACGTCGCAGGTGCATTTTCAACAGGAGCTGCGTTCGCCGGTGCTGCCGCTGGCGTTGTAGGAGCTGCAGACGCCGCAGGTAATTTGTCCAAAATAGACTTAGACTGCTGCGAAGAAAGAATCGACAAGCCGATGGAGGTCAGGGCGAAGATGATCGCTACGATACGAGTCATTTTTGCCGCCAAAGTACTAGCGCCAGTTGCACCCAAAACGGAGTTGGAACCGCCGCCACCGCCCATACCGAGAGCGCCGCCGCCTTTAGAGTCTTGGATCAAAACCAAGCCAACAAGAATAAGTGCTACAAGGATGTGCAAAGTCGCAATGAAAGTAGTCATGATTTTTGAGTCTCCTAAAGGGGGCCACTCTACTGAATAGGCGGTCAAAAAGTCCATCTAAAATCAGTGCCTCGGGTTATGATGCGAAGCATAAGTTATAACTTTGACACCCGGATAGACGGCCTGTCATAAGAATTCCATGGCATTTCTTGTATTTGAAGGCCTTGATGGCTCTGGAAAAAGTTCACTGATGCGCGCCTTGGAAGCAGAGCTTTCCAAGAATGGGATTGCATTCCATCGTACTCGTGAACCCGGCGGCACTCCTTTGGGCGATGAGGTCCGAAATATGATTTTACGCAAACAAGACGGCACGGTGCCAGTTCCCCGTGCGGAGTTGCTTTTGTACGAAGTCAGCCGCGCTCAACACGTCGATGAAGTCATCAAACCAAAGCTGGCTGAAGGCGTCTGGGTTTTAAGCGATCGCTTTGCCGCGAGCTCGGTGGCGTTTCAGGCGGCCGGCCGGGCGATTCGTGAAGAGGACGTCGTGATGCTCAACACTTTTGCGACTGGTGGCCTCCAAGCCGATTTGACGGTATTATTAGATCTGACGGTGGCGGAGTCACGTCAGCGCCAAGCGCAGCGAACCTCACTGACCGGCGAAGGCGCGGATCGCATCGAGTCTGAAAAGGATTCTTTCCATCAACTCGTGCGGGATTCCTTTCTGAAACAGGCGAAAGCCGATCCGGCCGCATGGGTGGTACTGGATGCGCGCTCTTCGACGGAAGAAATGCTTAAAATCCTTTTGCAAACTTTGAAGGAGAAAAAGTGGCTCGTCTCTTAGACCAAGTGTTTGGTCACAAAGAAGTGATTGCCAAGCTTCTCGGGACTTTCTCGAGCGATAGACCCGGGCAGACCTTCTTGTTTGTCGGCCCAAGTGGTATCGGTAAAAAGAAGATCGCACTTGGTCTGGCGCAGGCGTTGCTCTGTGAAAAATCCCATTCCGCTTGCGGCAGCTGCGGCTCTTGCCTGCGCGTTGCCGCCGGTGCTCATGAATCCTTGAAAGTCATTGCCTCAGAAGGCCCCCAGATCAAGATCGAAGAAAGCCGCGAGGTGATTGAGTTCTTGAACCTGCAGGGGCTGACCAAGCGCCGTGTGGTTGTCATTGATCAAGCGCAGAGTCTCAATCCGCAGGCGGCGAATTCGCTGTTAAAAACTCTTGAGGAACCACCTCCTGAGACTTATTTCTTTCTGATTGCGCCGACGAATGCCGGTGTTCTTTCGACGATTCGTTCGCGCTCTCGCACGGTGAGCTTTAAACCTTTGTCACCAATGGAGGTTTCCCGCGGGGCTCCGGGAGCTCCAGAGTGGGCGGTGCGTGCCAGTCAGGGCAGTTTTGAAAAGCTCGGCCAATTGCAAGAGGGCCCCGAGCAAGAACTCCGTGGTGAGGCTCTGTCGTTGTTGCAACAGTTCCTCGAGGACAAAGATTTTTTGACCGACAATAGCTGGCGCGATTCGTTCAAAGAACGCGCACGCTCACAGCGAATTCTTTCTTACTGGATCTCTTTCTTGAGAGACGTTTTGTACTTCCAGGAAGATCAGAAAAAGCAAATCATGAACGTGGATCAGGGCGAGCTTTTGAAAACTCTGGCAAGCCGTCCGCGTGAGGAAATTTTGGACCTATTAGACAAATCTCTTGTGACTGAAAAAGAAATTTTCGCCAATCGTGATGTCCAATTGCTGGTGGAAGAGTTCTGGATCGGCCAACAAGCGGTGGAGGCTTAAGATGACGGAGTGGATGGATTTACACGCACATCTGAATATGCTTGAAGAAGGGCCTGCCGAGGCCCTGCGTATCGCCCGTGACGCTGGCGTTGTGAAAGTCGTGACGATTGGCACTGAGCCAACGGATCTGCCTTTGGTTTTGGAGCTTGCGGAAAAGAACTATCCTGATGTTTTTTGCACTCTCGGCATCCACCCGCATGAGGGCCAAATCTATACTCCCGAAATTGGCGCTTTCATTGAAGCCAATGTCACCAAGCCTTGGGTGATCGCTGTGGGCGAAATCGGCCTTGATTATTACTATGAACACTCCCCGCATGAAGAGCAGAAACAGGCTTTTCGTGCCCAGCTTGAAATCGCGTCCCGTACCGGGATGCCGGTGCAGATCCACACCCGCGATGCCGATGAGGACACAATCGAGATCATGAAAGAGTTCAAAGGCCGCGTGAAGGGGATAATCCACTGCTTTACCGGCACTCAATGGCTGGCGGATCAGGCTCTGGATTTGGGTTATAATATTTCTATCAGTGGGGTTGTGACCTTTAAAAACGCCGACAGTTTGCGCGTGATTGTGAAGTCTTTACCATTGGACCGTATTCACGTTGAAACCGATGCCCCTTTCTTGGCGCCCGTGCCGATGCGTGGTAAGAAGAACACGCCAGCTTTCGTGGTTCATACCGCGAAATTGGTGGCGGATCTGAAAGGCATTACCGTTGAGGAGCTTGCAAAAGTGACTCGCGAAAATGCCCTAAAGATGTTCCCAAAAATCAAATGGTAGGGGGATTCATGAAAAAGTTTGTCTTCGCTTTAGCCACTGTTGTGACCTTGGCTGCGTGCTCGGGAAACAAAACCGATGTGACGGCTCCTGGTTTGCAACCTCCACAATCTGAAGCTCCCGCTCCGACGACCCCAGCTCCGCAAA
Organism: Pseudobdellovibrionaceae bacterium; assembly: GCA_039810425.1. GTDB lineage: Bacteria > Bdellovibrionota > Bdellovibrionia > Bdellovibrionales > Bdellovibrionaceae > JACMRP01. The sequence continues at coordinate 6,166 of JBDHWW010000075.1, read as the reverse complement.
AAGGGATTCAAACGAATCCTGTCGATCCAGGTGCTCTGACGGCGGTGGATGCCTTGACAGTTCAGGGTTACAAATTTGTCCTTGTCGCGACAAAGAACAACGTTGATCAGGTTTTGGTGAACGAAGAAGCCAACAACTTGGAGTTCCAAGTGGGCGATGCTGTTTGCCGCACAAAAATCCTTTCTAAAGAAGATCCTACTTACCCGGGCGAAGAGCTCGGCGTCTTGCAAGTCGTGTGTGACAGCCACGGTGTGAAGCTTACATCGTCTGCAAGTTGTTCACCACGTTACCCTGAAGTGCAAAGCCACTTTGAAGTGGCTGATGGTCAGGATTCTTATATCTTGGATCTCGTTTGCCGCGTAAAGGCTCAGTAATTCATGGCAAAGAAGGCGGCCATTCCAAAAAAGACGATTATTCTGGTCCGCCACGGTCAGTATCATCCAAAGGCTGAAAAGACTTTGGAAAAGCTGACGACCCTCGGTCGTAAGCAAGCAAAGCTTGCGGGCAAACGCCTTCGCGAACATAAAATCGATCGCATCGTTCATAGCACAATGCCTCGTGCACAAGAAACGGCTGAGATCATAAAGAAAACCCTCGGTTACCGAAAGAAGATGGAGTCTTGTGACAGTCTTCGTGAGTGTGTCCCAGGATTTCCAAAGAATCTTCGCAAAAAATACGGTCATACTGACGAAAACAAATTGAAGTCTCATAAAGCTCAAGCGGACCGTGCTTACAAAAAATATTTTAAAACCTCTCGCAAGGACTCCGTTGAAGTTCTTGTTTGTCACGGCAACATCATCCGCTATCTGATCTGTAAAGTGATGGAGCTCGAAGGACATCAGTGGATGAATATGGACATTCAGCAATGCGGAATGTCTGTGGTCGTACTTCGCTCTAAAGGCGATCACCGCAAGATGGTGATCAGTCACAATGACGTCGGTCATATTCCAAAACATCAAAGAACTTTCATCTAATGAGCCTTGAACTTCTTTATCAGGATGAGCACTTTATCGCCGTGGATAAACCTTCGGGATTTCATGTTCATCCCCATGAAGATCGCCGCAATAAAGTGCCACGCGATAAAATTTGCCTCTATGTCGCTCGCGATATGATGGGGCAGCATGTGTATCCAGTGCATCGCTTAGATGCCGGCACAAGCGGCGTATTGCTGTTTGCGCTGTCGTCGGGTTCGGCTCGCGAGATTAGTAAGCTCTTTGCTGAAAAAGCCCTGCAGAAAACTTATCACGCGGTTGTGCGCGGTTATGTGCCTGAAGGCGGCGACATTGAATTGCCGCTAGAGCTCGACTCCACCGGCGACCTTGTGGAGGCTAAGACAATTTACAAACGCATGGCCACCGTTGAGTTCCCGGTGAGTGTCGCCAAGCGCTTTCCGACGTCGCGCTATTCGCTGGTCGAAGCAAAACCTGTGACGGGCCGCTGGCATCAGCTGCGCCGTCATTTCAATCGAATTTCGCATCCGCTGATTGGCGATGCTGATCACGGTGATTGCCGTCAGAATCGTTTTTTCCGTAATGAGCTGGGCGTTCCGGGCTTGTGCCTCAAGGCGCGGAGTCTTGAACTCCGTCACCCATGGACGCAAGAAAATGTGAAAATCGAAGCGCGCTCGTGTGAAAAGTGGGAAAAGATCTACGGTCTTTTTAATTACGCGGAACAATCGCCAGCTCTTTAAAGCCGGTCGCAGGATCGTGCTCACGTTTAAAAATCATCTCGGTATTTTCTAGTAAAACCAATTCTGCCGTCGTGTGAATCAAGCAGCCATCGAGCAAATGCCCGCCAAGGACTTTGCCTTCGCGATCGGCGATGGCGATATGCAAATGCAGGCCCTCGCAGCCCAAAGTACCCGTCAGGGACACGATCTCAAACGGCCCTTGCAGGACGACTTTTTGTTTTTCATCGGCGAGGCGCATTTCTGCAACTGTCAAGCTACCAACTCCCGAGACAATTGTTGATGCTTGCAGTTTGTTGGCTTGGCAAAAGTTTGCGAGTTCTTTTTTCAGATCTTGATCGGGTTTTAAGCGAAGGGCGAAGGTTTTCAGAGACATCTTTAAGCCTTTTTCTGGAAGACCCAGTACGGGGTTTGTGCTTTGATCAGGTCTAAATCGAAGTGGCCGGCGATCCAGCGCATGGTTTTTTCGGTAAAGAAAATCACGTGGGTCAAATCACGACGGTATTGCCAGTCGTGGAAAAGGCCGACACCCGGGTGGGCCGCGGTCATCACGGCAAGCAGGCCAAAGGTTTTTAATACCTTCACGAGTTGGGTGATTTCCTCGCGGGGGTGATGGAAATGCTCCCACACCTCGGTGCTGGTGATGACGTCGTAGTTTGTTTGCAGCGGTTTCTGGTCGGTGAAATAGAACGGGTCATAGTTCGCGGACCGGTAAGAGAGCTCACTCAGCATCGAACCCAAAAACGCCGTCGGGCCACAGCCATAGTCGAGGATTTTCACCTCTGGTGGTTGTTTACCGAGCATCACACTGTAGTTTTGGATGTCCTGAATCAGGGGCGCCAAAAACTTCCGGTAGCCACTGGTGTCTTCGTTCTGGTGCTGGTCATAGCGGGCCTTTTCCTGCTCGGGCAACAGGCGCTCGTCGGGGTCCATAAAAATCAAATCACACTGGTCGCAGTGGAAATAGTTGCGCGCCGGTTTCTTTTCGACGGCAAAAGAGGCAGTTCTAGTCGACTCGCAGAGAATACATTTCATGTCAAAATCGGTCCCGAATTCAGTGTCTACGTTCACGTAAATATTCTCAGTTTACAGCGGAAAGTGCCAGTACTAGGTAGCAGGGTCGAGGAGACTGTAATGCCACGCCGCATCCGAAAAAGGTACGGCGTACCTTCTGTTGATTTTCTGGGGGCTCTGGCGCAGATTGGGGCTTCAAAATCCAAATCTTTTTCAGGAGTCCTAACTATGGCAAAATTGCGTGTTGGTATTAATGGTTTCGGTCGTATCGGTCGGGTGTTTTTCAGAGCAGGTTTTGAAAAACTCGACATCGTCGGTATCAACACGTTGGACAGCATCGATGGCGATGCTCACTTGCTGAAGTATGACTCTGCTCATGGCCGTTTCGGCGCGGAGGTTTCTCATGATAGTGAAAACCTGATCGTGAATGGCAAAAAGATTCACGTGTCAAAAACTCGCAACCCAGCTGAAATCCCTTGGAAAGCTTGGGGCGTTGACTTGGTTTTGGATTGTACGGGCGCTTTTAAAACAAAAGAAGAGTTCATGCAGCACATTCAAGCTGGTGCGAAAAAAGTCATGGTTTCCGGCCCTGCGGAAAAAGGTGCGGATCTTACTTTGGTTTACGGGATCAACCACACTCAGTACGATGCTGCAAAACACACCGTCGTCTCAAATGCGTCGTGCACGACAAACTGTTTGGCTCCTTTGGCAAAGGTTTTGAATGATAAGTTCGGTATCGATCACGGGACGATGATGACGATCCACTCTTACACGAACGATCAGAAGATTTTGGATGCTCCTCACAAAGATTTGCGCCGTGCCCGGGCGGCAGCGGTGAGCATGATTCCGACTACGACAGGTGCGGCGAAAAACGTGGGCCTGGTGTTGCCAGAGTTGAAAGGCAAAATTGACGGAATATCTGTTCGCGTGCCAACTCCCAACGTGAGCTTGGTGGATTTCACTTTCCAAGCTAAAACAGATGTCACGAAAGAGGCTGTGAACAATGCTTTAGTCGAAGCTTCTAAAGGCGCCCTGAAAGGTGTTCTGGCGGTTGAAACTTCTGAGTTGGTTTCTATCGACTTCAACGGCAACGCACACTCTTCCATCGTGGACTTGGCTTCGACGATGGTTGTGGGCCCACGCATGGTAAAAGTTCTTGCTTGGTACGATAACGAAACTGGCTTTTCAAACCGCATGGTGGACGTTGCTCAATACATGGCTTCTAAGGGAATGTAATCGATGGCAAACAAGGGACTTAAAGGGATTAAGACAGTTCGTGAAATGGATGTAACGGGGAAAGTTGTTTTCCTTCGTCTGGATTTAAACGTGCCTCTTGAGGGCGGAGAAATCACGGATGAGACTCGTATCACTGCGAGTTTGCCGACAGTTCAGTACTTGATGGAAAAAGGCGCTAAGATCGTGATGTGCTCTCACTTGGGCCGTCCGAAGTCTGAAGCGGACCGCCAGTTTTCACTCGAGCCGGTGGCGAAGCGCATGTCTGAGCTTCTCAAGTCTGAAGTCATTCTTTGGGAAGACATCGAGAGCGATGGAATCAAGGCGCTTTTGCAAAACTTGAAAAAGAATCAATTGCTGCTTTTGGAAAATGTCCGTTTTGTTCCGGGCGAAACGAAAGACAGCGAAGAGTTGGCAACCGTATGGGCGGGCTACTCTGACGTTTATGTCAACGATGCTTTCGGAGCTTCCCACAGAGCGCACGCGAGCATTCATGCTTTGCCAAATTTGATGAAAGAAAAGGCGATTGGTTTCTTGATTGAAAAAGAAATCACGATGCTTGAGAGCCTTTTGGAAAATCCAAAACGTCCTTACTTGGCGGTTCTTGGCGGCTCTAAAGTGTCTGACAAGATCGCTGTGATCGAGAAGTTCCTCGACATCGTCGATGGTTTCATCATCGGCGGAGCGATGGCTTACACCTTCTTGAAAGCGAAAGGCCACAACATCGGCAAGTCCTTGGTTGAAGCCGATAAGTTGAATTATGCTCGGCAAATGATTGAGCGTATTGAGGCCCGGGACAAGACCTTGCTATTACCGGTGGATCACGTTGTAACGACGTCGATCAGTGATACCAAATCAGCGCATGTGACAAACGACGTGAATGTCCCGGACAATGAACTTGGCGTGGATATCGGTCCTAAAACCCAGCGTGCCTACACCATTGCGTTGAGCGAAGCCGCGACGGTTTTCTGGAACGGTCCGATGGGCGTTTTTGAAACTCCAGAGTTTTCAAAAGGCACTTTCGCCGTAGCAAAAGCGTTGGCGGAAAATACCGGAAATAAGATCGTGGGGGGCGGGGACTCCGCAGCGGCGGCGGAAGCCTCTGGTTATGCAGACAAGATGACTCACATTTCTACGGGTGGCGGTGCGAGCTTGGAGTATCTCCAAGGTGATCGGTTGCCAGGTTTGGAAATCTTAAGAGCACGTATTAGATAGGCGCGACAGCGAAGATATGTCGGGCCCCGGCGGCCCAGAACTGGATTGATACATGAAAATTTTTGCTGCTAACTGGAAGCTTTTTAAAACTCCCAAAGAGACTCGTGAATTTTTCGCTCAATGGGGTGAAGCTTTCCAGGTCAGCAGCAAGAATGAAGTCGTCTTTTTTCCGTCGGCGATTTCTCTCGAAGCGGCGGGCACTTCAATTCAAAAACTTAATGCGAAGTATTCTCTCAATTTTGGCGTGCAAAACGCTTACACCCATGCAATGGGAGCCTTTACCGGTGAAAACTCGGTCGCCGTGGTGAAAGAGCTTGGTGCGAAGTATGTTTTGATCGGTCACAGTGAACGTCGCCAGCTGTTTGGTGAAAAGAATGAACTGCTGGCCGACAAAGTGGCGTTCACCCAAAGCCAAGGCCTTGTGCCGATGCTTTGTATCGGTGAAACTTTGCAAGAGCGCGAAGGCAATCACACCAAAGGAGTTTTGAAAAATCAGCTGACGCAGGGGCTGGCGAAAGCGGACAAAACAAAGCCTCTTGTGGTTGCTTACGAACCTGTTTGGGCGATCGGCACGGGCAAAGTGGCGACGCCGGAACAAGTGCAAGAGACTCACAATGATGTCTTCGAAATTCTGAAGAGCCTTGGGTTCGCCGCGCCGATTCTCTATGGCGGGAGTGTGAAACCAGACAATGCCGGTGGCCTCGCGGCCCTTCCGCATGTCGATGGCTTCCTCGTCGGAGGGGCTTCGCTGGAAGTAGCTTCCTTCCAAAAAATCTGCAGTATCTAACCATCCGGATACGTTACGGTCTCAGAGCGGAGTTCTTGCGTATTTTGGAATATCCTTTTTAATTCTTAAAAACTGACCCCTTACGCTGTTGATGGCAAAGGGGGTGCAGGATTCCGGACGACGGTGGTGAAGTTCGGAAGCTTTGTCAGAAGGCCTTTTCTTTAACCACGCTGTCTCATTGTTATAAACAAAAGAAAAGACACCTTAATCCGCAAATATACCTCCAACTC
>JBDHWW010000074.1:0-11995 GCA_039810425.1 Pseudobdellovibrionaceae bacterium | reverse complement strand
CTGGAAGGGTTTTGGGGAACTCCATGTCGCGCCTATTAAGCTTGGCACGCTAACGCCAGTCAAGTGGATATGGAGGTTTCCTTTTTACCTTTTCCCTGATCAACACTTGGATCATATTAAGGCAAATATATTGGTTTACATATACCCATAATGGTGTTACTGTACCAATATGAAGGCCCACCTCAAGTATTACATCAAGAATAAGATTCATGACCGATACGTGGTGGAACTTTCGATATATGAGGTTGGCAAGTCGTCCAAGTACCCGGACGGTATCAAGTATGGGTTGATTTGTAAGGATCTTAAAAGTTGTGACTATGTCCTTTTGGACAATCACCATCCGAAGGGTCCCTATGTGCACATTAGTGATCGTGAGTTTTCTTACGATTACACCAACGACGACAAACTGATCGCTGACTTTGAGATGATGGTCCTTAAAGAGTTAGGAGTGAAGCTATGAAAAAACTGATCGTGTCCATTAAATCTTCCAGTGAAACTCTGTCAGATTTTAAGAAAGCCCTGAAGGATGCCCGCAAAGGACGTCTGAAGGGCGATCATTTTGAGCTCTCCTTTGATAACAAGAAAGACTTCGATCGCTTTGTGAGGAACCTCGGGATTTTATCGGCAATTTTGGTGCACAAGCCGAAGTCAGTCTACGAGCTGGCGAAGCTCGTAGATATGGATGTTTCCAATCTGAATAAGCTCATTCTATTTTTTGAGATTGTTGGTGCTATCAAGATCAAAACATCTACAGTAAGCGGTCGAACTGTGAAGACCCCAGTCGTAGAGTACGAACAGATCGAGTTTGATCTGAAGGCTGCTTAATTTATAAGAGGGCTCGCTCTAAGTTGTTCAATACCTTCAGAGATGGCCTTCGCAGGGATCTTTTCTTGTTCGAGGCGCTTTTCCCCATTCTTGATAAGCTTATAAAGCTTAAGTTCTGCCGGTGACAGCGCTGTTGGATCGTTGATTCTCTCCGAGGCCTTTCCCTTGTTCCGTTCCAATGAGTGTTCAAAACCTCTTCGGACATTAAAAACGTTTCTGTATGTGGAAATTGCTCCCGCATAAGCGATAAAATTTCAAGCCCATGAGCATCGATGTCACCCCAATAAAGTACGCGACCTCGATCTAAAAATCGGTGGTGCTCCAGTGAACAAACCAAAAAGCCGGAGCCAAAAATAATCACAGTTTTGGGAAGGCTTGGGAATGCGAGATAGGTGCAACGCTTACCAAGTACGCTCTAGATTCAGGGTATTTCTTCACGCAGACGCATTTGCCGACTCTCAAGGATTTAATGACGTTTGGGTGAATCACAAACTCTGGACTGATTCGTAGCCATACCGGCGGGAATCTAGAAAGACAAAGGCGATTTTCCCTTCGGAGACTGTTTCGTAAAGATTGATACCTCCTTGATCTGAGACAATCATATCCCCAAAATCAGAAAGCACTAAGGACTCAATTTGCGTTCGTAATCGTTGGTTTTTGGCTTGTTGCCGGAATTTAGCCGCCCACTAAAAACGGATGGCGGCTTTTTTCATCTAACCAAACTCAGAAACTTATAAGCTTACTGGCAATTGCGGACAGTGTCCTTGATTTGCCGTTCAAGTTCCCATTTCTTGAATTGATCGGTCTCGCGCGCAATTGCATTGATCTGCGCCTTGAGCGTAGCTGCCTTTTGGTTGAAAGAGTTTTGATCGCACTTCGACCAGATCGGATCGAACGACCCAAAGAACTCACCGATCAGCGACCAACGGAGCGTCGTCCAATCAAAGCCCGCCAGTTGATTCATGTAGGCCGCAAAATCGCGTCCAAGCCCAACGTAACGGCCACCAAGTTTGGGATCAAAGAACATACCTTTTTGTTTGCTGAACAAACGCATACCGCCACAGTCAGCGAGCGAGCTGTAGCCCTTGTATCTATCACAAGTGTTTTTCGCCCGAGCTGTTTCAGCAATAGTCTCTAATCCTGTAAACTCCGCGTTCGACCATGACTCGTTCACAGCTACTTCGATAAGTTTCTTTCGGTTCCATTCATTTGCCGAGCCAAACTCTCCTTGTGTCCGTGATTTTTCTCGCTGAGTAAATGTAAGCGCGGCATTCCACATCTCATTCCAAGAGCGAAGTTGATCGACGCTAGGCCGCTTTTGAAGCACCGATTTAAAGAAGGATTGACCCCAACTTTCATATTCCGCTGCTTTAGAGTTATCGCGGATAGCAACCGCAAGCTGTTTGTATTCAGGTGACAATGATTTGGCAAAATCGAGAGCATCTTTGTTGCCTGCGAGCGACTGCGACAGGCTTCGCACTAAATCCCGAGTACTGTCCTCGAAAGGAACGACCGAGTTATCTACTGCAGCGTAAATAGGTCCAAGATCCTGCAAGCTGGTCTCACCGGATTTCAGCCATTTTATTGAAAGGCCCACCATGTCGCCTTTTACAGGTCCAATATTTGAATATTTGCTGATCTCAGTTTTGATTCCGCTGAATTTTGTCGCCCAGTCTTTGAACTCCTCCACCGAAGTTTTTCGCTGGATAACTTGATTAAAAACATCTCGCTCATAATCCGAGTAATTTAAGTCTTTGGAAAGGCTCAACGACTTAATCGCTTGGCTTTATATGTGCCATCAATATTCTGAGCGAAAGATAATTGATCGTCGCTGGTATTCGGCTGTCGACCAAGATCTGCAAGCAATCTCTCCGAAGACACTTTGAACGTATCGATGGAATTATCCACGGCTTGAAGAATTTGTCCAATTCGAACTGGGGGGACAACTTGGCCTCGGAAAGACCAATCCAATCCCATTTGAAGGACGGAGTCTTGGGACTGGCTCATATTTTTTGTGCGATCAATCTCGCGCTTCAAAGCCTCAAGATGGTCAGCAACAATGCCGACAATTCTCGTTCTAGTAGAAGGGTCAATTTCTGAGCGAATATTTTTATTCTGATCCAGCGCCTCGCGCGCAAGCTTCGATAAAACTTGATCCCATCCGCCGTACTGAAACTGTGCGCTAGGTGAAACTCCCGCGAACATTTGCGGAATGAGAGACTTCATCAACCCATTTTCGTAAGCCGCCGTTTCGATATCCGAATAAAGAGTGCGGCAAGGGCTCAACATCACCTGAACTGATGGCTGGATTTGGTTGATGCTATTCGTGTTACCGACATAAGCAGAAGCTCTATCCCGAGAACACTCAATCGCCTCATTTCTATCGAAAGCGGCAAGACCTTGAAGCTCGACCGTGGTAGTTGAATAGTTGAAGGTCGCGTCTTTCTTAGAAACAGAAACATCGACAGCCAATTTCAAATTGCCGTTATCGGCAGTATTTTTTGTTTCGCCAAAGGTAAAACTCGGAACTCCAAGGCGCACTTCGAGCGGTAGTGTTCGACTTGTTCCATCAAACGCTTTCTTTAGAACATTACCGCTGGCGATCAGGGTACCGCTTTCTTGGTTGCTCCAGATAGCAGAAGACTCGTTTTCGATTCGGATCGCTGAATCCGCTGAAGAATAATTGCTAAGTTTAAAAAGTTTCGCTGTTTGTTCTTCCTTCAAGCCGAGCTTTTTCGACATAAGGGTTAGCGCCTCTTTGGAAGGCTTCAAAGTTTGCACTAACAAACTAAAAATACCTTGTTGAACGACTTCACTAGCACCGGATGTTCCAAGCGTTTTGATTTGTGGAATTCCTGAGGTGGATCTTGCTTCTTTGCCTGTGGTCCACTGGGTTCCGATAACAAAGCTTTCGGCAACGTAGGTTTCATAAACTTTTTGCCCGTAGAGAAAAATTGCGCAGCGCGAACCTTCGCGCTTTGTTTCCGCAGTAATTGTATAGCCTTGGCCGTTAACTTGTTCGGACTCTTCTGCTTTCGTTGTGCCGACACCAGCGAAGGAGTTGTACGAGGTCACAATTGCGAGACTACCGTTGTCCGAGAAAATCAGTGATCCACCATTGCTTTGAATGAGGGCCGCGCCGTCAATTCCTTCAGACTCATTTTTTCTGTCTGTGTTTAGGCCAAACGCTTGAGAAGCATCGCAGGCCTTAACAACTTGCTGCTTCCAGTTTTCAAAGTTTTGTTTGTGAGAAGGAGACAGCTTTGAAATGGCTTCTTCTTTGTTCTGTGGGCCGACCTCACGGCCATTACCGCTGCCACCAGCCCCAGAGCATCCCGCTAGTGCGGCTACGGTTAATAAACAAAACAATGCGTTAATCGGCTTACTCATGAAGCCTCCTCTCAAACTATAAAATTTTAAAGTTAAAACGGCGTGAGACTACCGGATCGCGGCGACTTCATCCACCAGATTCATTTAGCGACGCATTCTGTAATAGGTGGGTTATAGGGGATAAAATCCAGGGCATTGAGCGTCAACCCATGTAAAAACGACAAAAATCTTCACTCAGAGTAAGTTAACTCCGAGTGAGGGGACCGGCGAAACTATATGGGTGAGAAAGCCCGGTCGCATTGACAAAACTCAAGAACAGCTGGCTGAAGTCTTACGATGACTTTCCTTCCAATCTTCTCAAGTTTCATCGTATTCCAGTCCACGCTGACAATTCGCTTTGGCATAAGAGACCAATTTTTGCGAGTCATCTAGGCTTCTATGATTTTCCCAAGCTGTGTAGAGGGGCGCGGGCTTCTGGTGAGAAAGAAGAAAACGAAACGCCCGGGATAATAGTAGCTGCGAGGCCCCGGTGCGGATCACCTGCTCTAAAAAATGGCGCTAACTTTGATCATAAAAACTCCTATATTAAATTTAGTAACGTTTTTTTTAGTTCGTACTTTCATTTGTAATCCACTTGCCTAAAGATGATTGATCATCTATCCGCTCGGTAAGGTCATGGCCTTTGGCCATTTAGATGCCTACGTTATGTGTTTTGATTTTTACATGCTCATCTCGTGATGTCTGCTAAATTACATCTGCCACCTACTTGCTAACTTCTATGGTAGTGCTAGCCTTGGAAATAATTTTTCTTTGGAGGCATCTATGAAAGTCGCACGAATTTACTCTTATGGCGGTTCTGACGAAATTAAAATTGAGGACTCAGAACAGCCCCAAATCAGCAAGAACGAAGTCTTAGTCAAAATTCACGATGCCGGCATCAACCCCATCGACTGGAAAATCCGCGAAGGCTACATGAAACCAGCTACTCCACACTTTCCGCTCACTCTCGGCCAAGACTTCTCTGGCGATGTCATCGACGTCGGCGCTAAAGTCAGTGGCTTTAAAAAAGGCGACCGTGTCTTTGGTTTCGCTCATGGTTCTTACGCCGAGTTTGCAACAGCGACACCAGAAAAAATCGCTTTGATTCCAAAGTCATTGGATTATGAAACGGCGGCCTCTATTCCTACAGCGGGACTGACCGCATGGCAACTCCTGATCCAAGAAGGCCACGTGAAAGCCGATCAGAACGTGCTCATTCATGGTGCCGCTGGTGGCGTGGGCTCTTTCGCCTGTCAAATCGCCATTTGGAAGAAAGCCAATGTCATCGCGACAGCGGCGGCCGACGACATCCCGTATTTGCAAAAATTGGGCGTCAAAAAAATCATTGATTATAAAGCAAAGCGCTTCGAGGAGTTCGCCAAGGACATCGATATCGTTATCGACCTCGTCGGCGGCGATACACTTTCGCGCTCATATCAGCTGATGAAAAAACGTGGAATCGCATTGTCGACCATCGGCAGCTACAAAGATTCTGAGGCGAGCAAGTTCGGCGCCCACGGAGTCAACTTTGTGATGACTCCGAATGCAAAGGATCTTGCAGAATTTGCGATCCTCGTGGCTAGCAAAACTCTTAAGCCCCGCGTGAGTGAAATCCTCCCGCTGAAAGATGTCAAGAGAGCCCAGGATCTCAATCAAAATGGCCACACTCATGGTAAAATCCTGCTGCGGATGACGTAAATTAAATTTTTATCTTTGAGTTGGCCTCTTGAACCAACTCCACCCGATTCGAAACGTGAAGCTTTTGGTAAATGATTTTAGCGTAGCCCGAAACCGTCTGCGGGCTTAAATTCAGTGGTCTTTTTTCTCTGCTTCGATTTTATCTGCGACCCGATTGACGGATGCAGCCACATCTTTAAAAAAATCAGTTTTTCTAAGATTTAGCGGGGCTGGAGGAACCACTCCCGCCGCCAGCTCATCAAGGCGTCTTTTAATGGCATAAACAGGCCCGGCAATATTATTTAACATAATGGCCCCTAAGCCGTAGGTTAACAAAAAGACAAAGATATTAAAGATGATCACATGCCAAGCAAAAGACTCCATCAAACCTTTTAAATACTCGATTAAAAACTGTTGCGACTCAGGATCCAGTAACTTTGCATCTTCGAGCACTTTCGTTTTAACTATTGAATGAAGAAGAATAAAAAATATAAGATTACAAAGCGCGGTCAAACCAAAAAAAGCCGGAATGAAGTACTGAAGGCGAGGATTAATGATAAAGGTTTTTCGAAGAAGATTTTTCATTTTTGCCCATCTGGATTTTCGTTAGTATTTTAAAATAAGTGCGCTGAATCTGTAAATTTTGGCGTCGCCGCCAGAATCTGTTTTCTGATGGTAAACAAGTTGATTCCCCAAAAGCTTACCCACTCCAATAGTGATGTCAAAACCCGTCGCTCCTTTTAAACAATTCCCGCCTTCGGGCACGGTCAACTCCGGCGAGCTCAAGGTGCCTCCACAAATCGGCTTGAACTGAATGATGGCCTGCAGTGGGCAAGCCTCCGTTGGCGCCGTCAGTGTCGTATCAAAACAGCGGCCGCCCGTCGGCGTAAAGAACAGCTTGTTCGAGTCCAAACCACCGGCAATCATCGGCACCCCGGCCGGTAATTCAGGCCAAGCCCCTCCCTGGTAAACCATTGGCGGAGTCGGAGAGATCAGGACCATGTCGTAGGACTGACGCTCATCACAAGGTGTCGGCACGCCTGTCAGGCATCTCCGCAATAAGGCGTTGACACTGTATCTGGAATTACGTAAAGCCATTTCCTGCCCCAGCGCTGAATCTAGAAATGAAACCAAATGAAACCGGGTCTCTTGAGAGGCCGCAACGTTGGCTTCCTTGAGCACCTCAAGCTCTCGGGCCATCACTATCATTTGCCCGATAAACATCCCCACCGCGATAGTCAAGACCATAAGGATCAAGGAGGACCCTTGGCGGCCGTAAAGGCTCATTGAAGATCTTGGCTGAGGGACCCTTGCTTTCACCACGTACCCTCCTTCCCTAATCAATCCAATTGACGGAATTCGCCCCGGAGGGATGCCACCGTCCGTATTCACACATAAAGATGTAAGAGTGAATGCCGTTCCCGCCACCGCTAACGCCGTTGGCCGCTTTTAAAATAATATTTCCACTACTGCTTTGAACATTCATCAGAGCTCTATAAAGCTTTACCTTGCTCAAAGTTCCCACCCCAGCACAGACTTGCGAAGTAACATCCTGCATCGGCTGTGGAATTGTTTGTCCTGCGGAACCGCCACTATCGGAGTACTGCCAAACGATATTAGTAGGGGGCACCCCATCTGGATAGACCGCATATAGATACGGAATATTTTTGGAGTTCATATCGATAATGAGAGGCGGATTCCCCGGGAAAATAAAGCTCGCAAACGCCAACGGCGTGGAACCCTCGCCAATGCTCCTATTGAGCGCCAACTGATAAGGATTCTTATCTTCGGTATTGTACTTATAAACCGAATAGTAATCCTGCTTATTATTTGGATTGATGAAACCGGTCCACTCGTCATAACAGCGTATTCTTTTATTTGCTCCGACCGTCCATTTTCCCGCATCATTTTTAGAATTTTGCACCTTGTTCCCTAAACCATCTAAAGTATATCCCCAAGGAGAATCCTCCATTGGCGTACCAATGCTTACACTGTATAACGGCGCCTGATCGCTAATATCTGTGACATTCGCGCTGCAGGTCCGGTGGACAATACTCCCGGTGATGCGCGCCTTATAGGGACTCGGGCTCAACGCCGGATCACTGTCATATTGAATTTTTGCGGCGTAGGCAGGATGTTTTTGTAAAAACAAGTCTCCCGAATAGGCGGGGGGAATATTACAAAACTTATCGATAGCGGCGCCCGGCGTGGGGCTTCCATCGAATTGCACATCGCAAATGACGGACGAATCACTCGCCTTTACAACCTGAACAACAATGTTCTCTTCTGGCGCGAAGTCCGCACGCACCACGACTCTCGGAGTGATGGCCTTTGCACTTCCTAACGGCAGTGTCAACCATATGGACTCCGTCAGATAAAACGAAATCGTCGGATTTTTCACTACCGGAATATATTTCGACTGAGAGTAAAAAGAAGGCGATGGCATTTTACAAGCATCCGCTTGCACTCCGGTAAAACTCAACGTCGCCATAATATCCGCGGCCGTATTACCAGGAGGCCCCTCTTTTTCCCCCGTCCCCGTGATAACGGAAGTACAAGTTCTGGTATTCCCCGCTGAACTACAAGTCATCGCGGAGGTAGCTGGGCCACTCAAAAGGGCCACGCCCCCAAACGCCGGTGATATAGGGTAGGTCCAATTCACGGCCGGGGTTTGAACACAACAGTTCCCCGTCACATAGCTGGCGGTGACTTGTCCAGTTGAGCTAAGACGAATCTTGGTGGGGTTGTTTGTCAGACTTTGAAACTGTGGAGGCACGTTACTCAGAGTAATCACCCGGGTTTCATTCAAACTGGGAATAGTAAAAGCCTCCAGGGGGGTGTCGGAAAACCGGTTCTTAGCGGTCAGTACCAGGGAATAACTCCCTGCAGGTTGGCTTAAATCAAAGGGAACCGTAAAAGCACTATGATCGGTGCCAACTGGCGCGCTTCCCAAGTCAGTGCCATTCAGAGTCACGTTACTATCGGTGATATTTTCATCATCCCCGATCAGAATATTATAGTTAAAACTTCCAGCCGCACAGTCTCGTTGCTGATTAAAACTTGGGTTCACAAACAAGACTTCCGGTCTTCCGACAATTCGTACCGTGAAGTAGTTTGTCGACTCAGCCCATAAGCCGTTGGCATCCTGAGCCACGACACGGAATTGATAGATACCCGACTTGAAAGTCGGAGCTATAAAAGCACTCGTGGCAGGATCCCTCGTCC
Source organism: Pseudobdellovibrionaceae bacterium (assembly GCA_039810425.1). Taxonomy (GTDB): domain Bacteria; phylum Bdellovibrionota; class Bdellovibrionia; order Bdellovibrionales; family Bdellovibrionaceae; genus JACMRP01. The sequence goes on along the minus strand of JBDHWW010000074.1, from coordinate 2,899 downwards.
ACCGATAGGTGCTATCATTCGGATCATTGGTGCCGATCGTGAAAGCGGTCGCAGGGCGTGAATTACTCACAACATCCACTTGGGTCCCGAAATTGAAAATCTGGTTGGGACGTCCGTTGGCCAAGCTGATGGCCCAAGGGCCCAACGCCACATTCCCCGGCGTAGGCACATCCTGCCACACTTCGGCTTCCAAGGCAGCCGGAATCACATCTTCACCAATATCCTTTGCGGCAACCCCGACGATGGCTCTTTTTTGCAATTTCATTGAAACAAGCCCCGTAGGGTTACTAATAATGGCCTCGAAGCGCAGACCCGCCGCGGGTTCTGCGCCGTAGTACTTCTGAACGGCGAAGATTCCAAATGAGTTTGACGGGATAGGAACATCGTTTTCATTCAGCAGGCGGCTGAGTTGGATGCCTTTTTGGACCGGGACATAGACTTCCCCTTCCAACTTGGCAAGATTTGAAATCGTTGTTCCATCCCGACTTCCGACAGAGTATCTAACAACGATGGACATCGCTTTATTGCAGGTCTTCGCGAAATTAAGACAATAAGGCTCAAACCATACACGCGCCAACAGTGGACACGCGTCGACTTGAACCGCATCTGCGGCACTACAGCGCTGGCCATTGCTTCTATAGAACACATCTTCACCGGCAATGGTTCGAGTGGGATCCAGAGAAAGGTTGTCCGCTAAATAAAATTGATTGCCGAGGTTCGCGACATCCATCACCGTTTTATCGCAACCAACGGCTGCTCCATCAGAGTATTCGGGCATACACTTCGCCAGCATATCGAAATGATCAATGGAGTTCGGAGCTCCAATATCCGGCACCAGCCCTGCGGCCCCTAAGGTTTTGGTCACTAGCGCCGATGCTTTGAGATTATCAAAATTGAGTGCTTGAATACGAATTTTTGAAATGATTTGCGCCCGGGTTTGAACCATCCCCTGGCGCAGATTGTTCTTGTTGAGAATATCCATCATGGAAATAATTCCCAACATAACAATAGCCGACAGCCCCAGTGCCACCAACACTTCGGTTATAGTGAATCCATTTTCCCGACTCATTTGTTTGTTTATAAGAACCATCTGCTTTTCCTTTAACGTGTCCATTTTTCAGCAAAACTCTTAAGTAAAATGATCTCTTATTTTTTAAACCCAACCAACGTTGTTACAGCCTTTGAGTATACGGTAGCCCCCGACTTAAAATTTAACATGCCAATTCAAAGGGACGTTTACGACTGTCGAGGGAGCATGATAGATCAGCCGCCCTGTCGAGTAGTAAACCACCCCACCTGTCGCATCCGAGACCGGCGTCACCCAATCGGTTACGCCCAGTCGGGCGGAACCCAGGCAAAGGAGCATGCCGTTGTCTCGAATGGTACTTACGCATCTCTCAGAATGCGCATCGGCCGTCCCCACAAAACCGCCGGCCGGAATGCTAACTTTAACATCGGCACCTTCATCAATATCCTTTATAAGGGCGCTCATGGAACCATAGGTTGGCGTTCCCGTTGAGGTATGGGAATAGACCTTATGCCAGCGTCCGTCTTTCAAACAAGAGTCTTTGGCAGGCCAGCCTTTGGCGGCAAAATCATCGCAGGTTTCAGACCAGACCCCTTGGGTGGTGCCATGGACGACTTCGGCGGCCCGACTACAGTCTGTAATCTTACCAGCCATGTCGGTCGCAATCTGCAACGGAATGCTGCGGTTAAAATATAGACCGTACCCTGTGTTGCCCTTGAGTGTGAGGTTCAAGGAGCCCAAATAGCGGTGGGGTCCAATCACATTTTCAGCTTTTAAAGAGATAGACTGAACCTCAAGAACATTCTGATATTTTGTTCCGGGTTTAATAATATCACCGGCACCGAGGGTCCCGCCAGATGATATTTCTTTAAACACAACGCTTGAAGCGATCACCGATGGGAGTGTCGAACCAATGGTCTGCCCACCAAAATGGGCCCGGCAATAATCGGGGTCCCCCATCAGTCCCGAGACCAATCCCGAGACGTCTTCTGCCAAGGCGACATTTCGCATATGAGACATGCCATCAACACCATTAGTAACAGCCACGGAGATCCCCATGGCAACCAAAGAAACCACTCCCACCGCCAAGAGCACCCCGATAAGAGTAAACCCCTTTCGGCCCGCAGAATTTGGTAAATACAGATGTTGCTTCATTCACCCTCCGACGTTCACGAGTATAAGTTAAAGCCCCGGCAATGGTGCCATAGCCCCTGAGCGAGGAGTCACGTTCCAAGGCAAATCCTCACCAGCATAGTTTGTTTTTGCCCGTCCATTTGTATTGAGCCAACTCCATGCAGCAGCTCCGCCCGGCTCGTTGGCTGTGTATGCCGCTGCCATAGCCTCGAGGGTTGGATAGTAATTACTTTGGCCATAACTGGCTTTGATGTCACTCACTTGGGCTGGGGTATAACCCATTTGTTGGATGTCAGCCCAAGACTGGAAGTACGTGCCGTCTTTCTTTTTGACCGGCGTATGATATGCGGCCCCAAGGTGGGGGTCATACTGAGGGTCGGCAAATTGGCTATTGACGAGAACTGAAAGCCAGCTGAACAGCCCGCCCGTCAAAAATCCTTTTTCCTTACCGATGCCGAGGATACCCAACAAGTAGTAATGCATCCACAGAGACTCAATAGCACCGACGTTTCCTTGATTGATACTGTCGTCAGTACCGTAGGCCTCAAATCCCGGGCCCCAAAAATGCAATGGTGAAAGGCCTATGGTAGGCTTTAAATTCTGATTCGCCCAGGCCCAGTTAGCGTTGGATTGCAGTGGGGTCCCGGTGACACCCAAGAACCCTTCCCACAAAGCCAAGGCATCGTTCACACCCATCAAGAAGTAAGCTCTTTCCGGAGTCCCGTCGGGAGAAAAGAA
>JBDHWW010000073.1:0-12490 GCA_039810425.1 Pseudobdellovibrionaceae bacterium | reverse complement strand
GTAGCAGATGGCACTGGATACAAAAAAGACAAGGACGATAAGGGTTCCAACCGCGGCGAGGTCCGCATTGTTATTGGTGTCACCAATGTAAATATAATAGTTCTGCGCTGATAAAATCTTACTTGTTTCATGCTGACCTCTTCTCGGCACTATAATGCAAGGCAGGTGCCTCCATTGGATATGGTTCGAGTGTCCTATTAGGAATTACGAAACTCATAGTTGCGGGAATGCAATCAGAGCTTAGTATTGCCGTAAACTGTAAAAAAACGGTAGAGCTCGGAGGAATTGATGTGGTATTTTAATTTTTAGTACCATATAAACCTTGGCAATAGTGATTTTTTAGGGAAACCTTGTGTCGTGAATTCTATTAAAGAAGTACTTAATAAGATTTCCCCCTCCTTTTGTACCGCGAAATGGTTGCAAGTGACTATCCATTTACAGAATGGAAACACACATTCTTGCCATCATCCTAAAACGCACCGAGTTTCCTTGAAGGAGCTTCAGGATAACTCTTCGGCACTTCACAATACGCAAACAAAGAAAATCGCTCGTAAAGAGATGTTAGAAGGAAAACGACCAGCTGAGTGTTCGTATTGTTGGAAAATTGAGGACTTATCAGGAGATCATTTCAGTGATCGCCATATAAAGTCGAGTGACCCATGGGCACGACCATATTTAGAAGAAATTTCTAAAAAATCTTGGGATGAAGATGCCGTGCCAACATACTTGGAAGTTTCTTTTTCTAATATTTGTAATTTTCAATGTGCTTATTGTTGCCCTCAAGATTCATCAAGATGGATGGGGGAAGTTAAAAGCTATGGCCCATACCCAACATCGGATCACTTTGGCAGTTTGCTCTATGCTGCAAAGTCTAAAACTTTACCTCTATCTGAAAAAAACAACCCGTATGTTAAAGCCTTTTGGCAATGGTATCCAAAAATTTCTTCGAGCCTTCATGAGTTGCGAATTACCGGTGGGGAGCCTTTATTATCCAAAGACTGTGATCGGCTATTGGATTACTTAATCACTCATCCATCCCCAAAGATGGTGTTAAATATAAATTCTAATTTTGGCATCTCCACCAATATACTTGAGAAAACTCTTAAGAACCTTGATTTTTTGGAAAAGTCTAATGCCGTAAAAGAGATTAATATTTATACAAGCATAGACACATGGGGCACGCATGCAGAATACATTCGTTATGGTTTAAGTCTAGATTTGTGGAAATTGAATCTTGAGAAGGCGCTAGAACAATTACCTAAGTCACGATTTACTGTAATGGTTACGTATAATGCCCTAAGTGTTTTTAAGTTTAATGAGCTTTTAATTTTTATCGCCGATTTGAAATCAAGATTCGGCAGCCAAAGAATTTTGATTGATATTTCTTTGTTGCATGAGCCAAGTTTTTTGAGCGTTTCGATTTTATCCAATGACAAGAAAAAACTTATCAGGCAACAGCTGCAGCAGATGATTGATATGGGGAGCTCTTTCGATTCCTATGAAATCAATAAGCTTAAAAGGATTGTCGGCTATGCGGAAAACGCTACATTTGAAAAATTTGAGTTAAATTATCGAAAACGAAACTTTGTTAGCTTTATTCAAGAGTACGATAATCGCAAAGGGACAGATTTTATTAAGACATTTCCCGGGATGCAGACAGAACTCAATGAGTGGCGTGAAATAGACGGCTATCGGCGTTTCATTTACAGAATACGAAATATAATTTTATTTCGTATTGAAAAACTGTTGTCGAACATCGGGCGCTTATAATTTTGGATATAGTTACGACGTGAGTAAGCGTATTCTTCAAAAAAGAACTCCAAGCAGTACTGTTAACCTTCTCGGTGTCTTTTGCGAAACGTTTTTTTGCCCCGAGACAATGTTTCCCGGGGGCGAGGCAGAATGTCCCGTTTTTAACTTGAAAAGCAGAAGAGAGTGATGAGACCCTGGTCTGATCCTTGCACTTCACGGCACTAGACTGTGCGTGAAATTAAAATCTATCGGGGGATGAATGAATACTCAAACAAAGTTCCAATTTAAAGATAAAGTGGCTTTTGTGACAGGGGGTTCTACGGGAATTGGTCGAGCCACGGCCCTGGCTTTTGCAGAAAGCGGTGCTACAGTTATTGTGGCGGACGTGAATGACGATGCCGGCACACAAACTGTACGGATGATTGAAAAAATTGGTGGATCCAGCGTGTTCATTAAGTGCAATGTCGCGGACCCCGCGGATGTCAAAGCAGCCATCGATAAAACTGTTTCACTTTACGGTCGATTGGACTTCGCGTTCAATAATGCCGGCATCGAAGGCACCTCCGCCAGCACCGTGGACTGTAGTGAAGAGAATTGGCAAAAAGTGATTGATATCAACCTAAAAGGAGTTTGGCTTTGTATGAAGTATCAAATTCCGCAGATGATTAAGCAAGGTGGCGGCTCGATTGTCAACTGCGCCTCTATTGCCGGGGTGGTGGGCTTTATGGGAAGCCCTGCCTATGTTGCCAGCAAGCATGGGATTGTGGGACTGACAAAAACAGCGGCCTTAGAATTTGTAAAGTCCAACGTGCGTATTAATGCCGTATGTCCCGGGGTCATTCAGACGCCGATGATTGATCGCTTTATAGAAGGCAATGCCGAAGCTCAAGGTTTGTTGACTGCGGGAGAGCCTATTGGCCGTGTGGGGCAGCCGAACGAAATCGCCAGCGCGGTGTTGTGGTTATGCACAGAAGGTGCCGCTTTTGTGGTTGGTCATCCGATGGTTATCGACGGTGGTTGGGTGGCGCAATAAAATGGCAAAATTCACTTCAGCCCGAGAAGCACTTTCTCTTATACAATCTCATCAACGGGTGTTTGTACATGGCGGGGCCGCAACGCCCTTGGTTTTGCTCGACGCTTTGGTGGCCGAAGCTCCGCGTTTAGAAAATGTCGAGCTTATTCATTTGCATACGGAAGGTGTCGCCAATCAAGCGGCACCGGCTTATGCAAAAAGCTTTCGTGTGGTGAATCTTTTTGTCGGAGCCAATATGCGAGATCATATCGACGGCGACCGTGTAGATTATCTGCCTTGTTTCCTTTCTGAGATCCCGCAACTTTTTCGCTCGGGAAAAAGACCTATTCATGTGGCCTTAGTGCATCTTTCCGCACCAGACAAACAGGGGTATTGCACTCTGGGAACCAGTGTTGATGTGGCCCGGGCGGCCGTCGATACTGCGGATGTTGTGATTGCGCAAATTAATCGTCAGATGCCACGGGTGCATGGTGATGGTTTCATACACATCAACGATTTAGATGCTTATATCGAGACGGATGTCCCTTTGTATCAAGCTAAGCAAAAAAGTTTGACGGCCCAAGATGAAACCATTGGTCGCCATGTTGCCGGCCTGATTGAAGATGGAGCCTGTTTGCAAGTGGGCATCGGTAGTATTCCGGATGCCGTGCTGGCGCAGCTTCAGGGACACAAGAATTTAGGCGTGCACAGTGAGATGTGGTCTGATGGAATTTTGGCGCTGCTTAAAGCGGGTGCTATTACAAACTCCCAGAAAACGGTGCACCCTGGGAAAACCGTTTCTGCCTTTGTCATGGGAACCCAGGCCGTCTATGATTTTATCAACGACAACCCTTCCGTGATCCAACTCCCGAGTGACTACGTGAATAATCCGTCAGTGATTTGCAGAAACAAAAAAGTGGCTGCCATCAACTCGGCGGTGGAAGTCGATTTGACCGGGCAAATTTGTGCGGACTCGATCGGCAGTAAAATTATTTCCGGTGTCGGTGGGCAGATGGACTTCATTCGCGGGGCGAGCCTTTCGCCGGGCGGAAAACCAATCATTGCCTTACCTTCGCGCACCCGTAAAGGGCGCTCGCGCATTAGCTGCGTCTTACAAAGTGGGGCCGGGGTGGTCACCACGCGGGCCCATGCACATTTTGTAGTGACGGAGTATGGAGTTGCGGATCTATATGGAAAAACCCTGAACGAAAGAGCCAACGCCTTGATTGCAATCTCCCATCCAGACGATCGGGAAACCCTGGCCCGGCAATGGCGCGATCTGCACCAACGTCGGAACTAGATTCCGGCGTTGGAAATTTGCTGAGCGGCCTCGCCAATCGTTTGCAGGTCAAACAGGCTTGAAAAAGAAAACTTATTGCCGCGGGCCTCTTCTAAAAGTGAACTTAAATACCATAAAAGGTCGTCCGTGGTAAGAATCCCCACGACGGTGTCTTCGTGATCTGTAATCAACAGACTCGATATTTTCATTTCCAAAATTTTACTGATGGTATTTCTCAGTGGCGTGTTTTGGTCCACGGAAACCACCGGAGCCGACATCACGTACTCGACGGGAATAAGATCGGGGTTTTTGATGAAGTTCAAATCCCGCAGCGATAAAATACCAATAATTTCCTGTGAAGCGTTGACGATCGGAAGATGGCGGAAGTGATTCTCTTCCATGATTTGCCATGCTTGACTCAAGGGAGATCCCGCAGGAGCTGTGATCAGCGATTTTGTCATAACTTGTTTTGCCGTGACGTTTTTCATGGTTTCTCCTATGAAAAGGTTCACTGCAAAAACGGCGCCGCCTTTTTAAGGGCTTTTTGCGGCGTTTTGGGATATTTTGTCCCATCCGTGGGAGGACAAAAAGTCCCTGTGCTATCACATTTAATTAGTCTTCGTTGATAAAGCCCTCGCCATCATCGGTGACAAAGCCATATTCGCGCTCTTTGCGGTAGAGAGTGCGGCGGTTGATCCCAAGAATTTGGGCGGCCTTTTCTTTTTTTCCACCCGTTTTATCCATAATGAGACGGATATAGCGCCTTTCTAAATCCATCAGTGTTGGTGAGTCTTCGGTGGCTTTGCCAAAAAACTGTTCGGAAGGAGTTTGATCCTGGTCCGGAATATCTGTTGAATCAATTTGTGGTGAATGACTTAATACCACAAGTCGCTCCACCATATTTTCAAGTTCGCGTACATTTCCCGGCCAAGGTTGCACCATAAGTTTTTGCAGGGCTGATTGTGAAAATCCCACGGCCTTTCCGCCATTTAACGCGGCATACTTTCTAAGAAAATGATGGGCCAGAAGAGGAATGTCCTCGACCCGATGACGTAAAGGGGGAACCACAATTGGAATCACAGAAAGGCGATAGTACAAGTCCTCGCGGAAGGTGCCATTAAGAATGGATTTTTTTAAATCTTTATGAGTGGCCGCAATCAAACGCACGTCGATGCTTTTGTTCTGATTGCTGCCGACGGGTTTAAGGCTACGGTCTTGCAAAACGCGCAGAAGTTTAGCCTGTAAAGCCACGTTCATATCGCCGATTTCATCCAAGAACAAAGTTCCCCCGTCGGCCTCTTCGAAAAGACCTTTTTTATCGGCGGTGGCTCCGGTGAAGCTTCCTTTGACGTGGCCAAAAAGTTCAGACTCTAAGAGGTCTTCAGGAATCGCCGTGCAGTTGATGGCGATAAATGGTTTTTGGGCGCGCGGGCTGCGGTGGTGAATGGCCCGGGCCACGACTTCTTTGCCGGAACCACTTTCCCCCGTGATCAGAACGCTGGAGGTGGCGGAGGAAACTCTTTCGATGAGATCAAAAATACTTTTCATTGGGGCACTTTTGCCGATGATATCTTGGGTTCCCCAAGATTTTCTGAGCTCAGCGCTCAGGACCTGATTTTGCATTTTTAAGCGATAAAATGTGAGTGCCCTTTCAACGGTCAAAGTCAGCTCTGCCAGTTTAAAAGGCTTGGTAATATAGTCAAAGGCGCCGCGGCGGAGGCCTTCGACAGCGGTGTCGACGGTGGCAAACGCGGTCATAATAATGACGGGAAAGGGATTCGGCAGGCGACGGATCTGTTGAAGTAAATCCAACCCATCAATTTCGGGCATGCGCAAATCCGTGAGCAAAAGTTCAGTGCCCAAGGCGTCGAGTTCCCCGGAGGAAAGATATTTAACGGCCTCAGTGCTGCTGCCAAAGGCCCGCACTTGGTACCCACTACGTTTTAAGTGGTCGTGCACCATGGAAAGCATTTCTGGATCATCGTCAACAATCACAAGAGAACCAAAATTTTCTTGAGTCACAGGGGCGTCCTTTTCAAGGTTTTATTTGATTTAACACAAGACTTGACCAATTCAAGGAAAAGGGGTTTGAGATAGGTGACAGTGGGGCATTTTGTCCCGGAGGCCTTGATGTCGGTTTTAACGCAGTCCTTGATTAAAAAATTAGAAGATCAAAAGTTCGCACTTGATCAGGCGGCGATTGTTGCGGCCACCGATGCCCGGGGAGTGATTACCTATATAAATGATAAATTCTGTGAGATTTCTGGATACAGTCGCGAAGAGCTTTTAGGGAAAACCCATAAGATCATTAATTCAGGTTTTCACTCCAAGGAATTCTTTGCCGACTTGTGGAATACGATTTCTTCGGGACAAGTCTGGCGCGGTGAAGTGTGTAATCGCAATAAAAGTGAAGGCCTCTATTGGGTCTATACGACCATTGTGCCATTTTTTGATGAAGCGCAAAAAATTGTGCAATATTTATCTATCCGCTATGAGATCACGGATTTAAAAAATGCGCGACAAACAATCTTGGACCAGCAAGAAAAATTAGTGGCTTCTTCGCGCCTTTCGGCCATAGGTGAAATGGCTGCGGCCATAACCCATGAGATCAACAATCCTTTAGCCGCCATCTTAGGGCGAGTTGAAATGATGAAGTCTATTTTGCAAGAGGAGCCTCTTGACAAACAGGAGTTACTAAAAATTGCCGACAGCATAGAGGTCACAGGCCAGAGAATTGCCAAGATTGTACGCGGTATGCGGACCATGGCTCATCATAGTCATGACGACGAGCCTCCGAGTAAGGTCAGCGTGCAAAGTATTATTGATGATGCCGTCGACCTTTGCCATTACCGCTTTCAGAATCACGCGATTCGTTTGGTCGTGACGGACTTGGACGCTTCGTTAAAAGTGGATTGCCGCAGTCATCAGATTGTTCAGGTTTTAGTGAATTTGTTGAACAACTCTTTTGATGCTGTTCAGCATTTAAAAGAGAAGTGGGTGCGCATTGAAGTCGCAGCTCTAGAGTCCGTGGTGCAAATTTCTCTGACTGATAGTGGGGGGGGGATTCCGCAGGAAACTCAGAAAAAAATGTTCAGTCCTTTTTTCTCTACCAAAAGTGTGCAGTATGGAACTGGCTTGGGGTTGAGTATTTCGATGGGAATTCTGAGACAGAATGGAGGCACTCTCGACTATGATGGTCAAAGTGCGAACACTCGATTTGTGATCACTCTTCCAAAGAAAGCTCCAACAAAGAGCGTCTAATTTTTCGTGAGACAATTCGTCTCCCGGTTCTCAGGGTCTTTGAGAATCTTTGTCTCGACAATGTTTTTTTACGCGCGATTTCGACTAAAAACTGTTGGCACCGGTCTTGCTCATAGGAATTTGCATCTACCGTCACGATGACGGCAGCGATAATAAAACACCTATTGGAGGACCTATGAAAAACATTTTTAAATCAACAGTTCAATTGGCAGCCGCAGCATCTTTAGCACTTGGTATCGTCACAGCGCAAAATAGCTTTGCGGTCAGTGCTGTTGCGACTCCGGCAACAAAAGATGTGGCCATCGGTCTGAATGATGTTTATGTGCCAGGCGGCTTTGATTCTCACACTGATGCCTATGTGATTGCCAACGGTTTGTTTCCAAATGGTTGCTATCGTTGGAAAGGTGCCGATGTAAAACATGTCGATGCTTTTAATCATGAAGTCCAATCCTATGCTACAGTCAGCCAAGGTATGTGCTTAATGGTTTTAGTGCCATTTACAAAAGAAATTCGCATTGGTAAACTTAGTTCAGGCCAACACACTTTGAAATTTTTAAATGGGGATGGCACTTATCTGCAAAAAACTTTGAACGTGGAGTAATGATATGAAGGTCCTTTTGCCCCTGGCAGGTTTGTCGCTATTGTTTCAGATGGCGTGCACGCCCAAGGCCACTTTCGAGAGTGGCCGCTGGGACGGCGAAGGGCCTTTGCCAAGTCCTCCCCCTGGGGTTTCTTCAGATGAAAAGCCTCTTGAGATAGGGACAAAAAGTCTGGTCTTCTCAAAGCAGGTTTTGGATGGAGTCGCAGTTGAGGGAACTTACTATAAGAAAATTTCGGGCCAAGGCCGCACTGAGTTTGTAGACTATCGATGGATGTCGGAAGTCCCCCTGTCGGTGCGCCGTGATCTGATTCTGATGAAAGCACAAAAGCCCTTTGTGCTTTCTTATTTTTTAAAATCCTACGAGGTTTTTACCAGAGCTTCATTGCTTGAGGGGCCCGAGCTCAGTCTTCAGGCGGAGGACCTGCCACGGGTCTTGTGGAAGTTGGTCTTTGAAAAAGAAGATGGATCTTTGTGGGCTTTTTATCTTGATCGCGATATGAAAATTGTTTCGCAGAAAAGGTTGGGCTCTGAGTTTATCGAGGCCCGGGCGCGGATTTTTCCCGAAGGACCCCTGCGCAGTCAATTGCAAGAGGTCTGGTTGCGCGGGCTTTTAAGTAGTACGAACTTGTCATCTGATGCGGTCCGTTTGACAACGGAGGCCGGGATTTTAGCCGTTCCCGGAGATACTAACGAACTGAGCTTTACGGAAAGTGATGTGCGTTTTTCTCAAGTTCAGGTTTTTTATTATATCACGCAAGCGTTAGACTGGTTAAAGGCTCAGTTGAGTTTTCAATTGCCCTTTGTTCTTGAGGTTGAGACTCAAAAGGGCTACCCCGAAAAAACCAACACGGCTTTTTACTTTCAGAAAAAAATTCGCCTCGGTGATGGCGATGGTGATGCCTATGATAAAATTCCAATGGATCCTTCGATTGTTACCCATGAGTCCATGCATTCCGTGGTTGAGGCCGTTGCAGGGCTGCCTTATGACAGCCAAGGGGGATCTTTGAATGAGGCCTTTGCGGATTTTTTAACCGCAATCCAGTTGCAAAATCCTCGAATGGGGGAGGCGGCTTACAAAAAAGCGGGCTACAAACGGACCATCGAAAATTCAGCAAAACTTCAAGATCTTAATGGGGGCCTTTACCATGATTCCGGAGTTGTGTCGGGTCTGTTGTGGGGAATATCAAAAAAAATAGGCTCACAGAGCGGGCTTCGTGTTGCATGGTCGACTTTGTTAAGACTCAATTGTGGGTCGGATTTTGCGGCATTTAAAAAGGAACTTTTGGCGGTTTTGTCTGCGGAAAATGATGAAATACAAAAGAAAGCCATGGAAGAGTTAAGGCAACGGGGGTGGTTGGAGTGAGATTTCTGGTTTTAACTTTATTTTTGCTCAGTATTGTACCGTGGCGGGCACTGGCGGCCCAAGAAACTCACTTGGAGGGTGAATGGAAGTTGGAGGCAATGATTTACCGTGGTGAAGAAGTTCCGCCGCTCAATCCACAGTTGAATTTGCGGTGGACCTTTTTTGCCAACGGAACTGAGCGTCTGTATTGGGATCGTCAGGGCGAGAATGGGTTTTGTGAGCGATTTGCGAATTATAAAATCCTCGAGGGGCAAATTCATGAAACGGTTTTTGCTGTCAATCCGTTAAATAGTTTTGAGTGTGGCCAAGACTTGGATATGCAAGTTGGCAGACAGACCGTGAACACAATTGAAGTCCAACCGCAGAGGATCCTTTTGCATCTTCAATTGGGAGACGAAGAGCTGATATATATTCTTAAGGAAGTTCTCTCTGGCTTTGACATTCCCCCAACAAAAGTGAAAGATATTTAAAGAAAATTCATGTGAGGGGTTTGTGAAGAAAATTTTGACAACTTTGATGGTATTGGCTCTTGGTGTGACGGCATTTGCGGAAGTAAAGCCATTTATGGATCGCATGCTCAATGAGATATTTTCGCTGAAGCCGTATTTGGTTTCTGAAGAATCCTTTAAGGATCCCAAAAATGCCAAAAAAATTGATGAGTCCCTGCTCAAGATGGCCGAGATCAGCAAAAAAATTAATCACGAAGGGAAAATTAAAAGCACTGGTTTTCGTGTTCCCAGCCAAGTTTTAGAACAGCAGCTTCTGGAAACGGAGCAAATCTTTGCGAAAGGCAATAAGTCTTATGCCCTGTGGATGCTGAAATCCACTTTGGGTGTGTGTATGAGCTGCCATACGCAGCTTCCTGCCGTTTCAACCCAGTTTAGCACTTTAAACAAAAATCATGTGTTAACCAATCCATTTGATGAGGCTGAGTTTCTCTTTGTTATTCGAAACTTTGACGAAGCCATGCCACTTTATGCCCAGGCGATTAAAGACTATCCAAAGAATGTTGTGACACCTGAAAATTTAGAAAAGGCGCTGTACCGCCAGCTGTTTTACTTTGTGCGCGTGAAAAGAGATTTCAAATCTTTAGTTAGCGCCCTTGAACAAAACCAGGCGAATGCGAATTTGCCGAAACATTTTGCGGCTAAAATTAAGAATTTTGTAAGTGCGGCGAAGAGTGCCCAAAAAGAGGCCTTCCCGTCCTTTAGTCCGAATCAAGACGACGAAGTTCGCAAGTTTGCCGAGGCTGCCTTAAAAGAGGAGCTTGCTGGAAAGTTCAGTTTTGATGATCCGAAAAAGGAGCTGAATTATTTAAAAGTATCGGGGGTCCTTTATGAGTATCTTGACCGTTATCCCGAGACTCGTTTGAAGCCTGATATCTTGTACTGGTTGTCATTTTGCGAATCGCACTACCGCCACAAGGCTTTTTACTCGTTGCCAGAACTTTATCTGAAGCAATGTGTGCTTGAGTTTCCAAAGAGTACCGTGGCTAAGAAGTGCCTGACGGAGTATCAGGATCTGGTGACGATGGCCTTTACGGGCTCTCGGGGAACACATATTCCAGAGGACGTGGCAAAGGAAATTAAAACCATGCAGGAGTTGATTATGAAGGTCGACAATAAGTAGGCCTGACCATACAACAGGAAAGTAAATTCTTTGGGGAGAGCATTGGGCCTTGATGAGGAGCTGAATGAGAAAATTAATATTCGCAATCAATGTAACCATGGACGGATGTTGCGATCACGAAAAGGGCCATCCCAATGAAGAAGTGCATGAGTACTTCACTCAACTTACTAAAGAAGCCGGAATCATGCTGTACGGAAAAAAGACTTTTGAACTGATGGTTCCTTTCTGGCCCGACATCGCTAAAAGCTCCACCGATCAGCCGAAGGAAATGAAAGAATTTGCCGAGGCGTTCGTTTCTGTTCCTCAGACAGTCGTTTTTTCTAAAACTCTTGCCAGGGCAGAGAAGAAAAATACGACAATTCTTCGCGCCGATTTACGAGCCGAAGTCACTAAGCTCAAACAAGAACCGGGAGGTAGCATCCTTACGGGCGGTGTAGATATTCCATCACAGCTTCTCGCATATGGATTGATAGATGAGATTCATCTGGTCGTTCACCCTGTGATTGCGGGAAAGGGAAGGCGTCTTTTCGATGGCCTTAAGTTGGAAGAACAATTGGAATTTAAACTTATAGAAACGAAAGTTTTCAAGTCGGGACATGTGGTTCTCCACTACGCGAAGTAGTTCGCCCCCCCCCCCCCAGGAGAGATCAGTTATACATAGCGGAGCCGTTGCATAATTTGATTGAAGGCAATGATCGTTCCAATGCTAGCACTATGTTTAGTGCGGCAGTAAAATATGTGTCTAAATGGGGCAGAGGAGCCAGAAATGCTCACGGGGCGCGCTGGCCTCTCGGGTTTTTAAAGCAACCTGCCTGTTGTGTTAATTTTTCCATCTTTTAACATCAAGTAATGGTCGCGTGCTGCCGAACGGTATGTATGGTAAAAACCAGCACGTTATTAGATAGCCAAAACAGTCTCATAGTGAGATGCCTTAATGGTATAAAGGCGATCATTCTGGTCGTGGCCTTTGTGTTGTCAACATTCGCCTTTGCCGCGGCTCCGGCTTCAGGTATCACCTATACGGGGCGGATTTTAGATCCGAATGATCAGGCGTTAACTTCAGGCAATGTGACGTTTAATGTTTGGGTTCAGACCCCCAACAATTGCACGCTTTACTCCGAGCAACATGTCGTGAATATGACAGGGTCGTTTGGCACTTATTCGTTGGAGATAGGTAAGGGCGCAACTCCCGCTTTTCCCCATAGTGCTTTTGGAATTAAAAACTTGTTTGATGTTTTTGATAATAGCAAAAAGCCCGCGGATTTTAATCCAGCTCTGGAGCCCCCTTGTGCGGCAGTGAGCTTAGCTGAAGATGATGCGCGCATTTTACGCGTGGAATTTATCCCTCCAGGTCAAACAGCCGCACAGGCCCTTCCGCCGCTTATGATTACAGCGGTGCCTTTAGCCATGCAGGCCAACCGGATTGGCGGTTACGGTAGCGGGGAACTTCTTAAAGTGGCCCCGACGGTCAATCAAACACAAGGCAATCTGACTCAAGCTAATTATGATGAATTCATTAACATCCATATCCACTTGACTGGCGTTAGCGTGCCAAGCTTAATAGGCGCGACATGGAGTTCCCCAAAACCCTTC
>JBDHWW010000072.1:0-12510 GCA_039810425.1 Pseudobdellovibrionaceae bacterium | reverse complement strand
CCATGCTATAAGTTTCTTACTCTCAGTGAGGCTGTAAGGGCCTTTCATAAGTTTAAAAGAGGTGCGTGAATGAAACAACTGGGGTTTGGGTTTATTGGGGACTATAAGAAAGAATTTGGTGGGAGCTTGCTATCTGGGAAAAGGAAAACGGCCCGTCCGCTTTCGCTAAGACATCCGATTCATCTTGTCCTCAAGAGCTCAGGAAGTTCTTGTTTTGTTCCTGGCCATCGTAAGATGGAATTATTGATAAAGTCCCATGCTAAGAGGTATGGGATTAAACTTTATGAGATTTCACTGAACTGGTCGCATATTCATTTGTTGGTTAAACTTCCCTCGCGGGACGCTTATTTGGCCTTTATCAGAACCCTGACTTCTTTACTGGTGAGTCTTCTTTCAAAGCTTAAAGGAAGGTCCTTGAAAGGCCTTTTTGATCTTCGCCCTTTTACTAAGATTTTATCTTGGGGGAAGCAGTTTAGGGCCGTGGTCGCCTATCATGAACTTAATGATTTAGAGGGGCGCGGGCTTCTGGTGAGAAAGAAGAAACCGAAACGCCCGGGATAATAGTAGCTGCGAGGTCCTCCCCGGCGCGGGCGCCTTTTAAAACGGAGAACCAACCCGGAAGTATTTTCCGGGTTGGAAGGACCGTCTTTACAAGGCTCCCGCCGCCTGATAATATCCGGCCTTTCACGAAATGGAACGATATCCACGAAATACAACCAAGAGGATTCAATGAAGTTTTTAGTTTTATCATTGATGATGGCGTTCAGCTCTTTAACTTTTGCTCAAGGCATCGTTCTCCAAGAAGAATACATATCGGGGCCTGAGCTCTATAAAAGTATTGTGGACGACCTTGGACCGACAATAGATCTTCATGGCCAGTTCGTGCAGGCGCCGCTGGACTATAAAAATCCCAGCAGAGGTACAATTCAAATTTATTACCGTGTTTCAAAGAATTTCAATCCAGCTCAACCGACAGTTTTGTATTTCTATGGCGGTCCGGGCGGCAACTCTTGGTTCTCGCAATTCGAAAACACGCTTCCAGATGTAAACTTCATCTATATGGATCAGCGCGGGACTGGCTTTTCAAAACCCGCTCAGTTCATCGAACTGCAAACGACAGCCTATTTTAGTTCTGAATACATTGCTCGCGATGCGGAGATCGTCCGCGCCGCGGTCGGCGTCGACAAGGTCACGTCTTATGGTCATTCTTACGGCACCATCGTCGCAAATATTTACGCAACCCTCTTTAGAGATCACACATCTTCTATGATCTTAGAAGGAACGATCTTCGATGGTACAGAGCAACTTTGGACCAACCCCCACCGTTTGAAACTTCTCAATCGCTATTTCTCCCGTCTACCAAAAGACCAGCAAAAAAGGATTTTGGATTTCACCCAACGCCCGGACGTCCCCGATGAGTGGCTGGGGGCTCTAGCCCAACAGGTGATGTATCTGCCGAACTTTGAGAAAAATCTGACCATTCAGCTGAATAAATACATTGATGACTACGACAAAAGCAGTCATTCACCGGAACAAGACTCTTTGCTATTGGAGTCTAGATACTTTGGCGCCTACATGTTTAATCATATTGCCTGCAAAGAGCTTTCACGCGGGGCGGAGCACGCGAACTTTGCTGCGAGCCTCACCGCTGATGGCAAGTTTGTGCCCTACGCAAGCAATGGCGCCAGTGTTTGTAAAACTCTGATTGGTTTTGATGAAAGCAAAATAAAAACCTATCAGGCAACGGCTTATCCGGTGACGGCACCGACGACTTACTTCCAAGGAACTGAAGATGGCTCAACCGGTGTCACAAATGCGATTCATCACTATAAGTATGCGACTATCCGCAATGCACAGTTGATTTTGGTGACTCAAGAAGGCCACATGCCGATGATGTCATGCGTGAGCCAGCCTATCCTAGCCCCTTCAGCGCCGAAGCCCGTGTGCAAGCCCGAATACGTCAGCCTGTTTAAAAGCGCCATTCGTGGAGAGCGCATCACAAAAGAGCAGCTGAAAGCCGCCACCACACCGGACAATAAATGGGTCATGACCGCACGCTGGGAATAATAGATTGAAAACTGATCTCTTACGCTACTGATGAAGCGTGCCGATCTACGATAGGAAACCACTCTTCGATATGGGCCTTGGTGGCGCTTGGCGTTCGATGCGTCCAAAATCAAACACTAGCTCCTTATTAGAGGACCGCTTTTGGGCCCCAGCGCTACCGCAGCGCCTGCAACTCTTCGAGCTTGAGAACAAAGCTCGCTCCGCCATAGGTCGCTGCACCCAACGCGATTGTCACAGCAAGGATCACAATCTTCGCCACCACGCCCTCACCGGCTTGCGCCTGCAGCAAAGGGTGAAGTTGCAACACCACGGCCATCACCACCCCCGCAAGAGTAAATTTAAAAACTTGCTGGAGGAATTTACTAAAATCAAAGGCTCCGATGTACTTACCGTAAGCGCCCAACAAGGCCGCCATATTCACCGCCGCGCTGATAGACGACGAAATCACCAGCCCCTCAAGCCCCCAGCTTTTCATCAGAATCGGCGCAAGAAGGATGTGCAACACTAGCGCCCCCCCGGCAGCCATCGCCGGGAACCAGGTATTTTGAATTGCATAGTAAGCCGGCACCAGCACCCGCACTCCGCTGGTCGCGACTAAAAGCCACGCATAGACGCGCAAAACAGTGGCCGTCGCCTCGGCGTCGGCCGTGTTGAACTGACCGCGCATAAAAAGCACCTCAACAATGGGGCGCGCGAGAAAGAATAGCCCCAGCGCGGCCGGAATCGCCACAAAGAGATTCAATCTTAAATAGTAATTCACGGTCTCGGACATCTGCTCACGCTGTCCCCTACTCCAGAGGGACGCCAGCGTTGGCAATAGCGCCGTCCCCAAGCTCACCGATACAAGGGACAGCGGCAGCTCCAACAAGCGATCGGCCCAATAGATATAGGAAATCGCGCCATCCCCCAGACCGCTTGCGTACTTCAAATTCACAATCGTCACAAATTGCAGAAGCCCCATTCCCAAAAGCCCCGGCACCATGTTGCGCAGAACCTTGCGGATGTCGGTATTCATCCCCGTCCACTGAAATCGCGGCAGAGCTCCAAGGCGACGGAGTGCAGGAATCAAAATCCCCATCTGGAGTGCGCCACCGATCAGCACCCCCAATGCCAGGCCGTCGCCTTCAAAGGTAAACACGGAGCCCGGAATCAGCGTCGACAGAATCATGGAAATGTTAAACAGCGTCGGCGCCATCGCTGGCAGGGCAAACTTTCCGAGGGCGTTTAGAACCCCCATAAAGTAAGCATAGGTCGTAATGAAAAAGACGAAGCCAAACATGATCTGCGCCATACGGACCGTGATCGCGAGCTTCTCAGGCCCGTAGTCCGCATCCAAAAGCAGACGCAGGATGGGACCTGCGAGCAAAATCCCTAAAGCCGTTAAAACTGCCAAGAAAACCAGCAAAAGCGTATAAAAGCCATTCACCAGGTTTTGCGCCCGTTGCGGGGACTCCATCCGGGCCTGCACAAAGACAGGAATGAAGCTGACGGACAGCGACCCTTCTCCCAAAAGGCGCCTAAAGAGATTTGGCAGGCGAAAAGCCGCAGTCCACGCATCGGTGATCGTACGAGAAAAAAGAGCCGCAAGCGCCATATCCCTAATAAGACCGAGGATTCGGCTCGAAAAAGTACCCAAAGACATGGATAGAGCCTGCCGAATGATACTTTTAGGAACTTCTTTGCTTGAAACGCCGGGGGCCATGTGTTATCACCTGTGTTCGTTTAAAAAAGCTTAGTGTGGAGGTTATCCCTTGGCAAATCATAAGTCTGCAGCAAAAAGAGCTCGTCAAGCGACTCGTAGAACAACTGTTAACAGCAAACGCAAAGGTGCGGTTCGCACTGAAGAAAAAAAGCTTATTAAAGCTTTGGAAGCTAAAAGTGTAAAAGAACTTCCAGCGTTGTTGAGTGCTTTGACTAGCAAATTGACTCGTGCAGCTCAAAAAGGCGTTTTCGGCAAGAACACAGCTTCTCGCAAAATCGGTCGTCTTTCTGCCCGCGTTCACGCGTTGATCGGTACAAAGTAATCAGCCGATGGCCGCAGAGCCAAGGTTCGAAAGGACCGACGCTGAAGCAGGCCGTTCTCATTATTAAGTTATAACGATTGAAATCTCGACGTCATCCGAGCTGATACAAAGGCTCGGATTTGTCGTTTAAAGGCCAGGGGAATTTCATCGAATGCGATTCCATGGGTGACCATCTTGTCTTTAGCTACCACGGATTTAATCTGTCCCCGTAAAGTTACAAAGGTCCCGTCAGGAATTTGAAAACTAAGAACGAGCTCACGACCTTCCGTGAGCGCATACTCACTGACGATGGACATACCACCTTCTCCGATTTCTCCGGAATTACAAATAAAGTATTGGCCGTCGAATAGTACGCCGACCTTCTTCGCCAAGGCCCGGCGGGGAAACTTTCGTCTGTAAAAGCCCTTATCTTCATGAGCGTTCATAAAGAAGGTATCGGAATTTTGACGCTTTTCTTGATGACCCCGCTGTTCGTCGGGTGAAAAACCAGCCCTAGGCCTGAGAAAGTTCAATTTTAAGCGATTCCAAGAAGCTTTCCATGACCTCAAGGCGCCTCTGCCCCTCGGCCATGGCGGACGCGGTATTCAGGGCTTCGTGTAAGCGCAAAAGCTTCACATAGCCCCACCGCCCCCATGGCATCCAAGCGATCCGCATCCTGCACGACTTTGGCTTCGATGGTTTCCGGCGGAATCTTCGCCGAAAAACTATGCGCGGCAATCGCGTGATGGACCGCCGGCAAAAACTCCGCCGGGTAATTCCACCCTTTTAGCAACTCCATCGCATGATCCGCAGAAATACGTGAAGCCTGCGACCGGCGCGCATCGGTTTTTGAAATGTACACGCAGTCATGCAAATAGGCCGCGGGAATAACGACTTCGAGCTTTGCTCCCTCTTCACGCGCCAGTTTCTTTGCGACACTCACCACACGTTCAACGTGCAAAATGTCGTGCGAAGGATCGGGGTTTTCAGTGCAGACCTGCTTCATGTATTGACAACAAAGATTTTCGAAACTCACATCGACCCGCCTTAAATGTGCGCGTGCTGGGATTGACTGCAAGTTTTAAGAACAAGGTTTTCAAGCCAGATGTGCGAAGATAGCGGAGAGGACTTCAAAGCTTTATCAGTTTCAGCCAGAACCACCAAAGTTTGTTCAAGCTTTTTCACGGTCCATAGGCGACTTTGCATCACATAGTTATCTAGAAAATACGGCGGCACTTGCGCCGCATGGGCGAGCTTTGTGCCGCTCAAGCCCTGTTCAAGACCGCGTTTTACTGTCAGCAACAAACGGATGTGACGAGCCAGTAACGACACAATCCCGATTTCACTTTGGCCTTGATCGAGCAAATGAACCAAATGCTCCAGCGCGCGCACACGGTCGCTTTCGCCGATTGCGCGTGTAAAATCAAAAACATTTTCTTCTTTGGAACGCGAAACGACTTGTGCCACATCACTGACTTCAATGCGTTTACGGTCACCGACGAAATCAGCGAGCTTCTTAAGCTCTGCTTCAATTTCAGAAAGATGACTGCCGACAAGTTTTGCCAAAAGCAAAATGGCATCGTCCGCGATATCCAACCCCAAAGTGCCGGCGATGTATTTCACCCAGCCCGGAATCTGGTTATCGTAAGGCTTTTTGAACTCAACACAATCAGCCGTTTCCAGCATCAAACGGATTTGTTTTTTACGTTTATCCACGCGAGACGCGAGAAGCACAAAGACCGTGCTATCCACGGGAGCCGTGATCAAGGTTTCAAGCTCTGCCCATTCACGGTCGGAAAGCTCTTGCGCTTCCTTCAAAATAACTAAACGCTTTGGCGCCATCATCGGTAGAGTTTCAACCGCGTCACGCACCGTTGAGATATCGGCATCAGAAGCATAGAAAAGAGAATAATTAAAATCCACTGCACCTTCCGTCAGTACAGCATATTTGAAACGGCCGACGCTTTGATTCAAAAGATAGGGCTCTTCACCAAATAAGAAATACAACGGAGATAGATCGCCCTTTTCTAAGTCGCGATAAAACTTTTGAGCATCAATCAGTGCCACTCAATTTGCTCCGTGAATTTTATTAATTCCGTTAAACAACTCAATCATCCGTTAGAAATTTTCCGTAATACGATCATGGGCTTCCGCCATCATGTCGTTCGCTACGGAATCAATGTTTTGCCTGCGCGCAGAAAGATTGTAAAGTGGATTCACGGAATTGACACCCGCTAGCGTGACCTGAGGAGCATTGTACGTGCGCTCTCCCGAGAACGATCCGCTCCAAATTGAAGTATTATCTGCTTGTCGAATGATGCTCACCGTGACCGTCACAAGAATACGATAGTCCGACGCCAGAACAGCGCCTTGAGAAAGATAAGGAGCTGCTTCAGAGCCTGAAGTAAGCTTCGAACCCGGCAAGTACTGAACCGAATCCACGACCCCCACAATTTTCACGTCGGATAAGTTCTCAGAGGTCACTTTTCCTACTTGGGACCGTTCGAACTCCTGAATCAAAGCGTTGGTGAAACCAACTTCAATGCCCGTCTCCTGGGTGGAGTTTTTAAACACCGGAATTGAGAGATACTTGTAGCCACCCGGAAGGCTGCGGCTTGACATGCCGACACGATAAGCACAACTGCTTATCGTCGAGGCAACAAACACCAAACTCAGAGCCAAAAATCTTGAAGTCTTCACGGGATTAGTTGAGTATAGCAAGATGGAACTTTCAAGGAAGAAATGACCGAAAAGAGCGAAAATGCAGCCTAATGACCAAGCACAACAAAACAACGATTACAGTCTCCTTGCTCCCGGCCCGGTGAGTTTGCATCCCGAGGTGCGAAAAACCTTGGCGCTACCCATGATTCATCACCGTACGCCGGAGTTCGATAAAATTTTGGCGCGGGTTTTAACGGGGCTGAAACAAATCTTCCAAACCACGCAAAATGTTTACCTGCACTCCTCTACTGGCAGCGGCGGAATGGAGTCTTTACTCGTGAATGTTCTCAGTCCCGGTGACACGGTCATCGCCATCGTTTCTGGGAAATTTGGCGAGCGCTGGGCGCAAATGGCGGAAGTTTTCGGCATGAAAGTCATCACTCACAATGTGACCTGGGGCGAAGCCGTGAAGGTTTCGGAAGTAAAAGCCCTGCTTGAAAAACATCCCGAAACTCGCGCCGTTCTGTGCCAGGCTTGTGAAACAAGTACCGCCGTCGTTCACCCGGTCCGCGAGCTAGCCGCGCTCACCGCGAACCTGCCAAAGACTCTGTTGTTGGTCGATGCGATTACAGCGCTCGGAGCTTTTCCGCTGCCCATGGATGAATGGAAAATCGATGGCATCGTCGCGGGCTCGCAAAAAGCCCTGATGCTGCCCACGGGCCTCAGCTTCGTCGCCTTTTCAAAGAAGGCCGAAGCGTTTTTTGAAAAAGCCAGCAGTCCACGGTACTACTTCGACGTTCGCCGCGAGAAAAAAGCCAATGCCAACGGTGAGACGTTCTTTAGTTCCTCTGTGACACTGGTTCGCGCACTCGATACCGTCTTGGAAATCATTGGCGACCAAGGCGTGGAAAAACTTTTTGCCGCCAATCACCGCCGCGCTGAAGCCACCCGCATTTTTGCCCAGAAATTGGGTTTGGGTTTGTACGCGAAATCGCCGAGTGATTCCGTGACCGCACTCACCGTGCCGGCGGGCATGGACGGACAAAAAATCCGCAGTCACCTCGAAGAAAAATACAACATCACCATCATGGGTGGACAGGATCAAGCCAAGGGCAAAATCATCCGCGTCGGCCACATGGGGCACATTCAGGATCACGAGATGGTTCGCCTGATAGAGTGTCTGGGCTTGACGCTTCAGCACTTTGATGCGACATCCATTTCCAGCGAGAAAATTCAGACGACGGTCGCTGAACTCAAACGCTGGCTGGAGTCTCATTCATGAAGAAAAAAATCCTCATCACCGACCGGTTTGCTCAAGATGTTTACCTCTATTTGCAGCAGCAGCCGCAATTCGAGGTGGTGCGCGCGGATTCGCCTCAACACTTGCCTCTAGAGCATATTATCGATGCTCACGCGCTCATCATTCGTAGCCGCACTCCCGTCAACGAGGACTTGCTTAAAAAAGCGCGCAACCTGCAGGTGATTGTCACTGCAACCAGCGGCTTTGATCATATTGATCTTGCAGCGACTAAAAAGTGGGGTGTCACCGTGATGCACACGCCTTCCGCCAATATTGAAAGCGCGGCCCAGCTCACTTTAGGTTTAGTGATTTCTTGCACTAATAACTTGATCCAGGCACACAAAATGATGAAGGCCGGCGACTGGAACCGCGATCAACTCGTGGGCATTGAGCTGAGCGGCCGTACTTACGGCATCATCGGTCTTGGCCGCATCGGCACCCGCGTCGCCCAACTGGCGCAGGCGTTTGGCATGAATGTGATTTCCTTTGATCCATACCAAGAAGATGAGCACTTTGAAAAACACAAAGTCGCACGCCTTAGTTATGAAGAAATTTTAAAAACGGCGGATATTTTAAGTTTCCATGTGCCGAAAACTCTTGAAACAGACTCCATGCTCAATCGCTCGCATTTTGAATACATCCATCGCGGGATTACTTTGGTCAACACCTCACGCGGTTCCGTGATTCGTGAGCTGGATTTGTGTGAGGCCCTTGAAAATGGTTGGATCCGGGCTGTCGGCCTTGATGTGTTTGAAAAGGAGCCTTTGCCTAGGAACTCCAAGTTGTTAACTTATCCTAATGTTGTTTTAACGCCTCACATTGGAGCCACCACCGAGGACGCCTTTTATAAAGCGTCGAATATTGCTGCTCAAAAACTAGTCGGTTTTTTCCTCGACGGCTCTACCTCAGACACCTTACCCCCGCAAGTTCCCTGGTATGGTGCAACACCTTTCAAATCTGACACTTAGATTCCTTGCCAAGACTGCATCGATAAGCGAACCTTTTTTCGAATCCCATAACAGTTAAGAGGTATCAAGTGTCTGGAACAGTCGTAGTCGGTGCTCAATGGGGCGACGAAGGCAAAGGAAAGCTCGTCGACGTCTTTGCAGCTAATGCGGATTTTGTAGTTCGTTACCAAGGCGGCGCCAATGCCGGCCACACACTGGTTGTTAACGGCGTAAAGACGGTCTTACACCTAGTCCCTTCCGGCATTCTTCATCCTGAAACAACCTGCATCGTTACTTCCGGCGTGGTTGTCGATGTTTTCGGGATCCTCGATGAAATCAAAAAATTAAAAGCCAACGGTCACCTACAAAATCCAAAGCAGTTACTTATTTCTGATTCCGCGACAATCATTCTTCCCTATCACAAAGCCATCGATGCGGCTCGTGAGGACGCTCTGGAGGACGAGAAGATTGGAACCACCGGCCGCGGAATCGGACCTGCCTACGAAGACCGAGCTTCTCGCCGGGCGATCTTGGTCGGCGATCTTTATGACCGAGCTTCATTGAAAAAGAAATTGGAGCTTGGTCTTCGCGAGAAGAACTTCCTGATTGAAAACTACTACAAAGGCACTCCGGTAAAGCTCGATGACTTGATGGCGCAGCTGGAACAAGTGGCGCTGGATCTTGAGCCTTACCGCTGCCGTGATACTTCCTCCGTGATCGCAAAAGCCCTCAAAGGCAGCAAACGCGTTTTGTTTGAAGGCGCTCAAGGGACGATGCTGGACCTGATGCATGGGACGTATCCTTATGTAACGAGTTCTTCGACTCTGGCGGGCTCGGCCTGCGTGGGTGCCGGGATTGGGCCAACGCATATTCAAAAAGTTATCGGGGTCTTTAAGGCTTACACGACTCGTGTCGGTTCCGGCCCGTTTCCGACAGAGTTGAAAGACGAAATCGGCAAAAAAATCCAAATGGACGGCAATGAGTTCGGCTCGACAACCGGCCGTTCACGTCGTTGTGGCTGGTTGGATTTAGTCGCTTTGAAATACGCCATCCGGGTGAATGGCGTGACCAACTTGGCACTGATGAAGTTGGATGTGCTTTCAGGCCACGAGCGCGTGGGCATCTGCACAGGCTACAAAATCAACGGTGAAGCCCTCAGCGAACTTCCACCGAATTCTTATGAACTCGAAAAAGTCGAACCGGTGATCGAGTACCTTCCGGGCTGGAAGGAAGATATTTCAAAGCTCACAACTTTGAAAGATCTCCCGCGGGCGACGATGAACTTCATAGACTACATCAACACGCAATTAGGAACGCCTGTGGATGTGATCTCCATCGGTCCCGGCCGCGACCAAACGCTGTGGGTGAAGCCGCTTTTCACCAAATAGATGTAAAAACCAAGACCCCGACCAAAGCCGGGGCCAAATTGGTCACGAAAATTCCTTTGAAAATTCGGGATGTTCCTACATACTTTTGGACCAAGGTCTTTGGTCCAAAAGTACGTGTCCAGGACTCTTCTCTTCCACAGATTTTATTTACACTGGGGACATCGAAAACAACTCAAAGGAGTCCCGCTTGAAATTAATTTCGTTATTCGCTTTCGCCCTTTTCCTCGCATCGTGCGCGACGAACCCCAACTCGGTTACGACCACTGCCGAAAATACCGAAACCACCTCAAGTGCGCGCTCTCCGTCAGCGACCAGCGACCTGTCTGGTACTTACTTGGGTGAAGGCCTTTATCAAAGCCGCACCCACGGCCTTCGCCGTCCGGCCATGCGGATCTACTTGGATCGCGTCCCTGGAGAATCCGACAGCTATTACGGCGTGCTTGTCGAGTACGATCAACTGCTCAACATGGGCCTTCCGTATCTTGCGAGCCAAAAAGCTCCAATCTTAAACCACGTGGTCGGCTACTTGGATAAAATCGCGACTCGTATCTCTGCATACAAAGTTGTTCCGGGCCAAAAAGGCGGCACTTACGAATTGCACAATATCGACGTGCAAAACAGCCAGATCGTACCCGTTGCGGCGATTTCAATGGTGTTGAATCTTAATCCTAAAAACACCAGCCCGAATCCCTTGGCTGGCGCCGTGATTACCGGCAATGCCGACGGCCAAATCGTGTTTCCTTCAGCGGAACCTGCGAAGTCTTCAGGTTTGATTTCAAGTATCACGGAAGCTTTAAATATCACCCAATTGGAACTTGCGACAATCACTTACAAGAAGGGCCACTTGGCATCTACTTGGCGTGGAAACTGGAATGACCTTGAGGGCTCTTACCTGTCTGAGTACGGCCGCTTCAAAGACGGCGTGCTAGAGCTCTACTCTCAGAACGGTCAGAAAAAAATGCGCTTCGTAAAATCCAATAAAACAGCGGCGAAGTACTTCACAAATCCAAAATCTGGCAGCATCGAAGGTGATTATGTCGTGCTCGAGCCCGCTCCTAAAATGTACGTGCTGGTCCCAACCACCCGTAAAATCACTGCGAGCGATAAAGAAATGGGAAGCCGTGTTGGCTTGTTCTTGGATGTTTTCGATGGTTCCGCTCCGGAAGCCGGCAGCCACTTGGTGACAGAACTGGCGTTCACGAACCCCCAAGATCCAGAAGACTTCATGATGTACTACGAGCACCCACAGCACTTGAAAAACGTGGGCGTAGAACCAGCGACTAAGAAATAGGCCCATAGACTACAGCCACTTCAAAGCCCTCAACGGAAATCCTTGAGGGCTTTTTCTTTTTCTGTAACGTTTCAATTTGAGACACCGTCCCCAAACTGCGTAGTTTCATTTGAAAAAAAACGCTGGGATGGAACTGTTTATTTAAAATCCATTCGAAAACAGCCGACAAGCTATACATGATCGGAACAAAAGCAATTCCATATCTACCGGGAGTTCATCGATCTCGCCTCGCATTGGTGCGTGAAAATACCGCTCGTCTTTTGAACTTTGCTCTCAGTCTCCTTGCTCTGGGGATAGCGGGCTGTGGATTCTTTAGTGCCTCTATAGAATCCGGCGGTACGACCGCCTCTTCATCGACCGCTCCCTATGCCGCATGCACGGATGACATTCTCAATCCAGGACAGTGTTCAACGGCGACAAACCGGTTTGTTACGGCTACAAACGGTGGGGACGTAACCGGAGCCAACGGCAGCTTAACAGCCAGTATTCCGACAGGATTTTATACCGGCCGCGCCTGCACTATGAGCGACACAAACCTGATCGCAGGGAATATCCGAAAAGACATTAATATTTTTGGGGTGACCGGGACCTTCACCGTGACCTTTGCTGAAAATACCGCATCGAACGCCTTACGAGACCCCGGAAGTATTCCGGTCCCCAGCCACCTGGACATCCAGACAACATCCAACCAGATTAGTTTGAAGGAAGAGAATACGACCTACGCTGGTGCGAATCTACCAACGTCCGGCGGATTTAATTACCGCGCCATTCCCGATCAAAATTCCACCCGCGCGGAGCGCGGGCCGTTTCAACACCTAAGTCTTGTGTCAATTTGAGAAATTTAGCCTTGTTC
>JBDHWW010000071.1:0-12630 GCA_039810425.1 Pseudobdellovibrionaceae bacterium | reverse complement strand
TCTTTCAAAGCTTAAAGGGAGGTCCCTGAAAGGCCTTTTTGATCTTCGCCCTTTTACTAAGATTTTATCTTGGGGGAGGCAGTTTCGGGCCGTGATCGCCTATCAAGAACTCAATGATTTAGAGGGGCGCGGGCTTCTGGTGAGAAAGAAGAAAACGAAACGCCCGGGATAGTCATAGCTGTGAGGCCCTCCCTATTTTTATGTGCTTTATCATAACTTGGTTTTCATCAAGCAGACATAGATCAGCGTCCAAGCCGGGGCACCCGCCCGCCCATCGCATGGAGGCAGATCCGCCGTGCTTGGGACTTCATATCAACAGCGTAAGGGATCAGTTTTTAAAAGAAATAAATATAAGAACTCTTTGTATCAGAAATTTCATGGCGCTTCTGATATTCGATGCGAACTTCGTGCGCGCCGCGAGAGACGGAAACTCCCAACTGGCTATCCCAGAAAAATCCATGATCTTGAAGCGAGTAAAGATATTTCGTACCGAGCAGAGTACGAAAGTGTGGATTCCATTTTGTCAGAAGCAACGTCTGGGCACCAGCGTAGCCCGCGTATTTGCTGTCGTCCGTGCGATTTTCCACGCGCCCGAAAAACACCCAGCGGGTTGGATATTTCTGGGTCACGTCAAAGCTGAAGCCCGCGCCAAAATCAAAATAGGGTGCGAGTTTTGGGCGCGTCCCGATATCCACCGTCCAGCTGACGGGGTGATCTAAAATATTCGTCGGTGAAGTTGAGAGGATATTTAGAAATGTAAAATGAGTCAGATCCAATTTTTTTCCGGTAAGGAAGTAACGGAACTCCAGACTGAGAACCTCGAGATGAATAAATGGCGAAAGTCCCATGTCGTCCGAAAGCAGGTCGTGAAAGGCCCGGCGGTATTTAAAACCGAAATAGCTTTTTTCATCATAGGCGCCATAGCTGAAATAAGCCCCCATTGCTCGATGGCTGAGTAAGGGCGAAGCCGGGGGCTGAATGATCACAGGTTCGGTAATCTGACCCAATTGGGCGCGCTGAACGGCAAGTGCGTATCTCTCGTCTTTAAATTCTTTTTGCTCGCGGTACTCTTTGATCGCGATATAACTCAAGGCGGTCTCTAAAACCCCGGCCTTTTCTTTATTTGAAAAATTCCCGGTGAATTTAAAGTCTGTCGGGTCTTTCACGGCCTCCCGGAGTTCTATTTTTTCGCCTAATCCAAGTCCCGCGTAACGAGCGCGCCACTCCGCTTGCAAAGACGGTCTTAGTTTTTCGTTCTCAAGAAAGCCCCTATCGTTGAGTAACCGCATGCTATCCAGTGGAATTACGAAAGTGCTGAACTCCTGAGCAAGGTTCATCTCAGGGCGAACGAGATTGATGAGTTCTAAAATCTGATAAGAACAGTTCTCATCTGAAAAGTAGTAGTAAGAATAACTGCCATCGAGCTCAAGCAAATGATCGATAATAAACTCAATATCGCTCTCGGAAAGTTTTAGTTTATACTCCCAGAGGTCACGCCCCTCGAGATTGGTGTATTCGCGGATTTTTTCGTGATAGGGGAGCATCGAAAAGCTCCCGGGATAAAATCCAAAAAGTCCCTTCAATGCATACAAGGCACCAGCCTCCTGGCCGGTGAGCGCGGCGTAGTTAACCCCATAGTCGAGGAGTTCTTTTTGCCGGGTGTTCTCGGGGTTATGCAATCGCAGAAAGGTGTGTCCGAAGCTTGAGCCTGGACTTGAGAAGTCTCCGGCGGCAAAAACAACGTAAGCCTCTTTAGCGCCAAGTTTCTTCCGCCACTCGTCACGCTCGGGGCACGAAACCAGATCCTCGTTTTTAAGTGGTAGAACAGTTTTAAGCCAGTGCATGCGCCCCAGGTAGCGACATTGAAGCTGGCTTTTATCGGCGGAAAAGAGCTGATCAATCGTCGCTAAGAGTTCAGCTTCAGGATTTTCATTGCCGACGGGTGAAAGAAAGAAATTTCCAAGGATTTTTGAGCGGTCATTTCCGGTCCAAGTTTTGTGATAGTGACCGAGTTTCAGCCATTGCGGGGCTTCGGCAAGACGTTTTTCAAGAGCGATTTTTTTATAAACTCCGGCCTGTTCCAATGAAAAGCCCCACACAGGATGCGGGGCTATGATTGTCAGAAGAAAAAATATCAGGAGCCGACTAAGAACCATGGCACATTTGGTTGAGCTCCAATTGGCCGGCCATTTCCGCATTCAAGTTCTGAACCATGTCCACGGCGCTTGTCTTTGCTGTTGGCAAGATTTGCGAGTATGCGGACTGAGTGAAGCCGGCGAAAGCTTTTTGCGAGTCCGGATTTGCACAGCCCTTCAAAAGAGCCAAAGTCGCCAATTTCTCACCATGACCCTGAGCCATTTCACGTGAAAGTTCTTCTTGATTGATTTCCACGAAGTACTGAATTTGCTTATCATTCATCACCAAACCGCTTGCAGAGCAGCCCGACGTGCCAAAAGTGATACCCAAGGGCTGGGTCAGAGTGGAGTTATTCGTCGTAGCTGCAAAAAGCTGGAGGAGCTTTGAATTTTTAGTAAAAATAATGCTGCCAAGACCGCAGCCTGCGTCCGCAGCCATTGATGAGGAACCTGCCATTAACAAAGCCGCCGCCATGGACGCCACTAATATCTTTTTCATTAAAACCTCTCCTTGTTTTTAACGTAGTTGTTTGTCTCATAAGGCTGACGTACTTGGCTCGAGAGTGCAAAGGAAATTTTCGGGATCGCAATGAGGCTCTCACAAAGCAAAAAAATGACCTAGCCCTAGCGACAGAGGTCAAAGATCTTTTCAGCAATCCGCACGCCATCACAAGCTGCGGATGTGATTCCGCCGGCGTAACCGGCACCTTCCCCGGCGGGGAAGAGGCCCTTGTGACTGAGGCTCTGCAAGCTGTCTTCGCCTCGAGTCACCCGCACCGGACAACTTGTGCGAGACTCCACCCCATAGAGCTGCGCGTCTTCAGTGACGAAGCCTTTCATCGAGCGTTCAAATTTATCAAAGCCTTCTAGGATGCGTTTATAGATAAAGTTCGGAAGAAGTTCGTCCAAACGAACCGCCTTTGTGCCGGAAGGCACAGAACCTTGGTTGACCTTGCCGATGCGGCCGCGCACGAAGTCTATCATGTTTTGAGCTGGAATTTCTTTTGTGCCGCCAGCATTCTGCACGGATTGAAAAGCCCGGGTCTCTAACTCGCGGCGCAGTTTCATGCCACCAAAAACGTCGCTCCCAAAGTTTGTTTTATGATCAACACTGACAACGATCGCGGCGTTGGCGTAAGGTGAATTTCGGCTATAGTTGCTCATCCCATTGCAAACGAGGCCATCAGCTTCCGTGCCACTTGAAAGCACGTAGCCACCCGGGCACATGCAAAAGCTATAAACGCCGATGTTGGTTTTGTGATCATGATCGGCAAGCTTGTAATTCGCAGAACCCAGCTTTGGATGCTCTGAAAAATCGCGGTATTGAATTTTATTAATCGCTTTTTGCGGGTGCTCGATGCGAAGACCCATGGCGAACGATTTGTCTTCCATGAAAACTTCTTTTTCTTTGAGGTGCATGAGCATGTCTTCCGCCGAGTGGCCGGTGGCAAGCACCACATAGGGCGAGCGGTACTCTGTGTCTTGCTCGGTCTTGACGCCGACGGTTTGACGGCCTTCAAACAAAATCTCGGTCACTTGTGAATTGAAATGAATTTCACAGCCATTGGCGCGCAAGAACTCGCGCATTTTTGGAATCACACGGCGGATTTTATCGGAGCCGACGTGTGGATTGGCAAGCCATTGAATTTCCGCCGGGGCGCCAAACTGCACAAGGCGGTGGAGAACATACGGGATGTGCGGAGATTTAATGCGTGTGATAAGTTTACCATCGGAGTAAAGCCCGGCGCCGCCTTCGCCATAGCAAACATTATTTCTGCGATCGAGTTCACCATAGCGCCAGTAACGGTTAATACCTTTGATGCGTTCCGTACTTTCGGAACCACGTTCAAAAAGCACGCAGGGAATCCCGCGCTCCACCAAGCGCAGAGCTGCAAAAAGTCCTGCGGGACCAGAGCCCACGATGAGTGGTTTTTCAGTGACGACTTTGCTGATTTTTTCAACGGGATAGTTATCGACTTTCAGAGTTTCATTTTTTTCAGCGACTTCCACAGAGTAAACGAAGTGGACGTTATGCGAGCGGCGGGCATCGACGCTCTGGCGTAGAATGCGATACGGCCCGTGATCCGGCATTAAATACTGCAACTTTTCCTCGAGGTCCGAGTCAATCGGGACATCTAGGTTCTGGAAAATTCGTGACATACTTAAGCTATAGCACCACAATGGGCCCCATGTCAGCCATTACCAAATTTCTGCCTCGGAATCATTTAAGCTATCTAATCGGTAAACTCGTTCACTGGCGTGGACCTCGCATTTGGGCGTCAGTCACGATTCATATTTTTGCTAAAATTTACAACATCAATATTGATGAGGCGGAAAAACCAGTGAGTGGCTATCCAAGTCTGGGCGAGTTCTTTGTGCGAAAACTCAAAGCAGGGGCGCGTCCGGTGGCAAAGATCGCAACGGCAATTCATCCAGCCGATAGTCAAATCAGCCAATATGGACGAATCCATGGCGGAAAACTTGTGCAAGCCAAGGGTAAGGACTATTCCGTTCAGGATTTGCTCTCGAATTCGGCCGCTCTGCAGACATACCAAAACGGCTTTTTCATTACTTACTACCTCTGTCCAACAGACTATCACCGGGTTCACTCACCTGTTAGTGGACTTATTACGAAGGTGACCCATGTGCCCGGCGAGCTCTGGCCGGTCAATAAATGGAGTGTGGAAAATATTCACGATTTGATGTCTGTGAACGAGAGAATCATCGTGGAAATCGCCAGCGATTATGGTCCTGCGAGCGTGGTCTTTGTAGGGGCGACGAACGTGGGGCAAATTGAGCTTAGTTTTGATCCAAGTTTTCGTGGCAACCAGCTCAATATGAGTAAGAACCGTGTGGTGGAATACAAAACGCCGATCTTGGTTGAAAAAGGTGACGAGCTTGGTCTGTTCCGAATGGGAAGTACGATCATTATGGTCTACACCGAGGAGTTTGCGAACAAGTTTGAAGGCAAAATGAATCTTGATCGGTTCGTGAAAGTCGGCCAACCTCTGACTCGCGATTAGCGGCCGCCGTGTTCCGCGCTGACCCCGCCCGTGCCGGATCTCGATTAGTGCATATCGCCTTTTTTCTTTTTGCCGCCACCGCCGAACATGCGAGGCCCCGAAGAATCGTCGCCGTCCTCTTCTTCGTCTTCAGTTTCATCTTCCGGAAAGTCCTCTTCATCTGGATCATGCGATAGAGTTTCATCGACGTCAGAGCGGTCCAAAGCGTCTTCGTTCTGCTCATCTTCAAGAACAAGAGAATCATCGTCTACACCAAGAAGCGCATTGGCCTGAGCTTCGAGGTCTGTGTTTTCGGTTGTGAATTGTAAATAGACTTTGCCTC
This sequence comes from Pseudobdellovibrionaceae bacterium, assembly GCA_039810425.1. GTDB lineage: Bacteria > Bdellovibrionota > Bdellovibrionia > Bdellovibrionales > Bdellovibrionaceae > JACMRP01. The sequence goes on along the minus strand of JBDHWW010000071.1, from coordinate 7,150 downwards.
CGTTGAACGGGTATTCCTGCCACGTGCGCGGGAACTCAGACTCGCTGTCGGATTCAAAGTAGTCCATCATCATCGACGCCGTCGCATCGATGCAGTTATGGATGCGGTCGACAGCGTCCTTTTTTTCAGGATCGTAGTCCATCGAGGCCTCGAAGTTGGCTTGGCTGATACGGCCGGGTTGCGCAAGACCGACGCGGAGCATTACTTCGGCCGGATAGATGCGGCCTTCAATCACAAGCTTGTTGGAGCCCAGCAGATCAGAAAAGTTTTCTTGGAAAACGGACTCGATTTGCTCGGTGTATTCCTTAGGAAATGCCGTCCATTTTTTTGAAGTTTTAAGACGTGGTTGCATTGCTTTTCTCCTGGCGATCCTCTATAACTCAAAAGCTTTTGTGACACAATGTGAAATTGGACCACGCTGTGCCTGGCGCAGTCGACCTGAGTAGCAAAGGATCCACCAAATGGAACATACTTCAACACAAGCAACAGGCGCCCACACAGGCGTTGTTGCAAACTCCCTTTCTCAAGATCAAAACCAGGATATCGGCCAGGGGCGCGGGGTTTATATCTCCACTTATGGCTGTCAGATGAACGTGAACGACACTGAGCGTATGTACAGTCTGCTTGAGATGTCGAACTTCACGCCGGTTGAAAAGCCGGAAGATGCGTCGGTGATCATCATCAATGCCTGCAGCATCCGCGAAAAACCGGTTCATAAGGTTTATTCTGAAGTTGGTACTTACCGCAAAATGAAAGAGAAAAATCCGGATGTTCGCATCGGCGTGGGCGGCTGCGTGGGGCAGCAAGAAAAAGAAAATCTCATCAAAAAACAACCGATGATTGATTTCGTGTTCGGGACAGACACCATCGACAATTTGCCCAACCTCGTGGCTCAAGTTTACGAGCAGGAAAAGCCTCGTGTTGTGAACGCGAAAGTGGAGCACCGGGCTCCTTACCATGTGGAGACTCTGGTCAGAAATCCCGGGGTTTCGACGTTCGTGAATATCGCAAAGGGCTGCGACAATTTCTGCAGTTTCTGTATCGTTCCGTTCACCCGTGGCCGTGAGAAGAGCCGTCCCTTGCAACATGTGCTTGCGGATATCCGCGGTCTGGTAAAGCGGGGGGTGAAAGAAGTGACGCTCTTGGGACAGAACGTGAACTCGTATCACAGCGACTGTGGTGCGGATTTCGCGGATTTGCTTGAGAAAGTAGCAAAGGAAACAGACATCGAACGCGTTCGTTATACGACGTCGCATCCGAAGGATTTCAATCAGAAACTCGTCGATGTGATGTACGCGAATCAGCCGAAAGTTTGCGAATATATTCATTTGCCGTTTCAGAGCGGAAATAGCCGAATTCTTGCGCGCATGAACCGTGGTTACACGCGCGAAGAGTATCTAGAAAAAATCAAGATGATCAAGAAAGCCATTCCAAATGTCGTGCTATCTACGGATATTATCGTGGGCTTCCCAGGGGAAACGGAGGAGGATTTCCAGGATACGATCCGCATGGTTCAGGAAGTTGGTTTTGAAACTATTTTTGCCTTCAAATACTCGCCGCGGCCATTTACGAAGGCCGCGAAATTTGAAGACCAAGTCCCGGAGGACATTAAAACGGAGCGCTTGAACCGTCTATTTGATGCTCACGATAAAATGGCGTTTGACCTTGCCAAACGCTACGACGGACTCACATTGCAGGTGTTGGTCGAAAAAGCGGAGTCGACTGAAGGCAAGGTTTCAGGACGTTCACCAGAAAATAAACTGGTTCACTTCTTGGGATCCGCTGATCTGATCGGCAAAACGGTGCCTGTGAAGATCACGAAAGCCTACCCAGCGGTTCTGCGTGGGGAACTCGTAGAGGTTCTTCCTAACTAAAGGAGACGGTGAAGTTGATGAAGCAAACGCAAGTGCTCAATGCAGAAAAAGCAGACTCTCAGATTGTTTTTTCAAACTCCATGGCGGAAGAGAAAAACTTTAAGGAGCAAGACCTCGTACGCCTAAAGCCCTTTGGCCTGTCCGTCAGTACGGATTTCGCCCGCCCCTTTTTGCTCCTCAAAGACGAGGAACATAAATACACGTTGCCGGTGGCTGTAAACCCACTCGAGGCCGGTGTCGCGCTTAGCCAGGCTAATAAAGCGTTGGCACCGACGACTCCGCATAGATTTACCGAGTTGTTGTTAGAGACATTGCACGTCGAGATCGAAAGATGCGTGTTTGTCGAGTTGAAGGGTCACTTTCAATTCGTTCGCCTGTTTTTGAAAAATCATCCCACTCAGGATTCAATAAAGATCCGCGCGGATGAAGTAATGTCCCTTTGTTTACACTTGGATATTCCGATTTATGCTTCGAAAGAGTATATCGCAAAGAGCCGGGTGATGAATGCGGAGATGGACGGGGTGAGCGCCAATATCCAAGCTCATCCGAGCATTATTCAGAAAAATCATTCTTACATTATGTAAATCGCACCCTCGATGGGTGGTTCATCGTAGTGAAAACCCCGAGAGCGTATCATAATATTATTTTCGAGGTCGCTATGAAAAATTCCATCAATGTCCGGGGTTTTACACCTGAAGTTGCCAGCGATGTGTTTGTCGCTGACAGCGCAAGAATCATCGGCGACGTCAAAATTGGTAAGGGCTCTTCGGTTTGGTACAACGTGACAATCCGTGGGGATGTGATGCCGATTCGAATTGGCAATGAGGCCAATGTTCAAGACGGCTCGGTTTTGCATGGGACTTACGGAAAATACGGCTGTACGATTCATGATCGCGTTACGATCGGTCATCAAGTGACTCTTCATGGGTGCACGATTGGCCGGGAATCGCTGATCGGGATGGGAAGTATCGTGATGGATGGTGCTGTGGTGGGCGAGCAGTGCATCGTCGGGGCGGGGTCCTTGGTCACCGAGGGCGCAAATTTCCCGCCGCGGAGTTTGATCATTGGCCGGCCCGCAAAAGTAAAGAGAGAGCTGACAGCGGAAGAAATCAAAGCACTGGGTCTTTCGGCGGACAATTACCTCCTCTATAAAACCTGGTACGAGAAAGAGAATCAGTAAAGAAAAGCATTGATGTCTTTTCTTTGTCCGTGACAGAATAGGCCATCCCAAAATTCCATACCCAACAGCGGAGGCCTCTCATGGATCAAACTATTCCATACGCACTGACCTACGATGACATTCTGTTGATTCCCCAGTACTCTGACATTATTCCGTCGGAAGTAACGCCGAAAGCGCTGTTTGCGCGCGATGTGTACCTCACCACACCGATCATTTCCGCGGCGATGGACACCGTGACGGAAAACCGCGTGGCTCGCATCATGGCTCAGATGGGTGGTCTTGGGATTATCCACAAGAATATGGATATCGCGAGACAAGCCCTTGAGGTGGAGAAAGTTAAAAAATACGAAAGTGGCATGATCCAGGATCCGATCACTCTCGGTCCGGATCAAATGGTGCAAGAGGCGCTTGATATCATGGCGAAGTACTCTATTAGCGGCGTGCCGATCACGGTGAACAAGGTGCTTGTCGGGATCCTTACCAATCGCGATTTGCGTTTTGAAACAAACGTCAATCAACCGATTAAGAATCTGATGACCCACAAGGATAAGCTTGTGACGGCAGAGGTGGGGACGACGCTTGAGCAAGCAAAAAAGATCTTGCAGAAACATCGAATTGAAAAACTGCCGGTCGTGGATAAGGATTTTAAACTCAAGGGTCTCATCACAATTAAAGACATCGAGAAAGCTCAAGCTTATCCGCAAGCGACAAAAGACAGTCATGGCCGTCTTTTGGTCGGCGCTGCCGTCGGCGTGAGCGCAGATTCTAAAGACCGTGCTGATGCCTTGATTGCGGCGAAGGTGGATGTGCTCTGTGTGGACACCGCCCACGGGCATTCGCGCAACGTTATTGAAATGGTGAAGTACATCGCGCAAAAATACAAAGACGTGATCATCGTCTCTGGAAACGTTGTCACTGAAGACGGAACGCTCGCACTGATTAGCGCCGGAGCGGATGTGGTGAAAGTCGGCGTTGGGCCGGGCAGTATCTGTACAACGCGTGTTGTGGCGGGTGTCGGAATGCCGCAGATCTCGGCAGTTGTCGAGTGCGCGAAAGCGGCGGCGAAGAAAAACAAAACGGTTATCGCTGACGGCGGCATTAAATTCTCGGGTGATATTACCAAAGCGCTCGCGCTGGGGGCGAATTCAGTAATGATCGGTAATCTGCTGGCGGGGGCCGAAGAGTCCCCGGGCGAAACGATCTTGTATCAAGGCCGTACATACAAAGTGTATCGTGGCATGGGAAGTCTCGGAGCGATGTCAAAAGGGTCGAAAGACCGCTATGCGCAGTACGACATCACGGACGAGGATAAACTTGTTCCAGAGGGAATCGAAGGAAAAGTTCCTTACAAAGGGTCGGCGACGGGGATTATTCACCAGCTAGTTGGTGGCGTGAAGTCGGGGATGGGTTACTTGGGAGCCCGCAATGTTGATGAGTTGCAGAGGAAAGCCCGCTTTGTCCAGATCAGTGCGCAGGGGCTTCGCGAGTCCCACGTGCATGATGTGAGTATAACGAAAGAGGCGCCTAACTACAGACTGGAAAACTAAAATGACTGAACGGGGATTTTTGATCTTAGATTTTGGCTCGCAATTTACTCAATTGATCGCGCGCCGGTTGCGTGAAATTGGTTTTTACTCAGAAATCCACGCTTTTAATTATCCGATTGAAAAAATCCAAAATGCAAAGCCGTTGGGGATTATTCTGAGTGGTGGTCCCAATTCGGTTTATGAGCCCCAGTCGCCGCGCCGGGATGTCCAGGAGCTTCTTGAAGTGGCTCCGGTTCTCGGGATCTGTTACGGCATGCAGCTTTTAACCCATCAGTTGGGCGGCGAAGTCGCGCGCAGTGAACAGCGCGAGTACGGACTGAACCGCGTTGCTTGGCGTGAGACCTTTGGGGCGATTCCATCAGATCAGCAAGTCTGGATGAGTCACGGGGATTCAGTGAAGAAAGCCCCACCGGGTTTTCAGGTCGTCGGAGTTTCTGACTCGGGTCATCCGGCGGCGATGAAGGGGCCGCGGGCTTGGGGCTTGCAATTCCATCCTGAAGTCAGTCACACCTTCAAAGGTACTGAAATCATTCGCGCGTTTGCACACACACTCTGTGGGGCTACACCCACTTGGAATGCGCCTCATATCGCGGAAGTTCTTCTTAAAGACATCAAGGTCCGTGTGGGTGCGGATGAACATGTTTTGTGTGGTTTGAGCGGCGGAGTGGACTCGTCAGTTGTTGCGGCCCTTTTAACAAAAGCTCTCGGTCCTGACAGAGTTCACTGCGTGTTTGTCGATAATGGTCTTCTTCGTAAGAACGAATTTGAAAAGGTTCTTGCGGCTTACAAGGCCATCGGTCTTAATGTCAAAGGGGTGGATGCTTCTCGGGAGTTTCTGGGGGCGCTCAAAGGAAAAACCGACCCGGAAGACAAACGTAAGACCATCGGCAGGGTGTTCATTGAGGTCTTTGATAAATCTTACGACCATAAAATCAACATTAAGTATCTCGCACAGGGCACGCTCTATCCAGATGTGATTGAAAGTGTGTCGTCGGTTGGTGGCAGCGTCACGATTAAATCTCATCACAACGTGGGCGGGCTGCCGGAGAAGATGAAGTTAAAACTTGTTGAACCGGTGCGGGAGTTGTTTAAAGACGAGGTTCGTAAAATTGGTGCGGAGCTGGGTCTTCCGAAGGACATGTTGGGGCGCCATCCGTTTCCGGGGCCGGGACTTTCGATCCGCTGCCTGGGGGAAGTCACTGAAGAGAAATTAGCAATCCTCAAAGAAGCTGATGAGGTGTTCATTTCGTTTCTTCGCGAGAAGGGGATTTATGATGAAATCTGGCAGGCGTTCTGCGTCCTGCTTCCGGCAAAAACAGTGGGTGTCCAGGGTGATGGCAGAACCTACGACCATGTGCTCGCCTTGAGAGCTGTGACTTCGATGGACGGGATGACTGCGGACTGGTATCCGTTTGATTTTGCGCTTCTGCGTGAGATCTCAAATCGCATCACCAACCAAGTGCGTGGCGTAAACCGCGTTGTCTATGATGTTACAAGTAAGCCGCCGGGAACAATTGAGTGGGAATGAGACATGGGGGGTGTTTACAGGGCAACACACACACTTGATGCGGCTCTACAAATGTCTAAAATGTAGACGTTCAGGATATCGTCATTTCGAGTTTAAATTCTGCAGAAAAAAATTATAAATAATCACCGGTTCCCCTCTATAGGATTGATATACTTGTCGATAAGGAACTCTGTGGGGGAGAATATGAAAATCTTCATGTACATCATGGTGTTAGCCCTGTCTGCCGTTGCTCATGCAGAATCAGCCCTTGAAACTGATGATGGCTTTTTTAAAGATGCACGGTCGCCTTATGAGGACGACGATTTGGATCGTGCCTATAAGAAAAATGAACTTTCGAAAACCATCGAAAGACAGAAAAAAAATGAAGATAAAGTAAAAGACGAATTCTCGACGACGACTCCGGACATCATGCCGGCTTATGAAGCCCAAGCGATGGATAATAAAATCGTTGCTGAAAATAAGCGACGTCAACAAGCGATTTTATCGCGTATTCAATCCAGCGCCAATTTGGTTCATGGCTGTGTCGCAAAGAACCCGCGGCAGTTTCAGGGCACTCATGCCACGGTGATTTGGATGATCGGTGCCGATGGTCGTATCATGGATACCGCAATTAAATCGACGGACATTGATGATAATCAGATTCAAAAGTGTATTCAGGAAGTCGCGGCGAAACTTGATTTCAGTGGCGCGCGCACGGATCTTTTAAAGAAAACTCACGCAGAGTATACCTACAAATTTAAAAAACGTCTCTTGACGAAGACGTTGCACAAGCAAGTGAAACGCCCTGTTCGAAAAACAGCGAGTCAGTAGACTTTCTGCTGAGTCGCGGGCGGGGCCTCGCAGCCACTATTATCCCGGGCGTTTCGGCTTCTTCTTTCTCACCAGCAGCCCACGCCCCTCTAAATCATTGAGTTCATGATAGGCGACCACGGCTTTAAACTGCTTCCCCCAAGATAAAATCTTAGTAAAAGGGCGAAGATCAAAAAGGCCTTTCAGGGACCTCCCTTTAAGCTTTGAAAGA
>JBDHWW010000070.1:0-13554 GCA_039810425.1 Pseudobdellovibrionaceae bacterium | reverse complement strand
TACCGCATCGCTATCTTGTTTTACTGTGGTAAACTGGAACTCTACCCTCTATAGGCACAAGAAAGTCGGAAGAACCCGAAATTATTTTGCCAGAGATTTGGGTTCCTACTTTGATTCACGAGCTTGGGCATAACTTGGGTTTACGTCACAACTTTGCCGGCTCTGAGGATAAAGCGAACTTCTTAAGCAAAGCCGAACTTGAAAAGGAAAACATTGATCATGATATTCCATTTGCTCGGTGATGGATTACGGAAATGATTTAAAAACATTACCGGTCTTAGGTAAGTACGATATCGCCGCTTTACGTTTCGGATACCTGCGCCAAGTAGAAGTGCAGAAGGATGAAACGACGACGGTCGTACAAAACATCGCGTCGACGTTACAAGACCTGCAGAATGCGCAGCCAGGTTTGGCGTTGAAAGAATACCAGTACTGTACAGACGAGAACACAGGAATAAATGCGGGCTGTAAGCGTTTTGATTTGGGAACTTCGTATACTGAAATAGTGCAAAATTTGATTAAAGAATACCAAGAGGTTTACTCGCAACGAAACTTCCGTAATGGTCGTGCGCACATGAGCCTTGTCGATGACGTTGCTTACGCGTCTCGAATCAACGGTATCTTTAAAGAACTTCGCATCATGACGGAGGTGCGCGAAAGAATTAAGTACCGTTACCGATTGGCTGATGATGCTGAAGAATATAAGTCGGTCGCCTTTTTGAAAGACTTGGACGACGCCACAAAGATTGGTGGTGCCTTCCTTGCTAACGTGCTTATGGTTCCAGATTTAACCTGCGCGATCGCAAGCGCTAAGACTCCGAATCGAATTATCGGTTTATTACCGATAGGTGATTTAGATCCAGATGCAATATCCTGCTTTAGTGCGGATATCCAACCGGCTTATGTTGTCGTAGCGCAAGCGGGAAAGATGTTTAATTCGAAAAAAGATCCAAACAGCACAAATGCTTACATGGATCAAATTGATGTGCGTGGATATTGGATTGATAAGGTCATGGCTTCGAGGAATCTGTTCCGTCGTCAGATTGGTATCTTTAATTTTGATAGAGACAATGTTGACAACTACGTGAACGTAGATAGCTTACGTGAGCCGATCACAGATATTGTGGGAAACATCATGTTGGGCGATGTGGTTGCACCACTGACCTTCACCTTTGCTGATGGTTCAACCCAAGAAATCGAAGTGCCTTACGACTTGTCGACGTCGCAAGTTATTGCCAAGCCCCTGATTCCTCAGATCGGAAAAGTCCTGGGGATCAATGAGGCGGCACCAACAGCTTTGCAAGCAGTCCTTGCCGGTCAGTTCGTCAGTGGAATGGCTGATAGTACAGGTGCCCATGAGGCTGATCGTAGCTTGGGAATGGCATTGAGCGTACGCCGTTATGACTCAAACCAACCCCTAAGCACGGATGTGGTTTCATTCACGTATGGCACGACGAAGTTCGTGGCGGAGTCTCAGAACGCTTTAGCCAAAACTGTCATCGACGGGATTCAGACCGCTCAACTGCTTGAGAAGTTGCCGCTCGATAAAGTGGCGGGGATATTGAAAGACAAGACGGCCCAAAAACCGATGCCAGAAACCGCAACGGCAGAAGAGAAAGCAGTATGGAGTTTGCCAATAGAAAAACTTCGAGCTGTGGTGGACGGCGAAGCCAAGTCTTCTGAGGAACTTATCCGCTTGCTACGTCTCTTGCCGAATTCGGTTGAGTAGACCTGTTTAGAAAAATAGTAATAAAAGGCGCCCTTTCCCGGCGCCTTTTATTTTGAACAAATCAAAAGAATTATTAATAAGCGCGTTGGATGTTTTTCATACTTTTTTTCGGTTTTTTTGGAGCTGAAACCTGACCTGACTTAAGAGTAGGTTCTAGTATTTCTGGACGAAATGCACGGTGGTTCGCGAAGTCGGTACTTGGAACGGGACATCTTTGCCGGTGGCCGTTACAACGATACGATCGGTCAGTGAAATCCAGCTTGGCAAGAAGCGGGCAAAACGAAACGTTTTGAGATCTTATCGCGGATCGCGGAATTTCGTTCTTGGTGGCGGCGATCCAGATTCTGAGCGCTGGGTCGTCGAAGTGTTTTTGGTCCATTCGGAAAAAAACTTTGTTAAATGCCGAAGGAGTAAGATAGGAAGAGTCTGCCGAAATGGTATTCCGAGGACCTGCCCGAACCAGGCTAAAAAGCTTGTCCAGAATTGCTAAGTTGCACCCAAATTTAGGCCTCGAGGGCGTCTTAATGCTTTCGTTTAACGTAAGTCCCAATGAGCTCGGTTTTTGCCAGAACGTGTCCTTGCATCGCTTTTTCGAGAGCCGCCTTGTCAGCATTTTTTAAATCCTGCAACTTTGTGTCCAGAGCATAGAGTTTATAGAAATAGCGATGTTGACCAATCGGTGGACAAGGACCGCCATAACCTTTCTTATGCCAGTCATTCACTCCGTCCGTTGCACCAGTGGGAAGGCTCTCGGCATGTTCTTTGAGAGAGGAAACTTCTGCCGGAATATTATATGCGACCCAGTGGACCCATGTTCTTTGCGGATGCTGAGGATCTGGGGCATCGGGATCATCCACGATCAAAGCAAAACTTTTGGTATTTGCGGGAGCGCCCTTCCAGCTTAACGGCGGAGAGAAGTCCTCCCCCTCGCAAGTGTACTTGGCGGGAATCGATTCATTATTCTTAAATGCAGCGGATGATAAAATGAAACTTGCAACAGCTTCAGCGACCATAGAAACCTCCTCGAATGATCCTAGCATAGGGTGAAAAGCTCGACAAAAGGCGTTTTTCGTTGATTGAGGAAACAAAAGACTAACGGACGTCGAATCCAACAAAAGCCGACACGATGCTAAATTTGGATTTGTGGATTCGATATTTCTAAAATCCTCTGACAGAGGCGATCGAAGCACTTATTCCACCTCTTTGTCGGGCTTATATGAAGCTAGGTGCCTATGTCGGTGGAGAACCCGCATGGGATGCTGAGTTTAAGTGTATTGATTTCTTGACGATCCTGTGCCGCGAAGATTTAAATAGAACACTGTGGAAGAGATACAAGCTGGACTCCGCGGAGTCGTAAGGTTCTTATTAGCAATCCTAGTTATTACCAAGTTCTTTATGCACGCGCTTGTCATCAAGGTTCGATACAGTCGCAACGACGTCGTCGCTCGCAGACGTGCGTTTAGTGAAAATGCATCGGTTCACTGTGGCATCATGAATAAAGTCTTTAATGTTCAGGTCAGCGTGAAGGGGCATCCTCACAAAGACAGCAGCTTTCTGTATGTGGGAAACCACACGGGCTTTGTGGATATCTTTGCGCTGTCCTCTGTGATGCCGGCGGTTTTTGTAACCTCACAAGAGATGCGCGAGACCCCGGTTTTAGGTGATATCTGTGAAATGGGTGGTTGCGTATTCGTGGAGCGCCGTAGCCGCACGCAGATTATGAACGAACTTGGAGTTTTGAAAGATGCCCTCGAACAGGGTCTCAATGTTGTTTTGTATCCTGAGGCAACGTCGACGGACGGAGCGATGGTTTATCCTTTTAAGAAAACGCTGATGATGGCGGGGCCGCAAGCGGGACGCCCCATTCAGCCGGGAGTGATTAATTACGTTGATATCGGCGGTCAGGATTTCAATATGAAGTCCCGTGATAATGTTTGTTGGTATGGTGAAATGAGCTTCAGCCAAGCCATGTTGAACTTGCTAAGCACGCCGTATATTAAAGTTGAGATCGAATATCTTGAGCCGATCGTGGTTCCTGCCACTGCGGACCGCGGTGAAGTCGCGGCCCGCGCCCATGCGGCGGTGGCCTCCAAATTCCGGCCGCCAAGAGCGTTCTCGCCATTGGATGAAGAAGCGGCGGCACCTGACGAAGCCTAACTGGATGAAGTTAGGCTTTCCAAATCTTTTTGTGCCAAGTCGAGAGTTTCCATCAGGCTGAGCACTTTTTCTTCGGTCTCGAGAATCATCGTGGAAATTCCGTGAAGCTCTCTCGACATCGTTTGAGCTTGAGGACCGGTCATTGTGACCAGCTTTTCAGTCATCTCAGCCTGAGTTTTAGCAAGCTCGACGAGCTTTTTCTCGTGATCCGTGATTTCCTTTAGAGTTTTCTTAATTAAAGTATCGAGACGCATACGCTCTTCTTTGTAGTTGAACTTTGAAGGCTCTGTCGCCACGGCCGCAGACAGCTTCGCGGCAGGAGTTGCCAGGCTCGGTGACCTGCCAAGTTCTGACAAGTAGCCTTTCTGCAAACTCCAAACATACTCATCGTAAGAGCCGGGGTAGAGCAGTAGCTGTCCGTTACGGACCTCGAGGATTTGATTCGCTATACGGCTGATGAACGCGCGATCGTGGCTAACAGTAATGATGCTTCCTTCATAGCGGGCAAGTGCTTCAGTCAGAGCTTCGACCGTGTCGAAGTCCAAGTGATTCGTCGGTTCATCCAGCAGCAATAGCGGTGCCTTCTTTAGAAGAATCTGTCCCAAAGCCACGCGGGACTTTTCACCCCCCGAAAGAACTTTAACTTTCTTATTCACGGCTTCGCCTGCGAACAGCAAAGAACCTGCGATATTCAAAACTTCTTGCTGTAGAACCGATGAGTGGGCGCCATGGTTAAGTGCCTCAAGCACTGTCCAATTTAGATTTAACTGATCCGCACTGTGCTGAGAGAAGTACGCCCAAGAAACATTCAGGCCATATTTCAATTCACCCCGGACAAGGGGAATTTGATCGCCGAGGGATTTTAGCAAAGTCGACTTGCCGGCACCGTTCAGGCCCACGATGCCAAGATGTTTACCGCGCTCTAAGCGCAAATCGACATTCTTTAAGATGCTGCGGCCAGGGTAGCCACATTCGCCGCCCGTGAGGCTTAAGATCTCTTTACCGGTTTTAATCGGGTCTGGGATTTGAATCGACGCGCGTAGTGGTAGATCTTTGACTTCGATCTTTTCCATTTTCTCAAGTGTGCGAAGCTTACTTTGTGCTTGTTTAGCTTTGGTGGCTTTGGCCCCGAAGCGGGTCACAAAATCCATGACGGATTTACGTTTGGCTTCCTGATTTAAAAGCTGCTTCTGCAAAATCTCGCGGAGTTGTGCCTTTTGCTCGAAGTAGTCATCCAAGTTCCCGGGAAACTTTGTGATATCGCCAGCTTCGACTTCTACGATATGGTCCGTGGTTCTTAACAAGAACTCGCGGTCATGGGAAATCATCAAAAAGGCGCCGGGGAAATCTTGCAGAAAGTTTTCAAAAACGAGCAGTGTTTCCAAATCGAGGAAGTTCGTCGGCTCATCCAAAAGAAGTAAGTTCGGCTCTTGCCCGATGAGGAACAAAAGCTTTACGCGCATGCGGTAACCGCCGCTCAACTCGTTCAAACGCGAGCGGAAGTGCTGCTCTATCAAGCCGAGTTTGAGGCCGAGCTGCTTTAAATCCCAGATGGGTTTTAGGCAGTTGGCCGCAAGATAGTCCTCAACAATCTCAGCTAAATCCCATTCAGCTTCTTGTTCCAGGTAACCCAAGCGCAGTTGCTGTGAACGCGTGACTTGGCCTTCATCGAGGGACTCTTGTCCCGCGAGGACTTTGAACATAGTGGTTTTACCGGCGCCGTTAGGTCCGATGACTCCGACGTGTTCGCCTTCATTGATGGCGAAACTCGCGGATTCGAAAAGCCTCCGAGTACCGTAGCCTTTAGCGCCGTTCTGCAACTGGATGAGAGTAATGCCCATTACTTATGTTTACGCTCGGCGCGCAATTCTTTCACGCGATTTTTAGCATCAACGAACACAACCGTTGGTTTGTGCTTAGGAGCCTCCTTGGCGTCCATCCCGCAATAAGCTGCAATAATCACCAAGTCGCCTTTGTGAACGTGGCGGGCCGCCGCACCGTTCAGGCAAATTTCACCTCTGTTGCCTTCAATCACATAAGTCGAGAAGCGTGCGCCATTGGTGCAGTTATAGATATCTACGCGTTCATTCAAAAACAAACCTGCGGCTTTGATCAGCTTTGGATCAATCGAAACCGATCCTTCATAGTTCAGGTCAGCGCCGGTTACAGTCGCTCTATGGATTTTACATTTCAACATTGATACGTTCATATTTTGCTCCATTTTCCAGATCTTTTTCCAATTCTCCGACTAGGCATTCATCTTCAGCGAGTGCAAAAGACCTTTCAAAACGAGGTCTGGGACGATCACGTCAAAAATCTTTTCTTTTTCAAATAAATTCGCGAACCCGCCGGTGCCGATAATAAACGGTCTATCGCCATCGAAAGCTTCTTTCGAGATGCGCTCGCTGATCTCTTTGATAGTGCCGACGTGACCGTAGTACAAGCCTGACTGCAAGCTTTCAATGGTTGAGCGGCCCAGAGCTTCATTCATCGCCATGATTTCAACTGACGGCAGCTTCGAAGTCTTGGCCTCAAGCGATTCCATCGAGAGCCTCAAGCCTGCAACGATAGAGCCACCGAGGTAGTCTTTATCCTTAGAGACGGCACAGAACGTCGTCGCTGTTCCGAGGTCCACAATGATGAGATTCTTATTCGGAAAAAGCTGAGTCGCTGCGATTGAGTTCGCAATGCGGTCCGCTCCGACTTCCACCGGGTTACGGTACTTGACTTTTAAACCCGTTTTCACTCCGGCTTGCAGAATGAACGGGTTGATATCGAAATACTTTTTGCAAGCGCCACGAAGGGAGTAAATCACATCCGGAACAACTGAGCAGATCGCGATGTGTTTGACCTTGGAAGGGTCAATATTATTTTCACGAAGCACGGTGCGCAAAAAAATACCGACTTCATCTGAAGAAGACCCCTGCTTCGAATTTCTTCTAAATGAAAGCAGCATTTTCTCTTTATCGAAAACGCCGCCGTAAATCTGAGTATTACCAACGTCAAGGGCGAGGATCATAGCTTCTCCTTCATAAAATTCTGTAACAATTCGCTGGCCAGCGCCTGAATGTTTTCAAGCGGGACCTTTTTATCCGCACCGCTATAGAGGGTAAAACGATGCTGCTGTTTAATCTTATCGATTTCACTCGTGTCGTTCTGAACAACGAGATCGGCCTTTGAATGCGCCCGCAGCTTTGCAACGGCCTGATTGCGCTCTTCCTCAGAAGCTTTGCTTGTCAGTTTGAATGCAACGAGTTTTAGATTTTTATTGCCGCTGTAGGATTTAATCTCATCGACAATCTTTGGATTGTTTTTAAAATGAATCGTCAGGTTGTCTGAAGAGTGAATCTTAGGGAATTCGCTAGCAGACATCTCGCGACCGTTGATTTCAAGGCTGCCGACCGAGAAATCACTGACAGCCGCTGTGTGAATAACAGCGTCGAACTCGCGGTTGGCGAGCAAGAACTTCAGATTTTTCTGCAGAGAATGGAATGTCGTGTAGGTCGATTGCTCAACCCGGGTATCCGCAAGCTTAGCGGCTTCAGCCCGTAAAAGATGAACACTGCAGCCAAGATCGGTGAGCAGTTCCGCAAGGTGCGCGCCGGTTTCGCCGGAGCTCACGTTTGTAATCACGCGCACGTTATCAATCGGCTCCACGGTGCCCCCTGAAGTCACCAACACCCGAAAAGGTACCAGGTCGCTTTTCCGGATCAAGTCGCTCGTATTCGCCCGGGCCTCATTTTTACCCGCCGCATCCGAAAAAGGTACGGCGTACCTTAGGATCAAGTCGGGGTCGAGGAGCTTTCCGGAACCGGCTTCGCCGCAGGCTAACACGCCCGAAGCGGTTTCGAGGATTTCGAGACCCATTTCGCGCAGGCGTTTGATCGACGACTGAGTCACCGGATGCATGTACATGCTGGTGTTCATCGCCGGGGCCACCAAGAAGGGCTTCTTGAAATCGTGGGCCAAGAACAAAGTCGTCAGTAAATCGTCGCCGACACCTTGAGCGATTTTGTTAATGTAATTCGCCGTTGCCGGAGCCACAATCACAAGATCCGCCCAGCGCATGAGATGGATATGGTCCATCACATTGCCCGGAGCGTAGAGATCGCTGACAACACTTTTGCCGGTCAGCCCCTCAAAGGTCGCATTGCCCACAAACTGCAATGCACTTGGCGACGCCACGACTTGGACTTCGTTTCCGGCTTGCACGAGGCGGGAAATCACTTGGCAGGCTTTGTAACAGGCAATGGAGCCTGTCATCATGAAAAGTATTTTAGATTTGGACATTGTCGATCAACCTCACATCACCTAAAAAGGCGGCTGCAAAACGACGGCCTTTAAAATCCGTCACATAGTCCACCTTAAACCCGTGCTTCACCAACGCTTCAGCCGCGCCAGACGCCGACGCGGCCGCCTTAATTGCTTTGTAAATTTCAGGCGCTTTCATGCGCTGTTCAGGAGTCAAACGCACATTGCGCGAACTCATTGCAAGACCGTCCGTCTCGCGCATTGTCGCTACCGGTACGATAATGAGATCCATAAAGAACGCACGCACCATTCCCTGTATAAGCGTCAGCTGTTGGAAGTCTTTCTCGCCAAAATAGGCTTTCGTCGGAGAGACAATATTAAACAGCTTCATGACCACCGACAAAACACCGTCAAAGTGACCGGGGCGAGTCGCGCCACACAGAACTTTGGTGAAATCGTCTTCAATCACTTTGTAGTGATAACCATCCGGGTACATTTCCTCAGGGCGAGGGTAGAAAACAATGTCGACACCGTTTTTCCCGGCTATCGCGAGGTCTTGTTCCCAGGTCGTTGGATATTTTTCGAAGTCCTTCGGATCATTGAACTGCGTGGGGTTCACAAAAATGCTCAAGACGACCAACTCCGTTTCCTCACGGCAGCGCTTTAATAGGCTTTCGTGGCCCGCGTGCAAAGCACCCATTGTCGGCACAAAGCCAACGGTCATACCTGCCTGATCACGGCGCCATTGTTTGAATTCCTGCGGGCTGCGAATCACACGGGTCATGAATAGCTCTCTTTCTCAGTGGGGAATTCTTTGTGGATAACGTCGGAGTGGTATTTGTTGAAAGATTTTTTGAGTTCTTCAACACCATTAAAGTACTGGCGCAAGAATTTCGGTTTGAACTCATTGTTCATGCCGAGCATGTCCTGCAGAACCAACACCTGACCATCACAATCAACCCCGGCTCCGATGCCGATGGTTGGAATTTCCAGAGATTTAGTAATTTCATAGGCGAGATGTGAAGGCACGCACTCAAGCACTACGCTAAATGCACCAGCCTCTTGCAATTGCAAAGCGTGTCGCTTGATCGCCTCTTGGGCCTTTTCATTGCGACCTTGAACTTTAAATCCGCCAAGTTGATTGATAGATTGCGGTGTCAATCCCAGGTGCCCCATCACGGGAACACCAGAGTCCACCAAGTGGCGAACAAGTTCGACGTTACCAACGGCGCCTTCGAGTTTTACCGCGTGAGCACCGGCTTTCATGATCTGCTCAACGCAATCCATATTTTCATCGAGAGATTTACGGTAAGCTAAAAAAGGCAAATCACCGATGATCAGCTTCTTCGGAGCTCCCCGAACCACCGCAGCCGTATGTAAAGCCATCATTTCCGTCGAAACATTTAAAGTCGTCGCGAATCCGTGCATGGTCATGCCGAGACTGTCGCCTACGAGCAAGACGTCGATATCAGTTTCATTTAAAATCTTGGCGAAGCTGTAATCGTAGCAAGTGATCATCGAGATCTTTTGCCCATTTTGCTTTCTTTCTTGGAACTCAAGGATGTTCATGGCTGCCTCTCTTTCTCGCCACCCAGCAAGGCGGGGGCGACAATACGTGCAAATGTGAAATAGACTTCCTGAAAAGGATCATTCTCCAGCGCCTCAATGTTTTTGAGAACGGTGGTTTTATCTTTACGGGCCAGTGGACCTGTCAACGCGGTTTGCGGGTTTTTCATAGTATTAAGAAGGATGGTTTCAAGATAGACACGTGCGGCTTCGCGAGGAACCCCGAGGCGTTCCATCTCCGAAAACATTTTCCGCCAAAGAATCACCGGAAAGTTTCCACCGATCACACAAAGCGCGTGATAAAGTGCTTTATGCTCAGGCGCTAAGAGTGAAAACTCATTGGGTAAACCAGGCAAAGCCTCGTGCAAACTCGTGGCTCCTGTTACCACGAAGTGAACACGGAAGTACGTCCCGTGATCGTAGAGCTCCGGCCCGAAAGTCATCAGTGGATGAGCCGCGATCACTTCAGGAACATTCAAAGCTCCCGAGAAATGCACCACGGTCTTGTCCAGGCCCGCGAGATGCTTTAAGTAAAAGCTGTCAATAGCAGAGTCCGAAATGGCAAGTAGCACATGGGTGGCTTCGGTCATTTTGGTTTTAAGGAGGTGCGGATCTTGCGAGCGATCCCAGTTGAGCGAATGATGCCCAAGAAGAGAGAGGTAGTGATTTAAGTGCTTAGCAAGTTTGCCTGCACCAATAATGAGATACTTTGTCATAACCTTACGGTACCTGTCGGGTTTCTTAAACCTAGAGATCAAGTCCTTTACTTAAGAGTGGCACAACTTAGTCACAAATCCTAATAAAAACAAGTGTTTCTTAACCCCAGGCTTGCTAACCGCCAGGGGAGGTGTTAACCCCCTATTTATGAAATATTTGTACGGAATTCTAGCGGCGGTTGTTCTTCTTTGTGGCATTGGATTCTCGGTTTATTTTGGCATTCAGCCGAAGAGCATTCCTAAAATCACCTACAGTCATTTTAGCGAGCCGGCGAAGATGTCAGACGCAATTATTTTGAGACTGAATCAAGAAATCAAAGGCGCTCCGCTTCTGATGCTTGGCGTGACGCCTGGCCGTAAAATGGACCTCGAGGTGTGGAAGGCTTTCTTAGAGCAAAGTCAAATTCCTGAGCTTCAATATCAAGCATTGATTATTGATCCTGAACTTCCGTTTGCTTCTGAGATGTTTCCTAGTGCAGTTAAACTGGATATAAAAGCGGACGTCGCGCGTTTTATCGAAGGCGCCAAAAAAGCCCGCGAGCAGGGCTTGAGGATGGCAGTGATTGTACCGAGCATTTATGCGTCTCAGCGCTTGCAGAGCAATCCTGCGGACAAAATCCGCAAAGAGTCAGATCTTGCGCCGATGAGCTTTTCAATCATGGGCTTCCCACGGTCCCCGGAGCAAGAGGCCGACATGCCGATTCAATGCGTAATGGGTTCGAATGATCGCGACGGGATCGGTGCGATGGGTTGTATGGCGGAGCAAAAAGCACGTTTAGCATATCGCAAAAAATCGAAGCCTGGTTTCTATGAAGGCATGATGGATCAAGTCGGGGAGCGCGACTATTTGGTTCTTTTCAACGCCCCTTAAAATTCCTTAACAGTGCAAGGCGGCCGTGTTTAGATATCCCCTTCAAAGTTTGCAAAGGAAGGGACGTCTATGTCGGACAATCTTGGCTACTATTCGCAACCCCACATTCATCATGACACGATCGTTTTTGTTTCAGACGACGATTTGTGGAGTGTCACGCGCGAAGGCGGGCTGGCAAAGCGCTTGACGGCCAATATTGGTATTGCGAAGTCTCCGAAAATTTCTCCGGATGGCGAGCGCATTGCTTACCTCGGCAACGACAAAGGCCAAATGGGTCTTTATCTGATTCCTGTCGAGGGCGGAACCCCTCAGCATTTAATTCATTTCAATATCTCTTCTCTGATCGGCTGGAAAGATGAAGAGACGATCCTGTTCTCCAGCAGCTTTCAAACTTACGGTGTGAATGAGATCTATGAGTTTGATCTCCTCGAGAAAAATTATCGCAAGTTGGATTTGGGCGAGGCTTTGACCTGTGGCTACAGTAAAAATGGCGCTATGATGATCGGCCGTAAGAATGGAGATCCCGCCCGATGGAAACGTTATAAAGGTGGAACCGCCGGTGTTATCTGGACCCGCAAATCCAGTAAAGAGAAATTCCAGCGCATTCTGAAAAATCTCAAAACCAATTTGTCATCACCACGCTTGGTGAATAATCAGGTTTATTTTGTTTCAGACCACGAAGGATCCGCCAACATCTATCGTTGCGGGCTGGATGGCAAGAGCTTGAGGCGTCTGACGAATCATGAAGATTACTATGTGCGCTTTATGGACACCGATGGCGCGAGGTTGGTCTATCAGAAAGGCGCGGATCTTTATTACTATGATCTTGCCATTGATAGAGAACAAAAGGTCGTCGTGGAGTGTCCAACTCCGGGAGTCCAAGCTCAACCGCGTTTTGAAAATGCCGAGTCCTATTTGGATTCTTATGCGATTGCGCCAAATCTGCAGGAGCTTTTCATTGTTTCTCGTGGTCATGGTTTCAGCATGCCGGTGTTTGATGGACCGGTGATCGAGTGGGATCTGCTGCGTGATGTGCGTTATTCAAATCCGACGTATTCGCACGATAGCAAGCACTTATACATGGCTGGTAACAATTCGCAAATGTCCGACAGAGTTGTGCAGTGTGAAGTGGCGAATCGTAAAATGAAAGTCATGGCGGAAAAGCATGACTGGGGTGTTGTGCGCTCAATGCGCTGCAATCCTAAGAAAGATTTGATCGCAATTGCGAATAACCGCAATGAGCTTTACGTGATGGATACGAAGACTCAGAAGGTGACTCTAGTTGAACGTTCGAATGTTCACAGGGCTTCGGATCTGACTTGGTCTCCGAATGGCCGCTATTTGGCTTATACGACTGCAGTTGAAACCCGCCGCAATTTTGAGATCCATGTTTATGATACCAAAACTAAAAAAGCACGGTTGTTGATGACCCCGATTGTGGTGGACGAGTCTCCGAGCTTCAGCCCAGACGGACAGTACTTGTATTTTTTAAGTGTGCGTGAGTTCTATCCCATCTACAACGCGACTCACTTTGATTTAGGCTTTCCATTCGCGGTGAAGCCGTACGTGGTTTCTTTAACGAAGACGGCGCCAAATCCGTTCAAAGCGGGCGTTGGCAATCTGCCTGTTCCGGATCCTGGAAAATCTGAAAACAAAGCGGCAAGCAAAAAGAAAAAACCGATGAAAACTTCAGGGGCTGAAGATATTGAAATTGATTTTGATGGAATTGATCATCGTATCATGTCCTTTCCGGTGGATTTGAAAGCTTACGATTCTATTCGGGCGATTCCGGGCGGTGTGCTCTATCGAATGGCGGAAGTAAAAGCCGAGTCGGATTTCTCGCGCTGGAGTTGGGATCGCGACTACGCTCTTTGCACCTTTAAGTTTGAAGATAATAAAGAAGAGCGTTGGGCAGAAAATGTCAGCAGTTTTGAAGTGAGTGCGCAGGGTCATCACCTGCTTTATCGCACGGGCAGTGACTTGCGCCTCGTCAGTACTGGTTCCAAGCCAAGTAAAGAACACAACATCGGTAAGAAAGACGGTTGGATTGATCTGAGCCGCATCCGTTTGCACATTCATCCGCGCGAGGAATGGAAGCAAATGTACCGTGAAGCGTGGTACTTGCAGAAAGAGCACTTCTGGCGCGCCGATATGTCGAAAGTCGATTGGGCAAAAACCTATAACAACTACCTCCATATCCACTTGACTGGCGTTAGCGTGCCAAGCTTAATAGGCGCGACATGGAGTTCCCCAAAACCCTTCCA
>JBDHWW010000069.1:0-13687 GCA_039810425.1 Pseudobdellovibrionaceae bacterium | reverse complement strand
ATGTTAAAGGTGTGTGCTGAACCTGAAGAGGAAATCGTCAGGGGAGCCGCTCCGGAAACAAAAGACTGGGTGGCACTATTTAAGCCGTTAAGGCTTGTGATGCCAGCTGCGGCCCCGGCCTGCCACACAAGCTTATTGCCGTCGTATGTTAGGACATTCCCGCTTAAGGCACTCGTCAGAGGATCCACATCGACATTTTGAATTTTAACGACTTTCATGGCTGGCAAAGTACCAGAGATATCGCCTCCCAAACTCGGGATGGACTTGAGATAAGCCGTTGAAGTGCCAAGAATCAATTTAATAAACTCATCGTAGTCAGGTTGGGTCAAGCTACCATGGCTTTGAGCGACCGTCGGGCCCACTTTCAAAAGCTCACCGGTCCCATAGCCACCAACTTTTGCGGCATTGATTGCTTGCATCGCCAGAGGCACCGGAGTGATACGTAGCGCTGGTAACGCCTGATCCATACCTGATGGGCCGATACGGAAGAAGATCGCCATCACGCGGCCTTCATTGGGATCCGTGGAAGTCGTTGGGTTGTAACCGCTCAGACAAGGGTAACCGCCACCAGAGCCGGGTAGAAGTGTGAAGGTCTTTGCATTGTCGAAAACATCTGCAAGATTTTTAACCCCGCTTGGTGCGGCTTGGTTATTGAAAGAAGGTATCCCATTCAAAGTGAGCGAATCGTTAGAACCAACTTCAAATGCAAAGTTGCCGGCAGAGACAGACATATCAATCACGCGCTGCTCGGTGTACAACCAGCATTTTTGATCAGGGTCAGAAATAGTAATAGTGAAGTAAACTTGTGAGGCAGTGACAGGTTGATCGTTGGAATCGAGAATACGGCCGGTATAGGTAATGCCCGAAGATGGTGCGGCAGCTTGAATTTGTTGAGTTAACAACAAAAGCGCGAGCGCGAGTACAATCTTGGTGAATTTTAAGCATCTCGCCGCAACTTGGTTAAGATTTCCAGCATACGTGCATGTAAGTGTTTTCATGAGATATTTATCGGTAAAAACATGAAAAGTCTTGACCGTACTTTAACAAAAAATTCCAAAATGAGCCGAATTTATAAAATTCTCCGCTCCAAAATATCGATGGAATGGCAATGAATCTCGATTTTGGGCTTGGTCCCAGGGTGTCCCGGTATAAGATTTGGACGATCTCAGGGTGGGCCTACTTCACGATTCCTTGATAAATGTAAGCAATGCCACCGGTGAGTCCGGTAAAGGTCAGTTCACTAAAGTCACCGGTCTGCTTCATTAAATTGAGGAACTCTTCACGGCAAGGAAAAGCCGCGGAAGATTTTTGGAGGTACTCATAGGCCTCGCCTTGACCCGTGACCAGGCCTCCAATTTTTGGCAGGATCTTTTCGGAATAAAAATTGTACAGTGGTCCGAAGACAGGCATTTGTACTTGACCGAATTCAAGAACCATCACGCGGCCACCTGGTTTCACCACGCGAGCCATTTCTTTCAAACCTTTCACGGGGTCGCCGACGTTGCGGATTCCGAATGAAATGCTGGAAATATCAAAGCTATTATCCGCGTACTGAAGTTGTGTGACATCGGCTTGCTCAAAGCGAATATCCAAGTCACGAGCCGCCGCTTTCGCGGGAGCCGGGACCAACATCGCAGCACAGAAGTCAGTGCCGACAACAGAGCCTGAAGTGCCTACGACCTTTTTGAACTCGATCGCAAGATCACCAGTGCCCGTTGCACAATCCAAAACCGCCTGACCGGCACTTGCACCACTCAATTTCACGAGCTTTTTGCGCCACAAATGGTGGATGCCCATCGACAAAACGTTGTTGCCTTTATCGTAGTTCGCCGCAACCTTGCTGAACATGCTGCGGATGACATCTGGGTTTGGAGAGTGTTTTTGTTGCACGGGCAGTTCCTTAAACGAAAGAAGCTTTTTGGAGGGGGCGGTCCAGGGCACCAAGGACCCTTTCGATCTTATTCATCATTGTTGTGAAATCATCAAAAGTCAGGGCCTGAGGTCCATCCGACAGAGCCTCTGCCGGACGGGGATGGACTTCCACGATGAGACCGTCAGCGCCCGAAGCGGCCGCCGCAATCGCGAGGTCTGGCACCAACGCCCGGATGCCGACCGCATGAGAAGGGTCCACGATCACAGGAAAGTGAGTATTCTTTTTCACGTAAACAACGGCATTTAAATCCAAAGTGTTGCGAGTCGCTGTTTCAAAAGTACGGATGCCGCGTTCACACAGAATCACGTTTGGATTGCCGCCCGCGGTGATGTACTCAGCCGCTTTAATCCACTCATCGACCAAAGACGCAAAACCACGCTTTAAAAGAACCGGCTTGTTCGCGCGGCCGAGCTCTTTCAACAAAGAGGAATTGTGCATATTGCGGGAACCAACTTGGAACATGTCCACAACATCCGCAAGTTCTTCGATCTGACGAGGATCGGTGACCTCCGAGACGAGACCCATTTGTGTTTCACGGCAAACAGACTTGATAAGATCAAATGAAGATTCGCCCAAGCCCTGGAAGGTCTTTGCAGAGGTGCGCATCTTCCAAATGCCGCCACGGAGCATGCACGCTCCTTGAGCTTTGACAGCCTTCGCCGTTTCTAAAAATTGCCCATGGCTTTCAATGGAGCACGGACCTGCTAAAACAGAAAACTGGGGTCCCCCGATATCAAGAGTCCCGTAGGCCGTCTTGATCTTGACAATTTGGGTTGAGGGAGTTGTTTGCATACTTTCAATTTCCATATTACGAACTTCTTTTAACCAGTTAAGGTACTTAAGTTAAGCAAAGCAAAAGACTTTAGCAATGAACACCCATTCCTACCACGTTGTTGACCCTAAGGGTCGAAAAATCGGGGTTTTTGTGGAAGCGCAGACTAGCATGAAGCCATCAAATTTTACAAACTTTTTAGAGTCAGGAGCCCTCCTTCGCGTCGGCCCAAACAACTGGTTTTTATTGGAAGGCCCGTTCCGTGAAAGCGTTGACAAAGACCATGACGAAGTGGCTCTGTTCCATCCGGACTTCTTTGCGGATGGTTCTGAGAAATATTGGATTCCAGAGTCGTTCTATAGACTTACCGATGAGGACTTTTCAGCACTATTAAACTTTGACTCTGTGGACCCCTTGCCCGCAGTGACTTGGGAGCCTGCGGAGCTTGAAAGTTTCTCGGTTTCCTATGGAAGGATCTTAGAGCGCATCCACCAGGGGTCGCTCCGCAAAGCTGTCCCGATCGTTTTCGAAAAATCTACAGAGACTCTTGGTCAGGCACGGATGATTGCTATTTTCAAAGATTTGTTGAAGGCTCCGCCGAACCTTTACGTGTTTGGTTCGTGGCAGAAGGGGAAGGGCATTCTTGGGGCGACACCGGAAGTCCTGCTGAAGCAAGAGGGCCACACGCTGACGACGATGGCCCTTGCGGGAACTTGCCCGAAGGAAGACGCCATGGATAGAACTTCGTTGCTTGAAGATGCCAAAGAACGCCACGAACATGACCTTGTTGTGCAGGATATTGTGCAAAGTCTTGAAAGATATGGAAAGCTGCAAACGCAAGGGCCGACGATCCTGGAATTGCCAGCACTTTTCCATCTCAAGACCGACATCCAGTGTGAGATCCCATCACTTAAAGATTTTTCATTCTTCAATGCCTGCCGTGCGCTTCATCCGACGCCCGCTTTGGGGGTGGCGCCACGTGACTATGGTTATGAGTGGATGAAGAGTTTGCCTGAGCAAAAAGATCGCCGGGGCTTCGGGGCCCCTTGGGGGCTGTCTTGGAGCAAGGAAGACGCTTTGTGCTTGGTGGCCATTCGCAACATCCAGTGGGATCCCGCAGGGTCCAGAATTGGATCCGGATGTGGTATCGTCGCCCAGAGTGAATTAAAACAAGAGTGGAGGGAGCTCTTCCTGAAACGCAATTCAGTGAAGCAAGCGCTAGGATTGGAATCATGACAAATATGCAGTTGGCAGCCAAAGTGCTGCAAGGTTTGGTGTCATCAGGAATTCGCGAGTTCTGTCTTTGTGCTGGAGCCCGCAACAGTCCGTTCGTAAACATCTTGGAAGAAAATAAAGACGTCAAAGTCTATTCTTTTTTTGAAGAGCGCTCGGCGGCGTTCTTCGCATTGGGCCGTATGGCCAAAACGCAAAGACCGATGGCGGTGATAACGACTTCAGGCACGGCCGTCGCGGAACTTCTGCCGGCGGCGATTGAAGCGACCTACTCATCATTGCCGCTGGTAATGGTGTCTGCCGATCGCCCGAAATCTTACCGTGGTTCCGGCGCACCCCAAAGCATCGAGCAAGTCGGTATTTTTTCGTATTATATCGAGGCGTCGTTGGATATTGATTCTGAGAACAGCCACTTCTCGATGAAAGGTCTGACTTGGAAAAAGCCGGTGCACATTAACGTTTGTTTTACCGAGCCGTTGATTGATGGCCCGGTGGTGAAGCTGGATTTGCAAATGGACTGTGAGTGGGTGAAATTCCCAGAGCAAGCAGAGCCGACCGCCGGCCATGACACGACTCACTTTTTGCAAATCTACAATCCGATTGTGATCCTCGGAACTTTGCCGCCCAAAGCACAAGCTCCAATGGTGGATTTTCTTAAAAAGATTCAGTGTCCGATTTATGCCGAAGGTATTTCCGGCTTGCGCGGGCACCCGGAGTTGAAACATCTCGAGGTCCGCTCAGGTGAAAATTATCTGGGTCACCTTTTAGATAAAGGCATCTGTAATGCGGTTCTGCGTATTGGCGGAGTACCGACGATTCGTCTCTGGCGGGACCTCGAAGATAAACGCAAGCATTTGCCGGTTCTTTCCGTGGGCTTTAACCACTATTCAGGTTTAAGCCGCGAAGTGAATCACTATACTCACCTGGCGTCGCTCGCGATGATCGAAAGCCCTGAGCACTTTAAAGATCTCGGCCCGGTATTGAAAGAGGACTTGCGGCTGTCACATCAAAAAGAAGCGCTTATGACAAAATATCCGCGCTCTGAACAGGCGCTGGTGTGGGCGGTTTCTAAGAAACTTAAAGGTCAGTCCGTGTATGTTGGGAACAGCTTGCCCATTCGTCACTGGGATCTGGCTGCGGATTTTGAGTCTTATCCTTCCCGCGTGGTCGGCAACCGCGGCGCGAATGGGATCGATGGGCAGGTTTCGACGTTCCTCGGTTGGGCCGAGCGCGAGACCGAGAATTGGTGCATCGTTGGTGATCTCACGGCAATGTACGATTTGTCTTCTCTGTGGATTACCCCACAGCTCGAGAATAAAAAGATGCGCATTGTAGTGATTAACAACCACGGCGGGCAGATTTTCCAGCGCATGTTCAAAAAAGACATCTTCTTGAACAGTCATAACCTTGAATTCAGTCACTGGGCGAAGATGTTCAATTGGGGTTACAATGCTTGGGAAACAATTCCTGAGTCGGTGAACCTTGGTGACCACGAAGTGATTGAACTCATTCCTGATCCGGAACACACCGATGGCTTCTTAAAGGAGTGGGAACTGGTTTGGAAATAGCCGCTTCGAAAATTAAGATCATCTGTCTTCACGGTTTCTTGGGCCTTCCGGAGGATTGGGACCTCGTGAAGAGTTACTTTATGGTTTCACCACTGGCTCATCAGTTTGAGTGGTGGAATGTCGACTACATGAAAACTCCGGGCCTGGATCCCAGCAACGACTTTGCTACCTGGGCTCGTGCTTTCAACGCGCGGATTCGTCAGCAGTTTCCCGAGGGCCCGCGCATTTTGGTGGGTTATTCTCTCGGCGGGCGTTTGGCGCTTCACGCGCTTCAGGCGGATTCTGGACTCTATGAAAAAGCCATTTTCGTTTCGGCAAATCCGGGTCTTCAGCGCAGCAAAGATCAGGAAGATCGCGCGCGGACGGACCTTAGCTGGTCACAGAAATTTTTAGAAACGCCGTGGGCGGCGCTCATGAAAGAGTGGGGTTCGCAGACCGCTTTTAAAGACAGCACTTATGAACCGCAGCGGTCGGAAGAGGCCTACAGCCGGGCCCTTTTGTCCCAGGCTCTTTTGCAATGGTCGCTTTCCCAGCAGATGGACTTCCGCGACCTGATTGCCCAGTTGAGTGAAAAGATTCTTTGGGTTGCGGGGGAAAAAGATATCAAGTTTTCGAGCATCTCGATGGACCTTAAAAAGCGCTCGCCGGGATTAGCATCGCTTATATTGCCGAAGGCTTCGCACCGGGTGATGTTTGACCAGCCTCACGGGCTTGCTCAGGCCATGATTCAGTTCATAGAGGGGGCAAAGTTTTGACAAACTGGCAGGGAGGGCTATAGACTTTTCTTGACGAGTTCCATCCAAGTGATGAACAGAGTCGCATTGGTATAAATAACACTCCTGTTGCAGAGGTTATCGACGTCGTCGCTGGAAGAATGATTGGTGATACCCCAAAGGTAGTAGGCGCCGGAGCCTTGCTGGTCCTTAAGATACACGAAAGCGGGGCCACCGGAATCGCCGTGGCAAGCGCCCGAGCCTTTCCTTTGATCCACTAACAATTCCGTCGGGCTGAACTTTGGATCGCTGATTTGCAAAGTGGTAGCGCGCAACGTGCCCGCACCCGTCTGAGTGACTGCATTGTCGATGCCGTAACCCAAAGTGACCGTCGACGTACCTTTTTTCAAAACCGAATCGTCTTCGAGGAACTTCACGGCTTCATAGCCTTTTGGCAAACCATTGCCAGCGAATTTAAACACGGCAATATCGCTGGTGTTCTTGCTTTCGTTTCGGCGAAGCTCCCAGTAAGGAGAAACTTTTGCTTTTAAAACTTGGCGGCGTTCTGTCTCCCTATTTGGCTTTGCGGCGAAGAAGACATACATGTTTTCAGGATTTTCGGTATCAATACAATGAGCCGCTGTGACCGCGAAGGGACCGCCGATCAAAGCAGCCGAGCAAACTTCTTGTGTCAGGGGATTGACCAGCAAGACAACGTTGCGAGAAAGATCTGAACCGTCGGCGACGGTTCGGCCGCCGATGATGCCCGCTTGTTGCGTTGGGGTTTTGGTTTCCGTGGCGTTGAACGAAGACTCTTTCGTTGGCGTGCATGCCGCCAGTGAAAAGCCGAGTGCCAGACGAGTCAGAGCTGTGACCTTGTTAAAACCCCTCATAGTGATCCCCAATAAAACCCTCAAACGGCCCTACACAATGCAAGGCGTCATAAGAGTTTCGTCGATCTCAGGGCATTTCTCAACAGTAATATAAGAGTCCGTAAAAACAGGCCTTTTTGGCAAAAAACCTAGTAAACTTTACAAGCGTCCGAAAACTCCACAAGGGTGCTGCGGGTCCCGGACTCAGCCGCCGCGTGGCCTGCGTCTGGGGTCATTACCAGCTTTGCTTCAGGCCATGCTTTATGCAGGTCCCAAGCACTTCGGGCAGGGCAGACGACGTCGTAGCGGCCTTGCACGATAAAGCCTGGGATGTGGCGGATTTTAGGGACGTTTTCGAGGATCCAGTTGGGGCTATCAAAGAACGCATTGTTGATGAAGTAGTGGCACTCGATGCGGGCAAAACTCATTGCATGATCCGGGTCATCGAACTCATCAACGGCCTCACGGCTAACTATCAGTCGGGAGGTCGCGGCCTCCCACTTGCTCCAGGCTTTGGCGGCTTCTAAACGGACGTTGTAATTAGTATCTGTCAAACGTTTGTAGTACGCCTTGACGAGGTCTTTTTGCTCTCCATTTGGGATGGGCTTGAGGTATTCGTCCCAAATATCCGGGAAAATTTGAGAAGCGCCTTCTTGGTAAAACCAGTGAATTTCCGAAGGACGGCAGAGGAAGATGCCTCGCAGAATCAAAGCGGAGACGCGCTCCGTGTGTTTGATGGCGTAAGTCAGTGCGAGTGTTGAGCCCCAACTGCCACCGAAGACAACCCACTTTTCAATGCCGAGTTTTGTGCGAAGAGTTTCGATGTCTTGGACGAGGTTCCACGTATCATTCTCGCGCAGTTCTGCGATCGGCGTGCTTTTGCCGGAACCGCGTTGATCGAAAAGAATGATGCGATAGTGGTTTGGGTCGAAGAATCTGCGATGGTCTGGATGAATGCCGCCGCCCGGTCCGCCGTGCAAAAACACAACCGGTTTGCCTTTCGGATTTCCGGCTTGTTCGTAGTAGAGCTCGTGAATTTCAGAAACTCTCAATCGGCCCACATCGTAAGGTTCAATCTCAGGATAATAGTCGCGCAGCGCCATGATGCTCCTCCGGAGGTACGCCGTACCTTTTTCGGATGCGGCGCTTAAATCAGGTTTTTTAATTTTTCAGATTTTTGCAACTGAGTCTAGGAAATCTTGTTCGTTATTGGGAAATGCAGCGCTGAGAAACGGATAGAAGGTTTCTACGGCCTTCAAAATTGCGATACATGGATGAAGCTTCTGGCGTACCTCATTACCCGCGCAGCAAACGGATTTCCGCCAATTCGCAGTAAGTTCCAAGGCGTAGGCTTGGTCCCCAATAGCCGGTGCCTTGATTGACATATAGTTGCAAGTTCTGAATGTGATAAAGCCCTTTGCCATATTTTTGAAAAAAACCAATCAGCAAATTCCATGGAAAGAATTGGCCGCCATGCGTGTGGCCGGAAAGCTGTAGTTGAATTCCCAATGGCGCGGCGGCATCTGCCAGCACGGGTTGATGTGAGAGCAGAACTTTGAAAGCGGATGGATGCAAACTCTTTGCGAGTTTTTCAAAATCAGGTCCTTCGAGTTGAAAGCCGTGTGCGGCAGGATCAGGTATGCCACAGATTTGCAGCTCGGCATTGCCAAACTGCAGACTGCGAGCCTCATTGATCAAAACATTAAAACCAAGATTGTGAAAGACGCCGATCGCCTGCGTGCCTTGCCAGTAGTATTCGTGATTGCCCGGCACGTAGAAGCTGCCATGCTTGCTCGGAATGTCTCTGAGCAGAGCAACGGCACCGCCATAGCGGGCCGGGATGTCATCAAGAATATCGCCGGTAAAGACCGCGATATCTGCGGGATTCTTTTTGGAAAGCGCGACAAGTTTTTCAATGAATCGAGTGGGTAAGCTGCGGCCGATATGGAGATCCGTAATATGCAAAATACGCAGCCCTTCGAGTTCTTCCGGAAGGTCTTTGAATTTCAAATCGACCTTGAGCAAACGGGGCCCCGCACGGACCACAAGAGTGCCCAGAAATATGCAAACCACCGGTAGGGCCAGCATGACACCCAGGGCGTTCGCATCGTAGAGCGCGTCAGAGTTAAATTCGTCGGGTAGGTAGTTCAATACGAACGCGGCAAGGTCCCGTAAAATAATGAACGCCATCAGGAAGTTGATATAACCGATGCAAAGATGGCTGAGCTTGAAAAATGTGTCATGCCAAGGTTTGTGATCATTACGATTCGCTGGCCAGAAATAAAGTGGCATCGCTAAAACGACACCAAAGACGCAGGCGAGGAAAAGCAAAACCACCATATTTGCCGCAAAAGAAAGACCGGCAAATCGAGTTAGCTGATGGGCCGAGTAAAAGAACAAACCAGAAAAGAGAATAAGAATAACCGCGCGAAATAAGCCCATGAGAGGTCCTTAAACAAGAATTTTTCTTGGCCAATGTTTCTGTTTTTCTTCAAGCTTAATAAAGCTCGCGGAAGCCGCCGTATCATTGGCTTTATCAAAATCCGCCGCCGTCAAGCCATGCACACGGTTCAAAACTTCGTAATCATCTGAAAGCTGTGTGGCAAAGATTCCCGGATCATCTGAGTTAATCGTCACTTGAATGCCGGCATTGATGAGCGCACGGATAGGATGCTCTTCGTAAGTTTTAAAAGCCTGAGTCAACCAGTTGCTAATCGGGCAGACCTCCAATGGAATGCGCTTAGAACGGACAAACTCGAGGACCTCAGGGTTTTTTATAATCTGAATCCCGTGACCGATGCGCTCAGCGCCGAGAATCTCGATCGAGTCCCTCACCCATTGCGGCGCTACGGGGTCGTTGGCTTCGCCGGAGTGAATTGTGGCATGCAACCCCGCCTTACGTGCTTTTGCAAAGAGCGGCGCGAAGGGCTTTGGCTCAAAGCCCTCCTCATTGTCGGCAAGATCCAAGGCTAAGAAGCTATCTTTATGCTCAATGGCGAAATTACAAACAGCCTCGGCTTCAGCCAGGGGTTTAATTCTCTGCATGATGCAAATGAGCCCCACCGCCATCGGGAAATTCTTCTTGGCCATCTCTATGCCTTTGTGGAACGCCCTGTGGATTTTCTCGTAAGTCAGTCCACCATGTCCATCGGCAATAAAACCCGGCGCATAACGGAGTTCAAGAATGCGAACGCCATCATTGTACGCGTCTTCGCAGGCTTCATAGCCTAAGCGCGTAAGGACTTCTTCCGAGTGGAGAATCTTCTGAGCGCGTAGGAACTTGTTTAACACCGCGCCGAGGTCTTTCATCTGCCCCGTTACGAGGAGCATCTCTCTCTGAGCGTTGTAATCTTTTGGGAGGTCGATACCGACGTGGGGTGCAAGTTCCACCATCGTGCTCCAACGCATCGAGCAGTCGAGGTGGCGGTGCAAATCCACCTTAGGAAGAGCCCGCAAATCATGGGAATAAAGTTTTGTTGAATTCATGCATTTAAAGCTACCACTCATGCCCCGTCCTAAGCATCTCTTTTTGTTGACGCAAATATGAGTTCTATCAGAGGATATCGCCTATGACAGAACCATTGAAAATTCCGACGAAACTTGCTGGAAATCCGACTCAAGAACCTCTCTTCAAAACTGACATTCGTGCCCACGACGGTAAAAAGATTTCCGCGGTTGACCCGCGTGCCACCCGTGCGTTGATCTCTCTGATGGACATGAACGCAGTTCTCGGAGGAGCGGCTTCGCACTACGGTGGTCCCGCAGCGATGGCGGAATTGATGTCAGCGCTTCATGCTCTTGTTTTCCAAGAGGCAAAATCTTCAGGTAAACAATGGCACGAGCTTTACAATTTGGTGAACGATGCCGGTCACTGTGAAAATGGTTTGTACGCACTCAAAGCAAATTACGGCATGGCGGGTTTGAATATCAATTCTCTGAAAAAATTCCGGTCGATTGAAAGCCCGCTGACGGGTCACGGTGAGGTTCACTGCTTCCCGCAAGGCGTGTTTGTCAGCAATGGTCCTTTGGGCTCGGCATTCCCGCAAACTCAAGGGGTGGCCATCGGCGACGCTTTGGCAGGCCGCAATCGCGTGACCGTGACTGTCGTATCTGACGGTGCCAGCATGGAAGGTGAGGCAAAAGAATCTTTCGCCGCAATCCCTGGTTTGGCAAAGGCGGGCAAGGTCGCTCCTTATGTGATGATTATCAGCGATAACAACACCAAGCTCACAGGCCGTATTGACGCCGAGAGCTTTTCGATGCTTCCGACATTTGAGTCTTTGAAGACTTTGGGATGGAACGTGATTGTGCTTGAAAAAGCCCACGATCTTCAGGCGTGCTACGAGACTTTGGCAAAGGCGATTGATCTCGCTCGTAAAAATCCCCAACAGCCCGTGGCCATTCACGCAAAAACGATCAAAGGCATCGGCACAAAAAAAACAGCCGAGTCCGCAAGTGGCGGTCACGGCTTCCCTCTGAAAAGCCCGGCGGAATTGCCGGCATTCTTGAGTGAAATCTACAATGGCGAAACATACCCAGCGGAATTCACCGCATGGATTGAAGAGCTCCATAAGCTGGACGCGCACCTCAAAGCGACAGCGGTCAAAGACATTGGCGAAAAAATCCAGAACGGCGTGGCGAGTGCGTTGATCCGAGCACGTAAAGAAAACATGCCGGTGGTTTCCGTGACCTCGGATTTGCCGGGCTCAACGGGAGTGGCTTCTTTCCGTAAGGAATTCCCAGCGGATTCAATCGATGTGGGTGTTGCTGAAAGCAATATGGTTTCGACGGCCGCCGGTCTTTCAAAGGTCGGCTACATTCCTATAGTCGATACTTTTGCTCAATTCGGGGTTACCAAGGGTGCTCTGCCTTTTATCATGAGCTCTTTGTCGGAAGCTCCAGTGATTGCAATATTCTCGCACACAGGTTTCCAGGATGCGGCGGACGGCGCCTCTCACCAAAGCTTGAGTTATATGGCGATGCTCGCATCGATTCCACATGTTGAAACGTATGCCCTGACTTGCAGCGAGGAAGCCGATGCTTTGGTTTATCAAGCGATTCGCAAAACTGCGGACGCTCGTCGCCAGGGTAAAGTGCCGCCTTCTTACGTGTTTTTCTTGGGACGCGAGAACTTTCCAAAGTCGTATGCGGTCGGGCTGAAATATGAGCTTGGCCGGGGCCAAGTTGTTTTTGATAACACAGATAAATTCCCGAATGCGGTGACTTTGATCGCTGCCGGTTCGATGGTTCCAGAGACCTTGAAAGCAGCTCAAGAGTTAGTGAATCATAAAATCGGCGCGGTGATATTGAACCCATCGTGCTTGAATCATTTAGATCTGGCGCTTATCGAAGAATGCCTTGAGAAAACCGACAATAAGTTTATGACAATCGAAGATCACCAGTTGATCGGCGGTTTGGGCCAAATGGTTTGCCACGCTTTGGCGGAAGAGGGCATGACCTTTAAGTGCCATACTCTGGGCGTGCGTAGCGAGTTCGGTCAAAGTGCGTACACGGCTTTGGACTTGTACAAGAAACACGGCATCGACAGTGAATCTATTGCCGACGGTGCCGTAGAGCTCTTCGACTAGGCCTAGTTCTTAACTATTTTTCGGCCAGTTTGCAAACCAGGAAGTTCTGCCGAACCAGTCAGGTCCGCCAAAAAAAAGGAAGATCCTTTCTGGATCTTCCTTTTACTTTTTTAGTGTTTAAACTAAAACTAGGCAGCTTCTTGAGTGATATTAGACATACCAGTTAATTGTTCGTGTGAGAAAGCGGACACGATATCCACCAAGATAATTACTCGGTTATCGACCTTACCCATGCCGCGAACAAAAGACATTGTATGTTCATTGCCGAGGATTGGAGAAGGTTCAATTTGGC
Organism: Pseudobdellovibrionaceae bacterium; assembly: GCA_039810425.1. Lineage (GTDB taxonomy): Bacteria > Bdellovibrionota > Bdellovibrionia > Bdellovibrionales > Bdellovibrionaceae > JACMRP01. Next base: position 716 of record JBDHWW010000069.1, on the reverse strand, counting down.
CATCGTTCAAGTCGACAACTTCCTTTACAGAGTCTACGATCATGCCCACCTGACCGATTTCCGTATCAAGAACGATGATGCAAGTGTCACGAGTGTGTTCTTGCGCCTCCATTCCAAATTTCACGCGAAGGTTTACAACTGGAATAATTTTACCGCGAAGATTCATGACACCCTTAACATACTCAGGCGTGCGTGGAACCGGAGTGATTTCAACAACACGGTTGATCTCACGGACAGTTTCTATAGGCACGCCATATTGCTCATTTTTCAACTGGAACGTTAGGTACTGGCCCGCTTTAGCTTTCTTATTCATTTCACTCATGGTCTTGCGCCTTTCATATTGTCAATTTCACCACATACTCTTCGAAGGTTTAGGGCCGGCACTTTAGTTATTTCCTTGTTAAATTCTTCAATTCGGCGCGGATGTCTCAGGCTGAGATGATTTAGAAAAAGAATCGATGATTGAGTCTTGAAAAGGGTCTAGCCGCCGCAGTTTCTTGACAGCATTTTGAAGCCCAGACCTTGGCACAAATTCAGTCATTTCAAGGTGTTGTGCGCACAGTTTTGAGCGAAAAATTCCGATGGAGAGACTGAGAATTTACCGTTGTACAGGAGTCCCTACATGAGTGAAGACAATTCTTTTTCCTCCATATCCACATGCCTGGCGTTATGACTTTCGCGATTTGACGACTTCGTAGGTGCTGGGAGCGGTTTTG
>JBDHWW010000068.1:0-14122 GCA_039810425.1 Pseudobdellovibrionaceae bacterium | reverse complement strand
GAACAGAAAACTTTGGGATGAAAAAACTATGCACTAAACTTCTGCGTTAAAAGTCCGACGAGAAAAAAGCTAGACAAAAGGGATTCCTTTATCAAAAAACTGGAGGAGCTATGAAAAAAACAATTTTAATGGCCTGTGCTTTACTGGCACTCCTGGGGTGTGCGACAAACGAATCCCAGCTCAAAGAAGCTTTGCGAAAGAATCCAAAAATCATTTTTGACATCTTCGAAGAAAATCCTGAGCAATTCATCGAGGTCGTTAATCGGGCCGCACAGAAAGCCCAACAAAAGCAATACGAAAAACAAGTTTCTGAAATGAAAGAGGAACAAGAAAAAGATATTAAAAATCCTAAGAAGCCGAAACTCACAGATGACCGCCGACTTGCAGGTGATTCAAATTCAAAAATAACAATCGTGGAATATGCTGACTTCCAATGTCCTGCCTGCCGAATGGCCTATGAATCTTTGAATGAGTTTAAAAAGAAATATAAAGGACAGGTGCAATTCTACTACAAACACATGCCTCTGGACTTTCACAAAATGGCATTTCCGGCGGCACTCTATTTTGAAGGTATTAAAGTTCAAGACACAACAAAAGCCATTAAATTTTACGACCTCGTTTTTGAAAACCAAAGACAAATGTCAGACGAAAATTTTTTGAAGAAAACAGCTCAGGCCGTCGGAGCGGACCCTAAAAGACTCCAACAGGATATAAAGTCAGACAAAGTGAAACAAGTCATCGAGGAAGATATGGCTGAATTTCAAAAATTTGGTTTTACGGGCGCACCTGTAATTTTAATTAATGGGGTTGCCTTACATGGTGCTCAAAAAATCGAGGAATTAGAAAGAGTCGCAAAAATGACTGGTGGCCTATAAAACACCAAAGCCCGTGAATATCATAAGATAAACACGGGCCATTGGCTAAACCTCGGCTGATAAAGTTAAACGATCACAAATCCTAAACTCTCGGCGTGGCCGCGGAGGATTCGGTGTTTGAATTCATAGCGGGGTTTTAATTCTTTCATTTTATACATTCCTTGACCGAAAATCGGGTCTTCCCAAATCCCAGTATGCTCTTTGAGAAAATCCATCGCAGTCCTGAATAAGACCGCCATACGGGGCCCATCGGCCCCGTTTTTCGTTTACCCCTAAGTGGGCCTAACACCTGCGAAATATGCCTCTTTACATGACCACGGTATGGTGGTATATTGGTATACGTTATGGAGGTATTTATGGGTACCCGTAGAGCATTTAAAGGTCAAGTTCATGTCCGCCTCTCACCTGAGGCCCACGAAGATGTGGCAAAAGAAGCCTTTGAGAAAGGGACGTCCATCAGTGGCATTGTCGCCCAATCTTTAATGATTAGACGGGCCTTGAGAAACATTGACCCCTGGAAGACAGTAGCGGAAATCCGTGAAGCCAATAAAAACGTGGACCTCGAAGATCTTGAAGCTGACATCACCAAGGCCATCAAAGCCGTGAGAAAGAAAGCCCGTGCCTAAAACGCCTCGTTTGGTGGTGGATACGAACATCGTTGTGAGCGGGCTTATCACCTCCGGCACACCACCAACGAAAGTTTTGGACGCCGTTCACACGAAAAAAATTACGCTCTTGATTTCCGATGAGGTCGTCAGTGAATATCTGCGGGTTTTGGAATATCCCCATATCCGCAAATATAAAAAAATCACCGACGAAGCTATCAGCCATCTCACCGCCCTTTTTATCAACGAAACCGAACGCGTGGAAATCCTCACTCCCATCACGGCAAGCCCTGACCCCGATGACGACAAGTTTTTATCTTTGGCGGTTGAGGGACAAGCCGACTTCATCATCACAGGCGATAAAGCCGACCTTCTTTCACTCAAAGAAATTTCTGGAATTAAAATCATCACGGCACGAGAGGCCGTGGAGAAATTCAAGCTCTAACCCAAGGTCCTTGTCCAAGGCGGACTTACCGTCAAACTCATCCCGAACTTTCTCAAAGTTCGTTTTAATTTTTTCGGCAATCACCTTAACATTCACCGTTGAATCACTTGATGAACCGACATTAAAAATGACCGGTGGCATATAAACACCAAACCCCATGAAGGGGTCCGTTTCTTGCCGCATCTAGCGAAAAACTGTTGATCTAAAATCCACAATTAAGCACTTAGAGCGGATTTGAATTTTTCTTTACATAAACATCATAAAGAATTAAATGTGTTTTCAAGTAAAGCCCCCTTTTGTAAGAAGTACCTCTGCGTTAGAATTGTCGTTTTACTCTGCTAGTGGGTATGATAGTTTTGTCACATCCTTAGGAATTAGGAGACGCCATGAACTTGTTTTCGTTAAGAAACGGATTTTGGATGGCGCTGGCGCTGACAGTCTTAGTGGGGAGCGCTTTTGATTTTATCGCGCTTCGCCAGTCGGACATCACTGAAAGCACCGGCCAGATGGTCGTGTCAAGCTATCAAGTCATCAACGAAGCCAGCCGCATTGATCAAGACATCGACAGACTACAAAAGTCGTTGAAAACCCCAGTTAGTGAATCCTCGCGTCTCTTTCAAAATCTGAAAATGCGACTTTCAAAGCTCCAAATACTGACTGCTGAAAATCCGGTTCAGCAGACCGAGGTCGCACGTTTGAACTCTCTTTTAACTTTAGACGCCGGCAATAAAGTTCAAGCGTTGTCGCCGGAACAGCAGGCTTTGATTTTACATAGCCTGAACAAAATCAATGAAACGGAAGAAAACCTTCTCAAGGACCGTCTTGGGAGTGATCGGGTTCAAAACCAAAATGCTCGCATTCAGATCCTGATTGCCTCGATCGTCGATACTCTTTTGCTCGCAACCATTGGTGTGGTGTGGGTGCTGTATGCCCGCCATCGCCGCCGTACTGAGAAAACTCTGACAGAAGCAATCCAATCCATCAGCAAAGCCAACTTCGAGCTGGAACAAGCAAGTCTTTCTAAGACGCACCTATTAAAGGCCACGGCTCACGACCTGCGCAACCCCCTGGGTTCGATTCAGGGGCTGGCGGACCTAATTTCAGAAGAGACCTCGCACCCGACTGTCGCCGAATTGACGGGCATCATCCGTCAGGTATCGGCGCAAACTTTGGGATTGGTAAATCAACTGGTAGACCCGAAGGCGCTCACAACGGGTAAACCGTCTCAACAGGTTGCAGATTTTGATATGGTGAAGTGTCTTGAAGACGTTTGCTATGCTCAGCAACCGTTGGCACTTCGTAAAGATCAGCACATTATTTTTAACCCTGAGGTAAAGTCGCTCATTATGGCGGGAAATGCCAGCAAGATCTGGGACCTTTTCGTCAACCTGATCGGCAATGCGATTAAGTTTTCTCCAAGGGGCAGCAATATCACGCTCAGAACTTTTAAAGAAAATCAGTTTGTCGTTGTTGAAGTTGAAGACCAGGGCCCCGGATTGTCACCTGAAGACCGCAGTAAAGCTTTCCAGAAGTACCAGCGCCTGACAGCTCAGCCAACCGATGGGGAGGCATCAAGTGGCCTGGGACTCTTTTTAGTAAAAGAAATCGTCGATGCCCACAACGGCACTGTTGAAATTCACAATGCCCGCAACGGCAGCGGCGCCTGCTTTATTGTTAAACTGCCCGTTTCACTTCCTCGACGTGTCCGTCTTGACCCGAGCCCAACGGTTGGTGTTTAGCCCCAGCAGAAAATAGAGTGGACAGAAGCCAACAATGCCCGTCAGCAGTGGCACCACTCCGAGCAGATACCAAGCATTGAACTGGTGGTTTTGAAACGCCATCAAGATTGCGACAGCTCCGACAACAATACGTATCCAGCGGTCAATCGGATGTAAGTTGATATGCACGTGGGAACGAATAAAGCGCGGTTCCATAAATCCCCCCTGAATGAGACTTATTTTATATGGAAACCGCGCCAGGTTAGTGTCTTATTTTAAGGATGCGGTCGCTCAGTGTTAGTGATCGCGGCTTGGCGGTGCGCACTGGCCTTGGTCTTGGCACGTCATCAGCATATCGCGAAGCTGCATCAACTCGCCCAAACTGTTTTCCATATCCACCTCAAAGCCAGCGGCCTTTGCACCTTTTGGGGCGATCGCGACATACTTTTGAACACTAGAAAATTGCTCTTTGTCATAGTCGGTTTGGTAGTCATGAAGTGCGATGTCTTTAGCAAGAGACTTCTGAAACCGAAAACGTTGATCACGCGCTTTGGCAATCGCGCTCTTTAGATCTTTCCAGCATTTTACTTCGCCAACAAGAACCGCTTTTTTTGTGGCTTTGTCGAAAACAACCACATCTAGTTCTCCGATTGTGCGAGTCGCATCACCGTATTCAATGCCATTGACGACTTCATATTGGGAAACCGGATAAACTTTTTGCAGTTCAAGGCGAGAAACCTGTTCGCAAACTGTTCCGACAACTTCGTAGTTGAGACCCGAGTCACGCAATTGCGTAAAAAGATCTTGGATTGGTGCCGCCGGCGCGGCGAGAGAAAAAAAAACGGAAACAACAGACAGAACTTGGGCACGGACAATAGCCATGTCTTTCACTCCTTGTAGTCAAACATTTGCGGTGTTTGGTAGAAACGCCGGGCCTATTCCCGGTATATACAAAGTAGTGATCGCGTCTTAGCAGGTCGCACTCCCGAAGCTCAAGATAAAAAAACCGTCACTGGGGCCTTTTTGAAAAAATTGACATCCCTTTAGTGGGGTTTTACCTTTTGCGGACAGAGGTTTGCATGAATCTAAAAGCATTAGTCCGCGATGTCCCCGATTTTCCAAGCAAAGGTGTTTTATTCCGCGATATTTCCCCACTTTTGAAAAATCCGGAAGCCATGGATTTTGTCGCCCATAAAATGGTTGAAGGAGTCGACCTCTCAAAAATTGAGTATTTTGCGGGGATCGAATCCCGCGGCTTTATCCTGGCCATGCTACTGGCAACCACCCACAAGAAAGGCTTCTTGCCGATCCGTAAAGCCGGCAAGCTTCCTCCGCCGGTGCTAAAAACCAGTTATGATCTCGAGTATGGAAAAGCGACGATTGAACTACCGCCAGGCACGGGTCACGTAATGATCGTGGATGATGTGCTTGCCACCGGTGGCACCCTGCAAGCGGCGATCGACCTCAGCACGCAAGCGGGCTATAAGGTCGATGACGTCGCCGTCTTGATAAATCTGACGTTCTTGAACCAGATGAGGTTCAAGAACGCCACTATTCGTTCCGTACTTCAGTATTAGCCTTAGAAGAATTTCTTAGCGATAGTCACATTGGCAGCCAGCTTGGGCCACTTTGCCAGTCTTGCCAGACTTTTTAAGCTTCGCGACTTTTTTGATCTTGGCTTTGCACATGGCGATTTCGTGCTTGCTGGATTTCTTCGTATTCTTAGCGACTTTTTTGCAATCAACTTTTGACTTTTTATGTGTCGCGATGGCTTTCGTAGATTTCTTAGCGCTGTGTTTAGCAATCTCTTTTTTAGACTTCTTGCTATGCTTGGCGATTTTCTTTTTGGCTTGCTTACTGCTTTTTGCAATTTTTTTAGACTTCTTCACTGGCATTGGCTTCACTTCTTCTTGATAAGAAGGAGCACTTGTATGTTGGTCCCAAGAGGCGATTTGTTTTTGTGGCAATTCAGATGGAGGAGTCACTACTTGCTCCACCTCGGGCGCGGCTGGTTGTGAACTTGCATAAAAGCCGTCCGCTCCAGAAGATGTTGATTCCGGGGCTGCCGCATCCAATTCCGAGGTTGAACGTTGCTCATTCAAGGCATCTGCTTGGGCAGTTTGGTTCGCCGCTTGTTGAGCTTCCATTGCGGGCTGGCCTGCGGAGTCGCCGCCTAGATCTGGAGAGCTGTAAGCTTGATCTGTTGAGCCCATGGGTGCGGTTGGCGCATCTAATGATGGTGATGCATTTTCCAGTGACACTTGTTCTTGTGGTTGTTGGCCTTCGCCTCCACCAGTCAGTGTGGCGCAAGAAACGAGGAACGCACAGATCGACGCAAGGATCATTGTCATTCTCATAGAAACCCCTCTTACCTATAAGGAACAATCTTACGTGCTACGGGTGTGTTGATGGATTGTTATTGGTTGAACTAAAATTAGTATAACAATCTTTCTCTTGAAATCTTTCGAAAAACACCAAATTCTCATCTTAATTCGCGCACTTACCCATCATAAGTTTGACACCCGCCTGGATGTTCAACACGCTCACGAAGGCTCGGGCCCTTTGACAAACCAATCTGAGACGAACTAATGTCGTCGCCAATGAAAACCGCGATTCCCTGCCTCAGTTTTTTAAGTGTCCTCTTTTCATACACCGTCGCGTTCGCGGGCCTGCACCAGGCTCTGGAGATCACCTTGACTCCGGCGATTAAAGCACTCGCTGTAACAGACTCCGTGCAGGTCGTACCCGGGAAGACCTACCGCTTTTTACTGAATAAGAATCTCGCGGTCTCGGGGACCTCTGCCGACGACAACCTGAAAAGGACTCGCACTGCCGGCGCCCAGGACCTGGCAAATGAGTATGAGCTCACGGCCGGAACTGACGATGACCTTGTGACTCTGAGCTACTCGGGGGTCATTTTCGATCCAGTGGTGAATGACGGCTCCACGGGCTTGATCTCGGCTGACGGGGTGGTGCTCTTTGGGTCAACCTATTGGGTGCCGGAGTTCGATGAAAAAACCACCTATGAGATTCAGAGTATCTCAATGCCCACGGGATGGATGTTGGCTTCACCGAAGTCTCAAAATATGATTCCGCAACAGGAAGTCTATCTGGTGGCAGCCGCCTTCACAGAGTACTCCCTCTATACCGACACGGCGATTCCCTTAAAGGTATACCTACGGTCACCGGAGCCTCTGCTTGCCCAGGCTTTTTTGGGTCTGCTACCGGGCTACCTTGATCACTATCAACAGACTTTGGGGGCTTACCCTTATGAATCTTTTGCCGTGATCGAAAACTTCTGGGAAACCGGTTTTGGGATGCCAGCCTTCACCCTGCTGGGTCCAGGTGTGATCCGACTGCCTTACATTTTGAACTCGTCCCTGCCCCATGAGCTTTTGCACAACTGGTGGGGGAACAGCGTTTTTGTCGATTACGACCGCGGCAACTGGTGCGAGGGCTTGACCACTTATATGGCCGATCACTGGCAGCAGGAACTCTTAAAAACCGACCGTGAGTATCGCCGCCAAAGCTTGATAAATTTTCAGGACTACACCCGCTCCGGCGGGGCCGACTTTCCCCTCCGGGACTTTAAGCAGCGCTTTAACTTTAGCTCTCAAGCTATCGGCTACGGAAAAGGAATGATGCTTTTTCATATGTTACGGGTCCGTTTAGGTGATGCCGTCTTTAATCAGGCGTTGCAGAATTTATACCGCGCTCAGATTGGCAAAAGCATCAGCTATGAAGAGATCGAAGAAGTTTTTGAAAGGACCAGCGGCAAAGACCTCAAGGTTTTCTTTAAGCAGTGGCTGGATCAAGCCGGAGCTCCACGCCTGGGCTTACAGCGCCCCCAATTGGCTTCGGTCGCTGGCCAGAAATATCAAGTGAACTTTGAGCTGACTCAGACAAGCCCGCAGAATTACGACCTTATGGTGCCCGTGCGCTTCACGATGGCCGACGGCGAAGTTCGCACTGAAAAGGTCACCGTGAGCTCGGGCCTTGAAACTCTTCAGTTCCAGTTTGATAAACGCCCGAAGGTACTTGAGGTGGATCCTGAGGTCGACGTTTTCCGTGACTTGGATATCAACGAACGCCCGCTTGGATTTTCAAATGTCTTTGGTGCAGGCCAACTTTGGCTGACAGGCGACACCGCCCTTGTTTCGGCCTATCAGCAGAGCTGGCAGCAATCCATCGAAGCTGTCGTCACGCCGACGGATGATAAAATCCTCCTGGACCTTCCGACAGACGGCGCGGTGGTGATGCTTGGTGAAAATCCATCCTACGAGCAACTAATGACTCAGGCCTTAGCGGGACAGGATTTTAAAATAGCAACCGACGGACTTTCGGTTTTGGGTACCAGCTATCCGCGCAAGGATTTTAAAACGGCCCTCGTGGCCCGTTCGCAAAGCCATCCGGGCTTAGTCTTAGCTTGGATTCGAGGAGCTCAGGCGGAAACACTGGCGCCAAGACTCCTGCATTACGGTAAATATAGCGTCTTGGCCTTTTCTGACAAGGCCGTGCCTCTGAAGACAGCTTGGCCCTTGTTAAAGACTCCTCTGCGCGTGGAGTTTTAAGAATATAGATTAATCTCTTTCAGGTAAGAATTGGAAAGTGTAAGTCATGCGGTCTTTGCTTCCTTGAAGCTTCGCTTGGCGGGGAAAGCGCCAGTTTGAAAGGCGTTCCACCATACACTTTTCGACCTGCTTGTCGTTCAACTGCGAAGCGTGAACTTCCGCTCTGGAAACACGGCCTTGCAGATCCATGCTCCAGCCCATCACCACTTTTCCTTTCATGCCGGATTTGTAGCGAAGACCCTCGTGATAGCACGATTTCAGCTCATCATAGTTATTTGAGATCGTTTGCAAGATCATGGCTTTACGGTCTTTAGCAGAAACGCCCGGGCGAATCACCTCATTGCTTTCTGGAATCGACGCAATCGCACGGTCCACCTCATCGACGGATGCCGGCGCACGATTGCCAGAACCACGCTGCTGCTTCGGCTGAACCTTCACGCGAGCCTGCGTTCTCGCTGCGGTCTGTTTGCTTTTTGCCGGCACCGGAGCCGTGTAGCTGAGATTTTCAACATCGAAATTATCAGGCTTTTCCTGGCCCGCGCGCCACGCATCGGCTGAATCGACGGCTTCTTCGTCGGGAGATTTTTTAGAGCGATAAGAAGTAAACGCGCTCTCGTAAGCACCCTTAGGCGCTTCGTTTTCAGCCGCCGGCACTGAAGGTGCCTGATAAGAAGTTGAATCGGCGGAGGAACCTGATGAGCCTGTTCCGCCGAGGTCTTTCTGGAAAGAATTGACAAAGCCTCCGGAGGACGGGCTTTGCGGTTGTTCTTCCGGCAGAGCCATATCAAAAGTATCGGCACCCCAAGAAACGGTCGTCAGCAATAAAGTGAATATAAAAAAAGACGCTGTCGTTCGCATACTTCCCCCGATAAAAATGCCGAACTCGACGTGCGGATGTGTGAACGCGCGCGCGAACTTTAAAGTTAACATGGTGTCCGCAAGGGCCCAACACAAAAGCCTTTAGCGTCTCATTCTGAGACAGCCTTGCGTTGGCCAACGGGGCCTCGGGCACAGACTAGTTATGCATGTGGCGTGTGGCTTCGTAGAGGAACCAAGAGCGTTTCTCAGTTTCATCAATCCACACTTCAATCAGGCTTGCGCTGGCGATATCACGGTGTTCCGTACAAACCTCGTGGGCTTCGCGCAAAGAGGCCGTCAGGCCGCGATTGTCTTGGCAAAGCTCCGACAACATATCTTGAGGAGTCACGAAATCAGAGTCATTGTCCGGAATGCGCTGAAGGCGTGCAATATGGCCGATGGAGCGTAAGGTCGTCCCACCGAGCTTACGAACACGCTCCGCCAAGGTATCCGTCATCGCAAAGATCTGCTCCCCCTGTTCATCAAGCAAAAGATGAAGATCGCGGAATTGGGTTCCACTCATGTGCCAATGGAAATTTTTAGTTTTAAGATAAAGCGCATAAACATCCGCCAAAGCGAGATTCAAAGCGGCTGAAATATCTTTTGTTGCTTGTTCACCCAAGTCCGTGGGTGTGCGTAAGGGAGCGACGCGGGAGTTGCGGGCATTGTAATGTTCTTTTTGTTTTTCGTGTCTTTCGTGCTTTTCATGTCTTTCCATAAAAACCTCCACGTAGAGTATACTTGAACCGGCAGCCGACATCCCGTCCCTTTTTCCTCACGAAATCGTCACGTCGAGAACTCTTAAAATGATTTTGCGAAGCATTTGACACAGATTCCCGCCGGAAAAGAAACGCAGCCTCTGGCTAGCGCCCTTTAAATGCGCTAAAGTCGGGAAATGTCCACGCTCCCAAAATACGCTCTCCGCCCCTACCAAACCGAAGCCGTGCAAGCGACCCTCCGGCATTTCCGTAGTGATAAATCTCCGGCGGCGATTGTTTTGCCCACAGGGGCCGGGAAGAGCTTGGTCATCGCAGAACTTGCACGTATCGCAAAAGGGCGCGTGCTGGTGTTGGCCCACGTGAAAGAGCTGGTGGAGCAAAATCACGCCAAGTATATTTCTTTTGGTTTAGAAGCCGGTGTTTTTTCTGCCGGCCTCAACCGTAAAGAAAGCTATCAAAAAGTGATCTTTGGCAGCATTCAATCCATCGCTCGGGCGGCGGAGGGTTTCTTTGAGAATTTCTCTTTGCTGATTATCGACGAGTGCCACCGTGTTTCTGCCGAAGGTGAAAGTCAGTACTTTCAAGTCATTGCAAAACTGCAAAGCCTCAATCCTGAATTATGCATTCTCGGACTGACGGCAACGCCGTATCGGCTCGGTCTGGGGTGGATTTATAATTACAACGTCCCACAAAAAATCCAGAAGACGGCGGAAGAGCGATTCTTTAAAAAATGCCTTTTTGAGCTTTCGATCCATTACATGATCAAGAATCAGTTTTTAACCCCTCCTATAAAAATTGATTCACCCGTGGCCTGTTATGACTTTTCAAGTTTAAAGCTCAATGGCACGCACTATGTTCAAGCTCAAATCGAAGCCTTGCTGAAAGATCAAAAGCGCATTACGCCGTTGATTATCAAAAATATCACCGAGATGGCAAAAGACCGCGAAGGCGTCATGATTTTTACAAGCTCTGTGAATCATGCCATTGAAATCATGCAGAGCCTCCCGGCCTATGTTTCTGCGCTGGTGGTCGGTGATACCGAGGGCAAAGAGCGCGCGGAGATTATTGGGGCCTTCAAACAGAAAAAACTCAAATACCTTGTGAACGTCTCGGTTTTAACGACCGGCTTCGACGCTCCTCATGTGGATGTGATTGCGATCTTGCGCCCTACGGAATCAGTGAGCCTCTATCAGCAAATTATCGGCCGCGGGTTGCGTTTAAGCCCCGGCAAAACGGATTGCCTGATTTTGGACTATACCGGCCAGGGGCATGATCTTTTTGCGCCTGAAATCGCCGATGAAAAACCTTCCAGCGAAGCGGTGCGGGTCGAAGTCCCGTGCCCTTCATGCGGTGCTATTAATAATTTCTGGGGTCTGGTCGACGACGAAGGGCAGCTTACCGAACACTTTGGACGAAAGTGCCAAGGTGCCTTTGAAGATCCTTATTCGCGCATGATTAAGCCTTGTGTCTTTCGTTTCCGCTTCAAGCTTTGTGATAAATGTGGGGAAGAAAACGACATCGCCGCCCGCGCCTGCCATTCATGCAAGCACCTCCTTATCGACAACGACAAGAAGCTGAAAGAGGCCATGAGCCTCAAAGACGCCCATGTGATGCGGGTGGACTCGATGACTTTTGCAAAAGGCCAGGACAGGCGCGGCACTCCCCGTCTGGAAGTGCGCTACTACGATGCCGACGCCCAGTCACTGCGCGAGTATTTTTATCTTAATACCACCGAGGAGTGCCGAGCTTTTTATTTTAATTTTATTCGCATGCACAATCGGTTGCCTGAAAAGCGTCTGTCGATTCAAAGCATTGATGACGTTCTAGAGATGCAACGGCACTTTCGTCTACCGATGTTCGTCATCGCACGAAAACAGAAACACCGCTGGGATGTCCGCGAAAAGATCTTCGCGACGGGCATCTACTGAAAGCAGCTTATGAGAATCTTCTTTGGCACATTGATTATTTTAATTTCTTGCTCCGTTTTCGCGGGTGGGGCGCATCTGAAATCTTTTATGACTGATGGCTGCACGATGTTCCCTGAAGGAACACCGAGAAGGCCCTCTCTGTGGAAACACTGCTGCTTTGAACATGATTTACGCTATTGGTTTGGTGGCGCGTCGGCAGATATGGATTTTGCTGATGAATCACTCAAGCAGTGTGTGAAAGAAGCCGCCGGGAGCTTCTGGGCGAATCTAATCTATCAGGGCGTGCGTGAAGGCCACTACTCACCGATTAAGAATCAATATCACTGGAGCTGGGGTTGGGAACCGGAACGTGCTGACTCGCCTTTAAGTGCCGCCGAGAAGACCACTATCCGTAGCGGTCTTGGGAATCTCGGGCTGGAGCCGGCCTATGTTCACGACTTTATCAATAAGTACAGACTCAATTAACGTTTCCGCCGGCCGAGGTGCTTGGTGACGATCTGTTCAGTTTCGAACGCGATGTCCTTAGGGGCGGTCACTTGGAGTTCTAAAAACTCCACTTTTGCGACGACGGAGTCTCCATACCACTTCACGATGTTGTGAAAGGCCATTTCGCGGTCTTCGCGGGTTTCAAACTCGTAGTTGAATACTTCCATAAACTCCTCCTCTATACAGACTTATATCACCCCTCGTTGGGTTAACATAATAAAAATAAAATTAGTTGCTGTTTAAAGTTTTCTCGTATTCGTAGTGAACGACCGGAATCACCCACTTTGCCGAGGGCGAAATTTTACACTCAGTGACAGGTTCTCTCCCCGTCTCTGTTGACAAGGCCCCAAGGCTTTTTTAAAAATAAAGCCGATGTGACCTCATAGCTCAAGTGGATAGAGCTTTCGTTTCCTAAACGACAGATCCCCGTTCAACTCGGGGTGAGGTCACCATCTCAACAGACATGCAATTATGAATCGACGATTTAGAACCCTCCAGGAAAGTTCCACGAATCCTAACAAGACTTAGGTGTTGAAACGGCCCGCGCTCCGCGCGGGTGGAATTTTGATTGCTTGGAGGCGCTACTGAGTCCGGAGGTTTTTTGCCAGAGTTGAAAGTCAATTAAGTACTGATTTTCCTGTCGACAATAGGAGGCCATCAGAGTTGATTTTGCAGCTCTGTAATTTAAATTTTTGTTGGCGGCAAATTCTCCTTACCTCAGGTCATGAAATCATGTAATTCATTTCCATAGTGGACTGTGAAATAAAAGCATCGGGTACTCGCCCGAAAGAGAGACGACACTCGCCGGGGCTCATCGGTAAATTTTAAGGAAGAGACGGATATTCATCGAACGGCCACTCGAGAAACGAAGGCCAGAAGACTCGAGCAGAACGCCACGCTTTGATAGTGTGAGGCTATCAACCATAAACCTGTGCAAAAGTGATAAGTCCCTAGATGGGCAGAAGTAGCGCAGCGGCGGCAACCGAAGTAATACTTTTTACGGAATTTTAAGGAGCGGAAAACGATCTTTAAAGCGCTTGGTTTTGAACTACTGCCAGTAGCAACTTTTCCGACCGATCTCACTCTGTGATTTCGGCCGGAATCTTTGTGCGTAAAAATCAAAAGTTTTCTGGCAAACAAGGGGTTTATGGCTTATGAACGCCTGCTTTAGCTCCATGCTTAAGGAGGGCATTTTTAACTTCTGATCCAATCGCTAGATCTAAGGGCGAATATCCTTCAGAATCGAATTGATTCACATTGGCCCCTACCGATACGAGCTTATCGACGCAAACTCCCGAGTAACAGGAAAAAATCGCGGATCTGCCCATTTCGTTTACTAGATTCGGATCAGCATTGTATCTAATAAGTAAATCAACATAGTCGAGGTCCACCGTCGCATAAGCCAGTGGCGTTTGACGAAAGGTCAAATAATTCGGACTTGCCCCGAGCTTTAGGAGAGTTTCAGCTGTATCAAGAGTTTTGCTTTTGCTGGAGCGCCCGATGCTTGAAAGAGCCGCTCCCAGGGGGGAGTCGCACGGCTTGGAGTACGGACCATATGAACAGATATTATAATTAAGGAACGCTCCATTTTTGACTAAAACCTTAATTGATTCCGCCTCGCTCATAAATGCAGCAATACCTATAGCATAACCACCCATTGGGTTTTCGTAGTGAATATAGGCACCGGCATCGATCAAGACTTGGATTGCATCCGTAAATCCTAACTGAGCGGCATAAGCTAACGGGGACAATTGATCTCCCCAATTTGTGCCGGGAATATTTGCCCCTGTGCTCATAGGTTTGTTCAGATTTACCAGAGGCACCAAGCCTTTAATGCAAGCCTATGGTGGACCCCATTGTCTAGACAAAATTTAACCCATTATAAGATGCAGCATTTCTTCTCTTGAATTCAATGTA
>JBDHWW010000067.1:0-14671 GCA_039810425.1 Pseudobdellovibrionaceae bacterium | reverse complement strand
AAGGTCCCTGAAAGGCCTTTTTGATCTTCGCCCTTTTACTAAGATTTTGTCTTGGGGGAGGCAGTTTCGGGCCGTGGCCGCCTATCATGAACTCAATGATTTAGAGGGGCGTGGGCTGCTGGTGAGAAAGAAGAAAACGAAACGCTCGGGATAGTCATAGCTGCGAGGCCCTCACTATTTTTATGTGCTTTATCATAACTCGGTTTTCATCAAGCAGACATAGATTAGCGTCCAAGCCCGAGCACCAGCATCCGCCCGCCCATCGCATGGAGGCAGATCCGCCGTGTTTGGGACTCCATATCAACAGCGCAAGGGATCAGTTTTCAATCGTGTGACCGGCCCCAGAATTCCGACTTGTCTTTTGTGGCTTACTGTTCTTGTTGGTGAATTTGAAGGTATACTCAACAACCGATTTTTTAAACTTGTCTCCACGGGCATCGCTGAAATCAAAGTTCGCAGCCGCACGCTTAATACAATCACGGATCGCGAGATCGCCAATATCGGTCGAAGTGATTTTCGCATCTTGAACTTTACCCATCGGAGAAACCATCCAGCGCAAAGTTACATGAGTTCCCCGGAAGTTCCTATTGTTGCGGGTAATGCACGACTTCACCATGCTGGCACCATCCGCAAGTTCCTTACGGATGGCCTTCTGACGGCGTTGGTTGTCCAAGGCGAGCTTTTCCGCGTCCGTCATCGTTTGATCCGGAGTCAAAAGCGAAGGCTCTGCCTGGTTCATTTCTATTTTCATAACCGTATTGGCCTTCTCGGTATTGCCGGCCGGAGCACTCATCTGCTTGTCCTGGAACGCCGAATCCAACTCATCGGCCTCGTAAGGATGATTCTCGGCCTGGGCCAACCCAAGATCAAAATCTTCACCAGCGTAGGATGCTAAAGCCGCAAAGAACATCAGAAAATATAAAGCAAATTTCATGATGACCCCCGTGTGCGTGACACCTCTCCAATATAACCCATAAACCATGCCGGCAACTGCCATATCTACGGGAGTTTCTCGGTCGTTGTGGACTCTTATCAATGCCAGGTGGCCGTTGAATGGCTCGACACCCGTCAATGGAAGTAACAGGCGCCGATCCCACATCGAGACAAGCTAAAGCCCCTCCGGGGAACACAACCCCCGCCAACAGGGACCGACCGCCTATTTGTTGGTTTTGCGTTAGAGTTCCTTCGCCAAGGCCCTGCTCAGATCCATGCACTTGGTATCCAGCGCGCTCATGAACTGCCGACCTTTGTGAATCAAAGCAATTTCGCAGCCGTGCTTAAAACCAGAGGTCGATATTTTTTTGAGCGTGTTCTGAATCATAAAATCCGGCACAAGACAGGTCCCCGACAGCGTTTGCGCAAGCTTCAAAGCCAGCGTCCAGCTTTCAACTTCAATATGCCGCTTGATTTTCTTATTCTTTGCCGCCAAATACCTGCGGGCCGCAGCCACTTCTGGGCGATCTTCGGTGGTGATCAGCAAATCCGAGAACTCCCCGCTCTTTGAGGCAAAAAGGAATTGGCCCTTGTAAATGACTTCCCTTTCAAGCCGGGAATCATCGACATTGTCGATCACAAGACCCAGACGGATTTCATCTTCATGCAAAAGATGGCGAATGCGCAAAGAGGGACCGACTTTGATTTTCGCGGTCTGCAGCCCCTCGAGGCTTTTCAAGACCGGCGTCAGAAACGAATCCGCAAGGCTCGCCGAGCAGCCCACTTTGATGCTGCCGGAGTCTTGGACTTCCTTAGAAAAGACATTCTCCATTTGCTCGAAAGCATTCTTGGCGTAGCGATAGAAATTTTCGCCGTTTTTTGTGAGCTGAAAGAGCTTTTTCTCATGAGTCACGAGAGCAAACCCCGCCCAGTCCTCGAGACGCTGAATGGCCTTACTGACCGCGGGCCTAGAAACGTGATTGATCTCCGCCGACCTTGTCAGGCTTTTGTTCTCAACCGCATCAATGAAATACTTTAGATAGGCTAGGTTCAGATTCTCAAGCTTCATAGTAACTATTAGTTACCCATATATAAGTTATAAGTCACTTTATTTATGCCTATTTTTTAGCTAAGATGGTTTTAAACGAAGGAGAGATCTTGAAAACAGCACTAGTTACGACATTCATCCTGTTCCCCGCTTTCACATGGGCGTCTCAGGTTTCATACACGAACACTCGTGTGCCGTTTTCATGCAATGACAGCGCCTCATTTGAGATCGCGCAGGACTCTCTGGCGAATTCTTGTAAAGAACAGGGACTGGTACTGACAAGTGCATCTTCAACAACTTGTGAAGATGCGGGTGGCGATGGCGGCTATGTAGAATATTATGCCGTGACGTACGTGGGAACTTGCGGAACCGTGCAATCACCTACTCGATAAGATTGCCAGTCAGTGCGATGACATCCGCGGGCCAAGCGCCTTCCATACGGTAGAGTTTAAAAAGGCACTCGCTGCCATCGAAGAAGGACAACATGCCTTCTCCGTGAAACTCACCGGCTTCAACTCTCTGGAGGCGCGCCCAATCAAGATGCACGTGATGAACTCCATCACCGACATCGAGTTGATCATCGCCCCGCTCGTTGGTGCGGACATAGAAAACGCCGACGAGATTTGCAACTGCGCCCCGGGGACCAGCCGCAAACACCAGCTCGCCACAGTTTTCAACGGCGGCGAAGAGTTTGCGCTGTTTTTCCGAGGCGAAGGTGGAAGCCATTACTTAGCTTTCCCTTGGTTTGCGACAGCGTCCATCGCCGCTTTGACTTCTTCTGGATCGCCGACGAACTCTTTTTTGAGAACTTTGAAGTCTTTGTCGAGTTCGTAGACCATCGGGATGCCTGTTGGCATATTGACACCCATGATTTCGTCAGGGGTCATGTTTTCCAAGTGCTGCATCAATGCGCGGAGAGAATTTCCGTGAGCAACGATCAGAACTTTTTTGCCAGCTTTGATTTCAGGAGCGATGGTGTTTTTCCAGAGTGGCAAGAAACGAGCAACGGTGTCTTTCAAAGATTCCCCGCTCGGAAGCTCGTTCGCTGGAACACCTTTGTATCGTGGATCGTGCGAAGGATGACGAGGATCGTTTTTATCCATTGGTGGAGGTGGAGTGTCATAGCTACGGCGCCAAATTTTAACCTGCTCTTCGCCATGTTTTGCAGCAGTTTCTGCCTTGTTTAGGCCCTGCAGAGCGCCATAGTGACGCTCGTTAAGACGCCATTCCTTGTGGACAGGAAGCCACACTTGGTCCACTTGACTGAGGACATAATCAAGAGTGTGAATCGCGCGCTTCAACACGCTGGTGTAAGCAACGTCGAATTTGAAGCCTTTTTCTTTGAGAGCATTGCCGCCTTTTAGTGCTTCAGCTCGACCTTTTTCAGAAAGATCTACGTCTTGCCAGCCTGTAAAGCGGTTTTCTTGGTTCCATTGACTCTCGCCGTGGCGAATTAGCACCAGTTTGTACATTCACATCTCCCTTGCGTGGTCCGAAAGTTTAGGGGTCTAAAAGTTTAGGAAAACTTTGCCCAGAGTAGAGACTCTATCTTTGGTCCCCTCAGAGCGTTATACCGGTTCTCCTTTGACTGAAAAAGGATTATCATAAGGGGGTTCGGTGTTCATCAAAAGCTTTGGTTTTTGCCACGCATTAGTCCGTGACGACGACTGAAGATTTTGAAAAAACATTGTTCATCAATACGTCCAACAAAAGGAACCGCCGTGAACCTTGCAAGTCGCGCTAATTTAGAAATCATTGAGGACCTTTACAAACAGTACAAATCCAATCCTGAAAGTGTTGGCCAAGACTGGCAGCATTTTTTCCAAGGTTTGGAGTTCGCTCAAGATGGCAGCCTTGGTCTTTCTGAGAAAGAGCTCGATGTCTACCACTTGATCACTGCTTACCGCAACTACGGTCACTTCGAAGCGCAGCTCGATCCACTCACAAACACCCCCGCCCCATCGGATCAGTTGGCTTTAACCCGCTTCAGTCTTTCGGACAAAGACCTGGAACAGAAATTCCAGATCGGTAAAATCATCGGCAAACCGAATGCTTCTTTGCGTGAGATCATCGCACACCTGCGCGCCTGCTATTGCGGCAAGATCAGCGTTCAGGTGGCGGAAGCCCTTCCGGAAGTTCGCAACTGGTTCAGCAAAGAATTCGAAGCTTCTCAATTCAAACTCACGAACGACGAGAAAAAAGCCACGTTCACTTCTTTGAATCGCACGGAGTCTTTGGAGAAATTCATTCATACCCGGTACGTTGGAACTAAGCGCTTCTCGATTGAAGGCGCTGACGGCATGATGCCCATGCTTGAAACATTGGTTCAACGCGGGACTGGCTTGAAAGTTCAAGAAGTGATGATCGGCATGGCCCATCGTGGCCGCGTGAACGTTCTTGCGAACTTTATGGGTAAAGCGACGGAGTATATCTTTGCGGACTTTAATGGCCCGACCGAGCTTGCGGCACCCATCGAGGATTTCGATGGCGACGTAAAATACCACTTGGGTTACGTTTCGCAAAAAGACACTCCAAACGGCAAATGCCAAGTGACTTTGGCGTTCAATCCTTCCCACTTGGAAGCGGTGAACCCCGTTGTGTTGGGGATGGCTCGCGCCGCTCAACGTCGTCGTAAAGACACAAAAGAGCGCAAATCAGTCATCCCGGTTTTGATTCACGGGGATGCGGCGTTCTCTTCCCAAGGCGTCAACCTTGAAACTTTCCAAATGTCCCAGGTGAAAGGCTACACTGTTGGCGGCACGATCCATATCGTGGTCGACAACCAAGTGGGCTTCACGACCAATCCAGAAAACGGCCGTTCTTCTCATTACGCTTCTGACACGGCAAAAGTTTTGGCAACTCCAGTGATCCACGTCAACGGTGACGACACTGAAGGTTGCGTGCGCGCGATGGATATTGCTCTTCGCTTTCGCCAAGAGAGCGGCCGTGATATCGTCGTGAACATGATCTGTTACCGCAGATTCGGCCACAACGAAGGGGACGAACCCGCATTCACCCAGCCTTTGATGTACGATATCATCAAGAAACACCCGACTCTCCGTGAAATCTACGGAAAGCAATTGATCCGTGAAAACGTGATCGATCAGAAGTTCTACGACGACTCTTTCCAAGAGCGCATGGATGCCCTTCAGAAGATTTACGAAGAAACCAAAAAAAATCCGCCTAAAATCCAGCCGTTCAAATTCGATGGGTTCTGGAAAGGCTTGCGCAAAGGGTCCGGCGACGATCTTTTGAAACCAGTGAACACGAAAGTGGACATCAAGATTTTGAAAGACGTCGGCACGAGGCTGGGTGAATACCCTGCGAACTTCACTCCGCATCCAAAATTGATCAAGCTTCTCGAAAGTCGCAAAGCCATGGCTGCCGGTAAAGACCCGATCGATTGGGGTATGGGCGAATTGCTGGCTTATGGTTCCCTGTTGGCGGAAGGCACTTCCGTGCGCTTGACCGGTCAAGACTGTGTCCGCGGCACGTTCACTCACCGCCATGCGGGTTTGTATGATGTGAAAACGAATGAATCTTACTTCGCCCTTGATCAAATCAACGGCGACAAAGTGGAGTTCTGTGTCTATGACTCCATCTTATCTGAATACGCGGTTCTGGGCTATGAATACGGAAACGCGATCTGCGATCCGACATTCCTGACTTTGTGGGAGGCTCAGTTCGGTGACTTCGCCAACGGCGCACAAATCATCATCGATCAATTCCTGACTTCCGGTGAATCGAAATGGCAACAGATGTGCGGCTTGGTGCTTTTACTCCCCCATGGATACGAGGGCCAAGGCCCGGAGCATAGCTCAGCTCGCATGGAAAGATTCTTGCAACTTTGCGCTCAGAACAATATGCAGGTTGTGAACCTGACAACCCCGGCGCAGATCTTCCATGCGCTTCGCCGCCAAATGAAACGTGACTTCCGCAAACCACTGATCGTGATGAGTCCTAAGAAATTGCTCCGTTATCCAAAAGCGATTTCAACTTTGGAAGATCTGGCAAACGGCCAGTTCCAAGAGGTGATTCCTGACACAGTCGACAAATCGAAAGTAGACACGGTCGTATTTGTCAGCGGTAAGCTGTACTATGATTTGCTCGAAGAACGTGAAAAGAACAAAAAAGAAAACGTCGCTTTGGTTCGCTTGGAACAGGTTTACCCATTCCCGGCAAGTCTTGTGGCGGAGGTGCTCAAGTCTTATCCGAAATTGGCGACACTCATCTGGTCACAAGAAGAACCCAAAAATATGGGCTCTTACCAGAACGTGTACTTCAAGTTCTTCGAAGTCTTGGCACAAGAAGGTCTGACAATAGATTTCAAATACGTTGGCCGCCCAGAGCGTTCTTCGCCAGCGACAGGCTCTATCTACAGACACCAAGTTGAACAAAACGAAATTATTCAAGGATGCTTTAAGGGGTAACAACAATGAAAATCGATTTAAAAATTCCCACAGTTGGTGAATCTATCAGCGAAGCGACCATCGGTAGCTGGACTAAAAAAGACGGCGAGTTCGTCAAGCGCAATGAAATCTTGCTGATGATCGAGACCGACAAGGCCAGCGTTGAGGTTGTAGCCGAAAACGACGGCGTTCTGCACATTGCCACTCCGGCAGGCCAAACCGTGAAAATCGGTGCGACAGTCGGTTACATCGATACGGATGGCAAACCAACGGCAAGCGCGAACGTGAGCGCGGCCGCTTCGGCAGCCGCTGCGGCTTTCGATAAGCCAGCCGCTCCGCCATCAACGCCTCCACCTTCAGCAACGCCGCAAGCTCCAGCCGGTGCGTCTTCTCAGCACTTGTCTCCAGCCGTGAACCGTATCGTGACCGAAAAAGGTTTGGATCCTTCGACGATTGCCGGCACCGGCAAAGAGGGCCGCCTTACGAAAGGTGACGTATTGTTTGCCTCTCCTGGCGCGAGCGCGGCTCAGTCCGGCTCCGTCGCTTCCGCGCCTCCACCTCCGGCGCAGGAGCGTATGAAAGCCCCTTCCGCTCCGACGGTGGTTCCAACTCCTCGCGGCCCTTCCAAACAAGGCGACAAGAAGTTGGTTCCAATGACAACAATCCGTAAACGTATCGCTGAAAAGTTGGTTCAAGCTCAGCACACAGCTGCTCTGCTGACAACTTTCAACGAAATCGATATGTCTAAAGCAACGGAGCTTCGCGCGAAGTACAAAGACAAATTCAAAGAAAAATACGGCGTGAACTTGGGCTTCAATGGTTTCTTCGTGAAAGCGGCTGTTGAGGCACTCAAAGAATTTCCCGCGGTGAATGCCTGGATCACGGGCGGCGATATTGAATTCCATAACTACTACAATATCGGCATCGCAGTCTCGACCGAAAAAGGCTTGATGGTTCCTAATATTAAAGACGCTGATAATTTGTCACTTGCCGGTGTTGAGTTGGCGATCCGGGATTTGGCGGCCAAAGGCCGTGATGGCAAGATCTCTATTGACGATCTCAATGGCGGCACATTCTCAATCACCAACGGTGGAGTGTTCGGCTCTTTAATGTCGACTCCGATCTTGAATGCTCCTCAGAGTGCGATCCTGGGCTTACATAAAATCCAAGACCGCCCTGTTGCGGTCAACGGCAAAGTGGAGGTTCGTCCGATGATGTACGTGGCCCTGACTTACGACCACAGAATTATCGACGGCAAAGAAGCCGTGAGCTTTCTCGTTCGCATCAAAGAGAACGTCGAAGACCCAGAGCGCCTCTTGCTCGAAGTCTAGGGGGTGTCTAACGGGCCGAGCCTCGCAGTGAGGCCGCCGAGCCTCGAAAAATGGGACCTGAACAGGAAATGCTGTTAAAGGTCCCGAAGACAATGAAGCGAAATAAATTCATCTGTGATTCTTAGCGACTTCCATTACTTTGAAAGAAGTCCGAATAGATATTTATGAATAAAATATGCGAACCCCAGAAGCACGATGCCTGAGCCATAACAAACCCAGAAAGACAGCTTCAAACGTTCTGAAAGTAAGAAGGGAATAAAGAAGACTAGCGAAGCTGGAACCGCGATAAACACGCTCTTGGCAAGTGCTACGCCGTTACCGCTATCGCCGCTCTGAATCTGCGTCAGGGCTAACACGAGCAATGTCGAAATAGGCAGAGAAATCACGAAGCCCGCAAGACTCGGCGAACGGTTCGAGAGCCACACACAAAAGCTAATAACACTGGCAGAGATGATCATATTGACGACAAAAGGCATGAGAATTTATCGGCCAGCGCAAAAGGAAAAGCAATCTTAAACTAGGGATGAATCTCTTGTTCCGCCGGCGGTTGTAGCAAGCGAAGAACTTCGCGGTCGGGAACTTGAGGAAAATCGACGTACCAATCCCCCACAGCATAAAAATAATACGGCGTTTTTAAGCATATCACCCCATCTGAGTTCTTCTCGATCTCTTCAATACCGGCGGCGGGAGCCACAGGGACGGCAACGATAATTTTCCCGGGGTTTTGCGTACGCAGCAAATGAATTGCCGCCAGCAAAGTTGCACCGGTGGCAATACCGTCGTCAATCAGAATCAAAGTTCGTCCCGCGACCGGGATTGACGGACGCGAGCCCCGCAAACGCCGTGCTTGCGTACGGACCTCTTCGCTCTTCTCGTCCGACAGTTCTTTAAGTGCCGCTGTTTTAATCCCGAGCAGACCGACAATCCGGCTATTGAGCCAAGGGCGGCCGTCTTCACAGATAGCGCCAATCGCAAGCTCCGGATTCATCGGAGCCCCGATCTTTTTCACAAACATCAAATCCAAATCCGCCCCGAGCCGCCGAGCGACCTCGACCGCCACGGGAACGCCGCCTCGCGGAATAGCGAGAATCAGCGGCTTGTCTTTTTTAAAAACCAGTAACTGTTCCGCGAGCAGCCGTCCGGCCTCTTTGCGGTTTTGAAAGCGATCCATAAGTTCCCAAATCAAAGGGCCCTTGAGGGCCCTTTTCGTTTAGTGTTTTTCCTTCTCTTTGTCTTTGACTTCCGTTTTCACGGTTTTCTCTCTATGCAAGAAACGGTCAATGAGGCCTTGAGACTGGCCACTTTGAACCTTGATCTCTTGAGCTCCTTTGACTTCGGTTTTTGGCAAAACGATTCTCAGAACGCCGTCTTCAAAGTGGGCTTCGATTTTACCCGCATCGACATTTTCAGGCAGAGTAAAGCTGCGTGAGAATCTGCCGGAAGAGCGCTCATAATAGCCTTCTTCCTTGATTTCGCGTTTACGTTCGCCCGTCAGCCGTAACATGTTACCATTGATATCAATTTTCATATCTTCTTTTTTAACACCGGGAATGTCCGCAGAGACCAGGAACATCTCGTCGTTCTCTTCGACATCCACAGAGGGAGAAAAATCCGTGCGCTCCAAATCTTTTTCTAAACGCTCAAGGCCGCGGCCTTGAAAGACATCTCGGTCCCAGTCGTTAAAAAACTCGCCAAAGCGAGAAAAAAGATCACGGCGATCTTGCAGTGATGAGAGTTCACGACGATTTCTTTGTATTGGGGTGCGCATAAAGACTCCTTAGATGAGTGGTTTGTGTAGCCCCAATACTCTCCGTAAGGAATATGAATCGCAGATTGCTTTATTGAGAAATTTAAGTGACTTCTCGATCGCGGATTTTTCTAAAGGTGGTAAAAAACACTCTAAACACTTTTGCGTCAGCGTGAATTTTCACAGCTTACTTCGACTTTGCTGACACGCAAGCGGACATGGGTAGATCCAAGAACACATAGGGACCCGTTCCCGCAACCACGGTTTTTGTTTGTCCCTCAATGGTCAGCTCGAAGGGAACCTCGGAAAGGTCTTTTAGATTCGATTTGATGACCACCACTGCAAGGCCCCCTTGGTCTGTCTGCGTGATGCCTTTATCGATGTTCGTCGTCGGCGCCTTGCCTTTGATTTTCCAAGTGACGTTCTTAAATTTCGCCGGGATCACTCCCACTACGCCTTCGCCGGAACAGCCAAAGGACCAGCGAATGTCGTTCGTAAAGTTTAAGCCCGGCTCGGACGCTTTAAATACGCCCCCCGAGCCTGTCTGACGGCTTTGCGTTGGATAAAATCCCGGGCCGCTTTCTTGAGCCGGCCACGGTGTCTCGGGTCGCGCGCGTAAATGCATGCCCCGTTCGCGCTCGCGCTGGATTTGGTCTTGTTCTTGACGAGTTTCCGCCACACCACGTTTTTCCATCTGGGCATTTACAACTGAACTTAAAAGCGAAAGAACCAGGATTCCACGAAACATATCAAACTCCTAATACAACAAATACTTTTTACGGGTCTTCGCCCACGCCTGCTCGTCTTTTTTTAGAGCCTGATCAAGGTCCGCTGGTTTTGCTTTCGGATTCTCAATCCACTCGCGCAGTTCCGCCCCCCCGTTGATCACATCAAACGGCAGTTTCCCCACGGTGTACTCGTAAGCAAAATCACGATAGAGATTATAGCCCGGATAAAGCTCGCGGAGACTCTTCAACATCAAGGCCATAATCCGATACGGCTTGAATTGCTCGTGTTTGTATTCTGGTAAGTCCGTATGAAACATGAAACCGTGGCAAAGTTTTTTCTCGTGTTTATGGAAGGTCGGCTCGAAATAGCATTCACGGAGGACCACGCCCTTCAACCATTGTGGCGCCTTTTTTCGCATCAGGTTCATCACCGCCCCAAAGTCCACATCACTCGCCCCGACTTGTTCCAACGCACGCGTCGTCCCGCGGCCCTCGCTCAAAGTCGTCCCTTCGATCATCACGGTGCCAGGGTAGGTCCGCGCCATATTCAGTGTTGGCGCATTCGGTGAGGGATTCACCCACGAACGATCCGGCGGCCAGCCAAAGCCCGGCTTCTTACCCGGGTTGTAGCCTTTCATTTTAATGATCTTTAAATCCACCGCAAGATTGAATCGGTCTTTGTAGTACAAAGCCATCTCACCACCAGTCAGTCCATGACGCATCGGAAACTCGGCCGCGCCGACGAACGATTCCCAACCTGGACGCAAAGAGTAGCCTTCAATCGGGCGGCCCGCGGGATTCGGGCGATCCAGAACAATCATCTGCTTTTTATACTTCGCACACTCTTGCATCACATACAGCAATGTCGTGATGAACGTGTAAATGCGGCAACCGAGATCTTGCAGATCAAAAAGAACCACATCGAACGTCTCCATCATCTTCGGGCTGGGGCTGCGGACTTCGCCGTACAGCGAGAACACCGGAATTTTATATTCCGCATGAAGGAAATCGGAACTCTCGATCATATTGTCTTGTTTTTCGCCCTTCACCCCGTGCTGGGGGCCAAAGGCCGATGCCAAGCCGATTTTCTGATGAAGCACATCAAAGCTGTGGCGCAGTTTGCTATCAACGCTCGCCGGATGGCAGACCAGCGCCACGCGTTTTTTCTTTAAACTTTGAACCAACTTTTTGTCTTCTAAGAGAACTTCCAAACCCATTTTCATTGTTATGATCCCCGTTGCAGAATAAAGCTTTCAGGTAAATGGAAATCCGGTTTCGGCCCCCTGTGCGCGGCTGCATAGTAGTGCTTAATGCCAGACTTTTCCTGTAAGATCGCCGTGAGGCCCGCATGGAATTTCGTGACACCACTTTGGTTTTCAAGGCGCACGATCAAGTGCTTTTGCTCGGAACTCCAGCTCACCGCTCTCAAATTAAAGTCCGCTGTGGCCTTGGGCGGCTGTGGCTCGCGATAAGTGGCAAACTCATAGCTATTCCATGCCGGATTCAGGGCAAAGTTGAATTCGTAGTATTTGCTCTGCCCTGACGGTTGCAAGAAAGCCTCAAAGCAGGTCGTTTGCCAGAGGCCGTCTTGGCGGGCTACTTGCGATCCGCTCCACTCGGCCGTCGTTTTAGGCAGCTCGAAGAGCCCCTGAGGGTCTGTCAAACTAAACTCGAGTACAAGCTCTGGGCCTGCGAGGTGAATCTCGGCTTCCAGAGAGAAGGAAGCCTTGTCATTTGCATAGTAAGAAATCAGTTTTTGCACACTCAAAAGTCTAACAAGAGCCCGTGGCCTTGGGAACAGGATTTGGGCTGAGGCCTAGGTCTGGTCGAAGCTGAAGGCCCATCCCCCCACAAGTCCGTAATGCAAAGCTTCCCGCGTGCCAAAGAGGTGCAAATAGCGTATACCGAAAAGGGACTATTCACTCTAAAAAGGGAACTACCTATGTCGGATTCTACTCAATTTGATCTTGTCGTTATCGGCTCTGGTCCTGGCGGCTATGTCGGCGCGATCCGTGCCGCGCAGTTGGGATTCAAAACGGCGGTGATCGAAAAAGATAAAACTTTCGGCGGCACCTGCCTGAATGTCGGCTGCATCCCTTCCAAAGCGTTGCTTGAAAGCTCGGAGCACTACGAAGCGGCCCAACACGATTTTGCCGGCCACGGTATCAAGCTCAGCAAAGTGGAACTTGATTTGCCGACCATGATGTCCCGTAAAGACAAGGTGGTAAAACAAAACACCGAAGGGATCGCTTTCTTGTTTAAGAAAAATAAGATCACGTCTTTCCAAGGCTTCGGTAAAATTCTGAAAGCAGGCTCTGTTGAAGTGACGACGGCTGATGGTTCAAAGCAAGTCATCACGACAAAGTACATTATGATCGCAACCGGTTCTGTTCCGGTTGAATTGCCCTTTTTGAAGTTCGACGAACAGAAAATTGTTTCTAACACGGGCGCCCTGGCCCTTTCAAAAGTTCCAAAGACGATGATCGTTGTCGGCGGCGGCGTGATCGGTCTCGAACTCGGCTCCGTGTGGCAGCGCCTTGGTTCTGAAGTGACTATCATCGAGTACGCCGATCGTCTCGGCGGCGCGATGGACCAAGATTGCATGACGGTTCTTAAGAAGAATATGGAAAAAGCCGGCGTGAAGTTCCTGCTCTCAACTAAAGTAACGGGCTCTAAAACCTCCGTCAAAGGCGTTGAGGTGACCTCTGAAGCCTTGGCTGACGGCAAATCACAAACCATGACCACGGATATAGTTCTGGTGGCCACAGGCCGTAAAGCTTTCTCGACAGGTCTTGGTTGCGAAGAAGTCGGTATTCAAAAAGACCCGCAAGGCCGCATCGTGATTGATAAACATTATCAAACAACGGTTCCGGGTATCTTTGCCGTCGGTGACGTGGTTGCCGGTCCAATGCTTGCGCATAAAGCGGAAGAAGAAGGTGTTGCTCTGGCCGAAATGCTGGCGGGTCATGCTGGTCACGTGAACTACGACACGGTTCCGGGCATTATCTACACCCATCCTGAAATCGCCTCTGTCGGTTTGACGGAGGAGCAATGCAAAGCTCAAGGTCTTGAAATCGCGATCGGCAAGTTCCCATTTTTAGCGAATGGCCGTGCGCGGGCGAAAGGTTTCACGGAGGGTTTTGTAAAAATCATCGCGGATAAACGCACAGATAAAATCTTGGGTGCTCACTTGGTGGGCCCGGGAGTTTCTGAATTGATCCATGAAGTCGTTGTTTGCATGGAGTTCGGTGGCAGCAGTGAGGATCTCGCAAGGTCATTCCATGCTCACCCGACTTTGAGCGAAGCCGTTCGCGAGGCCGCTTTAGCAGTAGAAAAACGCCAACGTCAGATGTGACCTGTTTGCAGTGACCCTGTGGCCATAAAAAACCTCTGAATTGGTTGTATCAAAACGAGACTCCACCCTAGCTTTCCACAAAAAGGAATGAGGCATAGTCCTTGTTATAAATAATAAATATCCCGGAAATGAAGTTATTTAGCTCCAGTATATGAACTGGAGTACAAGACAAATGATGAAAAGTAATACGAAGCCCGCTTTGGTCCACATGAAGTCATTATCGTTTGAATTTTCGGATTTCTTAACGTTTTTTTTTATGCCCAGACCAAAGAGTTTACGAGTCTCAGCTTCGATCAGAAATCTCAATCGAGACTCAAAAATCTCTAAAACTGATCCCTTACGCTGTTGATATGAAGCAGATCAAGCCTCTCAGGCTTCTTGGTCGTGTTCCAGGTTCTTCTAAAGAGTCTATTGATATTTGCCCTCATCATGGCAAAGGTGTGATTTAAACTAAAAATAGGATCAAAGCCGATGGCCTTAAGCTCTCCCTGTCCCACCACACAGCCCCTTCTTCCTTTATAGGTCTTATGAGTTGCCGCGGGAAAGTGGCATCTGATATCTGGTGGATACATCGGAGCCTGGTCGGATTTTATAAGGGCCTCTTTGACAATGTGTTGTTTAAGCTCTGTGAAGAGCTCTTTTCTGGCTTTAGCCCTCTCATCTTTCCTAAAACCGTACTTCTTTCTAGAAAGAGCTCTCCGTTTTAAAAGGCGCCCGCGCCGGGGAGGGCCTCGCAGCTACTATTATCCCGGGCGTTTCATTTTCTTCTTTCTCACCAGAAGCCCGCGCCCCTCTAAATCATTGAGTTCATGATAGGCGGCCAGTTCAGTGAAACCTCATAAAGATGAATCGGATGTCTTAGCGAAAGCGGACGGGCCGTTTTCCTTTTCCCAGATAGTAAGCTCCCACCAAATTCTTTCTTATAGTCCCCAGTAAACCCAAACCCCAGTTGTCGCATAAAACCCCAAAAAAGAATATTCCCAAACACTCAGCCAAAAAAAACCGTTCCCCTCTACCGAGCCTGGCCGACCAGGAGGGTCGGTCAGCCCCGTTCCCATGGACGGACGGCCATCGCGAAGTAAGCGACTGGGCGTCCAAGCCCCTTCGCCCCGAAGCGATC
>JBDHWW010000066.1:0-14684 GCA_039810425.1 Pseudobdellovibrionaceae bacterium | reverse complement strand
GAAGGGTTTTGGGGAACTCCATGTCGCGCCTATTAAGCTTGGCACGCTAACGCCAGTCAAGTGGATATGGATGTTAAGCAAAATTTCAATTCAACCCATTTTCAAATAGAAGTTAAAACCAGTCTCCAAGATATTAAGGCCGTAGCCGACAGATTTGGTCTTACTCATAAATTTAGACCTTCTCGCGGTGGTCCTCTGTATGATGTTTGGTTTGAAGAGCAGCTTCTTATCGAATTTGTTTCAGATGAGATTAGAAATCTGGTCAAGCAAAACGAACGGTCTATTTAACACTCACTTCCGATAAGTCCACTCGCTTAGAAGGCAGCGGCGTCTTGGTCGAGCATTGAGTTCAGGGCAGCAAAAGAGCGCCTTCTACAATAAGAAAACGCGACCGGCGCGTTTCAGAGGAACTACGCAGAGTCCGATTTCGGCAGGACGCTGAAAGAGTTCAATTGCGCCCTGAGGGACGGGACCCACGCGGCGGATTGCTTGGAAGCCACCTTGTGGAAGGGCCACTAGCATATCGTCTTGCATTTGACGTTGCAGATTTGGTGCGAGCAAGAATGGATCAAACGGAACCATGATGCGGTATTGAATAGTGGTTTGAACCAACAAACCGCCCGTTGTGAGAGCCTGCTTAATGTAATCCGGAGCTTCCATCCATTCACGTGAGTTAAAGCAACCGTTCGTCGTTGAAGTGAAACGCAGATAGTTTAAGCTCAAGCCACCTTGATCCCAGTTAAAGGCCTTAGACATTTTCGCCAAAACCTTCGAACGCTCTGCGCCTGGATTCATAGAGCGAATCAAAGCCGCGCCGGCAGCCACAACGGCTGTGGCATTCGAGCTACCGCGGAACTCGCTGCCATCTTGCAAGATCATCGAAGATGGCGCCACGATGTCTGGCTTATTCAGTTTCAAAGAGATCGAACTGCGATTGGCGTCAAACGCACCGACGGTGATGACCGAAGGATTGTCACTCGGATTCAAAATCGATTCATCCACCGCGTGGTGAGGCATCGTGATGTTTTCGCCATCCACTGTCAGGCGCAGGCGATCGTTCTTGCCGAAGTTTTTGCTACGGTCTTTTACGCGGAAATAGTAAGTGCCGGGTTTTAATTCTGCCGTCAGGATTTCACGTGCATACTTAGAATAACCAGGACGGTTTTCGTTTGGATCGGCACTTTGCTTAAGACCGCTGGTTTGAATGATGTTGAGCATGTCATCAGTGATCGCAAGATCCAAGTCCTTGTCCGTACCAGGACTTGTATCGTTCTTAAAGTCGTTCCAAGAAAGAACGGCCTTAATTACACATTTGCCAGAAGAGTTTTGCTCACAGCGAAGTGCCAAAGCATTATTCGTGTCTGGAAGTTTCACCCAGTCTTCAGCGCCCGCTTCAATCGCAGAGTTGTAAGTCGTTAAGGCAAAGTTCCCGGCCGCATTCACCCAAATGATTCCGGCATCGGTTGCGCGAGTCACTTCAGCGTTGATGAAACCCTGGCCGTCGTTGTTGCCGCCATACTCCCAAACTTCAGAATAAGAAATTACATCAATGCCACGAGCCATCGCATCGTCGACAGCGGCTTTAAAATTGGAGTAACCAAAAACGTTGTAAAGATAGAACTCAGAAATCACACCCGGATTTTGCATGTTGTTGGTCGCAAGCGCCGTAAAAATCTGAGCCATGCGGAAACCGTGTTCAGTCTTCGCCTCATCCGGAGCCGCGACAGGACCCGCGATGTACTTTGTATTGGCGGGAAGAGTCTTGCCGATCTCAGCTTGGTACCCCTCGAAGCCCTTATCGAAAATCGCGACCTTCACTGGTTTTGCAGTTGTAGCGTTGTAGTATTTTTGAAAACCCAGAGAGTTTTGCAGAGTGGAAATATTTTTGAAAACCTGAGCTTGTGCACCAAACGACAAGGTCAAAGAGAAACTGAGGGCTGCGGTGAAAAGAAACTTCTGCATAAGATTCCTCCGTCTGAAAAAGGCAAAAAAAAAGCTGGTTCTAGGAACCAGCTTTATAGGGGGAAACTATCTCCAATACGACCAGTATGAGCCGTAGTAGTAATAATTATAGTATCCGTAGCTGTAAGAGTAGTACGGGTTGTAGTAGTTGCCGTACCAGTTGCAGCCTGGGTTGTAGTAACCGTAAGAAGGATAATAAAAGTACCAGCTCGAAGCGCCGCCATCTTTGTCCAATTCAGACTTGATGTTAGCTGCCGGAACCGGAGAGAAATTCGCCTGAGCTGCGAAAGCTTGAGCATCTTCTTTAGAATTCATGGCTGCATCTGTTTTTACGAAAGCAGATTCGTTTGTTTGAGTGTTTACACGCAAAACCAACGTACCTTGAAGTTCCTTGTTAGTAACTCCAGACTCGTTATCAAGTTCGCCGGCCAACGCCGCAGAACCCATGCCCAAAACCAAAGCTATAGAGAGAATAAAGCGCAACATATGTGCCTCCTTCAGTGTTTTTAAAATGTGGCTGGTAAATAACCACCGCTCTCACTCAAGTCATCAGAAATGTGCTTGTCATTGTCTACTTTACAATGCAAACAGAGGGTATCTATGAAGTGCGAGCTAATTAGTGATCTAAAACCAATTGGTTATCTTGAATCATCTTACCGTGATAAATTTGGAACGCCGCGACAGCCGGGGTTATCGCCACATGCGTGGTCGCGCTTGAAAATTCGCGCTGATCTGCAGCCGGTGCAAGCTCTGGAAGGGCTTGAGAAGTTCAGTCATATTTGGCTTATTTTCGTGTTTCATCAAAATAAGGTCGCCCGTTATCATTCTAAAGTTCATCCGCCACGCCTCGGTGGTGAAAGCATGGGAGTTTTTGCAACTCGCAGTCCACACAGACCAAATCCGATTGGTTTGTCCCTGGTGGAATTGGTGAAAGTAGAAGGCGATTCGTTGATCCTTGCGGGGGCTGATCTCGTCGATGGCACGCCGATTCTGGACATTAAACCTTACCTCCCCGAGGTCGAGGCAAAACGCGAAGCCCGCACGGGGTGGCTTGATCAGGCGGAGCATAAGCAAATCACCGTGGAGTTTTTACCCGAAACTGAGGCCTTTCTTGTGCAATGGCAGAAGGCTCACCCTGATAAAAAATTGCGGGAAATCATCATCGATACTCTCAAGTTGGACCCGCGTCCGGTGCTCTACCGGGGTTATGAAAACGAGGAGTCGCCATACCGGAGCGACCACGCTTTTCGTCTGCTGGATGGGGATGTCCATTTCCGCTTTGTCTCTGCGGAAACCGTGGTCGTTTTTAACATTCTTTCAATGAATAATTAGTTGCAGCTTCTAGACTTGCCCGCATAATTCCCAACCCTTATTTTAGAGCTTCATTTGGGAGGGATTATGAGCTTTCAGGAAAACATGGTCGCAACCGGTTCGTCGACTCTGCGTAAGGTTCCAACACTGAGCCTTTCTAACTACACAAGGGGCACCCGGGAACAAAAAGCCCACTTCGTGGAGAATCTCTATAAGGGCCTTGTTGAATACGGCTTCATTATCCTGAAAGACCATGGCGTTGAGCCGGCTCTTCTTCACAAAGCTTACGGCATTCTCGAAAAATTCTATCAGCTTCCGGTTGAAACGAAGCGCTCTTATATCTCCAAAGCCGGAGGTGGTCAGCGTGGTTACACTCCCTTCGGTCAAGAGCATGCCAAAGATGCAAAGGTCATGGACTTAAAAGAGTTCTGGCACGTCGGCCGTGAAGTGGCGGATGGTCATCCCCTCAAAGACCAATACTATCCAGACAATATCTGGCCGACGGAAGTTCCAGAGTTCGAACCAGTGTTTTCTAAACTCTATGCTGATCTCGAAGAAGCGGGCCAAGCAATGCTTGAGGCTTTGACAGGTCCTTTGGAGGTTCCAAAAGATTTCTTCCGTGGCATGACTCACGAAGGGAATTCGATCCTTCGTTTGTTGCACTACCCTGCGATTCCCGAGGGAACGGATCCGCGATGCTTGCGTGCAGCTCCTCACGAAGACATCAACTTTATCACGATCTTGCCAGCGGCCACCGCTTCTGGGCTTCAGTTGAAGGATCGCGATGGCTCTTGGTTGGACATCGTTTCTGAGCCGGATACTTTGATCGTGGACGCGGGCGATATGTTGGCGCGTCTGACGAATGATGTGATTCCGTCAACGACTCACCAGGTTGTGAATAGCCCAGAAGCTAAAAACAAACCTCGTTACTCTATGCCGTTTTTTATGCATCCCAACCCAAATGCGATGCTGAGCTGCCTGCCTTCTTGCCGCGGCGCAGGCGCCAAATACGCCGACATTACCGGTGGCGATTTCCTCATGCAAAGATTGCGCGAGATCGGTCTTATCAAGTAGTGTTGGGCCCATGTCTATGTACAGGGCCTTATTCAACATTCCGGACTCGGTTTGTTTCTTGAATTCGGCTTTTATTTCTCCTCAGATGAAAAAGATCACTGAGGCTGGGATGAAGGCCACTGCTTTTAAGGAACAACCATGGCGCTTACAAACTTCTGATTTCTTCACAGGTTGTGATGAGCTCCGTGGCTTTGTTGCCAATCTTTTAAAAACCTCCGCCGATAATATCGCTTTGATTCCCGCAGTGAGCTATGGCGTGGAAACAGCTGTTTTGAATTTGCCAGTTCCCGCCGGTAAGACCGTGCTGATGCCGGAAGGGGAGTTCCCTTCAAACGTGTATCCATGGAAGAATCGCACTTTCGTACCCCGGCCGCAGAACCAGGATTGGACTTCGGCGTTTCTCGCGGCGATTGATGAAAATACCGCTGTAGTCTCTGTCCCGCAGACAGACTGGTCTGATGGCAGTCACTTTGACTTGGCTGCGATCAGCCAGAAGGCAAAATCAGTTGGTGCGGCGTTGGTAGTGGATGTCAGTCAGTCGTTTGGTGTGTCGCCGATGGAAGTAAAGTCTTTCGATCCTGATTTCCTCTTTAGCGTGGGTTACAAGTGGCAGCTGGGTCCTTATGGTGTCTCTTATATGTACGTCGCTGACAGGCACTGGCAGGGCCGGCCTTTGGAAAACAACTGGGTCAATCGACGTTACAGTGAGGACTTTACGAAGCTCACGGAATACACGGACGAGTATCACGTGGGGGCTCGCCGTTTCGATAGCGGGCAGCACAGTAATTTCGCCCTCAATCCCATGGCGATTGAGGCTATGAAGGTGCTCAATGCGATCACACCTGAAAAAATCTTTGCTCATATCACGTCTTTGAATGAAACTTTGGTAAACGGTTTGGCAGCTTTAGGGTTTGAAGTAGTGCCTCAGAACCGCCGCACGGGCCACATGATCGGCGCGCGAGCGCCAGGTGGAGTGTGTGTGAAGGATTTGTGTGGAAGACTTCGCGAAAAGAATATCTTTGTCAGTGTTCGTTGTAACAGTCTTCGCATAAGTCCTCATATTTACAATACCGATCAGGATATTATGAAATTCCTGGTCGAACTGAAAAGGCTTATGGATGAATCAGCAAGTCCCCGATCAAGAGAGCTTGAGGCTTAAACATTATTTCCAAGTCGGTATCGGCGTGGGAATTTTCGTAGCCCTCGTGAGCGGCTTCGTTTGGTTCCGCAGCAACAGGTCGGCGCCTCCTCCAGAAGAGGCCACCGCTGAAGTCAGCGACATGTCCGAAGACAGCGGACCTGATGCGCGTTTCGATGACGACCTTGAGGCCAAGGTGGGGCTGGAAGCAGCCACCGTTCAAGATAGAAAAAAAACGGAACCTGTTGATTTGGCGATAGCCTCTGAGGCCTTCGGCCAAAGCATGAAACAGATGGCTGCCTGTGTGGGTTTGAATTCTTCCAACATCAGCGGCGAGCGCCAAGACCCCAGTTTTGATAGCTTGCTTGCCACGGTAAAAAGCGATCTTGGGGATCCTATTCTTCGCTCAGAAGATTGGGTGACTTGGAACATGCGCGTCGGTGGTGAAGAGCGCCGCATTCGTATCGAGACCGATTACTCTGACAGCGATCAGGCCTCACGGCATTTGTTGTACTTCAAAGTTGATAAAGAGGGGCAGCCAACGCTGATTCCTTTGCCAAGTGAACAAACCAAGGATCCAAGTGAATCGTTCATCGCCTCTTTGCAAAGAGACGGCGAGGTTTACGAGGAAGAAAAAGGCGAGCGCGTGTATTTCGAAAATGGCCAGGAAATGGTTCTGACTGAAAAGAACGGCAAGATCGACGATTTTGAGTTCTCAAACGGTTCAAAAACCTTCCGTTGCGCCGGTATTCTGGCCACGGCGTCCAGCTGCAAGTGCTACTAGTGTCTTAGTAGAAGATCGGAACTTCAAGACTGCACCAAGAAATCTGTCTCGCAATGAGACTGTTTGTGGAATTTTACGCCCGATGTGGGACATTCACTGGGCTTTGATATTAAAAAATAAACAAATATGCCGATAATAATAAGGCGTCAATTCACGTTCAGGGGGATGAAAATGAAAGCACGTAGCTTGCGTATCGCCACGCTGATCTTTGGTGTGGCCCTCTTCACCAGCGTTCTTTTCCAGAACTGCGCTCCTGTGTCATTTAAACCGTCAGAGGCGGACAATGCTCTTGCAGCAAAAGGTGATGAAGACTCGCAAATACCTGCGGTTTGTGATGACGGTCAGGTCAGCGGCTCTATTAAGTGGGAAGTCGTAAACGGCCAAAACATCGAAGAGCCGGGCAAGTGTGACTTCGGCGGCAACCTGACGATGGTTTACGAGAAACAACAAAAGCTTCTTTGCGAAGGCGGTAAGTACGCTGGCAGCAATGAATTCCAAAAAGGAAAACTGCTCGGCCAAAAAGGCGCATGTAATTGCGCTAATGGCGTGAACAACGGCATGAGTATTTGGAAAAACGTTGATAGTCAAACAATCAGCGAAAACCAAGCGTGCCCGGCCACCGGCACTTTGACTCTGACTTACGAAAAACAACAGAAGTACACTTGTGACAACGGCAAGCTGATTTCTTCTGAAGACTATCAAAAAGGCACGCTTCTCAGCCAAGCTGGCGCTTGTAAATGCGCTGATGGTTCCGCGGAAGGCGCTTCTTCAATAAAGCTTGTTCCCAACGCAACAATCGTTGAGCAAGGTCTCTGCCCGAACGGCGGAAACTTGCAGTACATCTATGAGAAGCAACAAACTTATATCTGTACAAACTCTCAGTCGGTTGCGCAAAACATGTTCTCCAAAGGTAAGCTCTTGCAAACGACAGGTGCTTGCAACTGCCCAGGCGGTCTTGTCAGTGGCGAATTCAAGTTCACAACTTTGGCTGGCCAAACGGTTTCTGAGGCGGCGCTTTGCAAGTACGGCGGTAACCTCTCGAACCTCTACGAAAAACAAGAGAAGAACCTCTGTACGAATGGTGCGTTCAGCTCAACCGGCGAATACCAAAAAGGTGCGTTCCTTCGTCAAGATGGGGCTTGTAATCCACCACCGGTATTGACTGAAAGATTTTCGATCAACGCCACGAAAACAATGAAGCCACTCGACATGGTTTGGGTGATCGATAATTCAGGCTCCATGAATGAGGAAGCTGCAAACGTACGCGCTAACTTGGCGGCTTTCGTGAATGCTTTGGATAAGTCTTCAGACATGAAGTTCATGCTTCTCAGTAAGCAAGGAACAACAGGCACGGCGGTGAGCCTGCCAAACGGATTGGATGCAAATCGCTTTGTTCAGTATGATGCGGCGATTGGTTCTTACGACGGTCCTGCTCAGCTGATCAAGCGTTTGAACGCCAATATTAACAGCGGTATGCCGTTCTTCCGGGCGGACTCTAAGAAGATCATTGTGTTTGTAACAGATGACAACTCGTCGATGGCGGCGGCGACCTTTACGATGTATTTGAAAAACGCCGGAGTGGCTTCAGACCAAGCCGCGATCTTTAGCTTCATTGGTCTTGGCGCCTCGGTAAGTAGCTGCCAGGCCGTGACGGGTGCGGTTTACCAGACCCTCGCAACTCAGACGGGTTCACGGGTTTACAACATCTGTGATTTAGATTGGTCGAAACACTTTGCGGATTTGAAAACGGATGTTTTAACGAAGCTCGGTCGCTCTTTCACAATGAAGGATACGATGGTAGCTAAAGTCGTGAAAGTCGAAGTCGACGGAGTGGTGATTGATGCCGGCAAGTACAGCTTTTCGAATGGTGTTTTGATGCTGGCTGAAGACGTTGCCATGATGGAAACAAGCTCCGTCAAGGTTTCGTATACTCAGGAGTAACTAAAGCGCACTCACTCGGGCGAGGATCGCAGGAACCTCGTTCAAGTGATTCTTCGCCTCGATGATCAGCTTCACGGCGTCTTTTTGCAAAAGCTTCCCACGATACATTTTTTCGCACAAGGCCTCTTCGAGTGGATCTGTAATCGTGTACACGCTCTCGTGTTGCGGCCATAGGTTCGTCACGTCATTACTGCCGCCTACGCAGAGAGGGATGTAATGATCGATTTTGAATTCGTTTCGAGGCATTGATTCGATTGTGTATCCGAATTTGCGGTCGTAATCTTCGATGATTTGATGCTTGAGAGCCGGGCTGACATCGCGGTCGCAGTATGCGATTTTTTCACGATAACGTGTTGAATTTGGTTTGTCGCAAAGTTTACCAGGAGTCATTTGTTGAGCCGGGCCAGTCGGGAAACTGTCGGCGAACGATTGTTGAAAGCTAAGAGTACTTAGAACTAAGACCGCGAGAGCTAGGGCGTTCTTCATCGTTGATCTCCAAATAGTCCGCCTTTTACGGTGGCGGGTAGAAACTCCGGACCTTATTTCCGGCTTATACTTAGGGGACAAATGAGGGTATAGCGCCCCGTTTTGCGGAGCGCAAGGCCCTTTTATTGGAATCTTAGGAGGGCCTCTTTCATGGACTCGATCTGCACTTTACTTTGAGCTAATAGCTCCCTATCGGCAGCGACGACGTCCTCGTCGGCATTCGCTATAAATTTTTCATTGGAAAGCTTGCTCGCCAGCATCGAGATGTCCTTGTTGAGCTTCTCGATACCCTTACTAAGACGCTTCATTTCCTCATCAAAATCCACCAGGCCCTCTAGCGGAATAATGACCTTGATTTGACCCATCTTCGTTGTGATGGGAGCCACCGCACACTTCTGAAGGTTGCCATCAGCACCGATGTCTAAGGATGCCAAACGGGCCATCGTCATGATGGCTGTCTTATTATTGCCGAGGATCTTTTGGATATCGGCCTCCGTAATACCCAAGCGCACCTGGAGCTTCTCTGCCGGGCTAATACGGTTTTCTCCGCGGATGTTACGGATTGCCGTTACGACGTCTTTAACGATATCGATTTCGTAAGCGGCTTGCGGAGAGCCCAACGCCAAGAAGTCTTTGTCATTACGAGAGTTCGGGTACTGATCGATGATACAAGCCTGCCCACGGATCGGAAGCTTTTGGTAGATCTCTTCCGAAATGAACGGGATGAATGGATGCAGGAGCCTCATCATACGATTGAGGACCTGCGCCATCACGAGCTGAGTCGCCGCCCGCTCTTCTTTGTTGGAGCCGCTGAAGATCGGTTTTGTGAACTCGATATACCAGTCACAGAATTGGTTCCATGTGAACTGATATAAAGCCATGGCTGCGTCTGAGAAACGCTCTTGCTCGAGAGCTTCTTCCACAGTTTTTTCCACTTCACCGAGTTTGGTGATAATCCACTGGTCAAAGATTGAAATCTGCGCCTTGTTTGGTAGCGCTTTTATGCCGTCTGCGGGAGCCTGGAAGTCCTGAAGATTCGTGAGGGCAAAGCGTGCCGCATTCCAGATCTTGTTCATGAAGTTGCGGTACCCTTCAAGGCGCTGTTCGGCAAACTTGAAATCCTTGCCGGAGTATAAATGAGCCAGGAACGAGAATCTGAGGGCATCCGCGCCGTGCTTGTCGATCATTTCAACCGGATCGACGGAGTTGCCGGAGCTCTTAGACATCTTCTTGCCTTGGGAGTCACGCATAAGGCCGTGGATGTAAACCGTTCTGAACGGCACATCACGCTTGAACTCAAGACCCATCATGATCATGCGGGCCACCCAGAAGAAAATGATATCGTGACCAGTTACGAGGTAACTCGTCGGATAGAAGGTCTTCAGAGTTTCGGTCTCTTCCGGCCAGCCCATTGTTGAGAACGGCCATAGAG
The DNA here is from genome assembly GCA_039810425.1 of Pseudobdellovibrionaceae bacterium. Taxonomy (GTDB): domain Bacteria; phylum Bdellovibrionota; class Bdellovibrionia; order Bdellovibrionales; family Bdellovibrionaceae; genus JACMRP01. The sequence continues at coordinate 4,556 of JBDHWW010000066.1, read as the reverse complement.
CCGAACTGAACCAAGTGTCGAGAACGTCATCTTCTTGTTTCAGGCCCGATTTACCGCACTTTTCACAAGCAGTGGGATCAATTTCTGAAACAGTCACGTGTTGGCAGTGGGGGCAGTTCCAAGCAGGAATGCGATGGCCCCACCAGATTTGGCGCGAGATACACCAGTCTTCGATGATGTTCATCCAGTGCAAGTATACCTTTGTCCAAGACTCAGGCTCAAAGCGGATCGTACCGCTTTCAACGACACGGCGTGAAGGAACTGAAAGACCTTCTGTTTTTACGAACCATTGTTCAGACAAGAAAGGCTCGACAACGGCGCCGGATCTTTCGCAGTGGCCCACGTTGTTCACGTGGGGTTCTTCTTTTACAAGAAGGTTCAAGTTTTTAAGGTCTTCAACTACTTTTTTGCGAGCATCGACAACGGTCATGCCTTGGTAAGGACCCGCATTCTCATTCAGGATTGTTTTCTTATCGAGAATGTTAATGAAGTCTAAGTTGTGAGTCTTACCGATTTTGTAGTCATTGAAGTCGTGCGCCGGCGTGATTTTAACAACGCCAGAACCAAACGCCTTATCAACGTAAGTGTCAGCAATGATTTTTACTTTGCGGTTGATCAAAGGCACGATCACGTTTTTGCCGATGAGATGCTTATAGCGCTCATCTTCAGGGTTTACGCAAACCGCCGTATCGCCCAAGAGAGTTTCTGGACGAGTTGTTGCGATTGCAAGGAAGCCTGAGCCATCTTCTAGCGGGTAGTTGATGTGCCAGAGAGAGCCCTTCACCTGTTTGTATTCTACTTCAAGATCCGAAATTGCGGACTCCAGTGGACCGGACCAGTTGACGAGTCTCGTGCCTTTATAGATCCAATTCTTTTTGTAAAGAGAAACGAATACTTTGCGAACCGCTTTAGAAACGTTGTCGTCCAGAGTGAAGGTGGCACGGTCCCAGTCACAAGAATCACCCAGGCGGCGCATTTGTGAATAAATGCGGTGGCCGTACTGGTTTTTCCAATCCCAGATTTTTTCCACGAACTTCTCGCGACCGAGTTGGTGGCGATTCACGTGTTCATTCTTTTTGAGTTCGCGCTCAACCACCATTTGGGTAGCGATGCCGGCGTGATCTGTGCCTGGCAACCACATCGCATTGAAGCCGTTCATGCGCTTCCAACGGATGAGTAAATCTTGAATTGTATGATCGAGCGCATGGCCCATGTGCAAGAAGCCTGTGACATTCGGCGGAGGCAAGATGATGCTGAAAGGAGGTTTTGTAGAACGGTTCTCTGCTTTAAAGAAACCGGATTCTTCCCACCACTGATAAACTTTGCCTTCAACCTCTTGAGGGTTGTAACGATCTGAGAGCTGGTTCGTGCTTTGTTCCGCCATAATTATCCTCGTGAAAATAACGGCTTAGAATAACTTGCGCGGGCCTCCATGACAACAAACAGCGCCCGATGTCAGGGCTCAAAATAGACTCATTCTCGACTAATATCTATGGAAAACGCGGCGGTCTGCCAGGGCTTGGATTGTCACGCGGTGGAGGTGGCTGAAGGCCGCCTCCCGGAGGTGGGTTGGGACGACCGTTGAAACTGCAAGTTCTCCAGGAAAGACGGAAATTCTGCGACTGAACTTGGCCGTCCATCGTATCGAGCGTGATCATTGCGGAAGAAGGGCTGCGCGGATTCAGCGAGCGTGCGGTTAAGAAAGTGGCGATGTAGAGCGACTGATTCGCCGTGCCCACACACGGAGACCATGGAGCCAGGCGCGGATCGATTTCGTTGTGAATGTAGTAGTTGTCTTGGTAAGGACCGTTGAAGTTTTGCGCTTTAAAAGAATAATTGCTGCCATCTTGAAATCCGGGCCTTTCATTCGGGGGACGAGCGCCATCGAATGAATAAATCGCTTGATGAGTGGCGATCGAGCCGCCCTCAACATTGGCAAAGCCGCGATAGTCGGCCGAGAGGACGGAGAATTGCCAACCCGCTGGAACAGCGAAATCCACTTTGAGCTGGCAGTTTTTTCGCGACAAAGTCATTTGGCGAGTGGACTCGGCAATGTATTGATCTAGCAGCAGAGAAAATGCACTGCCATCCGGAGAAATCATGGCGCTGTAACTTCCTTGGGGACAGCCTGAGCCCATAGCTTGAACACTCCGCACTTGGACTCCTGGTGGTATTTGTGCCTGAGCATTTAAAGACGAAGCTAGTAACATAAGAATTGGCAGTATCATTATTCCCCCTGGAAATGATTGAGCAAATGGTGACAAGTCGCCACTCACCAGGCACTTGCTAATTTCCTTTATGCAAGCAGCGGACCATACTCAACTAGGGCCGGAATGACTGACTGGCCGCGCAGGGCGTAGCACACGCGGCTCACTTGGGCGGAGCGGTCTTGGGCTTGGTGATGGGTTACAGCCGGAAGTCGACTTATTAAATCCAGCTTTCAAGGGCCGCGCGGGCTTTCTTGATCTGTACTTCTTTCTTCGCTTTTTTATCGCGGTGAAGTTTCTGAGCTTTGAGTGGTTCAAGATCTTCTTCGGTCAGCGGCGGAATCAAGGCAAAGTTGATGTTCGTCGGCTGGAAATGGTCGGCACGAGTGGGATCGGTGATGGCCTCAAGCAGGGAACCCATCGCCGACAAACGCGGCGGCGGAGTAAAGACTTTGTCTTGCAACTTCTGATCGATAAACTTTGCCACCATCAAACCTACACACGTCGATTCGAAGTATCCTTCAACTCCGGTGATTTGCCCTGCGAAGAATAACCAGGGATCGATCTTGCTTGAAAGGTCACAGTTCAAACGCTTTGGTGAATTGATATACAAGTTGCGATGAATGCTGCCGAGCTTGAGGAATTCCGCATTCTCAAGGCCCGGAATCATGCGGAAGATACGTACTTGCTCGCTGTAGGCCATGCGGGTTTGGAAGCCCACCATGTTGTAAGCAGTGCCTTCTTTATTGTCTTGGCGAAGTTGAACAACGGCGTAAGCGTAGCGGCCGGTTTTTGGGTTATCAAGCCCCACGGGTTTCATTGGACCGAAGCGCAGGGTTTGATCCCCTCGCTCGATCATCGCTTCAATCGGCATGCAGCCTTCAAAGAAATCTGTTTTCTCGAATTCTTTTGGCTCGATTTTGCGGGCCGCTTTTACCTCCGCGATGAAGCGTTCGTATTCTTCTTTGTTGAGCGGGCAATTAAAGTAATCACCAGTGCCCTTATCATAACGATCGGCTTTCCAAGCAATATCAGTGTTGATGCTCTCGGTATCAATGATTGGCGCGATGGCATCGAAGAAGTACATGAACTCGTCACCGAAGTGACGGCGCAAGCTTTCGGCCAAGTTATCGTGCGTGAGTGGGCCTGTTGCGATCACCGCCGGCCGGGGAATTTCATCAAGATTATTGATCACGTCGTTACGAACTTCGATGTTGGGATGGTTTTTGATCATTGCAGTGACTTTTGCCGAAAAGACTTCACGATCCATGCCGAGCGCTTGACCTGCGGGAACTTGCGCATGGTAAGCGGCTTCGAGAATCTTAGAATTTAATTTTTGCGCTTCCCATTTCAACTGACCAGGGGCTGAGACTTCACCCATGCTTCCGAAAGAATTTGAGCAGACAAGTTCTGCGAACTTGTTGGTTTTGTGGGCGGGGGTCATGGTCTTGTCGCGCATTTCAAAAAGCACGACTTTGTAGCCGCTGTCGGCAAGTTGTAAAGCACATTCACTGCCGGCTAAGCCAGCTCCCACTACCGTGATTTTCTTGTCTGATTTCAAGTTCATGGGCCCTGTGTAGTCGCTCTGGGAGCCCTTGACAAGGGGTGATAAGCCAAAAAGAGGAGTTTTTTCAAAGGATTTTGGGGGGTAGCTGTGCTAGATCTAACCTATGCGCGATCAAGATCCTAAATCCAAATTTAGTCTCGGCTCCGAGGTTCTCCAGCGCCTGTTTGAGAGCGGCCAATCGCCATTATCGGAACAGTTCATGCGTTGGAAGCTCTGGGCCCGCTGGAGTGAGTTTGTCGGGCCGACCATTGCACAAAACACGGAGCCCGTGGGCCTCAACCGTGGCGTCTTGTACCTTTGGGTGCGCAGCAGTTCTTGGATGCAACAACTGACCTTCATGAAAGACCCGATTCAGGATACTTTGAACAAAAAACTTGGTCAGCACTTGATCAAGAACATCCGCTTTACGTTGGACCGCCGCGAAGTTCCGAGTGATGTTAAGGCACAACTAGACTTCAAAAATGTGATTTCTAAAATCGCGCCTGAAAACGACAACGACTAGTCTTGCAGATTCTTTTTCAGAGCGGGGACTGGCCGCTTTAGGCCTCGCAGCCACTATTATCCCGAGCGTTGAGTTTTCTTCTTTCTCACCAGCAGCCCGCGCCCTTCTAAATCATTGAGTTCATGATAGGCGGCCACGGCCCGAAACTGCTTCCCCCAAGATAAAATCTTAGTAAAGGGGCGAAGATCAAAAAGGCCTTTCATGGACCTCCCTTTAAGCTTTGAAAGAAGACTCACCAGTAAAGAAGTCAGGGTTCTGATAAAGGCCAAATAAGCGTCCC
>JBDHWW010000065.1:0-14775 GCA_039810425.1 Pseudobdellovibrionaceae bacterium | reverse complement strand
TACCCCTTTCAGGACCAGTCACCAAAACACGTTTTCTCTATCTTAGCAACCTGTCCAGTTTTCGGGGTCCACTATATCCAGAACTGCGCAAGCAAGGGCGACATGTGCCTGACGGTGAAAGCACCGCAGGCTCAAGTCAGTTCAGCAAAGCCGATTTACTTCATGAAAGATGTCGAAGTAGAATTTGGAACCCAAGGCCGCACTGAAAGATCCGTTAAATCTCAAGGCTATTTGGATTTCGGCAGTAACCAGCTTGTTTTGCAAAGCATAGATAAAAAAGGAACTTTGACGGAAGAAGTTTACAACCTCACAACGCTGCAAAAACAAGTCTTTGTCACGAGATAAAATAAAATGAAAAAGTGGTACGTCCTTTTCAACATTCTAATGCTTCTCGGTCTGGCGGCCTGCCAAGGCAGCAAAGAGACCGTTGTAGAGAAGCACTACGTGAACGAGAATGGCACAGGCTTGCCTGTTCCTCCGAGTCACCAAGCGGGCGGCATTGACGGCGGTGGCGGTGGTAACGGTCTTGACGGTAAACCGCTCGAGAGCTTCCGCGTGGATCTTTCAAAACAAACGTCTTTCCAGCTTGTACAAAAAGAAGTGCTTAACAAACTGATCGTGCGCTTCCCGAAACTTGCAGCAGACTTGATGCATATTTCTGAAGAACGTGCGTGGTACTTGATTCCGACAGAACTCCGCAATCTCCCTGCGGCTCGTATCGGTGTCAGCTTCAAAACCGATCAAATCGCGTTGCAAAAGCTGAAAGAGGTTTGGGTGAATGACTTGCTCTTCTCAAAGATGGCTCCGCATGAACAAAAGACTCTGGTTCTTCATGAACTCATCATGGGGGTCCGCCTCCTTGAGTTTACAAATCTTCTAGACCAGTGCTTACTGAATATCTCGATCATGAGATTGGTACCTGACAACGAAGACAAGTACAAAGAGGCTCGTCGCGATTGCTTTAAAAAGTACCGCAATGCTTCGGATATCGGTGATAACATCGGCTTGGGCAAAGATATCAAGCTCGAAGATTACGACTATGAAACGATCCGCGATATCACAAGCACTTTGCTCACAAGAATCGATTCTTTCGACCCGCAAGAGCTCGAAGACTACATGGCTGCACGCGGATTCCGCAGGTATGCTAAATAGCTTCTGCGATTCGAATTTTAGAACTCGAACCAATCGATATTCAGACAACGTGTCGTCTCAGAAGCTGAAGGCGGAACGACCTTAAAGACATTATCCAGCAGGTTCGAGAGATCCTGACGAAGCTTCTCAGCGACTTCGTGCGAAAGGCTCATGGGGCCTGTATAGAACAGATTCTTACCGTCGTCCTGAACCATGCGGTTAAAGCCCTGCAGGCGCCAGTTCTGATGATGCTTCACCGTTAGCAAGTTTGAAGAGCCGATGAACGTCTTTGTCTGCCCGAGCGCCAGCTGACCCTTGTTTTGGGTCAGCAAACCATTGCCGAGAAGGAAATCCAAAACCCTCTGCACTTGATTGCGCGGCAAATTCAATCTTTGTGCGATGGCCGCAGCATCGTTGAAGTCATCGCACGAAGCAAGAATGCGGACGCCGCTATAGATCCAGCTTGAATAGAAAACCGCGCGCTGCTCTTCTGTCAGCTCGGTCTCTTTCTTCAGACGGTTTTCAAGTTTTTGGGCTTTTTCTTTGCGGTCTTTGATCTGCTTCCCCAGACGCTTCTGGAGTTTGACTGAACCTGCGCGACGATGCTCAACCAGTAATATGAAGTAATCGGTTTCGTCCTCTGACATGTTGAGATACTCACAGAGGTCGCAGGCTAGCTCCAGACTGAGTTCTTTATCCCCTTTAAAGACCTGACTAATCATCGTTGTCGAAACATTGAGCGCCGAGGCCACTCGGCGATATTCACCGTGGCCTTGCTTAGGGAGGGACGACACCCAATGATTAAAAAAGTTTTTATAGTCATCGAATTGATAGATAGACATAACTCACACACTAAGAGTTAACCAAACGGTTCACTTTTTTGATAACTATTTTCCCAAAAGCTAGACCTTCGTCCACGTAAAAACCCAGCGGTATAGAGAGTAGATCTGGACCTCAATGTTCATTGCCAACGCCCCGATGAGTAACTTATGAAATTAACTCCGGTTTCTTTACTCCTTTTGTGGGCGTTTGCTTCATTTTCTTGCACGAGTGCGGATCGCGCTCCCAGCTCCGCAACATTTGATAATGATCGTGTAAATCGCATTCAAGAAATTGATTTGCAACTCTCGCAGTATTGGAACAATGACTGGAAAACAGACCAAAAATCCTACCAATTGAACCCGCAATCAACCCTGGTAAAACCTGTCTATGATCGCGACATCTTGAACAATCCAGAAAACCGCGCGACAGTTGAGCGTTTACGTGCCGAAAGACAAAATCTCGTCGACGAACTCTCGGCAAAATTGCAATTAGAGACTTGGAATGGAATCGGCGCGTGGTTCGAAACCTCGTTCCACGACCGCCGTTCCGTGAAAGAAGAAGTTTTTGAAATGAAGCAGCTCAAAGACTACGCGTTGACGAATCCACCGCTGCAGCCGTTTCCACTGGAACACCGTTTTTACGCCAACTACTCCCTTCGACTCAAAAACATGCTGCCTTACCCTGGCAAAGACATAAACAATGAAAGAGACAATCGTCAGTACTATCTGAAAGCGCGTCTCGAGTGCGATGGCGATATGGTTTACAACAAGAGCTTTTTATTCTTCGAAAACCAAATACGCAGCCCTGTTTACGAATTCAATTGGTACTACAACGAACAAACCGGCCAGAACGTCAGCGTTCAGTTCACACCAGGCGTTTCTCGCTGCCAATTGTACTTCTATAATCCATTGGTTTCCAAAACCTGGACTCACAGCATGTCTTTGGTAGACCTGCTAACAACAAACATCGACTACTACAAACTCAGCACCCAAACAGAGATCTGCGCCCGCCCGACAGGCTCAATGGAAGATGCCGTCTCTGCTTTTTTCTGGCGGCAGAATTTTAATTTCTCAAGCTGCACCGAGACCTACGATGAGTTGGTGAACCTTGATGATCCTTATAACTCCATCAATCAAAGGATCTTGGCGTTGACCGGCTCCCCTCTGAAAAAGAAGGATTTTGACCACAAGAACCCAATGGCCCAGCTCGATTTCACGAAGGCGCCAAAGCTTGACGTAATCTGGGTTTCTTCCTTGAACTATTCCGCGGACTTCTATGGGTCGATTCTTTCTCGCGCGCTTCGCTATCATGCGGAACGTGGCACACAGATTCGTATCCTGACAGCTGAAGCCACGATGAAGCGGAAAGACAAAGCGATCCTCGAAGAACTGCAACGAGGTACTCCGAACGTCAAAGTGCAGTACTATCAGTATCACCTCTCAGACGGCAAGGATGGCACTTGGCTCGACCGCTTCCATCGCGTGAGCCACACCAAGCTTTTAATTGGGTACTCGTCAGCGAATTCAAAAGCGAGTTTCCTGGTTACCGGTGGCCGCAATATCCGTGATTCCTACTTGTTTAAAGAAGCACCGGTCTACAGAGCCTATTCGTCACTCAAGAGCTATGGTGACGGCGAAGAAGCTTTCATCTTCTACCGTGATTTCGAAGTTCTAATCCGCGGCCAGGAGTTCATAAAGTCCGTACTTAGCCAGATGATTGCGTTCTGGATGCGTGATCCATCTAATCAAAGCTTCCGCTCTACCACAATTAATGTCCCTAAGGTGGCCAGTAACAACGAGTCTAGTCAGCTTCTGGCTCTGCCAAACAAGACACCGATGATCCGTCACTTGTTGTCGTTGCCTTACTTTGACGGGTATCAACTTGAAAAATTCTACGTTCAGATGATCGACTCGTCTCGCTCCGAGATCATGATTACGACTCCATACTTTCGCCCGTCTGTTGCAATCGCCGCAGCCTTTGACCGTGCGGCGGCTCGTGGTGTGAAGATCCAGGTTTTGACCCGTATTCACTTGGCCGGCGACGGCGTTCCACAAATCGCAGAGGACGTCAACAAACAGGGTATCAATCGCCTGCTCAAGAACGTCGATATCTATGAGTGGACGGATAAGTATTCGATCATGCACGCGAAGATGTTCGTCGTAGACCGCAAAATGGGCTTTGTCAGCAGCGTGAACTTGAATCGTCGTAGCTTCTTGCACGACGTGGAAAGCGGCGTTCTGATCCTGCACAAGAAAACCGCCCTGAGATTGCGGGCGCAAATCCAAAGATTTATCAATGAAGGTGGCCGCAAAATCACTCAAGAGGAACAGATCTCGTGGATCAACAGCACTCTGATTGACTGGGCGGACTCTTACTTCTAAAAAGGAATCGATAAAACCAACGCCCTTCTGCAAAAGATCGCCAAAGAACTCAATGACGCAGAACCAGGTCACAACTATCGTATTCAGCCGTTCTTCCGCTTCCCTTACGGTGCGGGCGCGAGCGTGCCAAGACTGCAAGCCTTGTTGAAGGCCCGCAATCTTGCGAACTTCCACTGGTCTATGTCGATGAAGGATTCTGAAACTCAGGATGGCAACGTCGCTCTGAACACGGCAGTGGGGATGTTTGATAAATACAACCGCGGCTTGTTCCTGATGTATGAAACGCATCCAGCCGGCGTGAAGGCTCTGCCTTACGTCCTCGAGCAACTCCGTAACCGTAACTACAAAACGGTCTACTTCGAAGCCGCTCCTTAGAAAATTCCCAGCGCTGTGTGCACGGTGTCCGTGTACCAGCGGCTGAATTTGACTTTGTTCGCCTTACTGACTCTATCAAAACAGACAAACTTCATTTTAGAATTGGCTTCAAACAGCACGGCCTCAACACATCCCGGCCCTGCCATCGCAATTCGTCTTTGATCTTTGGCTGTCATCCAAGTTTGCATCGCAGAAGCAATACGCTGATATTCTGAAGCTGGCAGTGCCCGCTCAAGGACTTTGTTTTCAGAGGACCGAAAACCCAGTGTTTGAATCTTCTTCCCGCCGACAGAGCGCTGATCAAGCCAAAGCGCCGAGCCTTTGCCCGCATTGAGTCCCATATAAAATTTCGGTGCCGCCAGCGCGCCTGAAGAAAACAGCATGCTCACTAGTAAAAACCATTTCATTTGCGGCCTCCCTGAGATTCAGTTGCAGAACTCTCGCCACCACTTGCACTCCCCTTACGCGCGGCCAGGCTGAGATGATCAAAGCAGCCAGGGCCTTTTCTCTGACAGCCGTAGGCATCCGCAAGCCCCGGCACGGTCAAAGCGATGTGATCTACGCGACTGCTATGTGCGGGATGTTCGTTCTCAAGAATGCTCAGGCCGACTCGGGAAATCGTTGATGGAGAATAAGACTCCGGATCTTTGTCCTCGTTGCTTCGGCAGGAAAAGCGCGCAAACATTGAAGACCCGACTTTTTCTTCTTCACTCTTAAATGGATACTCAGAAACATACTTTTCCTGAACCAGAACGCCCATCATATCTCCGGCAACCTCACCCATTTGGCTGTTATGAGCGACCGAGCGTAAACATTGCGGGTATTGGTTGATGGCTTTTTCATAGCGATCAATCGAGAGCTTAGCTCCTTGGGGATCGCTACTGAGTGCCGCCGACTTTTTCAAAAAATCGACCGTCTCTTTGATATCTTTTTTTGTGTTTTCGCGGAAACCGGTTTGTTTGGTGAGGCAGCTATACTCTTCTTTGAAAGGATACTTATCAAACGAAAATCCTTCTCTGGTTTTGGTGAAAATCCCTTTTGCGACAAGATCATCCACAAGCTTCTCATCGTCGACAAAAAATTTTAGATCCAAATCCACCGGGTTGCCCTGCATGAGCATACCTTCAATTTTCTTTTTCTGTTCGTCAGTCACTGAAGGATCTTGCAAATAAGCACTCAACTTCACAGTGTCAGCTGTCCATTGCGGCATTTGAAAATAACAAGGATCAATCGAATGGCCAATTTCATGGCCAATCGCTCCTAGAACATCGACATCGGGTTTAAAAAGCTTGCCGGGACAGAGGTTCACGGTTCCATTGTACCCATAAAAAGCATTATCGCTATTACTGATACAAATAGAGCTGATCGAAGACTCACTCATCGGGGCGAGCTTCAAGGCGCGGAGCTTGGCGACCATTGCTTTTTCAACATCACTCCACTGAGACTCGGGCTTCCCGCGCGTGAGAATTTGAATCTCGTGCTCTTTGGCGTAATCGAAAAGCTCTTTCAGACGAGCTTCACGGCGGCTCTTATTGGCCGTTTCAATTCTTTGCGTCTCTTGCGCTTCTTGTCGTTGCTTGAGCATCTCTTGTTGCAGCTTCTGCTGCTCTAAAAATTGCTTTTCGATAGGAGCTTTTTTAGCATCGACAACTTTCTTCAGCGCTTTGTACTTATTCATACCCAGCTTCTGCATTAAATAACTCTCGAGCTCTTTTGCTGAAAGATTTTTTCTTGCCGCGCCTTTTTGCGTCGGCGGCCACGGCAAAGAAATCACCGCCGTCGGAGAAGCCGCGTAGAATGCAGCCCCCTGGCTGTAGGCAAGTTTAAACTCATTGCTAAGCCCGCTCCCATCGAGAACATCCAGAATATCTGATTGATCGCGAAGCGCCTTGTCCATCATCGACTGGTAGTTCTCGTTCGCTCCAGCTCCTGCAGCCATCCCCATGCCGCCGCCATAGACACCATTGCCGAAGCCACTGCCGTTCCCACCTGAAGACATCATACCCATGCCAGATCCCGAGCTCGGTTTGTTGGCGGCTTCATAGAGAGGATTATCGTAATATGTTCCATCGGGCAGAGTGATTTTCTGCTGATCCTTGCGCTCTTTAAAGAACGCGCAATCACGTGTGATCGCTTTGGCATTACACGCCGGTTTGTCGGCGGCAATCGCCGTCGTCAACAATAACGAAGTCAGTAAAAACATCATGTTTTTCTCTCCTGTTGGGCGCTCTCAAAAGTATAGATTGTTGAGAGCGAAAAATCAGGTCCAGATTTTTTTTACTTTGTCACTCACACTGACCTTAGAGCTAGCTGCGAGGTTGTCGAAGTTCTTTACAGCGGCCTCAAATCGTCTCCTAAGGGCTCTTTTTCAGAGGGAAACCCCCTATCATTTCCATTTTACAATGTGCTGACGGGAATCGTCCCTGGCATAGAGCTTGTAGGGCTGTGGATGGATCAAGGAACCAAAAGGAGTCCGTCATGAAGCGCTGGATTTTTACACTCTTAGTGATGCCTTTCGTTTTTGCTGCCTGCGGAGGCGACAAAGGCGGAGACTCTACTGTAGCAACGGTTCCACCGCCAACGGCTTGTGTGGATGGCACGACCTATTGCAACTCCAATCAATATGCGGCTTATCCTGGGTATCAAGCGTATCCTTACAATCCTTACTACTATCAAACGAACGGAAACTTTTGTAACTGCCCGTGGGGCTCCCGCCCTGTTTACAACGGTCAATTCGGAATGGGTTGCGTAAGTATGAACACGTTCAACACTTATGCTTACGGAGCGGTCTATTGGGGTTACGGAGCGAACAACAATCAGTGGGTGAACATCCCCCAAATCAGTAACTCGCAAGGCTATGCACAACAAAGCAACGGCTGCTTCCAAAATGTTGCTCAGAGCTGCTTCATAGATCAACTAAACGCGTGCGGTGCAGGCCGCGTCTGTCAGGCCACAGGTGGCGGTTCTCGCCTCGGTATTTGCGTGGCGCCGGGCGCTACAAATACGTCGGCTGGTAGCATGGGCGGATACCGCTAATTTTAGATTATTTTGTCACTCCGCGCTACCCGCCCTAAATGCTGATGGGTCATGGGTTTTGTGTTACACAAGACCCTATGACAAAACAAAATCCATTACTCGAAAAATTCACCCTCAAAGACCAAGCAGTCCCTTTTGATCAGATCAAAACGGAGCACTTCCTGCCGGCCCTTGAGCAATCCATTCAAACTGCCAAACAAAACATTGAAACCATCAAGAAAAACAAGTCCGAGCCAAGTTTCGAGAATACCATCGTCGCCCTTGAGACTTGCAGCGAGCTCGTTGAGCGCGTTGTCGGCATCTACGGCAACCTCGAGTCAGCTCACGCCAGCGAAGAGCACCAAGCTTTGGCAAAAGACCTCTATCCGGTGGCTACCGCATTTAGTTCAGACGTTTCATTGGATGAAGAGATTTTCGAAAAAGTCAAAGTCGTCTACGACAAACGCAACTCTTTGGACCTCAACAAAGAGCAAATGAAATTGCTTGAAAAAACTTACCTCTCTTTCACCCGCAACGGGGCTTTACTGGATAACCAGGACAAAGAAAAACTCCGCGTGATCGACCAAGAGCTTTCTGTTCTTGGTCCGAAATTCTCTGAGCATGTACTCAAAGCAACCAACAGCTTCGAAATGCTTCTCGATAAAAAGGCGGCGCTCGAAGGCTTGCCGGAAGGCGCGATTGAAGCTGCGGCGCTTGCGGCTGAAACCAAAGGCCACAAAGGCCAATGGCTCTTCAATTTGCAATTCCCAAGTTACCTGCCGTTCCTGACTTACGCTAAAAACCGTGAACTGCGTGAGAAGCTGTGGCGTGCATATAGTACGCGCTCTTTCAACGACAAGTTCGACAACCAAGAGACGATCAAGCGTATTACGACTCTTCGTCATCAGCGCGCGCAGTTGATGGGTTTTAAGAGCCACGCCGACTTTGTTTTGGCGGAACGTATGGCAAAAGATCCCGGCACAGTTCGCGAGTTCCTTACGAAGCTTTTGGAGCCTTCTAAAATTGCAGCCATGAAAGATTTCGAAGAAGTGCGCAAGTTCGCTGCCGAGTCGGAAGGTGTCGCCGACATCCAGCCATGGGACTTCACGTACTACTCTGAAAAATTGAAGGAAAAAAAATACTCTTTCAATGAAGAGGATCTTCGCCCTTACTTTAAACTTGAAAACGTCGTGCAAGGTGTGTTTGAACACGCTCGCCGTTTATATGGCCTTACATTCAAAGAAAATAAAGACATCCCCACTTATCATCCGGAAGTAAAAGTTTACGAAGTGTTTGAAGAAAAGACCGGTAAATACATCAGCCTCTTCTATACGGACTTTTTCCCACGCGAGACGAAAAAAGGCGGCGCGTGGATGACGACATTCCGCGACCAAGGCTTGCTCAACGGCGATGTCAAACGTCCGCACGTGAGTATCGTTTGCAATTTCACCAAGCCGACCCCGACGAAACCATCATTGCTGTCTTACGATGAAGTGCGCACGCTCTTCCACGAATTCGGCCATGCTTTGCACGGCATGCTTTCAGACTGTACGTACCGTTCTTTGAGCGGCACCAACGTCTATTGGGACTTCGTGGAACTTCCTTCGCAAATCATGGAAAACTGGGTGGGGGAAAAAGAAGGTCTCGATGTGTTCGCGAAGCACTACGAGACGAACGCGCCGATTCCGGCAGACCTTGTTGCGAAGATTAAAAAGTCTTCGAAATACTTAGCCGGCTGGGTGTCTCTTCGCCAATTGCAGTTCGCGCTTTTAGACATGGCTTGGTACTCTCAAGATCCTTCAAAGATTATGGACGTAGATGTTTTCGAAACTCAGGCAACAGAAGTGACTCGCATCACGCCGAAAGTAGTTGGTACGAACACATCTTGCTCCTTTAGCCATATTTTCGCCGGCGGTTACTCTGCTGGTTACTACTCTTACAAGTGGGCTGAGGTTTTGGATGCCGATGCATTTGAATACTTCCAGGAAAAGGGTTTGTTCAATGCCGAGGTGGCTCAGAAATTTAAAGAAAATGTTTTGAGCCGCGGCGGCACGGAGCATCCGATGGATTTGTATAAAAAATTCCGTGGCCGAGAGCCGGATCCTAACGCGCTTTTGCGAAGGGACGGGCTCGTTTAATGGCCGGGCAAAAACTGACCCTGAAAGATAATAAAAACATCGCCCTTGTCTATCGCCTGCAAACGGCCGAAGCGGTGGCCCTTGCTAAAAAGATCGCGATTTGGCTCAAGGCCCGAGGCTACAATGTTTTCACCGCCCCTCAACAAACTGCGATTGCAGGCACGAAGCCCATCAAAGGCAAAGCGGCTCTGAATAAGATTGGCTTGGTAATTGCTCTTGGTGGAGATGGAACTTACTTGCGTGCGGTGCGCGTCCTTGAAGGACGCCAGATTCCGATCGTCGGAATCAACATGGGCTCTCTCGGATTTCTGACCGGCAACCGCGCTGAAGACGCCTTCAAAGTTTTGGAAGAGACTTTAGAAAACAAAATGGACCTTCGCCCGCGCTCGATGATTCATGTCTTCGTTCGCCGCAAGGGCAAGATCCGTTCTGAGTACCACGCCCTGAACGACGTGGTCATCGAAAGAGGTCAAGGCAGTCACCTGATCAGTACTGCCATCTACAGCGAGAAGTTTCTGGTCAGCGAAGTGAAGGCCGATGGTTTTATTATCGCAAGCCCTACAGGCTCTACGGCATACAATCTCGCAGCCGGCGGACCGATTCTGCACCCTGAAGCAAAAGTCTTCGTGGTGACACCGGTGGCCCCGCACAGCCTGACGAGCCGGCCATTGATATTGCCGGACGACCTGCACATGTCCTTCAAGATGGATGCGCGCACAGCAAAAGCGCAGCTGATCGTCGACGGACAGAACGAAACTGAGATCACGACGGAAGACGAAGTGGTCATTAAACGCAGCCAGTACGATCACTGGGTAGTGCGGGCTCCGAAGCACAACTACTTCCACTTGCTGCGTGAGAAATTGAAATTTGGCGACAGAGCCTAGTATTTTGGCATTTGAGAGGGAACATGCTTTTAGAACTCAAAGTTTCAAACTTCGCTATCATTGACAATCTTCATATTGAATTCGAAGAGGGCCTAAACATCCTGAGTGGTGAAACCGGCGCCGGTAAATCCGTGCTATTGAAAAGCTTGTCCCTGCTCATGGGCGAAAAGTCTTCTACAGAGACAATCCGTACAGGCGCGCAGATGGCGACTATCGAAGGGGCCTTTGATATCCGTCACCGTAAGGACATCCGCAAGAATCTTGAAGAGCTCGGTATCGAAATTGAAGACGGCACCTTGATCGTTCGCCGCACCATCAGTGCCGGCAGTGACAAGTCGAAGGTTTACCTGAACGGCACTTTGAGCACCTTGGCGAATCTGCGCGATATCGTGGCGCCACTCATCGAGGTGGCGGGTCACTCCGCCCCGCTCATTGAAATGACCGGCCAGCACGAGAACCGTCACCTGCTGTCAAAAGCGTATCACCTTGATTTGCTCGACCAGTATGCGGGCACATGGGACAAGCGCTTGGCTTATCAGAAACAATTTGAACGTTACCAAGAAACTAAAACTGAAATCCTACAACTTGAAAGCGATGCCAAACAAAAGGCACAACGCTTGGACTTCTTAACCTTCCAACGCGACGAAATCGCGGCTTTGGATTTATCGCCGGGCGAAGATGTTGAGATTGAAGCGGAAGTTAAGAAGCTCAAAAGCGCCTCGCGCCTTTTTCAATTCGTGGATACCGCTGAAGAAGCTTTGTATTCTGATGACGATTCCGCCATGAACCGCATTAACACGATTTTAAAGCGTGGCGCAGAGATCGCGACCTTGGACCCCCAACTCGCTGGTAAAATCGACGTGCTTGAGCAAGCAAAGACTTTGATCGACGACTGTATTTACGATCTTCGTCAGTACGTGAATAAGATCGACGGCGACCCGCAACGCCTCGAATCTTTAGAAGAGCGCTTAAGCGACCTTCGAAAAGTCCAAAAGAAATACGGCCCGACGGTTGATGATATCTTGGCCGCCTTGATGCAAATGGAAACAGAGATCAGCGCTTTGCAGAACTCCGAGACTCGTATTGAAGAATTGAAAAAAGAATCGGCAGCGCTGATGAAAGAAATGGAAAAGATCGCTTTGGATCTTCACAAACGCCGCGAAAAGGGCGCCCAACTCCTCACGGACAGTGTGAACGCAGAGCTCTTGGACCTCAATATGAAAGGCGTGACTTTCCAGGTTTCTATTACGAAGCTTGAAAACCTCACCGCTTCAGGCTTTAGCGATGTTGAGTTCATGAGCCAAACCTCAGCGAAAGACCCTAAAAGACCGCTGGCGAAGTTTGCCAGTGGTGGTGAATTGTCGCGTATTTTGTTGTCCCTCAAACGCGTTGTGGGTTCTTCGAATCAGCCACGCACTTACTTGTTTGACGAAGTGGATACCGGCGTTTCCGGTCAGACCGCTGAAAAGGTCGGCCGTAAGTTGAAGAGCATTGCAAAAGGCCAGCAGGTTATCTGTGTCACGCACTTACCACAGGTGGCAGCATTCGGCGATGTCCACTTCTTTATCCAGAAGTCTCCGAAGAAAGATTCCGTCACGATGGAAGTCGTCGGGCTTGCTGACAAAGAGCGCGTAAAGGAAATTGCTCGTTTGATCTCGGGCGAAAAGATTTCAAAAACGAGTTTAGACCATGCCCAGCAGCTTTTGAAAGAAGCTCACTAGTCAAAAAAAGAAGGGCCCGGATTCGCGTCTATTCGTGACCCACATCTTCTACGGAGATGTGGGTTTTTCTTTTGCGCCGTAGCGTTAGGAACCTACCGCCTCGATTCGACCATTCCTTGTTGCGGGAAACACCGCCCGGCGGGCTGACTCGAACGGAGGCGGAAATAAAAAAATTAAGGCTATTTTAATTTTAAGCCGACTTTGCGCGCGATCTCCGCTCCGTATTCGGGGTCACACTTCGCGAAGTTCTCAATGTTTGGGCGCAGGATCTTTTCCGGCAAGCCTTGCATTGTCCCTGCAATAACGGACGTGAGACGATTACGCTCTTCGTTGCTCAGGAGACGATACAAATTCCCGGCCTGCGTGTACTCATCGTTACCTTTGTGCGCATCATAGCGTGTGGCATCGCCGGAAACTCTGAGTGGCGG
Source organism: Pseudobdellovibrionaceae bacterium (assembly GCA_039810425.1). GTDB lineage: Bacteria > Bdellovibrionota > Bdellovibrionia > Bdellovibrionales > Bdellovibrionaceae > JACMRP01. Next base: position 1,880 of record JBDHWW010000065.1, on the reverse strand, counting down.
TTCCGCAAAGCTTTCATCCTGAGCTGGACCGCCAAAACCATTTGGTTCGTAGTTGTCGGCAACCCCATTGCCATCAAAGCGCATGGCCCCATCACGCTGATACGAGTTGATTACATTTTTCGGGCGATTCACAGGCAAGTGCTGGTAGTTCGCGCCGATACGGTATCTTTGCGCATCAGGGTAAGCAAACAAACGTGCCTGAAGCATCTTGTCCGGGGAAGCCCCAATGCCTGGAGGCAAATTCGAAGGAGAGAACGCCGCTTGCTCCACCTCTGCAAAATAGTTTTGCGGATTGCGGTTCAGCTCCAAAATGCCCACTTCTTGCAATGGGTAGTCTTTATGTGGCCATACCTTTGTGAGATCAAATGGGTTGATGTGATAAGTCTCAGCGTCCTTCTCGGGCATGACTTGGATCATCAAACGCCATTGGGGGAACTGGCCCTTTTCAATCGCTTCAAAAAGATCTCGGCCGGCATAGTCAGGATCTTTACCCGCAAGCTCTGTCGCGCGCTCCGGAGTGAGGTTCTTAATTCCCTGCTTAGATTTGAAATGAAACTTGATCCAGAATCTATCACCCTGCTCATTCCAGAAACTAAACGTGTGACTGCCAAAGCCGTGCATAAAGCGATAGCCGTCAGGAATTCCCCGATCACTAAAAAGCGTCGTCATTTGATGAAGACCTTCCGGAGACCGCGCCCAGTAATCCCACATGCGGAATGGATTTTTATATCCCGTTTGCGGATCTCGTTTTTGTGAATGAATAAAGTCCGGAAACTTGAGCGGGTCTCGCTCAAAGAAGACTGGAGTGTTATTACCGACCACATCCCAGACACCTTCATCGGTATAGAACTTCACAGCAAAGCCACGCGGATCGCGTTCCGTATCTGCCGAGCCTTTTTCTCCAGCCACGGTCGAGAAGCGCAAAAACACGTCTGTCTTCTTGCCGACTTTCGAGAAAACCGCGGCCCGGGAATATTTTGAAATATCCTGAGTCACCGTGAAAGTCCCATAGGCGCCGGAGCCCTTAGCATGCACCACGCGTTCTGGAACACGCTCGCGATTAAAGTGTGCCAGTTTTTCAATGAGATGAAAATCCTGCAACAAAACCGGACCCCGGGGACCGGCAGTGAGAGAATGTTGATTTTGTGGAACCGGTTGGCCACCGGCGGTTGTAAGTGTTTTCTTCATGATGATGTCTCCTTATTAATTTGCAATTTCTGGCTGAGGTATTGTCCCCACGTACGAAGCTGATCGAACTTGCGGGTGAAGTACCCGGGCTTGTGCTGACTTAAGAGTGCAATGACCCCATCACGCCCAAACATTTGTGCGAACTGTAGAGCCGTCATGCCGGTAAAATTCGTGGCATGGATATCAGCGCCCGCTTCGATGAGGATTTCTGCGATGTCCGCGTGACCTTTAAAGGCAAGGCCCATCAGGATCGTGTTGCCACCCTTATCAGCACTTTCTACATCGGCGCCTTGAGCAATCAGCGCGATCACTAAATCTCTGTGGCCATTGTAAGCAGCATACATCAAAGCGGAATAACCTTTATGGTCCTTCAGATTAATATCCAGGGAATGATCCTGAACCAATTCCTGACGGACCGCTAGAAGGTTGCCCGTCCTAGCATACTCAAACAAACGCACTTCTTGAGGATTCTGCTGAATGTATTCGTCGTAGCTTCTCATTTTCACCTCCTATTGACACACCTAGGATCGGCGAAAATTGTATAGATTTTAAATATTATAAACCTATATAGATATAGAAATTAACTATAGTTTTCCTTAAGCCCTATAAATTCGAATACCTCCATATCCACATGCCTGGCGTTATGACTTTCGCGATTTGACGACTTCGTAGGTGCTGGGAGCGGTTTTGAA
>JBDHWW010000064.1:0-15152 GCA_039810425.1 Pseudobdellovibrionaceae bacterium | reverse complement strand
TTTGCGTGGTTCAGATCTCATTGGTAAAACTGTGCTCATAGCGGCTCTCCTTTATTCTCGTCATTTTGACGGGTTGGCTTATGCACCAACAAGGTTATGCCGCTATGTTTCTTTTGTCAGCCGTCCACAACTTTCCAAAATTTCTCGTTGTTGCAGAAGCCGTAAGAAATCTTGCGCAGAGAAGTGCTGAGTCTGCAAAAAATATCGCAACATTGATCGACTTGAGTGTTACGCGAATCGGCAATAGCGCGGAGCAAGCAAATCGCAGCGGCGAGGTGTTGGCTGAAATCGTAAACTCAGTTAAAAAAGTATCAGATCTTAACGGTGAAATCGCAACTGCCAGCGAAGAACAATCCAGTGGAATTTTGCAAATTAGTCGAGCAATGAATCAGCTCGACGGTGTCACCCAAGGAAATGCGGCGGCATCTGAGGAAGCGGCAGCGACTGCAGAAGAACTTTCTGCGCAATCTTCTGTACTTTTGAAAAATGTGGCGTCCCTTAACGGGTTAGTATCTGGTGATGGACGTGTTGAAGTACAAGTTCAGAGCAATGGCCATGTTATGGAAAGAAATGTTATCAAACTGAAAAAAGTAACGAAACCTCCTGTAAAAGGTGAAGAAATGATCCCCTTTGACGATGACCAAGAAACTCATCGTAAGCTAGGGACTACCGATGGTTTTTAGATAAAGGTTTTTATCCGAAAGAGTTAATGAGATATGAAAAAACCCATTCCGAATCAGAATGAAAGCCCGTTTGGATTTCATGAGTTCTTTTTTTCGACAACAAATAAACGCGGCGTGATCCGATTTGGTAATGACGTATTCGCTAGGGTGAGTGTTTATCCCAAGGAGCAAATGATAGGGGCACCCCATAGTATTATTCGACATCCGGATATGCCTCGTTCTGTATTCAAGATTTTTTGGGATACGCTAAAATCTGATAAAGCAATTGGTGCCTATGTTAAAAATCTAGCGGGAAACGGTAGCTACTACTGGGTCTTTGCATTCGCGTTTCCAATTGAAGATGGGTATCTATCAATTCGGTTTAAGCCGTCTTCAGTAATATTTCAAGAAGTTCAAAAGATTTATGAAGAACTCCGAGTGTTTGAGCAGGGGAACGATGATCTAGATGCTTCCGAAAATCTGCTTTTAGAAAAGATCAAGCAACAAGGATTTAAGGATTATGAAGAATTCATGGTCAAGGCCACCCTGGCGGAACTTAATTCGAGAGCACTTCAGGTAAACAAGTCTCAGTCTCAAGAAAAATTAGGCCAGGACTCTGGTCAGTTTAGACAGATCGCTGAAACGACAAATTCGACGTTGTCCCGCCTCAATGATATATTTGAAAAAGTCAGTGGTTTTCAAAAATCGAATGATGTTTTGGTAACAACCATTGATAATTTGGATAAAGAGTTCCTCAATCTGAAGTTTATTTCGGTTAATATGACGATAGCGGCCGCAAAATTTGGAAATGTGGCTGCAAGTTTAGGGGTTGTCTCTAAGGAGTTTTCATCTCTTTCTGGAGAGATTGAAAAAAACCTAAGCGGGCTTACTGGTTTCGTACAAAATCTCGCCAAGGTTATTCAGCAGTGCTCTTTTCGAGCTTCAGCGTTGAACTCGCAAATGCTGATGGTGGATTTCTTTGTAAAAGAGTCGATCCTAAAAATGCAAAAGGTAGATACTGCTTTTGCTGAGATGGCAGAAAATCAGAAAGACTTCTCGCATCTTTTTAAAGATTACTCGATGAATTTGAAAAAAGAAGTATCTGAGCTTTCAACTTACTTGGCTGAAATCGAAACAGGCATGCGTGATGTTTCGAAATTCATTACTGGTCTTGAAGTCATCAAACAAATTGGGGCTGTGGAGTCGGCGCGAGTCAGCGAAGTTAAGCAAGCGTTCCAGCACTACCTCGAGCAAATGGATCGGTTTATACAACTGCTACGAAGTGCCACAACTTCTATTTTGCACGAAACTGAGTCCTTGAAAGCAAATTCTCAAGTAATTGTCTTGAACGTAGGAGCGGTCTCAGGAAGCGTGGATGTCATTTTTGACCTAGCTTCAAAGATTAATAGCACAGCTAAAGCGCCTTCTTGAAGAGGCGAATATTTGCGATGTTCTGACGAGCTTTGTAGGTTCAAAAACTCGTCAGAACGCTGTGGTATTTATTTTTTGAATTTTTTAGGGAACTGTGCAACTAATCCGTCGCTTAAAGTATCAGCCATATGAAGCATATGATCTCTTGCTTTGTCGTATTCAACAATCGCTTCTGCGAAATTACCTTTAATAAGAGATGTCGCATAAACTAGGGTTGTATCGATATGTCCCTTCAACATTGTGCGCGTGTCTTCTTGCTTCCAATTTGGATTGGCTTTAGCTAGGAAGTCAGCGATCTCTTGTGCGTTTGCGTAAGCGGCCGCGATGGCTTTATCTAAAGCGGATTTATCATTGGCCTTCGCATATTTAACAACATCCACAGCGCCAGCGATATGTTCTTTCAGAAGTTTTGTTAGTGCGTCACCGGCAGCATCGCCGTAATAAGGCTTAATAGCATTTCCAATGTCCTCTTGATTTTTCAAAAGACGAGCAGCGGTGGCATCAACAGCCTTGGGGTCGGTCACCAATGCAACCACAGCCGCGTAAGTCCATTCCATGTGTTGGGCCCATAGATTTTGCATCGCAGAGTAGAGTGCACTCATGCTTGGAGTGCGATTTTTTACTGGTTCTGCTTTGTGAGCAAACCCTGTTGATCCGAACAGGAATGTCGCGGTGAGCATTGTTGAAATTAAAAATTTTTTCATGTGTTCTCCTTGTGGTTATCTGCTTTTAGCAGTGTTTATTTAGAATGCTTAATATCTCGCACGGATTAAGGTCATTAATTCGCTTCGTAGTTGCGAACTGGTCGCAAATTCACCTAAAGTCGTTTGTGTTAGCGTGGTGCTGTTCTGCTTTTCAACTCCTCTCATCATCATGCAAAGATGTGAGGCTTCAGTTATTACAGCAACGCCCTTGGGTTTTAGAATACGCTCTATTTCTTTTGCGATTTCATGTGTGAGCCGCTCCTGAACTTGTAAACGGCGGGCAAACGCATCAACAACTCGCGGGATTTTTGAAAGACCGATTACTTTTCCATTGGGAATGTATGCGACATGTGCCTTGCCAAAAAATGGAAGCATATGATGTTCGCATAAGGAATAGAATTCAATATCACGAACAAAAACCAATTCGCCAGAAGGTTCTTCGAAAAGTGCTTCACCAATTAGTTGGTCAATATTGACTTCGGAACCTGAAGTCAAAAATTTTATGGCTTTGCTAAAACGTTTGGGAGTGTCAATTAGTCCGGAGCGGGACGGATCTTCCCCAATGTGATGAAGAAGATCCGTTGTTAATAACTTAAGAGACTCTAGACTTGTTGTTTCGTTAGAGATAGATATGGTTGTATTTTGCATAACTTTCATAAGCATTCTTTTTTTTTGAAAATTATTTGTCGAGTTTTTTCATAACGACAGGATAAAGGGCGAATGAAGCACCGAAGACAATATGCGCAGCCCAATCCCAAAACATCGGTACTTCACGATTCCATATATCAACTCCGTGAAGCATGTTCATAATTGCTGGAATCAAAAAATAAGGACCGACCATTGAAATCACTCCGATTGTAAGACCAATGCTCAGGGATTTTTTTGTGCTGTCGATATTCGTATTTTTAGCGATCAGACCAAAAACGAATCCCCAAAGTAAAGAAGGTCCTGCTTGGTGAAGAACTAAGCCCGCAAATATGGCGTTGATGTTGAGACCTTGAAGTGCAGACTCTCCAAAGACTGCGGACCCAATGACTTGGACCGGATAAAGCGGACCTTTACCGAGAAGGGTGAAGACAATCATTACCACGACGGCCATTATAAGACCGGCAATTTGTCCTGTAATGATGCCGCCGACAAAGCTTTTATTTGTTGTTGAGATTAGTGACGTGTTTGATTTTAAAACGTTTTCCATGAGGTCTCCTATTATGAAAAGGTGTTTTCTTCTTGATCTATAATGACCATTTTAATTAAAATAGAAAAGACTGTTTATATTGTTTAAAAGGGTTTAAGGAGTAAAAAATGCGTGGCCTGCATGAGAATCAGCAGAAAATATTAGAGTATTTGTTAGATCATTCGGATGGAGTGTCATTAGACGGGTTGTCGACTCATTTAGGGATTACAAAAACTGCGACCAAAGAACACGTCCTCAAACTTGAATCTGCTGGCTATATAGTCTTTAAAGATGTGAGGGGATCAGTGGGACGCCCGAGTCGTCATTACCTCTTAACAAACGAGGGGCACGAGATTTTTCCAAGAAAGTATTCTTGGCTTTCAAATACACTTCTTGCCTTTTTAGCAAAGGATCTTGGAGAGGACGCCATCCGAGAAATGATGGGCAAGCTTGCAAAATCAGTTGCTCGGTCAATGGAGGATAAATTTGCTAAAGCAAAATCGACCGCAGAACTATTGGAAATGGTTACCGAAACTTTGAATGAACTGGGATACCGAACCACCTTAAAGCAATCGGACATGAGAAAGGGAGCTGTTCTAGAGGCGACAAACTGTGTTTATCACTCGGTTGCGAAAGAGCACCCTTCTCTGTGCACATTTGATATTAAATTTATTGAAGAGGCGACCGGAGGAAAAAGTGTGCGGTTAGAGAGCTGTATTGCCCGAGGGGGAGCTGTGTGCCGATTCTGTATTAGAAACAAGGAAAGTTAAGGCTTCTAGAAAGACGGCTAGCAGAAGATAGAATCACTATTTTGTGCCATTAGGTTTTCCAGCATTTGCTCCAGAGTTTCGTTGTTCATAGTCAACCCTGTACAGGTCGTTCTTCAGCGACAAAGCATGCCCCATTCTTTCGGAAACCAATGTCCAAAGGGCGGCCTGATCTTGCGTCAAGTGAGTGTTAAGTGTCTCGCGAAAGATCCTAAGCCATCTTTCTAAAAGCTCGTCGTTAAATCCCGCGAAAAAATGCTTTTCAACGGGATTATAGTAGTTGAACAAATAAGGAGTGCCGCCGAATTTAACCCACCAAAAATGTGTGAGCTTTTGAATGTGCTCTGGCCAATCGGCAACAGATTTGAAAGGCACTTGAAGGATCGGGTCGTTTTGAATACGTGTATAGAAATCATCAACAACATTGAAAAAGTCCTGATGAGAAAATTCTACGCCATTCACATTGATTTTGTTTTCTTTTGGTATGTATTCTTGACTCATGCTTATTCCCACTTTTGCGCATTCAGCTCTTTTTCGCCATCCCAAGGTGTTGTCTTGGATTTCGTGTCTTCTTTAACTTGGTTGACCATTTCGACTGTGACTAGATCAGCATTGTTTCCGAAAGAGTTCCGAACATAAGTTGCAACGGCTGCGATGTCTTCGGGTTTTAGCTGATCTTGGAATGTCGGCATAGCACCTTGGTATTTTTGTCCGTTGACCGTGATTTCACCTTGGATGCCGTGAAGTATAATGGCTGCAACTCTTTTTCCGGGGCCTTTGATCCAATCCGATCCAGCCAGCGGTGGAAAAGCCCCTGGAATTCCGACTCCAGTCGCCTGATGGCAAGCTTGGCAGGTTGTGGTGTAAACCTGTTTTCCTTTTTCCATGAGGGCCGCAAGAGAGTTTTCTTGAGTGGCTGGTGTTGCGTTGTTTGCGGCCCCTGGCGACTTGGTTCGGCTGTCACCTTGGTTCATGGACGTGCTATCGGTTCTGAGAGCGAGATATGTCGCCCCAAACCCAATGAAGAGCGCAATCAGCGTAATGGGAATATTGATGAACTTGAGCGAAGAGGACTCCATCGGATCATTTTTTTCGTTTTCGAGACGGTCTTCTTTAAAACTCATTTTACTGCCTCCGATGCTTTCACAGGGTCGCGATCACGTTTCAAACTCATTAAATATGCAACTAAATCTTCGGCCTCTTCGCTGGGGACTAACCAAAGTTCGTTTTTGCCCGGAACGCGAATGGCTCCCGTTTGTGGTGAATCCACGGAGGTGACCTCTTTGTAAAGAAATGAAAACCCCGGCATAATACTCCAACTCACGAGACTTCTTGGGTTGTAGAGGTGCAAATGGTGCCAGTCGCGGCTGGGCTGTCTTGATCCAATATTTGAGAGGTCAGGACCTGTTCTCATTGTGCCAAGCAAATGAGGTTTATCATAGATGTAATCCGACGGAAGGCTTGGGCGGCCCCAGCCAAAGTATTTATCGGCCCCAGCAACGGGATCACGTACTTGTTGGGAGTGGCAGTAAACACAGCCATTTTCAATATAGACGTGGCGTCCTTTGAGTTCGTTCTCTGTGTAAGGGCGCTGAGCACTCATGGAGCCTTTGTTGATGGCAGACACTTGTATGCGTGGGACGAGTATAAAAATAAAGATCGAAAGTGTGATCGTGCTAATCCCACCAAAAACAAAAATATAGGCTTTATTCATGGATGGCCTCCACTTTCATGGGGCGCAGGATGCTAAAGACATTGTAAAGCATAAGTAGATGCGAAAATAACATAAGAGTCCCTCCCACGCTGCGGATGATGAGGTAGGGCATTGTGAGTCTTACTGACTGTTCAAAACTTCCTTGCACGTTTCTGAGTTCTACACCTTGAAGCCATCCGCCAATGCCAAGTGCGATGGCATAGATGATGATGCCAATCGCGGCTACCCAGAAATGGAGATTTAGTAGCTGTGGGTGCTTAAAGTTTCTGCCAACAAGTCTTGGCAGCGCGAAATAAATCCCGCCAAAAAGAACCATCGTGTTGAAGCCATAAAGCCCCAGGTGGGCATGTGAGACTGTCCAATGAGTAAAATGGGTGATGTAGTTGAAAGTTCTTAGCGAGTGAAGTGAGCCTTGCAGGGAACTCACGGTGTAAGACATCGCCCCAAAGACAATAAATCTTAATACAACAGAATCTTTTAGCACATGAAAGTATTTATAAGTTGAAACGTGATGGTTGATGGCAACAGTGACAACAGGAATTGCCATGCCGACACTCATTACGACCGACAAGTTTCCAATCCAAGTTGGGATAGGGCCGCCGAGCAAGTGGTGCATGCCCACCTGAGAGTAGAAAAGAGCCAAACCCCAAAAGCCAAATAAAGAAAGTTGATAAGAAAAAATAGGATGACCCGTTATTTTTGGAAGTAGGTAATAAATAATCCCAAGCCCTAACGGAGTTACCCAAAGACCAAGAACATTGTGGGCGAACCACCAGTTTGCGATGGCCTGCTCAACGCCAGAGTGTAGAAAGTGTGCGTTTGCAATAATGAATAGAGCCGGAAACCAAATAAGTGCGCAGATCGTGTACCACATGGTCACATAGAGATGCTTTTCTTTGCTTAGATAGATCGTTTTAAAAAGTGGGATAGCGATCATAGCGCCCGCTATTGCCAGCAAGATTTTAGTTGGCCACCAGAACTCCAGCCATTCAAGTCCATCCGTATATCCGAACAAGATCCCGATACATCCAAGAAGTACGCCGACATTCCAGATTATTCCTGCGGCGTAAAGAGTCTTAATACTTTGCAAAGGAACCTTTGTTAAACGAGGAACCAGCCACATGGAGACCGCAAGGGCTGCAGGAGAAAGCCATCCGTAAGTGATAATATTTAAGTGAAGAGGCCTTAGCTTTCCAAAGGTTAAAAGCGCTTCTGTTCCTAAGAACTCCGGCGCGTGAAATTTAATAGAGACCAAGAGCCCAAAGAGGGACCCTAGGACTAGCCACAAGGTGGCAGTTACAATAAAAAACAGGATCGGCTTTCTTGCAGATTGGTCTAAGGTCCTCCACTGATCGCTCAGTTGGCTGGTGGAATCAAGTTCAGAGTGACCAAACTCATTGGCTAAAAAAATCGATTTCGCTGCTGAAGGTGGAACGAGCACTTGTTTTTGGATTAGGGCAACGACAAATGCCAGCATCCCTAAAACAGAAATTGAAAACGTTAAAACCAGAAAGACCACTTTTGCATCCATTATGGCACTCCGAGCACGACTGATGAAAGTCACGGTTCTGCAAATTATATTGAATAATTGCATGTAATATGCAACATTAAGTCAGGTCTGTCAATTACATGAAAACGGTGAATGAAGTGAGTGTCGGGTCGCAGAAAGATCTTATCTATTTTATATCCGGTATGTGGTGTTCAACTTGTGCCAAGAATATTCGTGAGTCCGTGACCCAAATTGAAGGTATCGAATCAGCAGACCTCAATTACGCAAGCAAACTTTTGATCGTAAAGCCTTCCTATGAATTACCGGGCCTTGATGAGTCTATCCAGGAAAAAATTATCCGAATTGGATTTGGTGTTAAAAAGCAGTCTGATGGGTGGATAGCAAGCTACCGCGAAAGGCTTCAAAATGAAGCCAACCGTAAGATCCCCTGGGTTCAGGTGAGCCTCGTTTGGTTTTTAGCCATGTGGTCCTCGATGTTGGCTTTTGCGGGCTATATCGGAGGCGAACTTTCGCAGGGCGAGCTTCATGCTTTGGCTCTGGCCTCTTCATTTTTTGGTTTGCCCGCTATTTTGATTGGTATTTATCCTTTCGCAAAAGCGGGAGTTCGGGCATTGTGGTTCAGCCGTCTTTTAACCTTGGACTTTTTCATTTTTGTTGGTGGTTGCTCTGCGGTCGGCGTTTCTATTTTTTCTTTAATATCCAATTCTAGCGGGACGTACGCTGACTCTGGCTCCATGATTGTGGCTATTTTACTCTTAACAAAGAAAATTGAAAATTCGATTGTGACATCAACGACTTCCAATATTCTTTATCAGATTCGATCTGATTCATCATTAGTGGAAATTTTTAGGAAAGGCACATGGGCCCAGGCGGAAGCTTCTCAGGTTAAAAAAAACGACATTGTGCGGTTTTCTCCAGAAGATACAGTCGCTTTCGATGGGGCTTTGATAAGCGATACTGCACCAATCAATAACCACTTAATGAGTGGAGAGTCAGATGTTATAACCCTTAAAAAGGGCGACCATATCTTTGCAGGAGCAATTGCCAAAAGCCGGATTGAAATGTCGGTTTTGGCTCCACAAGGTGCACGCAAGATTGATGCTTGGGCGGAAAGCGCCGTGATCGGTGGGGGACGGGAGTCCCGCTATTCTAGAATATTGGCAAAGGCTGAAAGCGCTTTGGTCATGGTCGCATTTTTGGGAGCTTTAACTATTGCCTCCGTTCACGCATTTAGAGGGAATAAAACTGAGGATGTAATTGAGTCATTTTTCGTCGGTATTTTGATTTTTTGTCCATGTCTATTTGCGAGTATTCTGCCTCTGGCATCACAAATGGCGTATTTGGCGTTGTTGAAGTCGGGGATCATGCTTCACAGAAGTGACGCTCTGTTGGATCTTTCTCAGATTTCGAATTTCTACTTTGATAAGACTGGAACACTAGAGGCCGTTGATTCGATTTTTATGCCCTTCAAGAACGGAAAAGAAAACGATGTTCTTCCTTACCTAAAATCAATCTCTGAAAAAGCAAGTCATGCGATCCTGCGTGGACTTAATATTTCCGGCGAATCAAATGCGATTAATGATTTACGTGAGTTTGCGGGATTAGGGGGCGTCGCCAAGGCAGATGACGGGGCACTCATATGCGTGGGTAAAGAAAGTTTTCTCGAAAGTCAGGGAGTTGATGTCATTGAATACGAGGATCTTGTTGGTACTTTAGTTTCACTTAACGGCGAAATCGTCGGAGAAATTGTTAGTAAAAGTGCCTACGATACTATGGCCCGTCGATTCCTAGAAAGACTGTTAACACTTGTTCCTGACTCCAGGATAGAGATTCTCTCTGGAGATCCTAAAGCAGGAGCAGGGAAAGCGTTGACCCAGATCGATCCACGCATTTCTTTTCTAGGAAATTTATCGCCCAGCGAAAAGGCAGAGAGCATACGTGCGAACGCGGTTTTTGTCGGCGATGGCTTGAACGATACGCTGGCATTATCAAGGGCGCGCGTAAGCTTTCGCCTGGGGCACAGGATCTCAGGGTTTGCTCCAGTTGATTTTGAACTCAGAAGTCCCAATCTGGATTTGATCCTGTCGGCAATTAAGTATTCAAAAAAGTTTCGTAGAGTTCTCGTTCAGACGGGGTGTGCTGCTGCTGTTTATAATGTCGCGGCGTTAGTACTGGCATCATTGGGAGTGTTTAGTCCATTAGGAGCAGTGCTTTCCATGCTTGGCAGTTTCTCTCTCATGCTTCTGAGCACTTTTAGACTTAATGTGGTTGAAGGAGTTAAAATATGAAAAGCATCGCCCCCTACCAGCTTTATTTCCCGCTCGGGATTCTAAATGCTATTTTAGCCGTCGGTATTTGGTTCACTCAAGATCTTCAATGGTTTAACACACCAGCCATGTTGATTCATTCGAAGCTGATTGCAGGTGGGTTTCTCTGGAGTTTTATAGTTGGCTTTCTTATGACGGCGGTTCCAAGGATGACGGGAACAACAGGTGCAAATATATTGGAGTATCTGATATCAGGTGTACTTCTCCTCGCGCAAACGTGTTCTTCTTGGTACAGTGATCCGCGATTTTTTTATTCTTTTCAAATGGCGCTTGTGGCTTTCTTGGTGATCTACGGTGGTAGGCGTATTCTTAAGATGACCAAACCTTTGCCGGTTTTCTTTTCTCATGTAGGTATGGCGATGATTCTCGCTTTTGCAGGGGCGTACTACCAATTCAGTGGGAATTCTTTTATGGGGATTCATCTTTACCATTTGGGAGCGACTCTTTTGTTAGTGTTGGGAATAGGAACGAGGTTTTTTTCGTTCCTCTCGGGTCTTCCGTCGGAGTTTGAGAATTCTACCTCACGGGGCCTGCGTATCGTGTTTCATGTTGGTGGGGTTTTAGTGATGGGTCTGCTTTTTCTAGCAGGTCAAGGGCATTCGCTTGCCTACCTGGGGCTTGCCATTGTCACGTTGGTTTACCTTTTTAGGATTTGGCAAGTGCAGAGGGCATCAGATCGTCCATCAGCACTCAAGTATGCGGTGCGGGTTGTGGCTGCGATGATTCCTTTGTGTTTCTTTTTGACGTGGGTTCAGCCAATGCAGTTTATTACATGGTTTCACATCATTTTTATCGCTTGTTTTAGCTTGATTACTTTTTCAGTGGCGACTCGGGTGACTCTTGCCCACGGTTCTTATCCGATTGATCTTGAGAAACAATCGTCAGCTCTTTGGTTTTTGCTTATATTTTTAGTATTAGGCGCCCTTTCGCGCGTATTTTACGGATTTTCTGAGGGGCTATGGAGAAAAAGCTATTTGCATACGGCGGCGACTTTTTGGATTCTCGCAGTTGTCTGTTGGTGTTGGGCTTTTTTACCTCGAATTTTTAGACCTGGCCCCATGGCGAAACCTTCGTGTTAAAGGAATAAAACAATGCGTTTGACAGCACATACAGATTATTCACTGCGAGTTTTGATGTATCTAAATCAGGAAAAACGATCCGTCACATTAAACGAGCTTTCCGAAACTCTGAAAGTTTCTAAAAACAATCTGATTAAAGTTTCAAATCAGTTGGCGAAATTGAACTTCATTGAGACGGCTCGGGGAAAGACTGGGGGTCTTACCATCCGCCATGAAACTGGAAGCAAGACGCTTAAAGAGATCGTCGCGCAAACAGAAGAAACTTTTCAGATTGCCGAATGCTTCTCAGGCGAGAAGTGCGATTGCACCTTTCTTAAAAATTGCGTTCTTAAAAAAAGTTTATCTGAGGCCCTTGAGGCATTTATGGATTCTCTTTCGCAAAAGACGCTCAATGATGTGACCCCCAAAAAATCTTACAGATAAAGTCGGAGCTTTAAAGGGAGAGTAATGCATAAATGAGTGTTTTGTGTTGCCTATAAAACGCCAACTAGACAGACGCTATTTGGAAATATATCTTTAACCGATGACTATTGATAATTTCAAGCTACTAACTACGCGATTAGAGTTGAGACCACACCGAACTGAAGATGCTGATTTTATGGTGACGTTGAATTCCGATCCCGAAGTCACTCGGTATGTGCCTGATGGACCGCTCGGAGATGTACGCGAGGCCATCAAAATAATTGAAAGCTTGCGAGCGCAATTTGTTGATCGAAGAATCGGACGATTTATTGTCATAGAGAGAGCAACGGGCAAACGGATTGGTTGGTGCGGTCTAAAGTGGATTGAAGAACTTAATGAAATAGATTTAGGTTATCGTTTTCTTAGATCATTTTGGGGTAAAGGATTTGCCTCTGAGGCTGCCAAGGCTTGTCTCGATTACGGATTTAATGCTCTTAGTTTTGAAAGAATCACTGCCCAAATAATGCCGACTAATATTGCTTCTATTGCACTCGCTAAGAAGATCGGAATGAAAGAAGTAGGTCGAGTTGAAGAAGACGGAGTTGAGTTTGTCGTTTTTGAAATTCAGGCTTCAAAGTAGAAATCAAATAGGCTTGCTAAGGCATTTCTCAACGAGATCTACTGTTACTGCTTTCGAGTTTGTGCTAAAAGAAAATGCGAGTTGTAAATTTCAATCGGTCTTTAAGGGATTTAGTTGATGAAAATATTAGTATCATGGTCGAACTTGAATCAGGGTAGCTCTTTCTTGAGTATTATTGTGCGTTTTATTGACTCCGTTCTTCGGGGCCTTGGACAGGTTATGCTGCAAAATAATCCCATAGCAGGCCTGATTTTTCTGTTCGGAATTTTCTATAATTCATTTATATTTGGAGTGGCCGCTTTAGTAGGGACCGTGGTTAGCACAATTACAGCGAACGTTTTGAACGTTGACGCACGTCAAGTGCGCGATGGGCTTTTTGGATTCAATGGTGCATTGGTTGCGATTGCTCTAAGTTTCTTTCTAGAACCAAATGGGCTTACTTGGATTTATTTGATTTTTGCAGCAGCAAGTTCAACTATTTTGATGGCCGCAATGATACATCTTTTAAAAAATTCAAAAATGCCTACTCTGACGGCTCCCTTTGTTTTTTCTTCATATATTTTCTTATTGGCGTGTGCTCGTTTTGGACAACTACATTCGACAAGTATTTTGCCAACAGCAGGCTTGCCAAAGGCGGCTACGATAGAGGGCGTCGTTACCATGACGACCATTGTTGAAGGCGTATTCACTGGGATAGGCCAAGTCTTCTTTCAAGGAAACATTGTTACAGGAATATTGTTTGTTCTTGGACTACTTATTAGTTCTTGGCGCTCCTGTATGGCGGCTCTTATGGGATCGACAGTCGGAATCTTGGTTGCGTGGTTGCTTGGGGCCGCGGAGCCAGCGATACGCTCAGGAGCATTCAGCTTCAATCCCGCGTTAACAGCAATTGCGTTGGGAAGTGTTTTCCTGGCGCCGAGTGTGGCATCAGTGAGCTACACATTTTTCGGGGCGGTGATGACGACAGTTGCATTTGCGGCGACATCCGGTGCGCTGGAGCCTTTAGGTATGCCAGCCCTTACACTACCTTTTGTCGTTGTGACTTGGATCTTTCTTTTGGCCAGATCTCTTTTCCCAGCAATTAAAGGTAATCCTCTATGATTTTCTATTTCGAATCGTAATATGAATGTGAAAATTGAAAGTGTGCAAAAAGAGATTACGAATTATGATAAAAATACGGGGACTCTTTTAAAGCTACTCACGATGCCTTACAGAGGGAAGGGTTATAGCCCCTCACCTCGTAAGAGATTTTCAATATCAGAAACCCAATAAAATGTGCTGTTGTTGTCAAAGCTGAAAATGTTTTCTTCCTGTTCCTCAAGGCCAACCCACTCTTGTTGAGCGATATTCCAAGAGATCGGGTCCATCTCTTTCATCACGGAAACAGCATCTAAGCTCATCCATCCAATGGTGACTTCTTCAGGATAGCAGTCACGCATGGATTGCTCGAAACATTTCTTAATATCCACTGCTTCCAGTTCTGATGAGAGTATTTCACGGATTACCCAGCTAGCGCCATACGCTACGCCAACTCCGGAAAGTTCTCGCATGAAGTCGTCAGTGCCACAAGATGGGCAGTGAGGCTCAATAACGGTTTGATAGCAGGAATAACAAAAAGAATTGGTATGTTTAAAAGCAAGTTGTTCAAGACGTTTCTGAATTTCAGATTGCATAAATTTTCTCCGTTTTTTGTTTCGTTCCTCGTGATTGAGGACCCCTTCGTAGAAGATTGAGGGGCCGAGGAGGAACTAAAAGGAAGAAGCCCAAGGCTCGTCACTTCGACCGAGCGAAGTGGCGCAGACCATGACAAGGCAAAGCCTTGGCGAGGGCTGACGCGAAGAAGTGAAAAAAGAGACTTGAGTTTCTTCCGCCAAAAACAGAACGGAGGAATTAAATTTGAATTCAGTTTTCCTTCTTGGTGGCTTTCTCTGGACGTTTTGGCGTTTTTGTTGGCGTATCAAAGAAGCGTGGACTTCCCCAAGCTTCAGTCCGTGACTCAAAGAGAATCCGTGCCTGGGCTTTTATGATCTCCCGATGAATAGTGTCGATGTTAAAAACTCCTGCGAGTGCTGTGATGATACTCAATGACCAGATAGCCAGTTTGTCTAATCCCATGATGACCTCCCTCAAGGTTTTTGTATGGATGACTTGATTCTTTGGACGATGTTAAAAGTGTGAGATTGCCTCCAGACTTTCCCGTGCCGGGTTTTGAATTTCTTTGCATTTAGGAAGTGTGCGATTTCTGATGGGGTGCGTCCCATTTGAGTCTGTTTTTCGATAATCTGTAAAATTGGATATTCCCGTGGGTCCTTGTGGAGCTGCCCGTCAAGGTAGCAGTATCCGTAGGGTGGGGGAGACGAACTTTTAAAGCTTTTCACTTTTGATTTAGCGAAGCTGACCGAACCCTTGGCTCGCAATGTAACTCCAAGCCTCAGTAGATGACTTCTGGTGGAAGAAACAGACATTCCGAGTTGGCAGGCGATTTGGGGAATCGAAAGGCCTTGCTCATAAAGAGCCTTTAAATCGGTGTTTTTAGAATAAATCGCCGAAAATGAAATTTGAATAAAATCATGTACTTGGATAAGATTGCAGGTTGACGGAAGATGGCTACCATTAACCACCGAATATCACGGTGGTTTTTTTATTTCCCAAATCCGAATTTAGACCCCGGATCCGTGGAATCTCCGCAGCAATCCTCTCCGATCCGTTAAATTTTATTTTTTGAATTTTCCGATGCCGTGA
>JBDHWW010000063.1:0-15270 GCA_039810425.1 Pseudobdellovibrionaceae bacterium | reverse complement strand
CGTCCGTCTTTGCCCATCTCCTCAGACTACAATTTTTCTGGGAAAAATGCAAACTATGTATTGCTCTGGTTAATAACTACGGCTATCAGTGAAGGACTCAACAACAAGATCCGAGTTTTAAAGGCGATGGCTTACAGTTATCAGAACGAGGAATCCTTTATGCTAAAGATCCTTCAACGATGTGGATTTCTCAATTCGAGACACATGGATACCCGCCGTCTATTCAAATATAGCAGCCTGGCATGAAACCTACCCACAGCTAAAACCCGAGAGGCCACAGCAACGAGGGCCGCTCTAGGGCTTTTGTCTAAAGGATAGACGGTCCTGGGTCCTTAGGACAGGGCCAGAGTGCCGGAGACGGGCTTGAGTACTGGAATATTGATTGCTATTAAAGTCATATGGAAGGATGTGTCCAGTGAGAGTCTCTGTTGTCATCAACCCAAAGGCGGGCTCCGTGAACCCCGCGTTGATCGAAGAAAAAATCCGTACCGCTCTGTTTCGCTGTGAATTGGTTTTCTCGAAGGCCAAGACTCTCGAAGAGATGGGCCAATTTTTGTGCGAGGAACTTGCGCAGAAAACCGACTACTTCCTTATTTGCGGTGGCGACGGCACCGTTAACACGTGCTTGCAATACCTTGTCCACGCCGGAGAAGACCTGACAAAAATTCCGCCGATCGCGATCGTGCGTTCGGGGACGGCGAATGACTTGGCTCATGAAATCGGCATCAGCCACCGGATTGATCAAGCAGTTCGCAACATCCTCGAGGGCTCCGTCCGCAACATCGACATCATTCAAATTTCTTCCGGAGACAAAAAAGCCTTCATGTTAACCAACGGCGGGTTCGGCATCCCCGCGATGACTGCGGATCTCGCGAACAAGGTGCGTTCGAGTTTGCAAAAAGTGGCGAACTGCCCGCAAACCGCGACGGTCTTTAAGTCGATTGCCAAAAACAGCTACCGGCTTATTAAAAAAATCGGCCCAGGCGTTTATTCGCTGATGGTGGCCGAAGCCTTGCGCACCTGGGATCCGAACGGCTGGGAGCTTGAATTTGAACTTCCAGGAGATAAAAAATTCGCCAGCGATGCGCCCATTGTCCTGGTCAACAATCAACCGAGCATCGGCAACAAGTTCTTGCCGGCGCCATTTACTTCCAATACCGATGGCACTGTGAACTTACTGCTCGCCGAAGGCCGCCGCGTTCGTGAACACCTATCCTCGTTCTGGCATTTGAGAAAAGGGACCGTCAGCCAATCGAAGCGCTTTACATCTTATGAGATCACCGAGTTCAAGGTCCGCGCGAAGAATCCCAACCGCCCGATTACTTTCTTCGGCGACGGCGAGATTCTTTTCAAAGACGTGGCGGAGTTGTCTGTGAAATGCCTGCACAAAGGCCTTCCTGTCGTCGTGGGCTCAGTCCGATGGGAAAAATAAAAATTCTTTTGACAGGCGGGACGGGGTTTCTGGGCAAACAGGTTTTGCCGATGCTGCGTGAATTTGCCGACGTCGAGGTGATTTCGCGCTCGGAAACAGCGGAAGTTCGCGGCGATCTGACCCGCTGGAATGCGGGCTTGAATCTTGAGGCTCTAAAAAAGAAAAAATACGATGTTTTTATTCACTTGGCCGGCTTGTACGACCTCGCGGCCAGTCACAGGGATGCTTTTCAGCAGAATGTGATAGCGACAGGAACCGCTTTGAAAATCGCCCGTGAATTGCAAATCCCCGTTTTTATGAACGCAAGCTCCGTGGCGGCTGCGGTGAACTCGCCGCTCAAAATGGTGCGGCCGTTTGATTTGAATTTTAGCCGCCCGTTTCCGGACCCGTACTCTGAAAGCAAGGCCTTGGCTGAGCAGATGATTGTGAATCAGTCCATGCATTTCAAACTGTGCATTAATATGCGTTTGGGTGTCCTTGTCGGCGACACCGTGAATGGAAAGATCGAGCGCATTGATGGCCCCTACCATGCGCCACAGGCATTCGAGCGAATTCGTAAATTTATTGAAAGCTTTCCGTCCTCATTTCCCTTGCCAGGCAAAAAAATGAACCGTCTTCCCTTGGTGCCGGTGGATAAAGCGGCGGAGGCGGTCGCGGGTTTTGCCAAATGGTCACAAGCAACTGAAGCCACCGGTTACCAGAGTTTTCATATCACACCGAAAGAGGGCTTGATCACTCGCGATTTATATCTCAAAACATTGAAGCAGCTTTTTATTCCCCATCGCGGAATCACCTTTGTAAGCCGCGCGCCGAAGACCTTGCTCACGAAGGTCTCGAAGTGGACGGTGAAGTTCCCTGAAGAGCAGCTCAATTATCTTTTGATGTTCCCGAAGTACGACTCGGTTTCGACGTGCGACATTCTTGGCGAAGGCTGGTGTCCTGAGTTTGACAGTTACGAAAAATCTTTCTGGCGAGGTTACAATGAGTACATTTCGAATCGCTGAGATTAGTTTCGGACGCTCTCATTGGGATGATTCCTTCAGTTATGAATATGTGGGACACCGTTTTGAAGTTCAGCGCTTTGGTGTGAACTTCTCAGTCGACCTGGTTAAAAAACTCATACAAAACTTGCGCATGGATGTCGATGCCTTCGCGCTGAGCAGCCTGCCTCCGGTGATTAAGCTTGATGAGAAAACCTATGTTCACCGCCAGTACCTTGAGATCATGGGAATGCCTTGTTCCGTGCCTCTATGCGATGGCACGGGTCTTCGTGAGATTTCAAATTTGAATTCCATGATTAAGCTCATTGAATCGGGAAAAGTCAGCCCGGAAGCAGGCGTCTTTTTTCCGGCGGCGATGCTCAGCGCGGAGCTCGAAGAGTTTTTACGCAGATCCTATCCGGGAAAAGTCTTCATTGGTGACGCTTACTCGATGCTGGGTTTGCCTTTGATGATTCAAGCGCCGGTGCCCGGTTTGATGGCGTTCTCGAAGCTTGCGCTGAACGTGGCGAACTTAAAGGATATGCGTAACAATACGCCGCTTGCGGAAACGCAGATTCAGAAAATGGGCCGCTCCGTTCTTGCGTCACAGGTGGAAAGAGTTCAGTACGTGGCGAGTGATTATCCTTTCCTATTGCTCTTTGATTCCGCCGTGGAGTTTGTTCGCGGAAAAGATTTGATTGTTTGGTCTCATCACCCGGCTGCGGAAAAAGAAGCGCAAAAATACGCTCCGCGCTCTGTGGTGAATCTTTTCCCGGAAGAGTACAAAATGAGTCCGTATATGAATTACTCTATCTTGGACGCGACTCTGCGCCTGGTGCATGGGAAAACGGCTCCGCTATCCGTGTCGGAATGGGAAGAACTGATTAATCCGCGCCCGGAAGTCCGACAGATGACCCGCCAGTACACGGTGAGCCACCGTACATCGACTCAGGCGAAGATCTCGCATGGAATTAACCGCGTAAAAAATATTTTGCTGCGGGAAAAGGAACCGGATTTTGCGTTCGTCGTTCATGCACTTTCTCATCGCGATTTATTGCGTATTCCAGGACTGGGCTTGTTGCGCAAGATGCCGCAGAAATTTAACGATCCTTTTGATCGCCTTGTTTCAAAGACCCCGGCGATCATTTACGGAAGTGTCCAGCACGTGATCAGTAAAGAAAGCGGCCGCGAAGTGAATGGTTTGATTTATGGCCTGTTGTCGACGCCGAAGGTTTTAAAAGAAGAAGATCCAGAGGTTACTTACGCGAAAATCGAAAAGATCTGCTATGATGCCGCAAATCGTGGAGCAAAGATCGTTGGACTAGGCGCTTACACGAAAGTTGTTGGCGATGCGGGTGTGACGATCAATCGCAATTCGCCGATTCCTGTGACAACCGGCAATAGTCTCAGCGCGAGCGCGACGCTTTGGGCTTTAGCTGAAGTCGTTAAAAAAATGAATCTGGTTAAGAATGATCCGAATACGGGATTAGTGGATGGGATGGCCATGGTCATCGGTGCGACGGGCTCCATCGGCAAAGTGTCCGCGAAGCTCTTGGCCTTGACCTTTAAAAAAGTTTGCTTAGTGGCCCCTCGCCAAAACCGTTTGGATGAGTTGGCGGCGGAGATCCGTCAGTTGGCTCCACGCAGCGAAATCCTGACCGCCACGGATGCCAATGAAATCGCCGGTCAGGCGGACGCGCTAGTGACCGCCACGTCGGCCTTTGATCAGAAGATCATTGATGTGATGAGATTAAAACCGGGTTGTGTCGTCTGTGATTGTTCGCGACCACTCGATTTTGACAAAGAAGATGCGAAGAAACGCCCGGATGTTTTGATCATCGAATCAGGCGAAGTGCTTTTGCCGGGTCCAGCGCAAATCACCTGTGACTTGGGGCTTCCGGGCAAAGCGGTTTATGCCTGCTTGGCTGAAACCGCTTTGCTGGCGTTGGAAGGACAGTTTGAATCTTTCACCATGGGCCGGGATATCGAGTGGAACAAAGTCAAGGGCATCTACAAGATGGCTCGCAAGCACGGAGTCGAACTTGCCGCCATCCAGGGCCATATGGGTATCGTCTCCGACAAAGAGATCGAACTGACCCGCTCCCTCGCGCTGTCGCGTTTACGCGCCAAGAGTGGTTCTCGGTAGATTGCCTGAAGCCACCTTCGATCATTCCAAAATTTTAATCGTGCCGGCTTTGCCGTCCATACGAATTCGCATGCCGGTCTTCAAAGTCTTTGTCAGGCCGGGAATGCTGACAATGGCGGGAATGGCCATTTCACGCGCCACGATCGCGGAGTGGGAAAGCAAACTTCCGCGTTCCACCAGCAAGCCCGAGATCGCCGGATAGAGTGGAACCCATCCCGGGTCGGTTCTCGCCGTCACGAGAATCTCGCCATTCAAATCCAAGTTGTCGGTCGGATTTAAAATTACTTTCACCGTTCCCTCGAGAACGCCCGGGCAGCAGGGCAGACCCTTGAGATCACAGTCTTCGCCTTCCGCGATATTCATGGAAACCTCTTCTTCTTTAACGAAAGGATTGTTCCAGTAGACCGCTCCCCGGGTCAGGATGCGTGGATCCGTGTCTTCAGTGAACTTCGCGTAATCGGACTTGCGCAAGTTGACGAAGGCCTGAAGATTGTAAGAGGGCAGTGTTCCATTGTAAATCCCGAAGACCTCTTCAATGGTCAGCCAAAAAACGTCGCGGCCATTATGAAGCGCGCCTATGTTGGCCAGATCTTCACCGATGTTCTGGAAGATCGTGCGGGCAATTCCATAAATACGTGTCCGTGCAAAACGGGTGTTTTCGCGGTTCTTCACCGCCTTGCGGGCATGCTTGAGAACCCAGAAGTAAATCTTTTTGCGCATTCCCGAGAGATGCTCCTCGACCTTCTTTTCAGAGGCCGCACGCAGAGACCTCTCGCGGGAGTCATCGTGGACTTCCACTTTGCCGGCCTTTAAGTAGTTCTTAAGACAGACAAACAAATAAGACGGGTCCGTCAGCAAATCAATTTCTTCAAGCTTCATCTCGCTCATGCAACGGAAACCAAAGCGATCGAGATAATCGAGGACCATATTGTAGAAATTGCGGTGCTTTGACTGATTTAAAGCCTCGAGGCCGTCTTTCGGATCCGTCGTTTCGATGATTCGCTTGAGATCGGCATCTTTGATCGCTTCCGCAGCGAGGCGCAGTAAGGCCTTCGTCGGCTCCGCGCTTTCAAGTCCGCCTTCACCGGCCAGAAGATCATTCTGAATAGTTGAATCAAGGCTCGACAACCATGTTGTCGTGAGTTTGCGTAAGAGGCCAAAGTGCACCATGCAAAGGAAGTCATTGATGATCGGTGCCTTCCAGCGGCCGAGCATGTTGCGCTCCACATCCAAGTACACGCGTAAGAGCTGATCGCCACGCATGCTTGCGAGCGGCATCGCGCGATACTTGTCGTAATCGCGATGGAAGGTCTTTAAAAAGTCATCCACCACTGTTTGAATCGTGAAGTGGTACTTTATAAAGTTAAAACCGGTCACCATTTTGCGAAGCTTGCCGGTGAACGTATCCCAAGACGGGTGGGGCTTAATCCGGTTGGCGATTTCATCCGTCAGGCCCTCAGACACGCCCATCATGGTTTCCATGAACTCGCGGTTTTGTTTAAAGCCCGGAAGAACGCCGACGAGTTTGTACCAGTTAAAGAGATTGTAATAGACGCGGCCATCAATGCTTCCCAGCATGTAGCTTAAGTAAGAATCCATGTCCTTGATAATTTCATTCGGTACACCTAAGACTTCGCAGAACTGGATGTAGACGGCCTTGTAGTTTCTAAGCGCAAAGCTAAAGCTCAGCGGTGAGGTCAAACCGCCGTAAGATTCGATAATATTCGAATTATCCCAAAGATTCGGATAACCAACGAGATCTGATTGCAAATTCGTCACAGGACGGGTTTGCAGAATATAAAAGGTTCCATTTTCAATCGCCCACTCGATATCTTGCGGACGGTGATACTGGTCGTGGATCAAGCGACCCAGCTTATACAAGCCCAGCAATTCTTTTCCATTTAAAGACGGCTGTAGGACCAGCTCGGCAGCGACTGGATGCAGGCGACAGTGGCCGGAGCTTGATTTCTTCATCATCTCTTTCTTTTCGATGATTTCAGATTTCACCAGATCACCGGTGTGCTGGTGCAACCAGTAGGAGTCCGCATCCAAGGCGCCTGATACAAGGCCTTCGCCAACGCCATAAACGGACGACACGACGTAATTGTCCAGTTTGCCGGTTACCGGGTCGCAGGTAAACATCACGCCGGACTTTTCCGGATCGATCATGCGCTGAAGAACCACGGAAACCGAGATTTTGTGCGGATCGATTTGGTTTTCCTTACGGTAAATCAGGCCGCGCTCAGAGAACGCCGAAGCCCAGCATTTTTTAATGTACGTTAAAATATCTTCCTTGCCGTTTACATACAAGAAACTAGAAAGCTGGCCGGCAAAGGAGTGTGAAAGGCCGTCCTCGTCCGCCGCCGAGGAGCGCACGGAAAAAACCTTATCGGCGCCCAGCATTTGCAAGGCTTGATCAATGCTCGAAGACAGCAAAGCGGTCGTGTTGCCAGCGGCAAAGAGTTTCTCGATCGCGGCTTCGGCGTCCTTGGCGGTGATATGACCGTGAATGACTTTTTCCACCAGTTGGTAGAGCTCTTGGTGGATGCCGGCACTCTTAACAAAGTCTTGGAAGTAGCGACGGCCGAAAACCACCCACTCGGGAACGGGAATACCGGCTTTGGTCATCAAGTACAGGTTAAAACCCTTGCCGCCAGCCTCGTTTTTCGCAAAGAAGTGCGTGGAGTTTTTCGTTACAAGCATCTTAAGCTCCCATCACAAAGCAGATTAGAACGTAATGTAAAAGCAAATACACCCCGGTGCCGTTGCGGAAGATCTTAGCCATCTTCAACTGGGGATTGAGCGCATAGCCAACGCTTAAAAGCGTATATAGAACCGCCCCCACAATCAGCCAATAAAAACGCGGGTGATTGCTGAGCGCCACCCAAGAAAGGAGAGTGCCGGTGAGCACCTGTGACCACGAAAGCAACCAAGCGCCTTTGGGCCTAAAGATATTGCTGTAGCTGGGAACATGCGGGCGTTCCTCGTTCGGCGCGAAGGTCTTGCGGGCAAATTCAAATAAATTGAAAAAACACCAGTTCATCAGAAAGAAACAAATATCCACGAATTGAATTTTCTGGGGGTTGAAATTCACAATCGCGGTCGCGGCCGAAACACCCAAAAGAACGCTGACGAAGGTGTGGGTCACGGCATAGGTGGTTAAGTGAGGCCTCAGGAAATCGCCGACAAAGAATTCTTCGTACATGAGCAGACTGTAACCAATCGCCATCACATGGATCAGGAAAGGCCAGAAACCCAAAAAAGCCGCGACAACCACTTCAAAAAGAACCATCCAGAAGAGGCCCTTTTTAACTTGTGGAACGGTCAGCACCCCGCGCGCCAGCGGGCGGGTCGGATTCACTTTTAGGTCCACTTCGTAGTCTTTGATTTCATCAAAGCAACGCATGCGGAAGAAAAAACTCAGCATCAGCGCCAGCACGCAGAGAAAGCGGCCGGTATCGAAGGTGTAACTTGCGGCCTTCGACAAGTACAGGCCGTTAGCCAGAGTGAAGATGAAAATCATCGGAAGGTAACTTCCGGGACTAAAACGCTCTTTGATGAGAATCAGCCAGTTACGCAATGATAGCTCCCGGGTCTTTCAGTTGGTCACGCAAGACTTTATATTCCACTTTCGAGTGATGCCGGGGATCCATCGGAACCGCCTTGACGAACTTGATTTGATCGATGGGAATTCTGTTCTTGGCAAAGACGCGGTTGATTTCTTTTTTCGCGGCCTCAAAGTCAAAAGTGGCTTTATCGATGTCCGCTTTAAGCTCCACACATGCAAAAGTGGCTTGACCGAGGGTTTTGTCGTCCATGCCGAGGAAGGCGCAACGATAAGCAAAGGGCATGCGCTTCAACAGCACTTCGGCTCGCACCGGGAAGTAGTACTTACCGCCGCGCTCAATCGCGTTGTTGGTGCGGCCCACGATCCAAAGGTCCTTTTTAGAGTCGATATAAGCCAAGTCACCGGTTCTGTGCCAAACCTGGTTTTGGCCATCCATAATTTTGGTGGTTTTAAAGGCCTCTTTATTGTTGTAGTAGTCCCGGCAAACGTGATCACCCGTACAGATAAACTCGCCCACTTCGCCGTTTGCCACCTCGACTTGT
Organism: Pseudobdellovibrionaceae bacterium; assembly: GCA_039810425.1. GTDB lineage: Bacteria > Bdellovibrionota > Bdellovibrionia > Bdellovibrionales > Bdellovibrionaceae > JACMRP01. The sequence continues at coordinate 6,602 of JBDHWW010000063.1, read as the reverse complement.
GACCAAGAGGAACCTTGCAATTCCACCGGACCGTCTTTAATGCGGATGAATTTGTAGTCGATATCTTCGCTGATATGACCCACGTTCACGCCTTCTTCAATGATCTCCGGATCCGCTGAAGGATTTTCTTTAAGCATATCCCGGCCTTCGATATGGGCCATTGGTTCTGCTTCAGTAGAGCCATACAAGATCCAAAGATCTGTTTGCGGGGCGATCGCATAGAAGTTCTTAACGTCGTCTTTGGAAATCGGCGCGCCGCCGGTGACGACGCGGCGGAGTTTGTCGAGTTTAATGCCGTGTTCTTTGCAATAGCGGGCTAAGCCCACCAGCATGCTCGGAGAAAGCGTCGTGCAGTTGATACCTTCGTTCAAGATCTGACAAGCTAAGATCGCTGAGTCACGTTCCGAAGGCGCCGCCAGGTCCACCGCTGGTAAAATCGTCGTCACTCCGCTGGCCAAGTTGTTCAAACTGAAGATCGGGAATGCCGGCATGTCTTTGTCTTTTTCCGTGTAAGGAATCACATGGGAAAGCGCATGATGCTGGGCGGACAAGAAGCGGTGCGTGCGGTTTGCGCCTTTTGGTTTACCCGTAGAACCGGTTGTGAAAGTGATCAAGGCGGTGAACTCACTCTCAACCGCCGCAATCGGTGAAGCCGTGGGTTTCAATAATTCAGGAAAACGGTGGGTGCACTTGTCACCGGGGCCGTAAAGGACACGTATCGGCATGGATTTAAATTCTGGAACCTGATCGACGAGCGCAAACGCCTGCTGAAAGCTGATCATGGCTTTCGGGCCCACACACTCGGCGGAGGCCCCCAAGTGATGGCTACGCGCCCAAGAATCCAAAAATACGGCAATGGCGCCGATACGCTGAACCGCGAACATCGCCGTGTACATATCGAGGCTCATAGGCAAGAAGATGATCACGCGATCACCTTTTTGAATACCGATATCCAGCAGCCCTTGTGCGAAAGAGTTGATGCGCGCGGCAAAGTTTTTGTAAGTGATTTCATCATGTTGAATGGGTGTTTTCGGAGAGCCATCCCATTGCGCCATGGATTCGCGCTTTGCCCAGCGCAGGGCCACACGGTCCGGAAACTCCCGCAAATGCTTTTCCATGTAGTTGATAACATTGTTACGCTCATCGCTTCCAGCGTAGTAACCGATTTTTTGATTGTTCGTGCTCACAGTCGCTCCTTCAGTGGAAATTTCAGAAATGATCTTCTCGGGGTGGCTCCAAAGGAGCCCGTGACCCGTCGCGGGAATGGTTTTCATCTGCGCGTGGGGGTATTTACCCAGCACCGCCGATTGAATTTCGTTACTGGAGATCTTATCAAGTTCGCCGTACAAAACAGCGAGCGGCACGTCGGTGATTTCTGCCTCGCTCCAAGGATTGTCTTGCATCTTGATTTTATTCACCACCGTCTTTTGCCAAACCGTCCAGTCTTGGAAGTGATTGTGCAAAGTCTGGAAGTACGGAAGGTCTTTCACCGTGTTTGGGTGAATCAGGTCGCCCACGAAAGCGTCCTTGGCTTTTTGGTGATTGGACTTGATTAAAGCGTCACCAAGGCCCGGAACTTTCAGCAAAGTTGCCGCCAGGCCCGAAAGTGGGCGCTCTGGTTTTACGTATGGAGCGACCAGGATCACTTTCTCGATGTGGTTTTTAAGTTCTTTCAGGTTTTTCAAAATCAAGTATGCACCCCACGAGTGCGCCACGATGATTTTCTTATCGCCTCCGCGGGTGACTTCTTGTTTCCAGGCGTCGCTATAAGCATCGACTGCTTTGAGTTGGAATTGCGGGCTTATTTTGTCACGCAAAATATTCCAGTCGGCAGGGGAGCCCGGGTTCCCATGCAGGGCAATAATGGTTTTCATATTTTCGTCCCTTTGAATTTAAGCTTAAAGAAGTCCAAGATCGTAGGGTTTGAACGGTAAATGGTTTTTTCGGTTTCACTATTTGCAATTCCAGAGACCGCTCCGGCCTTAGCGATTTCCGCCAGGGCCTCTTTCGCGGCGATGACCTCTTGTTTGGAGCCATGAAAGATCGATTCCAGGTAGTCGGTCTTCGCGGTTTTTACTTCGACGACTTTCAGAATGGCGCCAGCGTCAAGTTTCGAAGTCATTTGGTGAATTGAAAAGCCGGAAGGGGTTTTTTCCAAATGCGCCCAGAAGTCACACATCAGCCCGCGTTGGTCCGGCAGGAGACCGTGGTGGATGTTGATGCAGCCCAAACGGGGAGTGGCCAAAAGTTTTTTCTTAAAGAACGTGCGTGTGCGCGCATTCAGGATCAAGTCGATGTTTTCGCGGCGAAGGATGTCGAGGGCTTCCTCGGAATTAAGATCACCGACGATAAAGAATTTTTTTTCAGCATTCCGGTACGCCGATTCTTTGCGCGAAAGAAGATCGTTGAAGTAATTTTTCAATAGCTGCGTGCCCATGCGGGGGCCGGCGCCGGTGAGTACTAACGCCAAACCTTGCAGAACCATTTTCCAATCGCGGTTGTCGACGATCATGCAACCGACAATATGCGGGGCTTCAGCAAGCCCGCAGACAAGTTGATTGTAATTCTCCGGTACAAAAGTCACTCGCGACGTGACAAGAAGTGCACGAAAACTCATGAATCTGGTCTTTCTCCGAGATGCTTTTTCAAAAATCTCTGGTTAGAGTATTATAGGCAAGAACTTGGATTAGATCACTATGAAATTGCCTTATCTGACCTTAGAAAGGATCCCGCGTGGCGCAAGAGTATTTTTCGGATTTAAACTATACGTTGGCCAATGAAGACACCCGTGTTGAGTTTGACCTATTGCCGGAAAAAGTGTCCCGAGTTTTCAGTATCGCGGGCTCTGGCGCGCGTTGCATGCCACTGATCGCCAAACATCCGAAGGAACTCGACGTTGTGGATATGTCGGTGAGCCAAAACTATCTCTGTGAGTTGCGCTTTGAGGCGATGAAAACCCTGACCTATGAAGAGTACCTGTTTCTGATGGGCTATCGGGGTGCGCTTCAATCGAGTCCGCGTGAGGGCGATGACCGCAGAGCGGTTTTTGAAAAAGTGCCGCTCAGCCCAGAGGCAAAAAAATACTGGAGTGAACGCAGTGCCGGCTGGACCCCCCGCGGATTTATTTTGCTTGGCCGCTGGGAGTCGCATTTCCAAAAGCTCGGATTTCTTTTCCGCGAAGTCCTGAAGTGTGACTTCGCGAAAGTTTTTGAAGCCCAGTCGCTCCCCGAACAAGTGGAGCTCTATGAAAAGCACTGGCCACGCGTCCGGTGGAAGACCTTCATCCGCGTTGCGGGCAGTGAATATGTATTTAACAAGTTTCTCTACAAGGGTCATTTCAGCGGCCGCAGCGAAGCAAAAACTGAAGCCCGGGCCCCGTGGGAGTTCATCACTCAGGAGTTCGATCGTATTTTCCGCACGCAGCTTGTGCGCAAGAACTACTTCATGCAGATTCTTTTCCTCGGAAAGATCGTTTACGAGGAGGGCCTGCCGCTCGAAGCACACCAGCATATTTTTGAACGCGTGAAAACAGCGCCAACCAAAGTGAATTACTTGCTCGGAAATATGCTGGAACATCTGCCGAATAAGAACTACGATTTTATCTCGCTTTCGGATACGATTTCCTACCTTCCTGAAGAGGACGCGAACCAGATTTTGCAACGACTGCATGGCGACACCAAGGCTGGATCGCAAATGGTGATCCGCTCTTTCATGCGTGCGCCGACGGCGCCGGATTTGAAAGGCTGGCAAGATCTCCGTGAAAGGGATTTATGGGCCCAGAAAATTGATGGAACAGGTGTCTATCAATTTCACATTTTTAAAAAGTCTTAGAGTCACCTGCGATTTGTTTTCCAAGGTGTGACTGTTTACCGCGAGACTGGGCTTTTGTATTGAGTAAGAGTCCAGTTTTTTCGTTGAAATACTGTTCAAAAAACCGGCAAATCATTTTCTCGTAGGGAGGGATGTGGTGCTGTTGTATAATATCCACAGGATGGTGTCTTATGAAAAAAGGAATTTTAAAGAGGCTCCTTTTCTTCTCGAGTCTACTTCTTTGTGTTTTCGGCTTAAGTCTAGAAGCCTCCGCCAAAGCTAAAAAAGAATCCGCAGGTCCCGAGAAGTTAAATCTCAGTTCCGTGAAACAGGTGGTGAAAAGCCGCCTTAATGACGTGCAACAGTGCTACACCGATTTAATTATTGAGGGCATGGCAACAAAGGGTAAGGTCACGGCTCAATGGGATATCGACGACAAAGGGGCCGTACAAAACCTGACGATCAAGGACAATACCTCCAAAGATCAGGCGCTCGAAGGTTGTGTTACTGAGAGAGTCATCCATTGGACATTTCCTCCGGCCGAAGAAGGGAAGACCTTCCCAGTCACATATCCATTTATTTTCGGCAGCTAAAATAGGTCGGGCCCTACTCCCTGTCGCGGCGCACTGAGGGGCTCCTGTACTTCTTGAAAAGTGAGTTTTTACTCCGTATTTTCACCTCCTAATTGGAGGAAATTCCCATGTCACAATCCCGCGTCGTGCGCGCCCCTACTGGTAGTAAACTTGTTTGCAAAGGCTGGCTGCAAGAGGCGGCCTATCGGATGATCCAAAACAATTTGGACCCGATGGTGGCAGAGCGCCCTGAAGATCTGGTGGTGTACGGCGGCATTGGCAAAGCAGCGCGTAACTGGGAAAGCTTCGATAAAATTTTGGCGGCTTTGAAAACTCTTGAGAACAACGAAACGCTGCTCGTTCAATCCGGTAAGCCAATCGGTATTTTGAAAACCCACGAAGATGCGCCACGCGTTTTGCTGGCGAACTCCAACCTCGTTCCGAAATGGGCGACGTGGGAAGTGTTTAATGAGCTCGATAAAAAAGGTCTCATGATGTACGGCCAAATGACGGCGGGCTCATGGATCTACATCGGCACTCAAGGTATCATTCAAGGCACTTACGAAACTTTCGTCGAAGCGGGCCGTCAGCATTTCGGGGGCAATTTAAAGGGCCGCACGATTCTGACTGCGGGCTTGGGCGGCATGGGGGGGGCGCAACCTCTGGCGGGTGTGTTTGCCGGGGCCTGCGTGTTGGCGGTTGAAGTCGATCCGACGCGTATTCAAAAACGCCTAGAGACAAAGTACATCGACGAAGTCGCAACAGACCTTGACGACGCTTTGGCAAGAATAAAAAAGTACACCCAAGCGGGCGAAGCAAAATCCATCGCGGTTGAAGGCAATATGGCGAGCGTGATCTGGCAACTCATCGAGAAAAACTACACTCCGGATTTGTTGACGGACCAAACTTCGGCCCACGACCCGCTCGTGGGTTATATTCCTGAGGGCTACACGGTCGAGACAGCCGCGGAGTTCCGTAAGAAAGATCAAAAAGCGTACTTGGCGGCGGCCTACGCCTCGATGGCAAAGCACGTGCGTGGCATGCTCAAGATGAAAGAAAAAGGCGCGGTCACTTTTGACTACGGCAACAATTTGCGGGCGCGTGCCCAAGAAGCTGGCGTTGAAAATGCGTTCGACTATCCTGGTTTCGTTCCAGCTTACATCCGTCCACTTTTCTGCAAAGGCAGCGGGCCGTTCCGTTGGGTGGCTTTGTCAGGCGATCCAAATGATATCAAAGTCACAGACCAAGCCATGCGCGAACTCTTTCCGCACAAAAAAGACCTTCTCCGTTGGTTAGACATGGCCGAAGAACGCATTGCCTTCCAAGGTTTGCCGGCACGTATTTGCTGGCTTGAGTATGGTGAGCGCGCGAAAGCCGGATTGATGTTTAATAGACTTGTGGCTGAAGGCAAAGTGAAAGCACCGATTGTCATCGGTCGTGATCATTTGGATTGCGGATCTGTGGCAAGTCCAAACCGCGAAACCGAAGCGATGAAAGACGGTTCAGATGCGGTCAGTGACTGGGCCTTGCTGAACGCGATGGTGAACACAGCTTGCGGCGCTACTTGGGTGAGCTTGCATCACGGTGGTGGCGTGGGGATGGGTTACAGCCAGCATGCGGGACAAGTGATCGTCGCTGATGGGACGGCGGAGGCTGCCGCGCGCTTAGAGCGCGTATTGACGGCCGATCCGGCCATGGGAGTCTTCCGTCACGTCGATGCTGGCTACGAAGAAGCCGTCGCGGTTGCCCGCGAGCGCGGTGTAAAAAGCCTTTGGGTTTAATTTTTTAAAAACTGCCCCCTTACGCTGTTGATGGCAAAGGGGTTGTAAGTGGCACCTCTCAACGAAGAATAGCTCGGATTTTAAGGATTAACGTAAAAACCGTGGTGAGAAAGTTTCTCTTCTTAGGCCTTCATACGAAGGACCTTCTTCCTCAATTAAACCATGTCTACAGTAGAGCAAAAGAAGTCGAGTTTGATGACCTAGAGACCTTTGAACACTCAAAATGCAAACCCTTATCCGTCACCGCCGTGGTTGAGTCAGGGACTCGAAGGGTTTTAGGCTATAAAGTCTCCAGAATGCCGGCCAAAGGGCATTTGGCCGCTCTTTCTAGAGCCTCTCCGTTTATTAGAAGGGGGTGTTTCGGTGGAGAATGCGGAGTTTTTTATTGCCGCAAAGTCACTGCAAACAGACATCCTGTCTGTTGAGGGCTCTCCCCTCA
>JBDHWW010000062.1:0-15928 GCA_039810425.1 Pseudobdellovibrionaceae bacterium | reverse complement strand
CTTTGGGCGCGAGTTCTTGGGCGAGTCCTTGTTTTTTTGTTTTTCTCTAGAGATCGCTTCGGGGCGAAGGGGCTTGGACGCCCAGTCGCTTACTTCGCGATGGCCGTCCGTCCATGGGAACGGGGCTGGCCGACCCTCCTGGTCGGCCAGGCTCGGTAGAGGGGAACGGTTTTTTTGGCTGAGTGTTTGGGAATATTCTTGTTTTGTTCCTGGCCATCGTAAGATGGACTTATTGATAAAGTCCCATGCCAAGAGGTATGGGCTTCTGGTGAGAAAGAAGAAAACGAAACGCCCGGGATAATAGTGGCTGCGAGGCCCTCCCCGGTGCGGGCACCTTTTAAAATGGAGAGTTTTTGGTTCTAGGGCCGGGCCCGCCAAAACCGTGGTTAGATTTGCAAAAATAAAAAACCCACACCTCATAGGAGAGTGTGGGTTTTAAGAAGCCCTCGTCGTTGCCTGAGGCGACAGTAAAACTACTGACCGCGGCAGATAAGGTCGAGAGTGGTATGACTCTCAGCAGGTTTTTTTCCGATGAGGCGGCCAATCACGCCGACTTTCTTTTCCTCAGGTGGCAAACGAGAAGGGTTGCAACCTTTGATTGTGCCAAACTGAGCTGACAACAATGTGCGGTGCAAAACAACGCGCTGAAGGTTTAAGTCCAACTGAGCTTTGATTTTAGCGACAGAAGCATCCGCCATTTGGCTGCGTGATTGAAGAACTTCAATCAACGTGGCTGCACCTTGCTCGTAATTTTGCAAACGCATTTGGTAAACCTGAGCCATTTGGATTTCAGCTTGAGTCGCCAAGTCTAACTGGCTTTTCGCTTCTTGAATGCTTCCGATCGTCGCTTCAATGATGCGAACATTTTCTTGTTGTAACATAGTATCTTGCAACTGGATTTCCTTAATACGGCGTTCGTTCAACTCGTAAGTTGGAACTTGGGCAAAGCCTAAATTCATACTGCCGGAGGCCTGCATGTTGTCGAAGCTGGCATTGCCCGTTGTGCCGCGGCTACCAACCGAAGCGCTGTTAATGAACGCGAAGGCCTTCGCCCACTTAACATTTGTCGCGGCTTTCACCATGTATTTGATCTGCTGCCTTTCCAAAGACACGGTGTTGGCTTTAGAAATCGTTGTTTGCATTGGCTGGAACTCGAATGGCGAATTCACCATGGTTGAGTTCTCTAACTGGATTAAAGTTTCCAATGGCAGGTTCAAGGCTTTACGGATTGTCGCAACCTCTTGCTTGCTCAATTCCGCGAGCTGAGACGCTTTCACGCCGGCCATTTGTGCTTGCGCTTGAGTTTGCAACACGTCGGAAACCGGGATCAAGCCCACGGCCGCACGTTTCTTTTGCATTTCATAGATGTCCTGCAAATCTTGGTATTGCTGCTGAAAGATCGCATAGATCTGACGGTCCGCGACCATCGTGAAGTAAACAGAAACCGCAGAGCCCACAAGGTTCAACTGAACCGTGTTGTAAGAGATCTTTTCCGCTTCAAAGAGATTTTTCTCAGAGAAGTAATTGTACCAGTTAGACGGCAACAAGAACGGCATCAAGATGTCGATGGACGAAAGGATGAAGCCGCCGCCAGAGAAGCTGAGCATCGCGCCCAAGTTCAGGGACGGAAGGAGATTCGCGCGGGCAATGTTCACCTGGTCTTTTGCATCGTGTACCGCGTAGAGAGCTTTAAGCACCTCAAGGTTTCCACTCAACAACTGAGATTGCAAAGTGCTTTGGTTCAAAACGAAAGGTTTTGTCGGACCTTGTGCGAATGTTGGAGAAGTGATGAGTGCGAAACTGAGTACGGCGACTTTCAAAGACTTGACGAAGTGTTTCATAGCTTTTCCCATAGGTGATTCTGTGCCGGCACTATAAATCAGGCCGACTGCTGCGGGGACATCATTCCTCAAAAAGGGTAAACTTTTCAAGCTTCAAATCGACTCATTTGCGGTTGCAAGCATTAGCGCCTCTTTCGAGGGCATAACTCTGTGTGTCCGGCGTCAAAAGGGGCACAAAATAGGGAAAAATCACGGAATTTAGAGTGTTTAAACCGACCACCCAATAGCTTTGAGCCCCTTGGGGGGGGGCTTCCCTCGGGCTTTTTTATTTCACGTTCTAAAAATCAGAAGCCGACATTAATGATCGGAGAAATTGCGAAAGGACCTTTGTGGTTAAAGTTGGCAAGGCCGATCTGCACACCATGAAGATTGTCGGCGATGTTCACAAGACCGATTTGGAAACCGTAAACTTCTTTCGCACGGTTATAAAGACCGATTTGGAAACCGTAGATATCCGTAAATGGGGCAACGTTTGCTAAAAGCGCGAGTTGAATACCGGCAATAGTGCTGGCGGCACCCTGGTAGTTCGCGCCGAGCGCTGCCTGCAAACCGATGACTCTTGTTTTATTGGTGTTGATGTTTGTAATACCCGCGAATTGAAGACCGATGATGTTGGTTGTGCCCCGGGTGTTATTGAAAATCCCTGAGACCGCAAGGCCGGTAAAGTCCTGCTCGGTGATATTTCCCAAAAGGCCGACGTCGATTCCGTACATGTTGCGGTGTTGGCCCCAGCCAATGCTGGCGCGAACCCCTGCGACGGCGAAGTCGTTTGGCGGGAACTGGACAGGCGGGACCACAGAAACTGAAACTGGAGAGACGAATCCCTGGGCCGAGTTAAAAGAAAGAACCGCTGCGATTGTAATAAAAAGGCTTGCTATGTTTCTCATGCGTCCATTGTAGAAAGAATCGGTGCAAAAACCAAGGCAAGCCTCGGACCTAAGTCGTTACTTTCTAGATCTTAGTCCTTACAAGTGCCAAAAATAAACTGGGCGTCTTCAAGATGCTTCTCCCAGCCGTCAACACAACCGCCGCGTCTCGGCCTTTGCATCACAACGGAACCCTCCAAATGAGGCCCGCTTTAGTGAAGCGGCGGGTCCTCGCGGTGAATTTCACGATTTTCGGGTTCGGGATTCAAAGTGGAATACATTTGACCGACGAGTTCGCGTTTTGTGCGTTTTGCGGATACGCCAAGGCCGATCAGAGTTGCTCCCGCCACCATTAAATCCACGCCGACGAAAACGCCGATCGTCCAAAATGCAGAGACCGGGAAGGATCTCAGAATCATAGCGCCCAAAATGATGGAAATGATTCCGTTGGTGCAGAACCAGCCCCAGCCAGCAGAGCGTTCAACAAGGGCGCCAATCGTTTTGGCAAGTCCACTTGCGATCAGCAAAAAGCCGGCAATGAGCGTGAAGCCTAAAGTGTTTTCAATCGGATTCGCAAGAACCAGCCCGCCGCAAATCAAAGCCAAGCACCCAAACGCCAAGTGAGGCCAAAGCTGCCCTCGTTTTCTCCCTTGAATGCCATAGATGATTTCTGCGACACCGGCGAAGAGAAGCACCACGCCTAATGTAATGATCGCGGCAAGGGTTGTTGCCGACGCAAACGCAAGGGCTAGAATACCCAATAGGACATACACGCTTCCTAAAAAAATAATTCGCGAAGACCCGCGTCCAGGACTGTCGGAATAAAATATTGCATTCATAAAAACCTCCTTCGCCAGTATGGGGGATCCGCAAGAGGTCTGCTATCGAGCTTTGAAGAAGAAAAAATCGGGAAATGACGAAGTGTATTTCGTGATTGATTCCTAACAATGTCGTGGATCAGAGGTTCCACTTTGCTTGTACTTATACTTAAAATGGACGGCATAAGGAGATATTTATGGTTCGTTGTGCATTGATGGTGCGGCTCGAAGCCAAGCCAGGAAAAGAAAAAGAAGTGGAAGAGTTTTTGCAAAGTGCTTTGAAGATGGTCGAAGAAGAGCACGAGACGACGGCTTGGTTCGCGCTGAAGATCGGACCGCATGAGTTCGGTATCTTCGATGCCTTCCCAGATGACTCCGGCAGAAACGCTCATCTGACCGGCAAAGTCGCGGAAGCTTTGTTTGCAAAAGATCTAGATTTGCTGGCGAAGGAGCCTGAGATCATCAAGATTGATGTCTTGGCGGAAAAGCTTCCAGGCATATCGCGCGACCGCGAGCTTCCGGATGAGGTCTTTGCACCTTAGGTAGCATTGGTGTTGATATGATTTTTGCGTGCGTGGCTTTGCTTTGGGCGCGGGATTTCGCGCGAGTCCTTGTCCTTTTGTTTTTCAATGCGCGTATCGGGTACGAGCCACAGGATGGCCACACCGATGTAGCAAGCATATGAAATGCCGACGTGCCAGAAGGCGCTAGCAATCGCGAGTGCGTAAATAACAACGGAAATCTTTCCTTTGAAGTCCGCGCCCAAGGCTTTCGCAAGAGTGGATTCTTTACCGTGAAGATGAATCAGGGTTTTTGCCAGAATAAAGTAGGCAATACCCGCACACATCAAAACAAAACCGTACAACGCCAGGGGCCATGGCTCTGTTGGGTTTTCACCCATCCAGGCGGTTGTTGCCGGAATCAGTGATAACCAGAAGAGCAAAAGTAAATTCGCCCATAGGGTCTTGCCGTTGACCTTCTGGATAACATGCAACATGTGGTGGTGATTGTTCCAATAGATGCCAACATAAATGAAACTTAAAACATAGCTGCAGAAAACCGGCAGGAGCGGCTTAATGGCCTCGAGATCGTGGCCATGGGGGATTTTCAGTTCCAAAACCATGATCGTGATGATGATGGCGATCACGCCGTCGCTAAACGCTTCAAGTCTTCCTTTACCCATGATGAGATCACTTTCTAAGCGACGTCAGAAAGCGATTGAAGCCATTTATTCAGAGACTGGATTCCTTCCGACGACAAACTTGTATAGTCGAAATAGTAATCATGTTCTTTGCGGCGTGCAAGACGTGTGCGTAAGGTCAGTCCGTTATTGAGTGAAATTTCGATCTCGCGAGTGGCAATGTCAGAGGGCGGCTCTGTTAGGCCACGCACGTGAATGCCCTGACTTGAAATTCCCATGAGTTGCCCCCAAGGGCCACCGCCCGCAAATTGAAAAAGAATCTTCTTGCGAACTTTTGGAATCACACGATAAGCCGGCTTCGGAGCCGAGAGGTTCTTTTTCGGATTTGGCTTCTTTTTTGGGAGGGGAGCTTTTACTTTCCAAACCAATTGGTCGGCGACAAATATAAAAGTCAAAATATTCGTGATAAAGAACATCCACGTCACAGCACTCGATTTCACATGCTTAAAATCCGAGAGCTGCAGCAGAACGTAACCACCAAGAAGCATGAGCGCGTATTTCCACACCGTTGCGGTTCCGCGTAACATAAGAATTCCAATGATGATCGTTGCGACGTACAGAATTTGATTCGGAACCGAGCCCACGACGATAATTCGCCAGAACATCGCGAACGACCAGCGATTGGGGACGTCGGCCAACATCGCCATTTTCACAAGAGTATTCACGATAGGTGCTAAGACAAGAGCGAGCCCGAATGTCCGGATAACGCTTTTTTTCTCGAGGACTTTGACCAAAAACATCGCTTACCCCGCGGAATCGCTATTATCATCCACAAAGCGCATTTGCAGAACCTCATCCGTACCACCGTGCGGGTGGTTTGCGAGGTCCGGGGCAGGGCCGGAAGCGGCTGCAGGCCCTTTGGATTGGCGGCGGGTCTCAAGCGCGCCGCTTGTCGCAATCACCAGGCAGATTGCGAGCGGGTCAAACACCATTACCAAAAGAAGGATTAAGTATTTCACTACGGTATCGATGTCGATATTGAAAGCTTTTGAAATATAAACGAGCGGTCCGACTTTTTTCTGAAGCTCCAGGACATGTAAGTTTGAATCCGTTACTTGCAATTCAAGCGTTTCAATTTGCTTGATCATGCGGGCGATCTCAGGTTCGACTTGTTTGCGGGCCTCGATGCGCTTTGTGATACGTGTTGCAGGAATTTCTTCAATCGATTTATTCAAGCGATCAATTTCAGCACGCGCACTATTTTGCTGTTTCTTCAAAGAGTCTTGTTTCACGGCCTCGGTCGCCAGGGCGGCCGTTGCACTCTGGTACGCGTCCGACAAGAAACCGAAGATACCCAAGCTCGTGATGCAGCTTAAAATGACGATCGCGGCAACGAGATAGTATTTGTAAATGGCGTAGAGCTGTTGCCAACGTTGGTGCAGGTAGGCCGCCAAGACAAATTTTGCAAGTTCGAGAGATCCCGCCATCGCCATAACGGCAACAGCCGCTCCTGAAAATAGAGCGGCAAGTCCCACCACGGAGAAGCCCGCGCCAAGTGTAGAAACACTGACGGTCGCCAGTATGAGTCCGATGACAATCCAGAGAGATACCATGAGCCACTTATCGGCCCGTGTTTACCGGTACTTAACAGAATCTTTATGGCCTGAATCGACGTTGGTCCTGTGAAAACTTTCAACAGATCTTTAGCCGAGTCTTTGGATTTAAAACTCACTGAGTTTCAGATGAAGATACTTCGTAGGGGTGTCTTTCAAAACTTTTAACTCCAGCGTCATTGGTCCATCGGCCTGTAGTGTGTCGCCTTCAGAAACGACGAGGTTCCCGGCTGTAAAAGCACCTTGCACACAGAACAAAAAGTGACTGCCCTTGGTGAGCGCTAAAGTCTGTGCGGTCTTCAGGTCGTTGAGCATCATACTGGCTTGAACTTTGTCGCGGCGATAAATAATGCCGAGATCCGTGACCGCACCGTCGATCAGCTCGGAATGAATGAACTCATCGCCAGAAAAGTGAAATGGGCTTAAGGGCAAAAGCGGGAAGCCATTGATGAGCAGTCCTTCACCGCTCAATATTATAAGCCAGCGATCGTATCCTGGAAATTGTGAAAAAGGACTGTCGGAACGAACGGTGGCGGAACTTACGCGCCAGAGGTAATTTCCCGTTGAAAAATCAGTGTCCGCAGGATAAATGGCGATTTGAGCGGTTGAGCCCAAGCCATTTTTCCATGGCATCGTTTGATAGGATGTACTTTTAAGTAGTTTCATCATCTGATTTGCAGGATAATGGCTGCACAAGAACTTGGAAAGATGAATCTTATGAAGATTGCCGTGGTCGGGAACATTGCTGGAGGAAAGACGGAGCTCAGCCGACATCTCAGTCGTGTGCACGGTGTTCCCGTGATCCACGTGGATACTCTTCAGTTTCTCCCGGGAATGAAAATCCGTCCGATGCCTGAGACTCGCGCAGCTCTTGCCAGCGTTACAAGTCAGGAGCACTGGCTGATTGACGGCTATGGGCCTCTGGATCTCATTGAAAAAAGATTCCAGGCTTCCGACTATGTGGTGTTTATTGATTTTCCGATTTGGCGCCACTACTGGTGGTGCACAAAAAGACAAATCAAGAATCTTTGGAGGCGTCGCGAAGAATTGCCCGAGGGTTGTAACGAACTCACTCGCGAGCACACCGTGAAGCTTTATAAAACACTGTGGCAAATGCACACGAAGATGCGCCCCGAGCTTTTACGAATTTTCGCCCGGGATAATCTCAAAAATAAAATGATCTACGTTAAGACTTTGCAAGAGTGGAAAGATCTTGCAGAGAGCGGCATTACGCCAGCGGGGTGATCCAGTGAAACTTGTCAGGCTGCACGCCGCGCTGGATTTCCGTGATTTCTTTATAGAGGTCGTTGCTGAGAGGACCGTTTTCGCTCCCATTGATAACGAACTCTTGGCCTTTATAAGCAAGAGCGCCGATTGGTGAAATCACGGCCGCTGTTCCGGTGCCGAAAGCTTCGCGCAATTTGCCAGCCTGAAGTTTTTCAATCACCTCTGTGATGGTGAGCTTGCGCTCTACGATTGGTAAGTTCTTAGACTTTAAAACTTGAATGATCGCATCGCGAGTTCCACCAGACAAAATGCTGCCGTTCAAAGCCGGTGTCACGATCTCGTTGTCAAAAACAAAGAACACGTTCATTGTGCCGACTTCTTCAATCCCTTGGCGCTCAACATCAAGCCACAAAACTTGAGCATAACCTTTTTGTTTGCTCTCATAAGCGGCCTTTAAGCTTGAAGCATAGTTTGCACCGGCTTTTACGTGGCCGAGGCCTCCGGGAGCCGCCCGCAAGTATTTTTCTTCAGTCCATATTTTGATCGGCTTTGTGCCTTCGCTGTAATACGAACCCACTGGCGACAACAAAATAAAGAACGTCGTTTCAAGTGAAGGGCGAACTCCCAAAAACGCTTCCGTACCGATCAGAGTCGGGCGGATGTAAAGAGATGTATTGGGTTCACTCGGGATCCAACGCTGATCGACTTTCACCAGTTCTTTCATGCCTTCCATGAAAAGCTCTTTGGGTGGTGCTTCGAGGCACATCCGGGCGGCGCCTTCAGTTAAGCGGGTATGGTTGAACTCGGGGCGGAAAAAGACAATGCGGCCGTCGTTTTGACGGAACGCTTTCATGCCCTCAAAAAGAGCCTGGCCGTAATGGAATACGGAGGCTCCCGGGTCGATACTGATCGGACCGTACGGAGTGATGCGCGCATCATACCAGCCTCTACCTTTATGATACTTCGCGACAAACATGTGGTCGGTAAAAAAGTTACCAAAACCTAATTTATCAGAAGGCGGAAGGGGCTTCGGAGAGGTGGTCAAAGTTCTTTGAATGTTCATACCTAACGGAGTATCGAATCAAACACGGATCGTCAAATACTCATCGGCACTCCAGCCCGGAGAACGAATATAGAGCCGGAGCCTGCATTATTCACCGTAGGTCGGAGCCATCACTTGAGATTGCGAGTCCTCCAGCAAAACATCCACCACAGAACGGTTCTGAGGAGCATAGATGATCAGGTCTTCAGTGCCGTAACCTTTTTGCATGCCTACGGTCTGAATTTCTTGAGCCCCGAGTTCCACCACTTCAGGAAGATTCACATACCCTGCCGCCTGGGCACCTAAAGAGACCTTTTTCCACTCCGTATCTTGTTTTCCGAGGTAGTCGTCGTATTCGACCGCGTTGTCGGACTGGTGAGTGGTCGAGATTTTAATATTCAACTCACCAGAGTCGGCAATCGCCAGGGCGGAAACATCTGCTTCCACAATCGCAAGGGTGGATCCGTCAAATACCTGCATGTCACGCAGATTAACCAGAGCTGTTTTGTAGTTTTCTTGGGCGTCTTTTTTATTCGCGGCAAGATCGGCTTCGTACCGATGGCGCAAATCACGGGCCTTGTTGCCATCGAGCAAAAGGCTCACGAAGGCATCACCCGTCAAACCAGGAAGGCTTTCCATTGGAACCCCGGCGATTTCTTGATCCGGCTGGTTGTCGCCGTTAGAATCGATTTGCACGTTCAGTTCACAGCTATTCCAAGTCGTCAGGCGCTCATAGAGCTTCACGGCCACTTGCAAGATCCGCGCACCGTCTTTTTCAACGATGCGGTAACCGGCAGACTGCAAGTCACAGTTACGGTTGTGAGCCAAATCCGGCTTTGCATCTTTTTTGCGGCCATCAACACCCAAAGAATTAAAGAGGTATGCAGAGCCCTTGTTTGCAGACATGTTCTGCAAAACGACATCCGCGTCGCTGCCGGCAGCATCGGCGGCCGATGTTGCATGCACTTTCAAAGACGAAGCGCTGATATTTGAAATTTGACGAGCCACCACCAAAGCCGGCAATTGGGCCAGAGTTTCTTTGTCGGTGGAAAGCTTTAAGAAGCCATCGAGCTCCTGGTTTACCGCCGTCATTTGGGCCGCTGAAACTTTGACAGAGATTGTAATTGTCTTCGTTTCGCCCGCAGCAAGACTGACACTTGGGACCGAGAACTGCAAAGCCCCCGAGCCGCTCCATTCAGCCTTTAGGTTCACAGTTTCAGCGCTCAAGTTTTTAACCGTGATCTTTTGGCTGAGAGTTTTTTGCTTCTCAACGTCGGTAATGCCGAAAGATAAAGCTGCCGGGACTGTCACGATTTTGGCACTCAAAGAGTTCGCGATCTGCACGCGGCCAGCTCCCTGACGAGCCACCGCATAGATGTTCTTTTTGTCATCAGTAATCACTTTCGCATGGCTCATAACAACAGACTTGAGCTCTTGAGAGTTTAAAGTTTTGAATTTCTGCTTCAAAAGAGTCATCACGCCCGTGATGTGAGGGCCTGCCATCGAAGTGCCAGACATCAATACGCCCTTTGCGCCACCCCCAACTTCAGCAGAGATGATGTTAGAACCTGGAGCGGAGATTTCAGGCTTGATCAAGCCATCTTCAGAACGTGGGCCACGGGAAGAGAAGTCAGAAATCGTATCGATCAACCAAGGCTTATCCAATTTAACCGTTGTCTTGAGGTCCGCAATCACGGCCCCCAACGCAAGCTTGGCTTTAATTTTGGCCCCGGCGTCTTTAGAGACCATCACTGCTGGAATATCGTAATGACCCTCGCCCCCCATCGTGAACGGGGCGCCATCCACATTGTTGGCCACAACGGCGGCGATCGCCCCGGCTTCCTGGGCGCGGCGGATTTTTTCAGAGAAGGTGGCGCCACCACGGTCCATCAAAGCCACTTTGCCTTTGAGTTGGTCTTTGAGCGGTTGTTCGAAGTTCGCATCGCCAAGTCCCGCGAAAACGATTTCGCCTTTGGCATCCGTGATATCCGCAAGAGGCTTGGAAATGGTCGCCTCCATCATTTCTGTCGTGATAGTTTCATCAGATGTCGCAAACTGAACTGTCGGGAAGAAGATATTTTGGTCTTGATTATCAACGCTGGAAGCAACCGAGATCGCCTCATCGCTCACCGCAGGCGCACCCGTGATGTATGGTTTGTCGCCTGAGTTGCCGGCAGAAGCGACAACGACTGTGCCGCCGCGGGAAAGATTTTTAATTGCTTGGTTATACATATTGTGAGCCGAGCCGTAGCCGCTCCCCAGCGAAAGATTCACGACATCAAGCTGCTCTTTGAAGCCCAAGTCGCCCGTTGGATCTGCCGCGTACTCAAGGGCTGCGATCACAACTTCGTCACTTGTTGAGCCACTCGCGCCGAAGACCTTAATGGCATAAAGAGAGGCTTCTGGCGCGATACCGCTATAAGTGTTGACGCCATCGCCAAGGCCCGCCACCGTGCCGGCAACGTGCGTCCCGTGACCTGCTTCATCCAGGGGATTCACATCAGGAGCCGGGATGTGTTTGTCGAAGTTCGGAGAAGCTGAGTCAAACCCAGTCCCCACCAGATCCAAACCCCCCACGACTTTTTTATTTGGGAAAGCGGCATTGGCTTGAGCGGGATTGTTGGCTTTGTAGGCCTCTTCCGTGCCTTCGCCGCTAAACATCTTGTGAGTGTAGTCAACACCCGTGTCAATGATACCGACGCGCATGCCTTCGCCATGAAAGCCTTCAGCGTACGCCGCATCGGCACCGATGAAGTTCACAGACGTGTGAGCGCCCACGAGGCCGGCTTTTTTATCCGTATCTAAAGGACGAGGACGGGCAAAGTTTGCAGAGCGTTCTGCTGTGATCACGTTCGGCAAAGCCTGGATTTTTTCAAGCACCTCTTGGGGGGCATAGATTGTCAGGGCGTTCAGCACCAAACGGTAGCGCAAAAGGATGCGGATGTCGGGGCTGATTTTTTGGAGCGCAGCAATCGTTGAGGTTTGTTCATTTTGGATCGCCGTCAAAAGATCCTGATCAATCTTAAGGACGCCGTTATCGCGGGTCGCGGTTTCAAGCAGAGCCGGGTTTTTAAGTTTAATGATGGCGATCACCGGGTGGGATGTCTGGGGACGCGTGCTGTAAATGCCATCCATGAATCCGTGATTTTCGAATTGATTTTGTGGAGCTTTGGAACCTGTGCAGGCTGTGAAAAGCAAAGAAGAAAGCACGATCAAAGAAAGCTGATTTTTCATGGTCCCCCTCAGAACTGCTGAAGCAAGTATCATATCGACACCGGATTGCAAGCCCGGTTGTCGGATATCGAGGGTATTACAAGATCCGTGCCGCAAAAACCGGTGTCAGTGCGGCCGGGATGACGCCGCTAATTATGCGAGACTTTCTCCAGATGCGATGTAGATCGCCTGATATGGGAGCAGGGCATGGAAGAGGAGCTGATTGTCCGCGGAGAAAATCTTTTGCTCGAGAATAATTTCATAGTTCCCAAAAAACTCGCTGAGCTCAGCGACGGGAAAGCTCCCAAGGGAATTTGAGTGAAACGGGAGAGCCGTTTCTTGCCAGGCCTTTTCGTAAGCAGGCAAAGTTTTAAGGCCCGAGAGCACAACCATCTGGCTGGAGCCGCGGAAGATTTCAAACACATCGATTTTCTGTTCCGACGGTAAGAACTCCATTCTCAAGAATTCGATAAACTTCCAAATAGTCACATCAGAGACCGCGCCATCGAGGTGAGTTTGCAAGTGCTCTGCAACCAGTTCAAGTTTGCGGATTCGGTAAGCCGTGCGTGGGGGAGTTGAAAGAGTCGTCGCTTTTTCCGGCAAGAACATGCTCGTCCTTGTCGATGAGGTCTTTGATCTCGGGATAGGTGAAGCCGAGCTCTTTGAGTTTTTTAATTTTAAGGATGCGTGTGAGATCCTGGTCGGAAAAACGCCGCAAGTTGGAATCGGAGCGATCAGGAACCACAAGTCCCTGATCCTCAAGGTAACGAATCATGCGCTGACTATAGCCGCTCAGTTCTGAAATCTGTCCAATGTACATAAGTCCTCCTGTCCTTAGGATCGGCCCTCACACAGTGTGAGACTCAAGAGGATTTTTTCTTAGCCGCGATTTTCTTAACTAAAGGAACAGCGACAGCGATGACAAGAATCAAAACGAGAATTTGTGGCCAATATTCTGACGGGTTGCCGGCCCAGGCTGCTAGGAATCTCATTTGGCCTCCGTAGTGTCATTCACTGGAATAATGAGTTTTTGAGCTTTCTCGAAATCTTCAGGCTGCACCATGAGCTTCACGCCCAAAGTAAGAGCCGTCGCAGGTAGAAGTCCTGCTTGATCATCAGCAGCGACGAACGCCCAGATGTTTTCGGATTCGAGAAGGGATTTAACGAGTTCAGCTTCCTGACGGGAGTTGAAGACCTTTAGCAAAACCATAAGAGTCTCCTTATAAGTGAGACCCATCTTAGCAACGACGGGCCCCGTCATCAATCAATCCCGATGCGGGGCTTTGCGCTAGAAGCTTTTATACAAGGATCGGCGTTAAAAGCGGTGCCTGGCCGAGGCTCTCTGAAATGATTGCAGGGTTACAGCCCATCGGCAGAATCTCGTCTTGACGGTACTCAACAAAGAAATCCTGCTCTGACCGCGAACGACGTCGCCGGTGATCACAGAAGGTCTCGTGAAGTAATTCTCGATACAATCTGTGATCCACAAAACCGTCCCTTGAGTCGGTGACGGAGAGATCGGTTCACCCGTAATCGGTGAATTCCCGCCAGACAGTGTTGAGTTGAGGTCCTCAAGACCCGTGCAGATATCTTTATTGCCGCTATTTTTAGAAAAATCGAAAAACATCGACAGCGACCAGAGTCACTGCTTGGGCCATATCGATCGAAAAGGGGGTCAGCGCATTGAAAATGCCGAGAGTCAGAATCAGAAGCGCATTATTTTTTTCATAGGGGAACCATTTCAAGAAGGGTGTTGGGCTTCTTCGAATTTACTTGGTCCCACGGGGAATATGAATCAAAAAATATCAGGTCTAGGTTAAACCACGAAAGAGTTTTTCAGCTTCGAAGCGATCGGGTTCTCAATCCGGCGCTGAGCTGAAACCAAGAAGAACTCCTCATAAACTCCCTGAAGCTTACCGATTTCCACCAACTCGCCCCGGGCAACTTGCTCCGCGACGGTGTGAGGGGCTGCCGGCATTAAGCCCATCTCATTCATGGCCATTAGCTCTTTCACGGAAACATCCTGGCTTTCGATAATAATGTTCAAATCCACATTGTGCAGTTTTGCCCAGTGATCCAGATCCTGGCGAAGTTTGCTGTCGTAAGTCGGAAGGATCAGTGGTTCACCCGAAAGAGACTTTGGAAAGTTCTTTTTGAGGGATTTAAATTTCGGTGCGCCGTAAAAAGCCACGTTCTTTTTGAGAATCGAGCGGGGATACAGCCCCTTCGCATCAACTCCCGTCGGCATGAAGTTCGTGACCATTAAATCCATTCGGTGCGAAGTCAGTTCTCGCAAAAGCTCATCGGACTTTCCTTCAGACAAAGTAATCTGGCACGGCGAAATCTGAAAAGCCTCTTGAACCAGCTGTAAAACGATTTGCTTTGGTACGCTATCGATGGCGCCCAAATGAAGGGAAGGCTTGAGTGGTTTTAGCTGATCATGCAAAACCTCGTACATCTCAGAACCCATTCGAAAAATGTTTTTGGAATAGTCGAGCGCCACTTTCCCTTGTTCGCTTAAAATGAGTTTTTTATGCTGCCGCTCAAAGAGTTGTACGCCTAAAGTATCTTCAAATTGTTTAAGTTGCGCCGATAGGGTGGGTTGGCCCACGCGCAGTTTTTCAGCGGCCTTTGAGACGGAGCCTTCTTCGGCAATCGTCATAAAGTAGAAGAGATGATGATAGTTAATCCACGGAGCCATAAAAAACCTCTCAGAAGTCTGTCAGTTATCTTGTATCTAATAAAGCGATACTGATCAGTATTTTTATCGATTTGAGCAATATTAAAAATACGGCGATAAAGAAGGGGAAGCAAGGAGCTTTGCAATGTTACTCTTTCCATTTGCTGAATACTGGTATTTTTATGCGGGCTTTGTCGTTTTCGTCTTAGCCGTTCTGGCATTAGACTTAGGAGTTTTCCATAAGCAGGCTCACGAGGTGAGTTTTAAAGAATCCTCGATCTGGACGACGATCTGGATCAGCCTGGCTTTTGTTTTTAGCTACTTGTTTTATCATTTCGCGCTCTATAAGTTTTCAACCGATCCACGGTTTTTAGAGATTCCCGGGTTTGATCCGGGATTGCAGGCGAAAAACTCCGCGTTAGAATTTTTGACGGGCTTTGTGGTCGAGAAATCCCTTGCGATCGACAATATCTTCGTTTTTGCCGTCGTTTTTGCTTATTTCGGTATTCCTAAAATCTATCAGCACCGAGTCCTCTTCTGGGGCATTCTTGGCGCCCTCCTATTCCGTGCATTTTTTATCGCCCTTGGCTCGGTGCTGATGGAATATGAGTGGGTCGTTATGTTCTTCGGTGGTTTCTTGATCCTGACCGGGATTAAGATGTACTTTGCCGGCACCGAAGAAAAGGATCTGGGCAAGAATATTATTATTCGCGGTTTGCAAAAAATCTTACGAATTCATCCGAAGATCGAAGGACCCCATTTTTTCATAAAAAAAGAAAATTTGCGTTTCGTGACGCCGCTGTTTTTAGCTCTGGTTTTCTTAGAACTCAGTGACATCATTTTTGCCGTGGACTCCGTGCCGGCGATCTTTGCGATCACGAAAGAGCCTTTGATTGTATTCACTTCAAACATCTTTGCGATCCTTGGTTTGCGTTCGATGTACTTTATGTTGGCTGGGGTGATGGACCGCTTTGTCTACATTAAATACGGTTTAGCTTCTGTTCTCCTGTTCGTGGGTCTGAAGATGGTTTGCCTGAACCACCTGTTCGATGGAAAATTTCCGATCAGTTGGTCGCTGGGAATTATTGGCTTCTTGATTGGAAGCTCTATTTTGGTCTCTGTCGTGATGGATTACCGTAAAAGAAAAATGCAAGCGACCCGGTTTTAAGTCGGAATTTCAAGAGCCCATCTTGTGAGCCCCCCTACGATCCACTAAGCTGAAGAGACATTACACAAAAGGATGGGCGATGGGTTTGGGCAGTCAGCTTTTATTGGGATTCGTCGTTGTCGTTTCGGTCTCTGTCTCTTTTGCGGGCGACATGGGGCTGGGGCAAGGCCGCTTGTTTTTAGGTTCGACCACAGCAAACCCTCAGGAACTCAATACCGAGCTCACCACTCAGGGTATTAAAAATACATCCATATCCACTTGACTGGCGTTAGCGTGCCAAGCTTAATAGGCGCGACATGGAGTTCCCCAAAACCCTTCC
>JBDHWW010000061.1:0-15942 GCA_039810425.1 Pseudobdellovibrionaceae bacterium | reverse complement strand
CTCCTTTTGACGCAATATCGAGATTAAATCATCCCTTAAATATCCGCGTCAAAAGTCCGATTAACAAAAAAGCGGGACACTGATGAAACCTCGTCATATTGATTTCATCACTACCATTCATCGCCTTCAATACAGGCTCATAAATCATTCGTATAGCCAGAGCGTATCTCTTGAAAAAAACAAACTTCCCATAGTCCACGATGATGCTTCGGGTTTCAGGGTCAATTTTCACGAAGTTATGGAGAGCGTTTTTCCCAACCTTGATTTTTTCCTCAACCTCTTCATAAAGATTTTTGGTGAGGACTTCTTTTTGTTCGTCGGCGTAATCGCTATCTATGGCCCGAAGAACCTGAACCGCTTGGTCAATGTTCTCCATCTTCTTTTTGAAATCCAGTTCAACTTTTTTAACGTAGTTCCACTTATCAATGTAAATTCCCTGAAGGCCATAATAGTAAGAGTCCGCCATTGGAAAACCATCAATGTATTTACTGATAGCATTCCAAATGTAGTAAGGGTCCGTTCTCCCTACTAAGAAAGATTTTGGCCCCATCTTAGTCAGACGGGACTCAATGATGTTGAAATCATTGTCGTGAGAAAGAGTCTCCCGAACTAAAAACTCTAAAATTCTATAAGAGGAATAGTTAATCCCCAAAGTGGCGTGAACTTCCTCCGCAAACTTATCTTCAGGTCTAAAAAATTCCGCAACGATAGACTGATAATTCCCTTTGGGAAACTTCTGTTCAAACTCCTGCTTGGCCGTGAACCTTTCAGGGTGTGAAAAACCCTTATCATTGCTGATGTTCTTCAGGCGGTTGAATTCCTCAATCACGCCTTCAATTTTCAAAACTCGTTCATGTTCTTCCTGCGTATATCGGACAGGAACAATCGCTAAATGTGATGCCATATCGCCCACATATCGGGCTTTTCGGTAATTTTCAGGAGTCCAAAAATTCTCTGATTTTCCGGCCCTCTCTTACTTCCAGAACACCATAAACAAAATGACCTCACTACCGCCCTTCGTCGGGACAGTTTCGCTCATTGACTAACCCAATGAAATCACATAAAGAATTGATACGGGTGGATAAGACATAGACCTTCTAAGCAATAGGTCGCACGTTCGAGTCGTGCCAGCATCACCAATTTTACCAATATCCAAACCTTGTACCGACAGATTAGAAACCGCGAAATCAGCCCCCGAAGCCAAAGAAACACCGACCTCACTCGACTCATCTCGAACTAATTTCAAATGGCGCTGCCCAAAGCCCCGCTCATCTTCGTCTGTGAAAAACCAAAACGCCAATTTATCGTGAGCCAACACAACTTGCTTAAGGGTGTTACGAACAAGTCTTTTCTTAAGCCCCATCGGAGCCTTATCAAAACCCTTTTCGAACTCAACAATACTTGATCGAATAAATTGAGCCGATTCTGCCGCATCAAACACATCGTTTTGCTTAGACTCAAACATCTTTAGAGATTCGACATATTGGTTCTTTTGCTTGGCGATCAACTCCAATCGGTCAGACATCATCTTTAAGACATCGGAACCAAAGTTACCCTGAGCCTGCATTCTAAATATGTTGGTCGCCTCTTGCTCCACCATGGCGATTTCTTTTTGTACATGCTTGATCTGGTCAGAGTAGTCTGTCGTCGACCGATCTGTGAGCTGCTTTAATCTTGCCTGCAACTTCTTAAAATAAGATGAATCGACCAAGCTGTCCTTGAGATACCTAATCACAGCTTTTTCGATTTCATCAGCAGAAACCCTCT
Source organism: Pseudobdellovibrionaceae bacterium (assembly GCA_039810425.1). Lineage (GTDB taxonomy): Bacteria > Bdellovibrionota > Bdellovibrionia > Bdellovibrionales > Bdellovibrionaceae > JACMRP01. The sequence goes on along the minus strand of JBDHWW010000061.1, from coordinate 14,175 downwards.
GCACCTTGCAGCCATTTTTTGATCCTTTTGTTGTATGTCCGTAGTATCGGTATACGCCGCCATGACCGTGGTATGACTGGCCAACCAGAGCTTCACCACACTCCGCACATTTAAAAATACTCGACAAAATATAAAGACGTGGGCTTGCCCCTTCTAGGCGTGTACGTTCGATTGATTTAGCCGCATCTAGTTGCTCTTGAACTTTGTTAAAAAGGTCATCCGAAACCACCGCAGGCCAAGAGGCTTTAACAATTTGATAACGATGATGAGGTTTCAACGATTCCTGGTCTTCACTCTTTCTTTTTTTATTAACCTCGTGGCATCCCTTATAAGTTGCATTGCTAAGAAGATACCCCAAATTCTCAACTGACCAACCTCTATCGAGTGAACCACTTTTTGATTTGAAGTTTAGCTTAGGCTTAATTCCGAGTTCATCCAATTTTCGAATTGTGCGAGCCTTTGACCCTTGCTCAAGATATAATTCAAAAATACGACGCACCACTTTTGCTTCTTCGGGATTTACGACATAGACGCCTGGCTTATTAGGATCTTTATCAAAACCCAATATCGGACGACCACCATTCAAAAGACCACGCATTCCACGTGCGTGAGCACCGAGAGCAACTCTCTCCGATGTTTGTTCTCGTTCAAATTGAGCCAATGTGATTATTTGATAAACCATCATTCGGCCAATTGAAGTGCTTGTATCGAATTGCTCTTTGATCGAAAGAAATCCCGATTTGTGCCTTTCTAAAAAACTCAATAAACCGCAAAAATCTAAAAGATTACGAGATAACCTCGAAAGATCAGCTACTAAAATCAAATCTATCTTCTTGTTTTTCAAATCGAGCATCATTCGTTGATACGCCGGACGATTTGTATCCTTCGCTGAAAAGCCATCATCGACGTAGAAATCAACGACTTTTCCCCAAGATTTTTCCTGCATGTTTTTTGAATCGACGTATGCCTTTAAACGATAGCGTTGATTATCTAATGAACCTTCGACCGCAGCCGCTTGTTCTTCGGTACTCACACGTAGATAAGCTCCTATTTTATGCGACATCTAAAAACTCCTCTTGATCTTTCACTCTTGGACGACCTCGTTTTGGCCGATGAACCATCATCTGATAAAGGATCTCAACAATTTCGTCACAACGTCTTTGTGAGTTCAGAGACTCATCTTTTACATATTCAACTGTGATTGGCGGCAACTGTGTCATTGTCTTTGAGTCCTTCTTTTCCTTTGGCCGTCTCAAGACGGATTCCATTTTTCTTTGGTCGTTTTCAGCTCTTCCGATACCTCTTTCATAATTTCGAGTAGAGTTTTGAGCTGATTTCGCTTAACACGATCCAAGGTATTCATCACCACTTGCACGGTAGGGCCAGGCACTCGAAAACCCATTTCATATTGGCTTACCGTCTTTTGCGTAAGGCCAAGACATTCTGCAAGCTCACTTTGAGTTAAGTCGAAAGACTCCCGAATTTTTTTGAACTCTTGAGGTTTCAACTTGCCTCCGATTCATCAATGGTAGCAATGCTACCATTGACTTGTCTAGCTTTTTTCACTTTTTTGGGGCCAGGAGTTAAGCCTGCGTTTGCAAAGAGGATTTCGCGCAGATTCTCCGGCATCACGCCAGAATCCATTGCTCGCTTATAGGCAAATCGTAATAAATCCACTTCCGACACGTTCTTCATGTACAAAGCTTTCAAATCATCATCACTAAAAATCGCGCAAAATTTTTCCAACACATAGCTCGCAACCATCACCTTCGTAATCCTGACAACATCTCCGATTTTATTCAAATCATCGTGGAGCTTCGACAATGCCTCATCAGCTTCGCCACTTATTCGAATGAATTTTCCAACTTCGTTGCTGTCTTCTTTATTTTCTTTGGTTTTCTGATTTATTTTTTCTTCCTTCATATTTCACCTCCTTATTTATTTTTTATTTCCACTGACTTCCACCCAGTCCCGTCCCCCGGTTCCTGACCACCTTCAACCAACATCGTTGGGTGGGGGTGGTCAGGAAAAATCGTAGATTTAGGGGGACGGGACTGGGTCGACGCGATCTCATTGAATTTGTTTTGGAATTTCCTCATGCAGCCTCCGATTTTTGAGGTTTGCATACTGAGATTGATTTCTCAATTCGGTCTCTTAATGAATGCCCAGTGACGACAGAAATAAAATTCTGGAAAGTCATTTCGTTGTCGGCGAATCGTACCTGAGAATTAAACTGACTTGCATCATAACTTTCATAAAGAAAAGTTCCGGGGATTCTATCTCTTTCTACAAATTCTGGACTGTTAAATGCGGAACGAATGACTTTTGCAGTGGTCTCGCTTACGCAGCCATACAATGAGATGCTCACTTTTGACATATCCAAATACGCAAGCGCTATTTTTGCGTAACGACTTTTAGACTTGGTTGATTTCTCGATCTCCAAAGCGCACCGGATAGCGGCGGCATTATTTCTTTTCAGATCAAATACTAGATCTGGCACCCGCTGAATCTGCTGACATCCCAAAACACTATAAGCTTCTAAAGGGTTTCGCATAAGTTCATCTTCAAGCCACGTATCGCCTAATAGATCTCTTTGCGCTAACGAAAGATAGAACCTCGCAACAATGGAGTCATGCTCAATGTAAAAATACGAACGCGCCGGACGAACTTGATCTCCCAAGAGTTTACGACTTCGGTAAGAAAGAATCAGTGTATGCTCATGATGCTTTGATTTAACAAAGTATCCTTTGTCAGTCAGGTAGCTCCAGTACCTGTACTGCTGGGCTCGGCTCATTCGGCAGAAAAACTCAAAGAACAGGCTTTGAGTTAAAAACCCCCAACGGGCAGCAAATTCTAAAGAATCAGAAATGACCTTCTTATCTGGAGTTCTCATAAACCGGAATCCTTTTTCGCCGATGACGGAACCAGTACAAAATGCCCTAACTCAATCCTGCCAGAATCAAGGGATGGCTCGATCCATTCCAATGTAAAATCAGCTAACGCAGCACCTTTTAAGGACTGCGGGATTTTGAGTTCTGAGCCCATTGTTACCTGACGAATACGGACTTGGCAGGAGTTTTCGCCAACCAAAACAACCTTGGCCCCTTCAGGGTTTCCGCACTTAGGCGAGTGAGCGCATCCGACTATCATCAAAGAAAAAAGCAAAAATATATTTCTCATCACGCAGCCCTCTTTTCTTGAGTAAGTTCCATCATCACAGATGTAGAATGAGGCTTGAGTATCTGCGGCTGATTTGTTTTAACTGTAGGATCAAGCTTTAACATACCCATTGGTTCTGATTTTTGGATCAACGGAATTTGAGGTTTATCAAGATCAAAACTTTTCTTAAATTTCAAACGAACCGCCAGACTGCCTTGGGCATGTGGTAACACCATAACAGCCTCACCAACACCGAGTTCTTGTTTAAAAATATTCGGATGATATTTATACTCTTCAACTTCACGAACAGAGCCGTCGCCAGTTTTCTCAGAGCCAAACAGTCCCTTGGTTTGTCGCTCAGTGACTTTGGCGCTTTGCGAGGTTCCAATGACCGCCGAAAAATATTCAGCCGATTCGGGCTCATTCGTGCGCATAAAAACTTTAAGATTTGAGTTGGTCAGAATCGTATTCTTAACTCCATCACCCAGACCATCAAGGTCGCCCAGAGCTTGGTGCGCAAAAACAATCCCAACATTAGCACTTCTTGATTTATTCAAGAGTGTGACAAAGCTTGGAGTCAAATACTCGGTGAAGTCATCCAAGTATACGGAGAAGAAACTTTGATTTTCGCACATTCCCAGGTGTCTTGACGAAACAGCGCTTTGTAAACATTGAAGAATCATTTTTCCTGTAGCTTTACCTAATATTGGAATTTTTAACGCCGGAAGCTGGCAGTAGATGATTTCATTGTGCTCAAGAGCTTGTTCGAGATTGATGTCGGAAATCTCAGAGTTAAAAATTTGAGCTGTTTCTCCCACAGCAAAACTTTGAAGCTGCGCCACAAGACCACTTGTTCGTTGCTCACGCTCCTCGCGGCTTAATTTTAAAAAATCTCCAGCCCAAATCTGAAGTCGCGGGCTTTTCGTCATCATGGCAAGATCAGCTAAGGCCTTTTCATTTTTCATGCACTCAATCATTCTAAGCGGTGTAGGTTTTATTTGAGCTGCCTCTAACATCAAAAGCGAATGAAGGAACACATCATACTGAATACTTTTGAAATACTCGTTTTCAAAAGTAAACGCGTTAAAAACACGTTCTGTGATTTCAAGAGCGGAGCCACCGCAAAGTGGATTAAAAGTGTGACTGATTCCCACATTGCAAAGTGAAAGAATTCTTAAATCACCTTCACGATGATGGCGTTTTACGTAGGCGTAGAGCTTATTTAACAAACTCATATCGGACTTACCATCTATAATAAGAAGCCCACGGCCTTTTTTAATATCATCAATAGCCCAGGGTAAAATCACTGACTCTGTTTTTCCGGCGTTTGTAGTACCGACAACCTGAGTGTGCATTCTGCGGAACTGTTGTTTAACGTAAATGTTGTTACCAGTTGCAGATAGACCTGCAAAAACCGCATCTTCACCATTCGTTGGAGTGACAATATCACGCTCAGTGTTGCGTTCTTTATTTTTAGACAGAATCTTTTTTCTTACAAACAGCAAAGCTATAACCAAAATCATTGTAATGGCAGCAGCCACGGCGATTCTGTAATTTACAATGAAGGACATGATCTGAATTTTATAGCGGAGCCATAGGATTCCGATCCCCAGCGCTACCGTTAGAACTAAAAAGCCGCGATCTGACATTTCCGATTTATTATTCATAACTTTCACCTCCTTCTTGTAATTTGAAAGATTCATTTAAAACCGCGTCACACTCAGTCCCAGGATTAAGCTCAATCCACTCGCGCTCTGTTTTAAGCTTTTCTCCGTAGGCTTGAGCCCGCGACTGAGCGGTGGCGGCAACAGCTCCTAAAAGACCGTTTTCAATGCCGCCTTTCGAGTTGCCCATGATGTCGGTTTGCATGCTTCCAGCGGCAAGTCCTCCGATGAATGTTGTGAGCACTTGGCCTGCCGTGTTCTTCACTCCATCAGAAAAGACTTTGCCCGTGACCCCTGGCTGGCCAGATTTATCCAATGCAAGTGCTGCAATTCTTTTGATCTGCCCACTTGGTAAAGAAATTCGATCAAAATGAATAAGGGCTCGGTCTGATCCACTTTGAAAGCTGGCTTGTCCATAGAACCTTGTCCCAGCTGGAAGCATTAACCCAGAATCTGAAACAGAATCCAAAATAGATTCTGCTAAGATGGGAACTGGGTCTTGAGATAAGATCACTTTATCTAAAAGCCTTAAAGGAATACGGATGCCAGATCTGAGCTCAGTTTTAGCATTTCCATTTTTTGAGCCAACGATCATGGAAGTGTTGTAATTGATCTGACTTCCACCGGAACCACGAGGTACTGCAACCTGAGGTGCCGCCCAAAGGTTTTGAGCTGATTCTGTTTGGTGGGAGCCGTCCTGTGGTTTAACAGAATCACTTTTATTTTCTTCAGAACGCTCGATCTTTTCTGCAAACTCAACGGGAACGTCCGTTGGAAGCAAAAACACAACTGTAATAAAAATGACAATACCGCAAATCGCCGCAATTTTAAGAGTCTTGAAATTCAGATCAAATTTCCGGCTAAAAGCATTTTCTTCGATAACTGAATTTTTTAATCCACTCTTGAGTCTTTTAAATTTTTCTTTTGCACTAGTGAAGATATTTTTTACTTCCATAAATCACCTTCATTCAGTTGGAGTGAAAGCGTCTGCTCAGATCGCACCTCAATTACAAGGGGCTTCCCTTTGATAAGGTCAGATTTCGCAAGAGAAAGTCCCAAGCGAAGTGGTTTGTCTTTTTCGACTTTTGAATCCGACATAAAAATACTGTTAATTACTTTTGAAGAACCAGCTTGTCTGATCCAGATAGACTCTGGGGTTACTGTCGTTCGCTGCGGCTGAGTCAAAGTCAAAAGCGCATCAACTAGAATAAACCCACTCGGACTTTGGCCGATACGAACAACGGTGAGCTTCATATTTTTTTGTGCATTGCTGCGATTAACAAGACGCCATTTCGTTACTGACTTGGGCGGTTCTGGTTTTTTTAGATAGACAATGTAATCAGCCGTGTCTTGAGAGCCGGTAACAAGCCTGAGATTAAACCGTCTTGATCCCGTTACTAGGTATAGATTTGTTTTAGCTCCCCAGCGAAGCGGCTTGATCGTAACAGCTTTATCGAGGTACTCAATTTTAAATCCAGATTGATCTCCAATGATGGCCGACTGAATAACCTCAGGAAGCTGCACAATGGTCGCAATCCCAAGAGCCGTTTTCACAGTCAAAATACCATCTTCCTTAATGACTGAATTTCTGACCTGAGCCCTGCTGATCGAAGTCATACTTAATAACATAACTACAGCTAAGAAAGTTCTCATCGAGAAGCCTCCTCAGATTCTTTTGTTATATAGACGCCCCAAGGATTGATGATAGTACGGTCATCAACGGTGAACTGAAGCGAAAGTCTAAGCGCGGTGGCCGCTTTCAAATTATCAAACTCAGTAATGCGGTCTGCAAGAATTGAAATTTTCTTCTCCTTCAAATCAACAGTTACAGATTTTGGATAAACACGCTGTCTGACTTTCTTCTCGCGCACAAATTTCATGGTTTCCAGCATCGAGCGTTCAAATGCCGCTGCAAGGGATGGCAGCACAAAGAATTTAGCTTTTTCAAGCTCTTCAGAAATTGTCTTTTCATCCCATGAGTAACGGTGACGTACATACTCTTTAGCTGCTGATTCAATTTGTGCATCGGTTACTTTGGTTTCAATAGCAGCAACTGAACCACTGCTTTCAAGTGCAATCACTGTGGGGCCACGCTTCACTAAATACAGAACCAGAATCAGCATGAAAAAAGTAATTGCAAGCAGTGCTCCGCAGAGAAACTTGATGTTCAGGTTTTCTTCTGCGAACTCACGCATGGCTTTGGGATATTGACTAAGTTGAACTTTAATTTTATCTTTCATAAATACACCTCCTTCGATCTTTAAGATCGTTTGTTAGTTGTTGAATGGTTTTTAGGACTGGATGCTTGCCAAGATCTAGGTAGCACCGCTTGAGAAAACTTCACGCCTTGTGCAAGTTTTGCAGCAGGGGCCACTGTCGTGAGAACTCCTGACACCGCAGCACTTCCAATATTCGCTGCTGTTGATTGAACACCTTCTCCAATGAGAGAGCGTAAAATTCTTGGTGTGAACAAGAGCGCAATAGCAATAATGAAATTCATTGCGACAAGTGGCAGATACGACTGCTCATTTTCATAAATAAAACCAAGCGAAACCGATTTCAGCATGGCTGATAAAATCGCCCAAATTATTTTCCACGATGCAACTTCAATGAGTCCCTTATACAGATTGACCGTGATGTTTGCTGTTGAGGGAAATAAATAACAAAGAATCATTAAGGGGGCTGCAATAGACAAAAGGCCCCAATAAAAATAGTACAGAATCACTGTCAGATATTTCGCTATATAGAGTAGAGCGAAGCTTGCAAAGCTTAAGATCGCCATGAAAAACCCATCGAACTTTAGCAGTAGGACTTTTTTTGCCGCCGCATATCCGAGGGATTTTTCTTGGGCCATCTTCATGAACGTTTCAAGCCCCGACATATCGTCAATCTTAAGAGCGATCCCGTCACAAACATCCAAGATGAAGTTTGAAACTTCAGGAAATGAAACAATCAATAGAGCCGCTACGAATGCACGCTTTACAACGTCTGGATAATTGGGATCGCCTGATTTTAAAAAACTAAAAACCACCGAAAACAGAATCGCTATAGGTAACATGATATAGAATAGATGACTCAAGCCTTGGTGCAGATCACGCACCAGTGTTCCTAGCATTTCAAGGTTTGGCATCATTTGCCACCCCCAAGGCGTGGAAGTTTGGTTTCCTTTGGAAGATTCTCAAACCCTTGAGAGAGCCCTTGATAGTTTTCTTGAAAATTCTGAGTAGAGAGTTTTTCTTTACGCGTATCATAGGCCATATTTTGCGCCATGATCTTAAGCATCTGACTTTGTGTCCGTAAGAGCTGTGTTGTAACACCAATCAAAACACCGAGAGCTTGGTTTTGAAGTTTCCCAGCCCCTTGAGGACTTACTACTTGGGCGTGGTAAAGGATTTTGTCACGCTCGCGGTCCACCTGATCGGCATAGTCGTAGAGATTTCGGTTCATAGAAATAACTTCAGCGACACTTTGATCCTGTGAACGCATCAAGTCTTCGTCCATTCCTTTTGGAGTAACACCGTACACGGCTTCAATTGCAGCTAAAACTCGATTGGCGTCTTTTAAGTCTCCATAGACGCCGGGATTGAAGTTTGGATTGATGATGCGAATCACATCAATCCCGCTTCTGATGCCCGCATTCAAATCACGCATCAAATTCAGAGTGTCCTTGCCATTTTCAAGTACCCCCTTAAGTGTTGTGACCGTTTGAATGGCCTGAGCCAGAATCTGTACTAAAACCGCGACATCGCCTCCGAACAGGTCCGCTTTCGCGGACCTAGGGGATACCGTCAGCGTCATACAAAGAAAAAATCCGATGATTTTATTCCTCATGCAGCCACCGCCTTCATAGAGGAGGCGCCAAACGGTGCTACCTCTGCTGCTTTCATCAGAGCTGATTCTAACGAATGCCCTTCATTGCGAAGTCGATTTAAAAACTGATTATCGCGGGCATCTGACGTGGAGATCCAATACTCTAAAGGCGAAGGCTCAATACGAATTACCTGACGACTTTCTCCTTCCATCAGAAATCCTTCACTGAATTGGCCCTTTCGCTGCTCGAGACTTTGAAGCAAACGAAGTTCTTGGGAGTTCAGCTTTAAAGCATCACGAAGAATATTCGTGTCACCTTTTTGCAGCATCACAAGCTTAGTTGCGGTGTTGTTTAAGATCGCAGGGCCCATGCCACTTGCGATAATTTCCTCAACCCCTTGGGTGATAAATGTAATTCCGCTTCCTGTTTTACGAAAAGTTCTAGCTGCATACTCCATGAAAGAACTAGCAGCAGGACTTTTTAAAAGCTCCCAAACCTCATCAAGCAAGACCCGCTTTGGAACCGTGCGATCTGTTTCAACTTGTTCTAAGATAAAATTCGTTAAAATCAGAATCATCACGGATTGAAGATCCGGATACTGAGAAAGTCCTTTCAAATCAAAAGCGACAATGGACTTATCAACGGCAATTTTCCCATGCCCATCAAGTAGTTTTCCGTAAGGAGTTTCACCAACCCAGGGAAAAAGAAGTTTTCCTATCCGTCTTAGGGATTCTTCAGGATCTTTTAAGCAGTGCTTTGCAAGATCTGATAAAACCGGTGAGTGCTGCGTATTTTCACTGCGGGCCTTTTCAAAAACTGAGGTTAAAGCTGTTTCGAGTTGTACTCTGTCAAATCGGCTTAGTTTTTCGCCTTGATCTACGACCATCTGCTCAATAATGCTGACCATACCTTTAAGGCGATCGCCACTTGGAGGTTCAGCGGGATTAGATAGCTCAAACGGATTAATTGTATATTGACCGCTTAAGTTGATTTCAAAATACTGACCATTCAAGACTTCTGTCATTTTCTTATACGAGCCGCCGATGTCGATGACATAAAGGCGGCTTCCGCGAGCAATTTGTTGAAGCATTAAGAAGTTATTCGCAAAACTCTTACCTGAACCACTAGATCCCGTAGTTAGGATATTGTAGTTCGATAGCCTGTTTGAATACGGATCATAGGAATACAAAGTCCCAAGGCGTGTTTTCGTAAGACACACGGGAATTTCGTCGCCCGTCGCTGCGCCATAAAGTGGTAGAAAATCAACAAGATTATTTGTTTTCATTGCCTTAGCGCGGACAAGATTGACTGGCGCCAGCGGTAAATCTGATTTAAAGATCTTCCAGGCTCCAACGGTTTCCTGAATACCCTCAGATCCACTTAAGGTTTTAAAGCGCGATAAAACTTCTTTTGTTTTAAGGTTTAATTTCTTTTCACCATCAAGTGTTGCTGACTCACGCAGAATCAAAACCATTTCCGCTTGATAGATGCGCTGGCCTGTTTCAATCAGTTCACGAATCAGATCTGTTGTCTGTGACAAACGCGATTCACTTTCTAAGTCTGACACGCGGTTACTTGTGGTGCTTGAAAGCGAGTGGGCCATGCGGCGTTTACTTTCAAGCGCCTTCATTTCTTTGGCCTGATCCTGAATTCGGAACGAAAAAATAAGCTCGTACTTAAACGGCAAAGCTAAAAATGAACTCATCATTCCGCCAAATGTCATCTCCGGCATGGTTTTAAGAGTTAAAACGCGTGTGCGACGCTGGTCTAAAATAAAATCTTCGCGGTCTAAAACCAAATCTCCAAAAACAACCTGTGACCTAGGTGAAGCCCCATCTAACTCCGTTAATCGTGGTGAAACCACAGGCTGTTCGATGTCATGCGAGCGTTTTGGGTTAAAATAGCTGTAAAGAATTTGAATAAGATCATCTCGTTCAAGGCGATCTGCTTTAAATCCGAGTGATGATAGGATGCCTGAGGCACTCGCAAGAGCCTGACTTAACGTTTGCAGTTGATCTTCATAGTTCTTTTCGAACTCAGCAGAGAATTTCTTCGCCTGACCGAATGAAAATGAACTTGGTTTTTGGACGCCGCCCGTTCTTAAGAAAAAGAGCAATCTTGGGCGAAAGATCGTTTCGGATTGAATCTGATCTTGCAAACGTTGGGAACGCTTTTGATCAAGGCTGCGCAAAAATTCGTTGTCAGTTGATACAAGGTCACAGTGTTTCTTTAAAATCTCTTCGACATCAGATTCCACCTTAACCAAAAACTGCGCCGTTGTTCCTTCGGGAAGCGAGTTCGCAAAGGCTCTAAGTCGAAGGGTTAGTTGATTGATACGTGATTCATCAAAACATTCAATATCGATTGGCAAAAGCTCAATTCCCGCTGAAACGGAGCCGTCCGATAAAATTGTGTGTGGGATCGGATCTTGTTCAAATTCCCAGAACGGAAGTTGTTCGCAAAGTGCAGCTTCAATCACTTGCCACCACCCTTATTGAATCTTCGGTATTCACGATCAATTGTGTTTGCAGCAAAGACTGTTGGAGAGACAAAGTGCTCAAAAACATGCTGAAGATAATGATCAGGCTTTCCGCGCTTAAAAAAGAAAAGCGCCAAGCCTAAAATTAAACTTGTTCCAAATACCATTGGGATTTTAAAACTTGTTGAGCCAAAAATTAAGTTCTGAGCTGAAAGATTTAATAAAAGAACCAGCACATCTGAAAGCTCAAGGCCTAAGATCTTATTTTTAGTTTCAAGTGTGCGCGGGACCGTTGAGGTCAAAATTGAATCGTCACTCATTAGCGCACCGTCTGCGAAATGAAATTAACGATGGATTCCGCGCCAAACCCTACAATCGTTGCGATAATGGCATACCAAAGATGGGTCTTTGACTTGTCATTACCGGACATCATTGAAAATGCGGCCCATGCAATGGCGCAGATAGAGAGTGATGGAAGAATCACGCGCGTGAGCTTCGTCTGCATTCCTAGAAGCGAAGACTCAACACTTGCGTTTGCAAGCTCAGGAATAGCAAAAGCTACAGCTATTAGCATACAGGAGAAAATTATTTTGTATTTTCGATTCATAAGTTCACCTCCTTTGTTAAATTGGTTAAGAAGCAATGGAATCCTCCAAAGCATCGTTTTTATCTGGAAACAGACAGAGATAGAGTTTTCCAGAAATAAGCTGCATACGAAGTGCGATGAAACTTCCAACAAGTCTTCCTTCACCGATGCGGTTCCAGTGAGAGCGCATTTCACCCGTAGGAAGTTGATACTCCTCAAGGCTTAGAACGATGTACTTGGTAGCGTCATTGTCATCAGGCACGATAAAGTAGTTGTGGCTCGGAAATACAAAAAGTTTCAGTCGAAATTTTTTACTTCGGTTTTTTAAAAAAGCGATACCAACACTTTCTCCCTCAATGATTTCACCACTTGAACTGACTTCACCTGTGTAAACACCGAAGTGATCCGTTTTACGAATAGGAATGACGTTATTAAATGGAAAGTCTGTTGATTTACTCATACGGCAAATCTTTCCATGTCGCAGATTTCAACCACGTCTTCGGTCCATCCACATTCGCAGCAGGTAAGATAACCCCCTTGAAAATCAGTAAGTCCGCCACACTCTGGGCACTGATCGCCGTCATGCGGAGCCCCTGTTTTTTTGAAATTTAAAAAACGACGCTTCATTTGTGGCTCGTTGCGAGTTTGATAAAACAGTTCGTCATCGCGGCGGTAGTTTGGATTTTTATCTTTTAACGTGCGTGACATTAGTGATTCCCTTCTTCACGAGAGGAATTCAGACGCATACGCTTGGATTCAAGCTGCTCCCAACTTTGAAGGTCTAAATCCGACTGGCTGAACGCCATCTTCATGCGTTTAAAAAGCGATATAGGTTTCGCTTTTTCTAGTTGGATAAGAGAGGGATTAAATTCCGTCTTAATCTTTGATTGGTTTTTATTCTGGTTTGCATTCATAGATGCACCTCCTTTGTTTTGAGTTAAGGACCGCATTTTCTTGCGGCTTTCGAGGTATCTATGAAGCAAAACTGGACACTCTCTTTTTAAACGAGATGCCAACAGACTTAAGTTGTTGAATTAAATGATGAAGTGATTTTGAGTTTGGGAAATGCCGACGAAATGGGGGTGGCGATTGCCCGCCACCCTTGTTTTTAAATTTAGAAGTCAATTTGATGAGTTAGTGAAAATAGGTGGATGGCGGAAGTCCGCCAGTGGCGGCATAAATTCGCCACCCATTCTATATGGTCAGTTGATGCGGAATATTTAAAAATTCCATTGAGAAATTAGGGGCTTCATTCAAAAAAATAATCCAGACATGAACATCGTTCTCCATTTTGCAACAAGTGTCACAGCATCCACAAACCCACAACAGAGGAGGTGACGTTATGAACATTAAATCAATTTACCAAAGAGAAAATCGTGGTTGAACAGCAGAACTTTATACAAACATCTGACACGCGAGCAGTTTTTTTATATATCAGGGTCAGCACCCTGGACCAAATCGGCGGCGCCGAAAGTCAGACAAGAGCATTGACTGAGTGGTGTGAAAAAAACGGAATTAAAAACTTTGAAACTTTCACGGATCATGGTATTTCCGGTGCCAAAGAAAGTAGGCCTGCTTTAAATCGTATGATGGAAAAAGTTGAAGCCGGACTTTGCAGTCAGGTTGTCGTTTTTCAATTCTCAAGATTTGCACGAAGCACGACTCATCTTTTAAAAGCTTTAGAAAAATTCCGTGAAAGGAAAGTCCGATTTCATTCCTTGTGTGAGTCTATCGACACAGATTCCCCTATGGGACTAGCTCTCTTCACAATTCTTGGTTGTTTGAGCCAGCTCGAACGCGAACTTATTCGCGAACGCGTTCGTGCCGGAATGAAAAATGCCAAAGCAAAAGGTGTTAAAATCGGTCGCGCTCGAAAGAGAAATTCAATGCTCATAGAAAGTCTTTTAGAAGCTGGCCTCTCGTTTCGAGAGATCGCAAAAATTTCTAGATGCAGTCACGGTAGCGTGAGCGCCCAAAAAAAGGAATGGTTAAAAAAACGATCTGATGCTGACAAAGAAAAGATGGCTAAAATCACCGATGAGATCAAGCAAAATGGCATCGGGAGCACTGTCGACAAAATGAAAGACTTGAACATTTCAAATGAGATGGTTGCGAAGGTCCAAGAAAAATTAGAAAGCGAAGCTCGTGAAAATGTCAGAAAAATTCAAGGCGATATTGTCTATGAAACCTACGATTGACTTTTTATGCGGCCCCACGAAGAGCCGCATTTTTTTGCTCTTGCTGAATAAAAGGTTCTATTAGATGACTTCGCCTGACAAAATCACCCTAAGCCGTTTGTATAGACAGAGGTTTTTGGGATGGTGATTTATTTTATGTCAATGTACTGAAGAGGCGGCTACTCATCAACGAGCCTTTGAGTTGCGGCCAGCCTCCAAGACGAAGTGAAATTATTCACGGTAAGTTGTCCAAACATTCGAGACGTTGTCGAATATCGCCAGACCAAACTCGCTGTCCC
>JBDHWW010000060.1:0-16050 GCA_039810425.1 Pseudobdellovibrionaceae bacterium | reverse complement strand
AGAAGCCTGAGAGGCTTGATCTGCACATTGCACTTTATGTGCTTTATCATAACTTGGTTTTAATCAAGCAGACATAGATTAGCGCCTAAGCCCGAGCGCCTGCCCATCGCATGGAGGCAGATCCGCCGTGCTTGGGACTTCATATCAACAGCGTAAGGGATCAGTTTTTAAATGTTGCTGGCAGAAGCTTGCAGGCCAGTTTTTAGGGGCTAAACCGGGCGCGCACGAGGTCCATCAACGGCGCATTCTTATTCATTTCCTTAAGCTTCTCATTCAGAAAACGATGCCATTTCCTGCCTTCTTCACTGTCACGGACCGCTATGTAGACCGGCAGTTTCGAAAGTGGCTTTTCTTTGTCGTAAACGATTCCTTCAGCACCGCTTTCCTTAAGAGCCGTTAACCCCGAGAACTCTTCCGCCAGAAAGGCATCTATGCGATTCTTTCTGAGCTTCTTGAAATTCATTTCATCACTCGGTGCGGCCTCGAAATGCACACCTTCGGTTTCAAGAATTTCCGGGGCATACGGGTATCCGTTTGTAATCCCCACGGTTTTTCCTTTCAGGGATTGTATTGACGAGTAATGATCGCCTTTACGATAAAAGAGGTAGTCACGTTTTTCATAGAAGTTCACGGTCTTCAAATAGGCATCCCCGAGCGGCTCTGGCCCCACGCCGGGGAGCAAAATGAGAGCTTTTTTATTACGAAAGTAATCAAAAGCCCGATTGCGCGGAAGCAACATGATTTCAACTTCGACACCGGTTTTCTCAAAGAACTTGCGAAGGATGTCGATAAAGACACCTTTATTCTCACTCTCCACCATCAGCGGGATGGACTGAGTGACGACCGTGATCTTCTCCTTCGCCAAAACGAAGAGCGGCGCAAAGCACACAAGGATTGAAATTAAAAACCTCATTGGATATTTGTGCCAAACAAAATGGATAAGATCACTTCAATTAATTTTTTAGAGGCACTCCGTCGCAACGACTTCGAAACTACCCGCGCAGTTTGAGTAGCCCTTGAAGAAGGACAGGCCTATTCAAAGATTGGACGATGTGAACTATTTCTTGAGGATTTCTGTTTCGAAGAAACGCTTCTCAAAACGGCGGTAAGACTCGAGGCGAACCTCAGAACCCAGTACGGCTTTCATACGCTCAAGGCTTTCCTTCTCAAGACCACGCATCTTCAGGACGCCATCCTTGACATAGTCTGGATGGATATTTTGTTTCTTGTCACTCAGCTCTTTGATCAAAGCACTCGACATGGACAGAACCTGAATCGATTTGTCCTCATCCACGCGCCATGTTTTCAAAAGGTATGTAGAAGCCGCTTTGTAGAGTTTTTGCTGATACTCCGGATCCTGATAAGCCGCCACGTAGCCCGATGTATATATAACCGCGTCGGTATACGTGTCTTTCACATCACGAACCTGAGCCGGGTTAAACTTACGCCGCTCAAGATCCTCTTGACGGCGGCGGCTTTCCTCTGCCGCCAACGTGCGCATAGGATTTTTATCCTTTGTCATGCGGTTATACGTTTGTAAACCAAGGAAAGAAACCATGATACCTGCGGTAATGCCCACAGCCATCCAGCGGATGTTTTCCTTCTTCTTCTTTCTCGCCAAAGAAGCCGATTGCTTCGGCTGCTTCGTGCTCTCGGTAAAGGACACAGCTTTCCCTTCGAGAGTCTCAGAGATCCCGTCGAAGATTTGGCTTGAAACTTGGTCCCATTTCGCCGGCTCAAGAACCCGTGCAATACGGGTTTCGATCACAATGATAATGTCTTTCACGATGGACTCTTTACGGCCCATGATTTCTTCGATCATCTCTTGCTCAAGCTTCTGCAAACGCTTGCTCATTTCAAGCTGCGCATCGTGCAGGCTTTGTTCGGATTCCTTAATCAACTGGGTTTTGTCGCGCTCCAGGCGATCTTTGATCTGGGACTTATGAACCACCAGCTCATTTTCCATGATACGCTTTTGGTCTTCGGCCGCTTGGATGTCGAGTGTTTTGTGGCCGATCAACTCCTGTAATTCTTTGTTCTTTCTTTCCAGAGTCTTGCTGTCCCCATAAAGAACACCGATTTGATGCTCCAGATCCGCTGCCGCCTTTTTCTGATCACGAATCTTATCTTGAAGACCTTCCTCTTCAATACGGGAAGCCCCCAGTGTTCTCTGCATGGACTCGACTTCACCTTTGAATTTCTCATGCTCTTCTTTGACTTCAGAAAGCTTGATTTCCGCTTCCTCCTGGTCGCCGAGAGCTTTCACTTGCAGTTCTTCCATTTCTTTCTTGAAGAGCTGGATTTGTTTCTGCTTATCTTCAAGGGCCTCTTTCAAGTCTTTAAGCTCGTTTTCCATCTCACTACGAACTTTCGCGAGCATTTCTTCGGCCTGCTGCTGGGCGGACGTCAAAATATCCTGGGATTCGGCCTTTGCACTGACAACGAGATCCTCCGCTTCAATTTCGGCCTTCGTTAGAGCTTTTTCATAAGCATCGTGCTTAATAAGCTCCGCTTCTTTACGGGCTTCGTCAGTGATGCCCTCGGCATCGACATGGGCGTCATCACGAAGCTTCCGCGAAAACACATCAACTTCATCGCGCATTTCCTGAGCAAACTGGCGAGCTTGAACCAGTAGTTCCTCACCTTGCTTCTGAAAATTCACAATGATTTCATCAGCGTGTCTGTGCGCCTCCGAGACCTTTTTCTGATAGTAAGAATCCGCTTGCGATTGGCGCTCGCGAGCTTCCATATAGATGTTTTGCGCGCGTTTTTCGGCCTGCACTTCACCGTCATAGATTATTTGCGCGGCTTTCTTATGAGCATCATGAAGGATTCTTTCCCCTTCAAATTGCGCCGAAGAACTGCTGTAGTTATTTGCCGGATTCTCTTCACGCGCTGAGGTTGAGCGAATCTCGCGGCGCATTTCCTCTTTCGACGCTGCCGGCGGATTCTGATCCGCGTTGTTTTGACTATTTGCCTGAGAGGGGCGCTGCGTTTGTGGCGCCGCCGTTTTATCTTTTGGCATCAAAATCGTTTGAAAGGGCGCGGGATTAAACGCCGACGATGGTTGCTGCGCTTTTTGTTGCGGGGCTACTGGAGCTTTCAAAAGGTCCGTTGCCTCAGCGGCAATGGCCGATGCAGCATTATCATCGCGCTCTTCAATTTCAAGTGAGATACTTAAAACGTAGTCGGATTTACCGACGCGGATACGATCATTCGCCACAACATTCACAAGACTGTTTTGGGCGATACGGACGTTATTGACGAAAGTACCATTCGAAGACCCCTTGTCCTCGATCCAGATCTGTTCCTGGCGGCGGTTCACCACAATGTGAACACGGCTGATACTGTCTTCTTGTAAAGCAATCGTACAGTCCATAGAACGACCAATCGTGAACGAGTCTTCGTTCACGACCTTGGTCATTACCTGGTCCTTTCTATGGACCGTGACTGTATATTTGCAGTACGTCTTTAACATCTCTTAACTTTCCCAATTACGAAGCTTTTGGCTTACGCACCTCAAGCATCTCACGCGTTCTTTGACCTTTGCTGATTTCTTTATTCAAGGCATCCTCAGCAAGAGCTTCTACTGCATCCTTGTGTTCGTCGAATGGACGCTCATCAGAAGGATAAGTATTGTTGTCGCTGCGGTACCATAGAAGGTCCATCGAGCTTTCAAAACGATCAATCATAGAAACGTAAGCTCTTTCCGGTGACATCATCGTGTTCAGAATATGACTCGCAAGCGAAAATATGATACCCACGATAGAAGACTTCATCGCAAAAGAGATCTCATGGAGGAATTTATCCATGATGTTCTTAGTTGCTTCCAAGTCCTGAAGATTCATACCTCCCAGGTCACCAAGGCCTGTCGCGATACCGATGAAAGTACCCAAGATACCGGCAACAACGAAAAGACCCGGCAAAATAGAAATAATATCGTTCAAACCTTGCATTGGAATGACGCCAAACACACGGTTGAAGCAAGGGTTGTGGTGGAAAGTCGCTTTGGTAATGTTCAATAGTTTTGGCGTCTCTTCAGTCCACTTCAAGAACTTCACTTGTTTCAAGATATCTTTTACCAGCCAAGCGCAACCTTGTTTGATAAGGAACAAACGATCGCTCCAGCTCATAACGGCATCTGGCTTTCTGCGCTTCATGCGATCCCGAATCTCGAATACTTCGTAGTAAGTGCGTTCGAGCATTCTTTTAGAAAGAACGTAAAATGAAACATCGTGTGCTTTTCCCGGAGTTTCAGTCTCCATGAAACGATTCACGCGTTTTTCAAACTCACGCGCGAACCACTCATGACGGCGAACCGTATAGTAGACCATTGCGCGGAAGAATATGCCGATCACGAAGATGCTCGCCATTACATATGGCAGACATAATATAAAATATTCTGCGATAGTTTTTCCGTCTAACACCACACACCTCTTTTATTTCTTTTGATCCACATTAAATCTGATGATAACTCTTTGCGCCTTTTTGCAATCGTTCTGCCTACAGAACTCATTGGCATTGGCGACATTTCTGGTATTCACGTTCATCACTTCCAAGAAGGAACGACCGGAAACCTTCATTAATCCCACAAGTTCCTTTTGATGCTCAAAACGAACGTTGTTATCATCGAGAACGTATCCGAAAATCGCGTTCGCACGGCGATAACTCAAATCCATGTTGTACTTAATCGCCTGTTTATCCTCAGGCTTCTGGCTCTTAGGATCGATGAACCGCCCCTTGTATGTAGGAGAAGCGAAGCCCACGATCTCAACCGCGGTGATCTTGTCTGAAAGCTTTGGATTTCCGAACAATGACTTCGAATAGATTGGCATCGCCTTCTCGAGCACGTTCTTCATCTCGCTCTTCAAATGATCCGAGTCGCTGTCAAAATAGGCTTGGCCGAAATCAAGAACAACATCGCCCGTCTCCATGTCGATATCCGCCTTGATTCCCGCCTTCGCAAAACCTTTTTTCACCTCATCCGCAACAGCCCGGCGCGCCTCAAGCTCGGCCCGAGCTTTTGCCAACTGACCTTCGGTGTTTTTTAGTTGACCACCCAAAGCCGCCATCTTGCCACCGTACTCTTTGTCTTTGGCCGCCATTGCCGCTTTGAATTCGCCCTCACGGCGAGAACGTTCCGCTGCGCCCATCGCTTTATTACGGCCTAACTCAGCATCAAAGGCCGCTTTTTCACGGGCTTTCTCCGCTGCGTAACCCGCCTGCATTTGCGCCATTTTAGCTTGGCCATCAGCAGCTTGCTTTTGCAATGAACCGTAGAGACCTTTGATCTCGCCTTCTTTTTTATCCAACAAACCCTGGGTCGCGGCCAATTGTCCTTGGGTGTTCGTCAACGCGGTGTTTGTCTGATTCAACTGCTCGTTCGTTTGAGCGATTTGTGCGTTTGCTTGCTTCAACTGACCAGCAACTGCTTCCAATTGCTCGTTATATTTTTCATTCGCCAAAGCCAACTGATTCACGCGTCTGTCATTTTCCGCTTTAACCTGGGCTATACGCGCATTGTAACGCTCACGAGTGATCTTGTTTGTCCGAAGAGCCTGCTTCAGCTCCGCTTGCTTAGACTTCAAGTAGTTGTTCGCTTCGTCGATCTTTCTTTCGCCATCAGCAATGAGTGCTTTCTTTTGCTGAACGTCTTTTTGCAGGTCCGTAATTTCGCCCTTTTTAACTTCGATCTCTTCATCCTGATCTTTAATCAAGTCATCACGATTCACGATCTTAGACTTCGCCATCTTATTGGCATTCATCACGTTACGTACCATCTGCTGGTACTTATTAAGAGCTTTGACCTTTCCATCGTTAGCCAAAGCTTGCTCGATGAGTTTGTCCTTCTCGGTTTTCGCGTCCTCTTGCAGCAGCGTGAGTTTATCCATCAACTCTTGGTACTCTTGAACTTCGTCTTTCGCCGCATTGTTCATGTACTCGTTTTTTACGTTCTCATACATTTTGAGCTGACCTTTCAACTCTTCCACTTCCATGGAAAGTTTCTGGCTCTCAACCTGCGAACGGATGGCATCAGTGCTGGTACGAAGACTTGAGATTACATACAACAGCAAGAAGATCGTACTAAGACCCAAAAATAGATCCGAGTACGACGTCCAAAAACTGTCGTTAGAATGTCCTTCTTTATTTTTATGATAATTGAATGACATCTCAGCCAACTCCATTAATTGCTAAACGCAGTCACAATGACCGCTATCATGTCTAACGGCTTTCCCGGATGGGAACTGGAGTCTGGCTGGACAAAAAATAATAATTTTGCGCACCACCCGCTGGCCTGGAACACACAAGCCTGGAGCATCGTCCAGTCTTGTGTGTGGAGCGTGAGGGATAAATTTTTCTAGCTGGATTTATTGGCTTGCGAGAAATTCTTCCTGGCGAAGTCGAGTCCATTTAATCTTTTCGTCGAGTTTGCTGAGTTGTTCACTCAGGACCTGGCCGATATCGCTTAACTCGTTAATACGTTTGAGGGTCTCGCCGTCTTGCCCACCGACCAGACGAATGCTTTCGAGTTTGGCCCCATTGAGTTCGAGTTCCTTATTCAAAGACTCTAACTTTTGGTTCAAACGCCTGCGGTCATGGCTAAGGGCTTTAATGATTTCGTGAAGTTGGTCAAGGCTCAGAACTTGTAACTTCCCTGTTTCAAAGGCGCTGTCTTCCTGATCTTCGCCCGCGATACTCTCCCAGAAGAGAGCCCATTCATTCTTTAAATTTTTAACTATCGATCTACTGCCGTCGTCGCTCATAATTCTACTTAGAAACTCCTAAAAAAGGTGAATGCTCACCTTCCAGTCATTATAACAGAGTCGCTTCCCGGCGCCTACGGCAGGTAAGGGCCAGAAATGAATGCAATGCATTGTCCGGTTTTAAACGAATATAGAGGTTCTCGGGTTAAACAAGATCGCTGCTTTCCGACAAATGACCTTCAGCGTATGGACTTGCGTCCTGTAAAAAATTCAGGTCAAACGTCCAGTCGTCAGCATGTCAGACCCAAATGACCGTGTTTGGGGGTTTTTCACCTGAAGACGCTCACGCATTTCGCTAATGCTGATTCCCTCAGTCCACGAGCGGCCTCCTTCGGCCCCCACCACGACCGGAGCGGTGAAAATATAAAGTCTATTCACTAAACCGGCTTTCAAAAAGTTCGCCGCCGTCTGCGGTCCACCTTCAACCATCACTGAGCGAATTCCAGCACTCCAAAGTTTCTGCAAAAGATCTTCGAGGTTCAATGTACCATCGGTATTTTCCCGAACCCTCACGATCTTGGCAAAAGGCAGGTCCCCAGAGGAGTTTTTCACGACACTCACACACCAAAAAATATTTTCTGGTTTATGCAAACGCGTAATCTGCAATTGCGACGCTTCTTGGAGCAAAGTCGCGCTGGGATCAATCACCACCACCCGGTTATTTTTTTGAATTTCAGGATGCCGAATATTTAAAGACGGGTTGTCTTGTTGAACCGTTCCCCGTCCGACCAGAGTCGCATCATGGCAGGCCCGGAGATAGTGAACATATTCCCGCGATTTTTCATTTGTGATCCACCTGCTTTCGCCGGTTTTAAGTCCCACTTGCCCGTCAAGGCTCTGGGCGATCTTCAGAGAAACAAAAACTTTTTTCTCACGAAAGTTCCAAAGAAAAGCTTCGCAGACCTCTTCAAGTTCATTTCTAAATGCAGGATGTGTTTCTGAGAAAACTTCGGTCTGGATTCCGGCCGCCTGCAAGATGGCAGCCCCCTGACCGGCAACAAGCGGGTTTGGATCAACAAGACCAAATACAACTTTCTTGATTGGAAGGCCGGCCATCATCTTCGCGCAGGAAGGGGTTTTTCCTTCATGCGCACAAGGCTCGAGCGTGACATAAACCGTGGCACCGCGAAGCTGTTCGACGGAAAGATTTTTCAGAGCGTTCACTTCCGCGTGTGGCCCGCCATAAAATTCATGGTGACCACTTGCCAATATGTTTCCTTCAGCACTCAAAACCACCGCTCCGACAAGAGGATTCGGGCTGACCTGTGTCGCTCCTTTGTACGCTTCTTGTATCGCCATTTTCATGGCTTGCCCTGGGAACAGTTTCATGGCCGCAAAACTACTCGCACTTCGCGGCCTTTTCAAGGCTTTATCATAAGGCGTTCACGGCCTGTTCTCATAATCTCCCCTGGACCCTAACAGGAGGAATCCATGAGAAAATTTGTAACCCTAGTTTTAGCATCATTGATCGTTGGCTCTACGCCAGTGTTGGCCGCGGAAATGAATGCGGAAGAAGCTCCGCTGCCAAAGGTATTAACGGATCTCGGAATCACTTCGAAAGACTTACAAGATGTCGACGCGAAGGTGATTACTGAGAACTCTACCCAGGGCGAAGTGGATATGATGAGGCGCTCTCGTCGCAACTGTCCACGCGGCTATCGCTTGGAAGCCGATCGTATTCGTATCGGCCGGTTCGTGGTTGTCCGCTATCGTTGCGTGAGAAGCCACCATCGTGACTGGCATAACCAACAGCCTGTGGAACAACAGTCCGTTGAACCACAAACTCTCGAATAAGACTTACATTCCTGACGGCTGGGTTTGCAGCGGCGGAAGACCGCCGCTACGGCCAAACTTATCGCCGTCCCAATTTGGGAGTGACGCCATCATGGTTGTCACTTCCGTCTTAAACTGCGCGAGGTGATCTTGCGAAATTGGTTCCGCAGATGGAAACTTCTTGCCCAGCGGATCAATGTAACGGCCCCCTTGGAAAAATTCAAAGTGCAAATGCGGCCCCGTTGAAAGGCCCGTGTTGCCGGAATATCCAATGATCTGACCTTGCTGAACACGAGTGCCACTGTGAATGCCTTTCGCAAAACCGCTGAGGTGCTTGTAGGCGGTTGCGTATTCTGAATTATGGCGGATACGGATCATTTTTCCTGCGCCACCGCGAACGGCGGCTTCGGCAATCACTCCATCCCCCACGGCCCGGACTGGAGTTCCGACAGGTGCGGCGAAATCAACACCCAGGTGCGGGCGATTGTATTGCAAAATCGGATGAAAGCGTTTCGTGCTGAATCTGGATGAGATGCGACCGTAACGGATCGGGCTCTTTAAGAACATGCGCCGCAGGCTCTGACCATCTGGAGAATAGTATCCAGACTCCGTATCGCTGGTGTGATAAAGAATACCTACGAGTTTTTGATTTTCATTTTCGTATTCAGCTGCCAGGATAGAGCCCCAGCCCACAGGTTGGCCTTTGACGAACTTCTGCTCAACTGAAAGTCTCCAACGATCATCGGCTTGGACTTCGCGCGAAAAGTCCATCTGCCAGGCAAACACCTCGGCAAGGTCCGCAATCAAGTTTGGATCCATCTTTGCTTCGCTCGCAGAGCCCCATAAAGAACTTTTCACCACACCCGCGAACGTGACGACTTTGATTTCAACTTTTTCAGTGATCCGCCGTGCAGTCCATTGCTCGTTCAATTTATGCACTTCCAACATTTCCGTCGGCGAGAAATGGAACTTGATTCCCGTCACTTCGGAAGTTTCATCTTTTGGGTTTTTATAGAACAACTGAAAGCGTGTGCCCGGCTTAATGCGACCGAGATCACTGACAGGTTTTGCCGCTTGAACGATTTGATGAATCACTTGAGAACTAATATCCATTTCACCCAGGATGCTCCCCAAGGTGGACTTCGGCGGAATCTCGTAAGGATAAAGCTCTTCGAGAGAAGGTAAAATATTTGGCGGCGGCGGAGCCGCAGCCACAGGGTTTTTAATTGCATCGTCATTAAATTGGAAAAGAAAAGATCCTCCCCAACCCAAACAAAGCCCACACACCACGATCGCGGTCATCAAATAAACATTCTTTGTAGTCACCGGTTCATTATAGGCAAATAAGTACACGAACGTGAAGTCTTCTTTCCGTTTTTTATTTTAATATTCAGAAAAATCCAGACTGAGGCAGGAGACTTTTTCTGGCGGGGGAGACCCCGATCAGCCGCAAAACCTCCTACGGAATTTTTGCCCTCCGAACGCTAAAAATCCTTAAATCCCCTGATAGAACTCTAAAACCTTGGGGTCTACGATGATTGATCGTGGATTCCAACCTACCAGCTTCAAGCCCTCTGAGGTTTTTAGGCGGCTCAAAGCTACATAAGCTTGGCCTGGCTCCCATAAAGACCGAAGGTCACACCATAGCTCATCCAGTGTCGCCCCCTGACTTTTATGAATCGTTGTCGCATAAGCCAGCGCTAAGGGGAATTGAATCGCGGTCGCTGTCACATTCCCTTCAGCGTCCAACAGGCTGAAGGAAGACTTATCAACGCTGACTTCGCGTCCCGGTTCTTTTTTGACGGTGATTTTATCGACTTCGATTTTTGTCACGGTCCCCCGCGTACCATTGATCCAACGTTTTTGCGGATCGTTTTGTAAGAAAATAACTTTGCAGCCGATTTTTAAAGTAAGCTTTTGCGGAACCGGCGCCACCTTGATGAGGGTCCCGATGTGCTTTTCTGAACCAATATAAATCGCATCAATCGTGACTTCGACTTCGTTAATCTCAGAAAGTTTTTTCTTATTAAAGTTCTCGGACATATCGCGACGACCAAAAAGACGCGTGCCTGACGCTTCTTCATCATGGGGTTGGACATGCTCAGATAAAAAATCAAAAACCCTTTGGGTCACTTTGCCATAACGAACGTCGGCAAGCACGTCCAGAAAATGATTATCTTGCACACGTTGGTTGTGCGAAAGCTGGCAAATTTGAAAACCACTGCGCTGCCAGACTTCATTCAAAAAGGCCCAGTCGCGTGGCCCCGCGCGGGTCACCGGCGGAAGCTGCGCGAAATCGCCGACACTAATGACCCGCATTCCGCCCCAAGGCAGTTTTGAATCTCGCGCTTTTTGCGCCAGTGCTTCGGCAATCATCAACGCAGCGCCTGGAATCATCGAAATTTCGTCGATGACTACACCCTCAACTTTTTTAAGTCGATTTAAAAGACGATGGTCTTTGCAACAGCGCTCATAAGTGGCGTCGGTACCGCCCTCCATGATGCCTAGGCCAAAAAAACTGTGAAAGGTTCGTCCCCCTAAAAGCACTGCAGCAGCGCCTGTGGAGGCTAAAACAGGGGTCTGTTTTAGATCGAGCTCGTCCATAAAATGGCGAATCAAATAGCTTTTACCGCTTCCGGCGCCGCCAGTAAGGAAAACGTTCTCCCCGGAGCGGAGAATTTCTAGAGCGTGTTCTTGTTCTGATGAGAGGGCGATATCCATGACTTTCCTTGCTAGGCCTGTCATACTACGATAAGATGGCTCTCTTGACTATAACGCGGGAGCTAGAGGCCGTAATGAATCCTGGAACGAAATACATTCAATTCACTTCGAAAACTAAAAACCCACATTATGAAGGTGTGTTTGATATCGGCCCCCAGGAGCTGAAAGATAAAGTAAATGAAGTAACACTAATTGATGTCCGCCAGCTTGATGAATACACGGGTGAACTCGGCCATATCGCCAACTCAGAACTGATGGTCCTCGACACCTTGCCGGATAAACTCGATAAAGTTCCAAAAGACAAAACGGTCGTGTTTGTCTGCCGCAGCGGGGGTCGCTCTGCCCGCGCCACCGCTTTTGCTTTGATGAATGGCTTCCAAAGTGTGTTCAATCTCCAAGGTGGTATGCTCCTCTGGAATGAGTTGCAACTGCCTACCAAAAAATAATTTCGCACAAGAAAAGGATTTTTTCTTCTATGACTGGGAAAGTCTACGTAAACCGAACGCTCAACCTCAAAAGAATCCGTTACATCGGATTCGATATGGACCACACGCTGGTTCGCTACAACAGTGAAAACTTCGAAAGACTTTCTCACACAACTATGATCGACAAGCTCATCCGCGGGAAGAGCTATCCTGAGGCTTTGCGCAAGCTTCTCTTCGACTACAAGTTCGCGATTCGCGGCCTGGTCATTGACCGCCAAAAAGGCAATTTGCTTAAATTGAACCGCTACACCGCGATTCGGGCGAGCTATCATGGCATGAAGCCGCTGGATTTCAAAATTCATCAGAAGCTCTACAAAAGCACGTACATTGATTTATCAAACCCTAACTACATGGCGATTGATACCTCATTCTCTATTTCGCTCGCCGTTTTGTTCGCCCAGATTGTGGATCTGAAAGATAACGATAAGGCCAACACCTATCCTGAGTACGCTCAGATTGCCGATGACGTTTTAGATGCTTTGGATGAAGCTCACCGTGACGGCAGCTTAAAAGACGAAGTTAAAAAGAATCTTGCCCACTACATCATCAAAGATGAGTCCGTGGT
Source organism: Pseudobdellovibrionaceae bacterium (assembly GCA_039810425.1). Classification (GTDB taxonomy): domain Bacteria; phylum Bdellovibrionota; class Bdellovibrionia; order Bdellovibrionales; family Bdellovibrionaceae; genus JACMRP01. Next base: position 3,742 of record JBDHWW010000060.1, on the reverse strand, counting down.
GCGCGGTCTTGAAAAGTTTTTGAAGCATGGAAAGAAGATTTTCGTTTTGACGAACTCCGACTTCCATTACTCAAAACTACTTTTGGATTATGCTATTAATCCGTTCATGAAAGACGGCAAGACTTGGCATGATCTTTTTGAAGTAGTAGTGACTTTGGCTTCAAAACCAAAATTCTTCTACGAAGATCAAAAATTCCTCGTGGTCAATCCGGCCGACGGTACGATGACGAACCTGAACAATAAATTCGGTCCGGGCATCTACCAAGGCGGTAATGCGAAGAAATTCACTGAAGACCTCGGTCTTGCCGGTGATGACATTCTTTACATCGGTGATCATATCTATGGTGACATCCTTCGTTTGAAAAAGGACTGCAACTGGAGAACCGCGATGGTGATCGAAGAGTTGGCTGAAGAAATCGCCAACAACAAAGAGGCCGAACCGACGAATCAGGAAATCGAAGCCCTGATGCGCAAGAAAGAGCCCCTCGAAGATGACCTCACGGAGATGATGACAAAGAAAATCGAAAAACATGCGGATGTGAAGGAAACAGCGATCGAAGGTTTGCAAAAAACGATTTCGGAAATCGATGCGCAGATTAGCCAGCACATCAAAAAGCAGCAGGCGCTCTACAACGATCATTGGGGCCAGTTGATGAGGGCCGGCAATGAAGAGAGCTATTTCGCATACCAGCTCGATCGTTATGCCTGTGTCTACATGACGAAGATTTCGGATATGCTGGAGCTTTCTCCGCGCACCTACTTCCGGGCTCCGCGAAGGCCACTGTCCCACGAACTGTACTAATGCAAAGGCGTTTTCACTTCTTAAAGGCTAACTAATTTTATTTTTCGATTGTGAACACAGGGGACCAGGCGGATTTACTGGTTCCCTTTTCCGCACGGACACGCCAGTAGTTTCTTCCCTTCGGAAGAAGGGTCGTGACCACCAGCTGATTTTCACGAACGCTGGTCGTATAGACGATCTCTTTAAAGCCCTCATCCCCGGCAATTTCAAGACGATAGGTTTCGGCTGTTTCAATCACGCCCCACTTAAATACGACCGGATCCTGGGTTCCGTTAAGTGAAACCAACGACACCCCGTTTGGCGGCAGCTTTGGCTGAGGCGCCGGAAAATCGTTCTTCGAGGCCGGCAGAGCTTCCACAACACGCGCTTCCGGAGTCGGCTTCGGCTTCCTTGTCACTGAAGCCGATTGCGAGGACTTTGATGTTGACATCGCAGCGGCCGGTGCTCGCTTGCTAAATTTCAGAGTCGAGGCTTTAGAAAACTCGCTGACTTGTTCTCCGTCACTTCAGACGGCAGCGACTTTCACGTAGTATTGGCCACCCTCAACCAAAGGCACCTTTGCCGAGTTACGGTCCACCTTCATATCGATTTTACTCGGAGAAAAGTTTTTATTTTCAGCAACAAGAACTTTGTAGGCGATCGCGCCCGGAACTCGATCCCAAGTGACGGGTACTGAGGTCGCCGCCGCATATTCTGCGCGCGTTTTTGTTTTCACCTGATGAGTCATCTTCTTTTTAAGAGTTGGAGCCGGCACTCTCATCTCTAAAGTCCCTGCCGCTGAATACTCGCTCTTTACCGATTCCACGCCAATTGCGCGCACAAGCCAATAACCACGCCCCGGTCTTGCGGCATCCCAAGTCGCTTGGTTTGTAGCAAGTTTACGGCTCCACTCTATCTTTGAAAAGTCTGCTTTGTTTGAAACCTGTACTTCGTAGGCTTGGGCACCCTCAACCTGGCCCCACTCTAAAGACGGCGGATTGCTCAAAGAGTTGCTATCTGATGCCAGCCCCCTCTTACCACCCTTTTTAAAACGCAGAAGCAGGTTTTGATTGGGTTTACCAATAGATGGCACTTGCAGAGCCTTCAACTCTGGCTTCTCAGATTTTTCCAACTCCGCTGAAGGTGGACTTGAAGGCAGCGCATTTGACGCTAAGTTTTCTGCTCTTTCCACCGTTAAACGACGCGGCTCTGTCCACTGAGTAAAGGTTTTTTCGTCGTTTTCAGCGCGCACCCGCCAATAAAAATCGCCCACAGGGATGTTTTGAGGCGTCGTTTGTGTCTCATGGACCACAAAGTCACTCATTATTTGTTCAAATGACTTATCAAAAGCCATTTGGAATCGATACTTGGTAACGCCATGTTTAGCCTGCCAATAAAAGCGTATTGCTTTGTCTTCTTTGGTGTTCATATTGCCAAACGGATAAATTATTTCGGGTGCCGTCTTTGCGACCAGAGCAAAATGAACTGGTTTTAAAATCTCGAGGGCTTGATCTTCAGACCTGCGGACAATCCGATAGTAGTAGTCCCCTTCGCCTGGCAATTTATCCGTCGGCAACGGCGAACGCGGTGCGGGGGTTTCCATAACCAAGTCGCGGAACTCTGGATCACGGGCAACCTCTAAAAGATCGCCTTCAACGGCGTAGCCAGTCCACTCGAAGCGGAAAAGTTCTTGGCCTGAAACCCAAACTATTTGTCCAGGCACTGGATGCCGGGTCACGAATGTGTTTGCTTCTTCTAGAAGAAAGCGTTGGTTCAAATAGTAGCCGCCACCGAAAAGCGCGAATGCTATAATAGCCATGATCAGCGCTAGACGCTGAGGCAACTTTGCAGGTTCTTGATTCCGCGTATTGAGTGACGGACTACTCCCCATACGGTCCTTTCCACAAAACAACTTTGCCCTTTTTTATCGGCACCTCTACAATTATATAGATCTATATTTAGGTAAGTGCGTCCAGAACTAGACCTTTTATCTTCGCAAGCTTAAGCCGAAAGTCCAGGAAGCTGCCACACTGCTCTTCAGTTCGAATAAAGTCGCACCGATGGGTAAGAGGTGAAAACACCCATAGCTTTATTTACAATACTCCTAACTCTCTGCCCGCACTCGATCAGCTTCGCTCAAGCAAAGCTGATCGCTGCTAACTTTCTTCCGGAAGTCGAGTGGTATCCACCAGAAACAGAGAAGGGCCGCACACCTGATCGTGCCCGCGTTGTCGTCAGCGGACGCACCACCGCGAATTCACGCATTCACGTCGATGGCGAGAGCGTCACGATCATGAGCAAAGTGACTGGTGCCAGCAACGCAAAAATAGACAGCCGCGAAACTCGCTCTAACTTTGAGGGCTTTTTTGAAATCGCCTTAGAGTTACCCCAGGGGTTGGCACAGATCCCGATTCAAGTCATTGCCACAGCACAGTCACAAAAGACTTTCATGATTTCCGTCGACGTTAAAATCGCTAAAAACAATATCAATGAGGTCAGGATTAACAACACGAAAATCTCGCGCAACAAACCACCGGCGGCGGCAAAGCGCTTCCGCCTGTGGGCCGGTGCCGGTTGGACTTACCAAAGTTACAATCAAAGTACGACAGGCTCACCGGATTTACAGTTCGCAACTGTCCAAGCTCCAGGCATTTTTTTGCGTGGTGGCTATTGGGGAGAAACATTCGGTCTGGATTTCTATTTCCGGGATGCTCCCGGAAAAATATCAGCTGATCCTCCTCTGACAGTGAAAGCGGATTCTTATCACTGGCGCACATTGGAGGCCAAAGGTCTCTATCAGTTTGATCGCGGAGCAAACAGCCGCATGATGGGCTTGCCAAGCCAATGGCAGCTCCGTTTTGGCGCCCAAAAACATAAAATACCTATTCCTCCATATCCACATGCCTGGCGTTATGACTTTCGCGATTTGACGACTTCGTAGGTGCTGGGAGCGGTTTTGAA